>NZ_JBVJAB010000011.1:285049-303036 GCF_055591025.1 Streptomyces sp. NPDC041784
TCCCACCCCCCCCCCCCACCCCCCTCCTTCCCCCCCCGCCCCTGTGCGTTCCCTCCCCCCCCCCCCCGGACCGGTCTCAGACGGCCAGGGACAGCCCCCGGCCGGTCACCGCGCCGGCCGGCGCGAGCAGCGCGTCGGCGGCGGCGACCGCCTCCCGGACGTCGGACGTCCCCATGAGCACGCAGAGCGTGTACGTCACGTCCTGGAGTTCACGGGCCATCTCCGGCCTCTCCCTCTCCGCCTGAGCGATCCTCAGCGTCGCGTACCGGGTCAGCAACGTCCTGGCGACCTTCGGGTCCGGAACGATCACAGGCGCACCTCTTTCCGTTGTTGCGCAGCGTGTGCCCGGACCTGGGCGTTTCATGCACGCCGGGCGGACATGTCACCCGCCGGGGGCATGATCCCGCCATCCGTGCTCGTACGGTCGGCGACACGGCCGATCACTGTGCGTCATCACGGCGTGTCGCGGCATGTCACGGCGTGTCACGCACCCCGACCACTGGGCGGATCCGTGTACGCCCCGACCGGAAAGGACCTCACGATCCGGAAGCACCTCACGATCCGGAAGGACCTCACGATCCGGGCGGGACGGCACGATCCGGGACGAGCGTGGGCCGTGGATCAACCGCGGCTCGCCAGGTAGTCGCTGACGCCGGGCGCCTCGTGCGCGTCCTCCACACCCACCAGGCCGCCGGCCGCCTTCGCGTCCGGCCTGAGCACGTACGTCGCCAGCGCGGCGGGCCGGGAGACGTCGGAGAAGTCCTGCGGGGAGCCGAGACCGGTGTCGGCGTCCTTCGTGGCCCGGTGCGCCTTCACGACGTCCTCGCGGGCCAGGCTGCCGTCCGCGCAGGCCTTCTTCAAGTCGCCGCCCAGGAGTTGGGCGGCGTTGTAGCCGGACAGCACGCCGGAGTCCACCGGGGAGTCCGGGTACTTCTTCCCGTACGCCGCCACCATCTTCTTCACGCCGGGCAGGTCCGAGCTGACCGCGGGCGCGGCGCTGACCACGTGCAGCATGGCCGCGAGGGCCGGTGCGGCGGGGGTCTTCATGAGCTGGGGAGCGAAGCCGGGGGCGCTGCTGACCACGGGGACGCGCAGTCCGCGCGAGGCGGCGACGCCGACCAGGGAGGCCGTCTGGGCCGGGCCCGCGCTGATCAGGATCGCCTTGACGCCCGCCTTGCGCAGCGCCGACACCTGCGCGGACAGGTCCGTGTCGGTGGCCTTGATCTTCTGTCCGACGACCTTCACCCCGGCCTGCTCGGCCGCCCAGGTCGAGCCCTCCAGGGCGTTGGCGCCGTAGTCGCCCTCGAAGTAGACATGGCCGATGGTGTCGCCCTCGGCCACGCCCTGCTTCCGCGTCAGAAAGTCGACGGCGGCGATCATGTCGACGTCGTAGGTGGTGCCCATGACCTGGACGGATTCCTTGCCCAGCAGGGAGGCCGCCCAGGCCTGCGGGAAGGTCAGCAGGTGGTCGCGTTCGATGTCGTCGAGGAGGGCGGCGACGACGGGCGACCCGATGACCTGGGGCAGCGCGACCACGTCCGGGGAGAGGTCGGCGTACGCGGTGACCGCCTTCTGCACGTCGTAGCCGTGGTCCTTGACGACGATCTCGACGTCGCGGCCGCAGATGCCGCCGTCGGCGTTGGTCTCGTCGGCCCACATCTGCTGGGCCTGCACGATGGACTTGCCGAGGGTGGCGTAGGGGCCGGTCAGGTCGGTGAGGGCACCGAGCCGGATCGTCTTCTCCGTCACCCCCGGGCCGGACTTGACGCCGTCGGCGCCGGTGGAGCCGCCGGTGCCGTCCGCTTTGGAGCTGCAGCCGGTGGCCGTGGCCAGGAGGACCGCGAGGGCGGTGGCGAGGACGGCGGAGGGGGTGCGGTGTCTGTGGTGCGTGCGGTTCACGGGGTGGGCTCCTTGGCTCGGGCGGCGGACGCGGAGGGACGGGTCGCGGGGGTGCGTGACAGGACCGCCGGACGCGGTCGGGCGCGGACGCGGCGGACCAGGCCGCGCAGTCCGTCGGGGGCGTACAGCAGGACGAGGACGATGGCCGCGCCGTAGAGATAGCGGGCCGCCTCGGTCGGGCCGACCGCGCCCTCGGTGGTGCCAGGGGCGGCCACCAGGGGCAGTTGGTCGGCGTAGCGGGTCATCAGCAGGGGCAGGGCGGTGACGAAGACGGCGCCCGCGGTGGCCCCCGCGACCGAGCCGAGGCCGCCGATGACGATCATCGCGAGGTAGTCGACGGACAGGGCAAGGCCGAAGTAGTCGGGGACGACCCGGCGGAAGGCCAGCGCGAGCAGCACCCCGGCGAGCCCCGCGTACATCGAGGACACGACGAAGGCCGCCGAGCGGTACCGGGCGATGTCGACGCCCATCACCGCGGCCGCGGTCTCGCTGTCGCGCAGGGCGGCGAGGGCCCGTCCGGGACGCCCGCGCAGCAGTCCGCGCGCGGTCCACCAGGTGCCGGCCAGCAGGGCGAGGCCCAGGTACCACAGGCGTTCCTCGGCGCCGAACGGCACACCGAGAACGACAAGTCCGGGGCCGTCGGCGGAGAACGAGAACCCGCCGAGGGTCAGCGGGGGCACGGAACGGCCGTTGAAGCCGCCGGTGACGGAGTCCGCGGTGAGCAGCACATGGTGGCCGAGGAAGACCAGGGCGAGGGTGGCGACGCCCAGGTAGATGCCGCGCACCCGTCCGGCGACGGGGCTGAACAGTCCGCCCGCCGCTCCGGCGAGCAGGACGGCGAGGAGCGCGGCGAGCGCGGGCGGCAGCGCGGGGCCGGGTTCGCCGGCCAGCCAGGTGTAGCCGTAGGCGCCCACGGCGAGGAAGAAGGCGTGGCCGAGGGAGAGCTGGCCGGCGGTGCCGGTGAGCAGGCCGAGGCCGACGGCGCCGATGGCGGCGGCCATGGCGAACAGGCCGACGCGCAGCCAGAACGCGTCCAGGTAGAAGGGCGGCGCGCACAGCAGCAGGGCGGTCAGGAGCGCTCCGGCGCCCTTGGGGATCCGCTCAGACACGGGCCACTCCCTTCGCGCCGAACAGACCGGTGGGCCGTACCAGCAGGACGGCCACCATCACGGCGTACGGGGCCACGTCGCCGAACCCCTCGCCCAGGACGTGCAGTTCGGACTGGTAGCCCGCCGCCAGGGCCTCGGTCAGGCCGATCAGCAGGCTGCCCGCGAGGGCGCCGGGCGGGGAGGCCAGACCGCCGAGGATGGCCGCCGGGAAGGCCTTCAAGGCGATCTGGCCGGTGGTCCGCTCCAGTCCGGGGGCGGGGAACGCGGCGAGGAACACGGCCGCGAGGGCGGCGAGCGCCCCGGCCAGGCACCAGGCGAGCGTGCGCACCCGGGTCAGCCGTACGCCCATCAGGGCCGCCGCCTCCGTGTCCTCGGCGGCCGCCCGCAGGGCGAGGCCCCAGGAGGTGAACCGGAACAGGGCGAAGACGGCGCCGATGGCGAGCGCGGAGACGGCGATGGCGGCGAGCCGGCTGTCGGCGACGGTCACGGAGCCGAGGCGGGTCACCGAGTCGCCCCAGGGGTCGCCGAGGGGCAGAAGGTCCCCGCCGATGCGCCGGGACAGGTCGGTCAGCAGGACGATGTCCACGCCGATGGTGACGATGGTCTGCACATGGGCGGCCCGGGGGTCGGGGTCGCCGCGCTGGAGCAGCAGCCGGTCCAGCGCGCCGGCCAGCGCCGCGGTGGCGACGACGGCCAGGGCGAGGGCGCCGGCGAAACCGAGGTCGTCGTGGAGGACGGCGACGAGGTAGCCGCCGAACAGCAGCAGCGAGCCGTGGGCGAAGTTGAGCACGCCCGACGCCTTGAACACGACGACGAAGCCGAGCGCGACCAGGGCATAGACCGCGCCCAGGGCGAGGCCGGCCAGGACACTGTCGAGGAGAGCGGTCATGCGGGGTCCTCTCCGGGGGCGGGGGTCCGGCCGGGGGCGGGGGCGGGGTCCTCTCCGGGGGCAGGGGCCCGGTCCGGTCCGGTCCGGTCGCCGGGTGCGCCGAGGTAGGCGCGGAGCACCTCCGGGTGGTGGCGGATCTCGTCCGGGGTGCCGTGGGCGAGGGTGCGGCCGAAGTCGAGGACCGTGACCTCGTCGGCGAGGCGCATCACCAGGCCCATGTCGTGCTCCACCAGCAGCACGGACAGGCCGAGTCGCGCGCGGACCGTGTCGATCACCTCGGCCGTGCGGGCGCGTTCGGCGCCGTTCATGCCGGCCACGGGCTCGTCGAGCAGCAGGACACGCGGCTCCAGGCACAGGGCGCGGGCGAACTCGACGCGCTTGCGGTCGCCGTACGAGAGCAGGGCGACGGGGGTGTCGAAGTGGGGTCCCAGTCCGGTGAGTTCGGCGATCTCGCGGGCCCGGGCGCGGTGCGCGCGCTGTTCGCGCAGGGCCCGGGGCAGCCGCAGGGCGCTCGCGGCGAAGCCCGCCCGGGAGAGGGCGTGGCGGCCGAGCATGAGGTTGTCGGCGACGGTGCCCTCGGTGGTCACGATGTTCTGGAAGGTGCGGGCCACGCCGAGCGCGGCGATGCGGTGCGGGGCGAGTCCGGTCAGCTCGGTGCCGCCGAGCCGGACCCTCCCGGACTCCGGGCGGTACAGCCCCGACAGGACGTTGAAGCAGGTGGACTTCCCGGCGCCGTTGGGTCCGATCAGGGCGTGCACGGAGCCCGGGGCGACGGTGAAGGACACGGAGCCGAGGGCGGTCAGGCCCGCGAACCGCACGGTGACGTCCTCGAAGCACAGTTCGTCGGGCGGTGCCGGGAGCCGCCCGGTGGCGGTGCCCGGGGCGGTACGGGCGTTCACGCGGCCCCCTGGTCGCCGGCCGTGCCGCCGAGGTAGAGCCGGCGTACCTCGTCCGTGCGCGCGAGGTCGTCGGCCGCCCCGGACAGCCGGACCTCGCCCACCTCCAGGACATGGGCGTGGTCGGCGAGAGACAGGGCCATGCCCGCGTTCTGCTCGACCAGCAGGACGGCCGTGCCCTGGTCGTTGATCTCGCGGATCACCTCGGCGATCCGGATCACCATGCGCGGGGCGAGGCCGAGGGAGGGCTCGTCGAGGAGGAGCAGCCGGGGCGCGGCCATCAGGGCCCGGCCGATGGCCAGCATCTGCTGTTCGCCGCCGGAGAGCAGACCGGCCGCCTGACGGCCGCGCTCGGCGAGCACCGGGAAGAGCGTGTACACGCGGTCCCGGGCCTCCCTGACCTGCTCGGGGGCGCGCCGGCCGAGCCCGAGTCCGCCGCTGCGCAGGTTCTCCTCGACGCTCAGTCCGGCGAACACCCGGCGGCCCTCGGGGACCTGGACGACACCGGCGCGGACCGCCGCGACCGGGTCACGGCCGTCCAGGACCGTGTCGCCGTAGCGGATGAGGCCGGCCGTGACGGTGCCGCGGTGCAGGCGCAGGGTGCCCGACACCGCCCGCAGCAGCGTGGTCTTGCCGGCGCCGTTGGCACCGAGCAGCGCCACGACCGCGCCGTGCGGGACGGTCAGGGAGACGGAACGCAGGGCCGACTGGGCCCGGCCGTACGCCACGTCGAGATCCTCGACATGCAGCGCGGGCCGCTCCTGCGGGGGTGCTTCGGGCATCGCGGCTCCTCGGATCCGTGCCGGCGGCACGGCGTTTCGGGGGATGGGGCAGCACACGACAGCACGGCGGACGAGGGGCGGTACAGGCACGACGACGGGGTCGGTGCGCGGACCCAACGGGGGGTCGGGGGGCTTGTGCGGGTGCCCAGGGGGTGGGCGGGGCCCCGCGCTCAGCGGGTGCGCGGACCCCGGGCCGTGAGGGCGAGGCTGATCTCCACCAGGTCGGTGGGCCTCGACAGGGAACGGCCCGTCAGCTGCTCGTAGCGGCGCAGCCGGTTGAGGACGGTGTTGCGGTGGCAGTACAGCCGCTCCCCCGCCCGTTGGGCGGAGCCGTCGCAGGCCAGCCAGGTGGCCAGGGTGTCGAGCAGGACGGCCTCGTCGGCCGGTTCCAGAGCGCTGAGGGGGCCGAGGACCCGCTCGACGAGCGCGGTGCCCAGTTCGGGGGCGGAGACCACCAGCGCGGCCGGCAGATGCTCGGTCAGCCGGACCGTGCCGCCGCCGTGCGGGCACATGTCCAGCGCGATGTCGGCGAGCCGGCGGGCGTCACCGACGGCGGCCAGACCGGTCACGGCCGTGCTGACGCCGGTGCGGGTGCCGGGGTGGGGACCGGCGTGGGGACCGGCGTGCGCGGGCGTCGGGCCGGCGCTCTCCTCACCGCCCTGCACCGTGGCCCCGCCAGGGCCGGAGCCGGAGCCCACGCCCTGGCTGACGCCGTCGCCGTCGCCGTCGCCGAGCAGCACGATGCCGTAGTCCACCTCCACCCCCGTGTGCCAGTACACGCGCGTGCCCCGGGCGAAGGCGGCCCGGACCACGGCGCCGTCCGAGGGGCAGCCGCCGGTGACGGCCACGACGGCGTACCGCCCCTGTTCGGGGAGGTCGAGCGCGTGGGCCGTCTCCGGCAGGTCGGCGATACGGCTGGTGCCGTCCAGCAGGGAGGCGGCCAGCAGCCGCAGCCCGTTCTCGCGCCGCCAGGCGAGCTGCCGTTCGACCTGCCGGTAGGCGTCCGCGACGAGGCTGCAGTGCTCGTCGACGAAGTTCCACACGTCGGCGGCGACATGCACCAGCAGCCGCACGTCCTCCGGGGCGGTACGGGAGGTCTCGTCGACCAGGCCCTGCCACACCAGCGAGCCGCCCAGCCGGAACGCGTGCAGCAGGGCGTCCAGCGGCAGGCCCTGTTCCGCGCGGGTCGCACCGATCTTCCACGAGCACCGGCGGGCCGCGTCCCGGTGGCCTCGCGGGTCGAGCAGCGAGGACACGCTGTGCCGCAGGGAGCGGTGCACCTCCTGCCAGGTCGCGCCGGTGTCGTTCGCGACGGCCGCCCGATAGGCGGGTTCCTGGTCCTGGAGGGCGGCGACCAGCCGGTCCGTGAGGTCGGGCAGGTCCGCCAGCAGGACCCGGGCGGCCCGGTGCAGGACCTGGAGGGCGTCGGCGTCGATCAGGGACCGGACCCGCTGGGGGTGCGGCCGGTGCGCGGGCACCGCCGACGGGGCCGGTGCCGGCCGGGACACGGTCCGTGGCCGTAGGGCGTGGTGCATCGCGGTCCTCCCCCGGGGCGGTGGCGTGCCGTCCGACTCGTCCTGCCCCGAAGGATGGCATACCGTCCGGTCGGTCCCTAGGGGTGTGCACGCTTGACTTCGGCCTGATCAGCGCTTGCGCCCGCGCTGCCCGGGGCCGCTCCCGGGGCGGCCGGTCCCGCTCGACCAGCCGTGCCGGCTCGACGCGGGAGGGCACGCCGAGCGCCGCGAAGACCTTCCGCGAGTCCCGTGTGCGTCCGGCTCGCTGCGGGCCGTCGCCGGCCTGTCACCAGGGGGTTCGCCCGGGGCAGGAGGGGGTTCCTTGTGCCGGTGCCCAACGGCCGCCGCCGCGCCGCGGGCACGGGCACAGGCACAGGCACAGGCACAGGCACAGGCACAGGCACAGGGCGGCACGAAACGCTCCTCCCCGGCGAGCTTCACGGCGGCCTCCAGCTCGGGGCGCCGGGTGGCGCGGGTGGAGATCTTCTCCGAGAAGACGCGCGTCACTCCGGCCTCGGTGAGGGAGTCGAGTTGTGCGTCGAGGGACTGCCGGGCGGTCGAGGTGCGGGCGTATCCGAGGCGGACGTGCCCGACCGGTTCGGCGCCGGCGCTCACCGGCCGGGGCAGCTCGGTCCAGACCGACCCCGGCTTGCCTACGGCGGGAGTCGGCACGCTCCGGGCCTTGGCGAGTTGGGGCGCGAGGCGGAAGCGGGCGGTGTGGCACTGGATGGCCACCTTCTCCTTGCCGGTCCGGCACGGGGAGCCCGCGGGGGCGGCGCAGGTGGACATCGGGCAGTCGTGCGATTCCACACGCTTGAAGTCGTCGCTCACGATCCCGAACCGGTTTCATGAGGGTGTTTCAGACGTCCAGTCGTTTGCAGCAACTCATGAAACACGATCGGCGCAGGTGGACCGCCGGGTGATCACCTGTTTCACGAGCGACCACCTATGAAACATGCCCCGCTCCCGGGTGCCGTGCCCGTCAGGATCCGAGGGTTGCGGCGCGGTTGCGGTTGGCGCGGATTTCGTCGTGGTGGTCGGCGGCCCAGCTGATCAAGGACGTGACGATCTCGTGCAGGCTGCGGCCCAGCGGGGCGAGGGTGTACTCGACGCGCGGGGGTACTTCGGCGTAGGCGGTGCGGGTGATCAAGCCGTCCTGCTGGAGCTGGCGCAGGGTGAGGCTGAGCATGCGCTGGGAGATCCCGGGGACTTGTCGCTGCAGGTCGGTGTAGCGCAGCGGGCCGGACTCGAGGACGGCGATCAGCAGCAGGCTCCATTTGTCGCCGATGCGGTCCAGGATCTGGCGGATAAATGCCATCTGGTCTGCGGGAATGGCCGCGCACGGCCCGATCGCCGCAGCTCCGACGATGTCGACCTCGCTGGTCGTCCCCATGACGCACATTCCTCTCCGGAACGCACACGGATGTGCCTTTTGTAACGGCTTCCATACTGATCCATCATGGCGTTACGCACAAGTCGTAGGAATTGGAGGTGCGCGATGAAGGTGGACATTTGGTCCGAGGTGACCTGCCCGTGGTGCGGTCTGGGTAGCCACCGTGTGGAGCGAGCCCTGGCACGGTTCGAGCATGCCGACGAGGTGGAGGTGGTCCACCACTCCTTCCCGCTCGGCGGCTTCCCCGTGGGAAGCACCTTCTCCGTCCGTGACTTTCTTCTGCGCAAGCACGGCGCCGAGGCGGCGGCCCAGCAGATCGAGGCGCTGGCGCACAGCGAGGGCCTGAGCCCGTACCGGGTGCTGGACAACCATGTCGGCAACACCGACCTGGCCCACGAATTCCTCGCCCACGCCTCCGCCCAGGGCAAGAACGGCGAGGCATGGGAAACGATCTTCCGCGCCTACTTCGGCAAGGCCCAGCCCGTCTTCTCCCTGGAGGACCTGCTGAAGCTCGCGGACGAACTCGGCCTGGAGCGCGAGCAGAGCCGCCAGGTTCTCGAACGGCGCCGCTACCGGCAGCAGGTGCAGGACGACGCCCGCCAGGCTCAGCGCCTGGGCGCGCGCGGCGCCCCGTTCATCGTCATCGACGGCCGCTATGGCGTCCCCGGCGCACAGGACAGCGACACCCTGCTCGACCTGCTGCGCACGGCCTGGACCGACACCCACCCGGTCACCCCCGCCGCCGGCGACGCCCCGGTCTGCGGCCCCGACGGCTGTGCCGTCCCCGAGCGCACCTGACCCTGCCGCCCCCTCACCCGTCTCACCGCCCCACCGGTTCCCGCTGCTGTCCAACGTCCCGAAGACCGCCTCCATCAACGTCCGCAAGGTCGGCGACAAGGGAGGACTGCGCCTGTCCCGGGCCAACGCCGCCGCCTACTGCCTTCAGCAGCTCACCGACGTCTCCTTCGTCGGCTACTGGCGACACGGCAAGAGCAGCCCCGGCTGAGTGAGCCGACCGACTGCTCTCTGACTGTTCAAAGTGTCGCTGATCGGGCGCGAGGCCGCCCGCCCCGGCCAGGTGGCCGGACGGGCCATGCAGCGTGGCGAACCGACCGGCTTCCTGGCTCCTACGCCGACCGGACCACATGGCGAGCTGCGCAGACGCAGCCGTCCCGCGCCCTCGACACCGGATTTCCCCTCACCAACACCACTTCACCTGGAGTTTCGTCATGTCCCAACCCTCCGACGACACGCTTGGAACGACCACTGTTTCCACCCACCCGCACGCAGACTCACCACATCGCCATCGTTGGTGGATCCTCAGCGTCATCTCCGTAGCCCAGCTGATGGTGGTCCTAGACGCGACCATCGTGAACATCGCCCTCCCCTCCGCGCAGAAGGACCTGGGCTTCTCCGACGGCGACCGGCAGTGGGTCGTCACCGCCTATGCGCTCGCCTTCGGCAGCCTGCTCCTGCTCGGTGGCCGCATCGCTGATCTCTTTGGCCGCAAGGCGACCTTCCTGGCCGGGCTGGTCGGCTTCGCCGGCGCCTCCGCCTTGGGAGGCGCCTCGACCAGCTTCGAGATGCTCGTCGTCGCGCGTGCCGGGCAGGGCCTGTTCGGCGCCCTGCTCGCCCCGGCGGCGCTGTCCCTGCTGACCACGACCTTCACCAATGCCAAGGAACGAGCCAAGGCCTTCGGCGTCTTCGGCGCTATCGCCGGTGCCGGCGGCGCCGTCGGCCTGCTGCTCGGCGGCGTGCTGACCGAATACCTCGACTGGCGCTGGACCCTCTACGTCAACCTCGCATTCGCCGCCATCGCCTTCGTCGGTGGTGTCCTTCTGCTGCAGCGCACCACCCGCGACAAGACCGCCACCCTCGACATCCCCGGCGTTGTACTCGTCAGCGCTGGCCTGTTCGCCCTGGTCTACGGCTTCTCCCACGCCGAGACCCATGGCTGGAACTCCACGCCCACCTGGGGCTTTCTGGCCGGCGGTGTCGTTCTGCTCGGCGTGTTCGCCTGGTGGCAGACCCGCTCCACCTATCCCCTGTTGCCCCTGCGGGTCCTGCTCGACCGAAACCGCGGCGCCTCCTTCCTCACCATCCTGATCACCTCCGTCGGCATCTACGGAGTCTTCCTCTTCCTCACCTACTACCTGCAGCAGAGCCTCGGCTACACCCCCATCAAAACCGGACTGGCCTTCCTGCCTATGGTCATCGGACTCGGGGTCGCCGCCTCGCTCGCCTCCACAGTGCTGATCCCCCGCATCGGCCCCAAGGCAACCGTGCCGCTGGGCATGGGCGCCTCCATCGCCGGAATGGTCTGGCTGACCGCCCTCGACCTCCACAGCAGCTACCCAACGGACATCATGCTTCCGCTGCTCGTAGCGGGACTCGGTCTCGGCCTCGTCATCGCCCCGGGACTGGCCCTGGCCACCGCCGACGTGCGCGCCGAGGACGCCGGCGCCGCCTCCGCCGCAGTCAACACCATGCAGCAGGTCGGCGGCTCCCTGGGCACCGCGCTGCTCAACACCCTCGCCACCAGCGCCGCCACCGACTACCTGGCCGGCAAGAACCCCAAGGACCCCGCCGTCCTCGCTCAGTCCAGCCTGGAGGCCTACTCAACCGCGTACTGGTGGTCGGCCGCCTTGTTCACGGCCGGTCTGATCATCACCGCCGTCCTCTACCGGCGCGGCGTACCGGCCACCGACCCCGACGCGACCTCCGTCGTGCACATGTGAGTCACCGAAATTCCCGCCAGATCGGCCGCGCACCGTTCATCACCGACAAGTAGGCACACCGTCGGCCATGCAACAGAACGCGGCTGCCGCCTGGCCACGCCCGGACATTCCGATCAGCCGGGGGTGGCTCGCCGATGGTTCCCAAGTCGGCCAGGCCCTGGAAGTCCCTCAGCGTGACTTCGAGGTTGATCGGGCGGCCTGATGCGTCGGTGTGCGAGGGCGGGGCACGGCGATGGCCGACCCCAGATCGAGGCGCTTGTCCATGTCCAGGCGGAACGTGCCGTACGGGTTGACGTTCGACCAGAACAGCGCGGTCAGACCGCGCCGGTCCTCGTCGCTCAGCTTCGATGCCCACGCCGGTTCGGCCAGGACCTGCTGCATCAGCAGGGTGTTGACGTGCACCAGCGCGGACTGGAGCAGGTGCAGGGCGAGCATCGACGTCTCGGCGTGCTCCTTGTCGGGGCCGGTCAGGGCGCCGTCCTTTTAGTGGAGCACGGTGTTCGCGCTGTTCCAGTTCTCCACAACCTGGAGCCCGCCGTGGATCTCGCGGCGCAGGCCGGGACTGGCCAGATAGTCGCAGGCAAAGATCGTGCGCACGGCCCGGCCGAGTTCTTCGAGTGCCTGGTAGGTGGGGTGCTTGGGGCCACCCCGGGTGAAGCGCCGCAGCACCTGCTCCGCCTTCGCCGTTCCGAGCCGGAGCGCAGTCGCGTACTTCACCATCTGGTCGTACTGCTGCTCGATCAGCTCCCGGCGGATCGGCCTCGTCAGCGAGGCGCCGAGAGCGGGCCAGCCGGGCGGCGTGTCGTCCGGGCGGTACAGGCGGACGCTGCCGATGTTCTTCAGCCGCGGAAGCAGGCGGAAGTTCAGCAGCTCGATGAACGCGAACCCGACGACCGACGCGCCGTGCGTGTCGACGTAGTTCGACTCGATCTCGGCGTCGGTGCAGTGCCGCAGCAAGCCCTCGATCATCGCCGCCACCTCGGACGACGAGCAGCTCTTGAGCTGGGAGTAGATGCAGACGTTCTTCCGCTCGACGTGCCAGTGGATCATCACGCCGTTGCCGCCGTAGCGGGCGTGGTACTCGGTCATGAAGTTCGAGGACCAGGACCCGAACTTCTTCGAGTCCGACGCGCACGCGGTGCCGCCGCCCCACCATGCGGTGTCGCGGGCGGCGAAGGTGGCGTTCACCAGCCCTGGTGACGGCGGCCCGGAGATTGTCGACGGTGATGAAGTGCCGGCGCACGTGCCGCAGCGCAGCCTCGCTCTCGCCGTGCTCGCCGGTCGCCACGATCGCCCGAATGCCCATGTTCGTGCCGTGTGATCGAGGGCGTGCTGCGGCACTGCACGGACGTGGAGATCGACCGGCAGTACACCGACACGCACGGCGCCTCCATCGTCGGGTTCGCCTTCGCCCACATGCTCGGCTTCAACCTGCTGCCCCGGCTGAAGAACGTCGGCTCGGCGCGGCTGTACCGGCCGGCGACCGGGGAGGACGAGAAGTGGCCGAACCTGGCGCCGGTGCTGTCGACCAAGACGATCGACTGGGACCTGATCCGCCAGCAGTACGACCAGATCGTGAAGTACACCACCGCCCTGCGCCTGGGCACCGCTGAGGCCGAGCAGGTCCTGCGGCGCGAGATCAACGACGGGCTCCAGGTCGTGGAGAACTGGAACTCCGCAAGCCACGACCTGTTCTACGGCAAGGACGGCGACCTGACCGGCTCCGACAAGGAGTCCCAGGAGGTCTCGATGCTCGCCCTGCACCTGCTCCAGTCAGCGTTGGTGCACGTCAACACGCTGCTCCTGCAGGACATCCTGAGTGAGGAGAAGTGGCAGAAGCGGCTGACCGACGCCGACCGGCGGGCTCTGTCCCCGCTGTTCTGGACACACGTAAACCCCTACGGCCGGTTCGAGCTCGACATGAGTCATCGGCTCGACCTCGCCCAGGCGCTCGCGGTGCCCACCTCTCGCGTGGCGCCGGGCTTGGAGGCGCTGTGGCAGACGCCGCACGGTGGGGTCGGGTCGGCGTCCTGAGCAGTGGACGTGACGTGTGTCCCGGTGGTGCCGGAAGTCGATCTCCCACAGCGGACCAGGGCTGGACCTACGCCACGCAGAACTCGTTGCCCTCCGGGTCCTGCATGATCCACCAGTGTCCAGCCGGTCCTTTGTTCACCTCGCGGACACGGGTCGCCCCCAGGTCTTCCAGCCGGGCCACCAGCTTGCCGAGGCCGCCGGGTTCGCTGTGGACGTCGACGTGCAGGCGGTTTTTGCCGGCCTTGCCCTCGGGCACGTCCTGGAAGAGGAGCCGTCGGCCGCGGCCGACGCCGCTGACCTCGTCGAACGGGTCCTCGGGGTGGCGGATCGCGGCGTAGCCACGAAAGACCTTGCGGCCACGATGCTCGGTGACGGCTTCCTCGCTGATGTGACCGGCGGTCAGCAGCCGCTCGACGAGTGCGCTGGGGTCCTCCACCTCGTACTCCAGGGCCGCGGCCCAGAAGTCCGCGAGGACGGGTGCATTCGTGCTGTCGATGACCAACTTCCAACTCAATGCCATGTAACCAGTTATATTGGTTACATGGCATCCTCCGCAACCAAGGGGCTGACGCTGCATTCCCACACCGGCGTCGCCTACCAGTTCGACCCCGGCGCGTTGTGCCTGGAGCTGCTGCCCACCGGCGGCCCCGGCCCCTACCGCCGGTACGAGGTCCTGCACGAGCCCGCCGACCTGGCCACCTGGGCAGACCGGTCCCGGCTGACCCCGACGCCCGCACTGGAGATCTCCCCGACCGAGGTGGCCGACGCGCGAAGGCTCCGCGACGCACTGTTCCGCGTAGTTGTCGCCCACACCCGCGGCGAGCCCCACCCGCCCGGCGACCTGGAGACCATCAACGAGGCAGCCGCCCGCCCGCCCCTGGCACCCGCCATCACGCCGACCGGGAAGCGACGGTGGGCCGGAACCCCCACCGGAACGCACCTGGTGGCCACCGTCGCACGGGATGCCGTCGAGCTGCTGACCGGCCCCTTCGCCCACCGCATCCGCACCTGCGCCGCCGAGGACTGCCACCTCGTATACGTCGACACCTCGCGCCCCGGCCGCCGCCGCTGGTGCTCCATGGAGCACTGCGGCAACCGTCACAAGGTCAGGGCGCTGCGCGCCCGCCACTCCGAGGAAGGATGATCCCGTGCCCACAGGACTCACCAAGGACGCCGGCTGGCAGATCGGCGTCTCCCGCACGCTGCCCCACCCCGTGCCCATCGTCTGGGACTTCGTCAGCAGCCCCGAAGGGTTTGCCCTATGGCTCGGCCCCGGCGCGCTCCTCACCCCCGAACGCGGCACCTCCTACCGGACGACCGAAGGAGTGGCAGGCGAGGTGCGCGGCTACCACCGCGGGAAAAAGATTCGCGTCACCCATGGCACCACCACGGTGCAAGTCGCCCTCACCCTCGCCGCTGACGGGGCCCGCACGATGCTCCGTTTCCACCAGGAACACCTGGCAAGCGTCGAAGAGCGCGAACGGCAACGGGTGCACTGGCAGCACGTCATGGACCAGATCGCTACCGCCCTCGACCGGCAGTAACAACAGCGTCCGACACCTGACCAGAGACCGACACGCACCGAGACATCGAACTCCTCTCACAATTAACAGGCCGGAAGACCCTCCGGAACCCGGATCGACTCTCAGAAACCGCTCTCACTCAAAAGCGAAACCGACCCCTTCTGAGACTTGCATTGTGCGAAAATCCGGGCCTATGACGGCTCTTCAGCAGCCTTCCCCAACCGACCGGTCGGATGCCGACGACGTCGAACAGCACGCCTGTCCGAAGTGTGACGCGCAGCCCGGCTCGCCGTGCCGCTCGCGCGGCGGCGCGGTCGCCTCCGCCTACCACACCCGCCGCTTCACCCTGGTGCCCCGGCTGACGAAGGCGCTGCGGGTACCGACCCCGGCCGACCGCGGCCCGGGCCGGCCGTGGCGGCCCGGAACCCCGCCGCCGGCGCCGATCGACCCCGACCTGCCGAGCGCGGACATCCGCATCGGCTACGCCCGCTGCTCGACCCTCGGGCAGGAACTCGACTCCCAGCTCGACGCGCTCGCCAAGCACGGCATCCCGAGGGACAAGATCTTCGCCGAGAAGATCAGCACCCGCATCCGCGTACGGCCCAAGTTCGAGGAGGCGCTGCGGACCGCACGGGAGGTCAAGACGCACGCTCCGCACTGCCGGGTCATCTTCACCGTGTACGAGATGAAGCGCCTCGGCCGCGACGCCGCCGAACTCACCGCGCTCGCCGACCACCTCACCGCCCACGGCCCCATCCTGGAGATGCTCGCCGGGCCCCTGCCCGGCGTCTACGACCCCACCGGCCCCGGCAAGCTGCTGTTCGCGTTCTTCGCCGCAATGGCGGAGAACGAGCGGGAAAACATCCGCGAGTCCACACTCGAAGGGCTCGACACCGCAGCACGCAAGGGCAAGCACGGCGGCCGGCCGCCGGTCATCACCGACGACATGCTCCACACGGTGCTCCGGCGCCGCGCGGGCGGCGAGTCCGTCGAGCAGATCCAGCCCGACCTGATCATCCCCACCGGCAAGCGCAAGGGACAGAGCCCGTCCGTCGCCAGCATCTACCGGGCGCTCGCCGAACACACCAAACGCGAGGCGTACCCCGAAGCCGTCAAGCAGGCTCACGCCGACTTCGCCGCCCTCACTGGCCCCGAAGTCCCTGAACCCCGCACAGAAATCAAGGCCCTAACGACACGCGGAGCGAGCCGGAGGCCGAAGGCGCCCGGGCTCAGCCCGGCGTGCAGGCTCCGGAACGGCTCCGGCGCCGTAATCATGCCAGCCACGACGCATGTTCACCGCACCTCAAGATCACTCGCGGGACATCACTCAGGGGGTATACGTGCGAGTTTCGGGGCGCGCGTGAACGTGCAGTGGCGCGAGCTGCTGTCGCTTCTGGGTAATCCGTCGGTCGCGCTGGCCTGCTTCCCGTCCGGCCAAGTGGGGAGCGGCAACACGTTCAATGGCACTCAGAACATCAGCTGCAGCCCGTCCGCATCCGCGACATCGACGACACCGCCGCCGCCTTCCAACGGCAACGGGGGCATCACCGGCTCCGAGATCGTCCATGACTCTGAAACGGTGAATCCCGGTGAGTCGGCCAGCCCCTTCGCCTCCTGCCCAGCGGGCAAGGAAGCGACCGGAGGTGGCTTCTTCGGCGATGAACCGGAGCCGTGGTCCGTCCAATTCAGCGGCCCTGGGTTCAACAGCGAGGGCGTTGTGGGTTGGGGCGCCCGTGCCGTGAACACCGGCGCCGGCCCGCAGGAGTTCCACGTCCAGGCCGTCTGCGTCGACTCCGCCGACAGGCCCTGATGGGCACCGACGAACGGAGGCGTCACCTCCACCGTCACGGCGGCTGCACGACGCCTTTGCGCTGCTGAGGCCATCGTCGCCCAGATCCCGCTGCCCCGGATTAGACGCCATTTCAGTTGGTGAGCCTTCGATGGCAGATGAGGGTTGCGGCGATGGCGGTGAAGGCGAGGAAGTGTTCCGGCTTTCGCTCGTAGCGGCGATGGAGGCATCGGCAGCCGGACAGCCAGGACACCGTTCGTTCGACGACCCAGCGGCGCCGGCCCAGTCGTCGGGACGGCTCGATGCCTTTGCGAGCGAGGCGGTGTCGGATGCCGCGGGAGGACAGCCAGCGCCGCAGATGTCGGTAGTCGTATCCCTTGTCTCCGTGCAGTTTGCCCGGCCGTCGGCGTCGGGGGCCGCGACGTGAGCGGATGGGTGGGATGCCGCGGACCAGTGGGATGAGGGCCTGGCTGTCATGGAGGTTCGCGGCGGAGATACCGAGAGACACAGGCAGGCCGCGGCGGTCGACGATGAGGTGGATTTTCGATCCGGCCTTACCTCGGTCGGTCGGATTCGGTCCCGTCAGCTGCCCCCTTTGAGGGCTCGGACGCTGACGGAGTCGATCGCGCATCGCGACCAGTCCAGTCCGCCGCGGGCACCGAGCTCGTCCAGGACCAGGCGGTGGAGCTTGGCCCAAACCCGGGCCTCGGTCCACTCGCTGAACCGGCGAACGGCGGTCACTCCCGACAGTCCGAAGCCAGGCGGCGGTTGGTTCCAGGTGCACCCTGAGGTGGCCACGAAGATGATCGCGGGCAGTACCTCACCTAGGAACAGGTACAGCAGTGAGCGTGGTCAGCGCATAGGACGAGGCGGCGCGCCGTCCTGGAGAGGATGGCGCGCCGCTGGGGTGTCATGTGGGCCGCGACCGCCGCGCGGCACTCACCCGCAGGCTGGTGAACGGGTCAGTGGCGGTTGCCGGCGTGATGGCGGCGGTTGTCCCAGCATTCTTCGTCGATGACGCGGCCGCGGTTGTTGCTCAGGGTGGCGGTGTCATGGTCGTTGTTCCACACGTAGTGGCGGCGGTCCGGGTACAGGTCGGTTCGGGTGTCGCGGCCCTCACCGGTGTGGATGCGGACCGTGGCGCGGCCGGCCAGCCGGTAGCCGTCGAAGGTGTACGTCTTGCCGGACTCGTCCTCGAGGGTCCAGCCGTCGAGGTTGACCGCGTGGCGGGTGGTGTTGGTGAGTTCCACCCACTCCTTGTTCAGCGAGCGCTTGGAACGGTCGTCGTGTCCCGGGGAGTCGTACTGGAATCAACCGCTTGAAGCAGTCCCGTGCGGTCGCCACTCGCTACGACAAGCGCGGGTACGTCTTCCTCGGCACCGCGACAGCAGCAGCCCTGGTCATCTGGCTGCGAACTTGAT
>NZ_JBVJAB010000012.1:0-288911 GCF_055591025.1 Streptomyces sp. NPDC041784
AAACCAAGACAGAAAAAGGCGAGCCCCCCCACCTGTGGGGGGCCCAGGGTCTTTGTCCCCTCCCCCCCCGCTCGGGCGTTGGGGTCAGGACGGGTCGCCGTACTGGAGGCCGCGTCCGTTGGTGCCGATGTAGACGCGGCCGTAGGTGTCGGGGTCGCCGGTGACGACGCCGCTGCCGCTGATGTTGCCCCACTGGTGTGCGTCGTCGTTGACGCGGATCCAGGTGGCGCCCTTGTCGGTGGAGCGGAAGACTCCGGTGACGTCCTTGACCGTACCGATCAGGTACAGGGCCTGGTAGGAGGTGCCCGGCTTGGCCTTGCCGAAGCCGAGGGCGGAGGCGGACTGCACCGAGTTGAGCGTGGTGAAGGTGCGGCCGCCGTCGGTGGAGTGCAGCAGCCCCTTGCCCTGGCCGGAGATCCACAGGTCACCGGCGATGCCGGGGACGGCCGTGAGCTTGCCGGAGGGCAGGTTGCCGGCGCGGGCGGTGAAGGTCGCGCCGCCGTCGGTGCTGGCGTACAACGTGCCGCCGGACAGCGAGTAGAAGGTGCCGGCCGAGGAGCGGTCGGCGACGACCACGGCGTCGTTGCCCAGGCCGCCGACCCGCGACCAGCTCGACCCCTTGTCGGTCGAGCGGTACGGGGCCTGACCGGCCTCGGTCCAGACGATGGTGGAGCCGTCCGCCGAGAGCGCGATACGGCCGTCCCGGGCATCGGCCACCGGCTCCGCCTTGAAGCCGGTCCAGCTGCTGCCGCCGTCGGTGGAGTAGGCGCCGTCCTGCTCGCCGCCACGGCCGACGCGGACCATCATCGAGGGCTTGGACTGGGCGAAGTCGATGTCGGTGCTGTTGGCCATCAACGGGTTCTTCAGCCGCCCGGAGGGCACCTTGGTCAGGTCGTCGTGCCGGAAGCCGCCCTGGTCGCCCATGGAGGTGATGACGGTGGCGCCGCCGGGCGGGGCGATCGCGTCCAGCAGCGCGGTCTCCTCCAGCCCTCGGGCGCCCATGCTCCAGTTGCTGGTGCCACCGGTGTCGGAGGCGTTGGCGTCGGTGCTGCGCAGGATGCCGTTGCCGGTGCCGTAGAGCACGTGCCCGGAGTTGAAGGGGTCGATGGCCAGGGCGGTCATCCAGTGCCCGGTGTGGGTGCCGACGTAAGGGGCGGCGGAGGCGTTGCGCTTCGACTTGTCAGCCAGTGCCTTCCAGGTCGTACCGCCGTCGGTGGTCCGGTAGATCTCGTCCTCGGGCCACCAGCGGCCGAGGGTGGTGACCATCACCGTGGACGGCTTGCGCGGGTCGACCGCCAGACCGGAGAACCCGTAACTGCCCTGGGACGGGGAGATGTTCTTCCACGTCCCGCCGGCCGGCGTGTACTTCCACACCGAACCCGCCGTCACGCCGTTGGGTCCGAGGTTGTCGGTGTACGTCAGGTACAGCGAGCCGTCACCGGAGAGCACGCCGTGCTGCGGCATCTGGCCGGTGGGCTGCCCGGAGACGGCCTGCCAGCTACTGCCGCCGTCGGTGGAGCGGTACAGGGAGGTGGACCTGTCGCCGACGCCGACGTAGACCGTCTTGCTGCCGGCCGGGCCGTACGTCACGAAGGAGATGCCGCCGCCGCTGCTCGCCCCGTTCTTGACGGGGAACGAGGAGACCTGGCTCCATGTGACGCCGTGGTCGGTGCTGCGCCACAGGCCGTTCTTGCGGGTGCCGAGGAGAAGGTTGGCGTTGTTCGCGGGGTCGACCACCAGCCGCTCGCCCGCCCCGCGGCCGTCCTCGTTGGCGCCCAGCTTGAAGGGCAGGTTGGTGCGCTTGAAGGTGCGGCCCTTGTCGGTGGAGCGCAGGATCGCGCCGTTGCCCGCCCAGTCGTTGGTGTAGGTGCCCGCTCCGAGGTAGAGCCGCTTGGGGTCGACGGGGTCGGTGGCCAGCGAGTCGATGCCCAGCAGGTTCCAGTCCTTCTCGCTGACCCAGTCGGTCAGCGGGATCCACTGCTCGGCCGCGGCGTCCCAGCGGTAGGCGCCGCCCATGTCGGTACGGGCGTACAGCAGGCCCTTTTCCTTCTGGTTGAACACCAGCCCGGTGACGTAACCGCCGCCCACCACCTGGGCGTTCTTCCACTTGTACGGTCCGGTCGCGGCCGTGGTCTGCGCCTCGCCGGTCCCGGCCGCCGGGGTCTCGGCCACCTTCACCAGCTTCCACTGCTGGTTGGTGCTGCCGTGGCCGGGATACTGCTGGACTGCCGCGCCCTGGGCCGTGGAGCCGCCGGTGACGTCCAGGACCAGGCCGCTCCTGCGGGAGGTGAAGGTGACGGCCTCGGCACCGCTCACCTCGTCGATCCGCCACTCCTGGGAGGTGGAGGAGCTGTCGGTCTGCTGCTCGGCGGGGGCCTTCGAGGCGGTCGAATTGCCCGCGATGCCCAGCACTTTGCCGCTGTTGCGGTTCACCAGCTCGTAGTAGCCGTTCCCGGTGGCCCGCAGCTTCCACTGCTGGTTGCCGGTGTTCTGGTCGGTCCACTGCTGGATGCGGGTGCCGTCGGCGGTGGAGAAGGAGCTGACGTCCAGCACCTTGCCGCTGCGTACGGAAACCAGCCGGTAGTAGGCGTTGGCGTCGATCGTCGTGGCCTGCGAGTCCTCCTGTGCGAACAGGAAGTACGGCACGACGATGGCGGGCACGCCGACCACCAGGCCGGTGGCGGTCCAGCGACGGCGATGACGCCCGCGGCGCCCGCCGTTCGTGGGGTTGTTCATGGGGGTGAAGTTCTCCTTGCACGCTGTTCACCGGAGGAAAGCCGGATCACGGCCGCCGGAACTGGCCGGATCCACCCCCTTGTCGCCACAGAATCCTCACAGGGTTGCCTTGAGCGGGAACCTTTTCGGCTCACCGCCCTGGAAATCGTCTAGGCAACAAACGACCCCCAGGTCCATGACCTAGGGGTGAGGGTCTTTTCGTACCGCTGTCGACCGTGGTCGTCCGCTCTGAAGGGCACGCTATGGGCATGACGGCCCAGAGGTGGACGACCGCGGAGGCGCCGCCGTCCCCGCCGCGGGACGTGGGCTCACGGCGCACGACCTGTTTCCCGTGCGGGCGCTCATGGTCGATCGGGCGTAGTACGTGTTCGCGCCGACCGGCCCCCAGCGACCGGGAGTGGCTCCGCCTCGAACGGCAGTCGAGTGAGGCCGTCGCGACTGCACACACGGCGTCTTCAAGGATGCAGTCGCCCGCATCAAGCATCCTGCTGCGGGTTGAGGACTCCTTGGGCCTTGCCGACGAACGAGAGAAGGTCGTTGGCGACGTCGCTGGCCGTGTAGGAGAACTCCCTTTCCGGAGACCCTCCGGGCCGCCCACCATCCCGTCCGTCCCGCGCCCGCCGGCCCCCTCGTGCCCGGCCACGGCGACGGCCTCCGCCGCGCCGCCCGCTCACGCCCCGCTCCGAACGGTTCCGCGGCCACGAGCGCCGAACCCACCCCGCCCGATCGCCCGTCCGCCCCGTCGGCGTCGCCCTCCTCCAGATCCGCCGGACCCGCCCGTCCGGCGGCTCCCGAGCCGTCGGGGCCGCCCGACGCGCCCGCGCCCAGCGACTCCGCCTCCCTCGCGGGGCGGTCGGCGGGGGAGGGCCGGGAACGGCCTGGCCGACCGGCCGACCCCTCCGGCTCGCCGTTCTCCACGAGCCCGGTGGAGCCCGCTCGTACTAAAACGGCAACAGAGGAGGAGCCGCCGAGGAGTCGGACGAGGGGGTCGAGGTGGTACCCGAGACGGACGCCCCGGCCGCCGAGAGCTCGCCCGCGGAGCTGCCGACGGCCGCTCACCGGACCGGCACCGAGGCCCCCCTCGACCTCTCCGACCAGCGGATTCCCGTGCTCACACTGGGCGTGGGGCTGGCTCTGGTGGGCCTCGGCATCGGCTTCCTCGGGGTGCGGATGCGCCGCCGCTGAGCGGCTCGCGACGGCCCGGGTCCCCCTTGAGTCGGACCTCCGGCGTCCGCCTCAGGACGCTTGTCCACGCGGACTTACTCGGTATACATACTCGGTATGTCCATCCGTCACGGGCTTCTCGCCCTCCTCGAACGCGGACCGCGCTACGGCTCACAGCTCCGTACGGAGTTCGAGTCCCGTACCGGCTCCACCTGGCCGCTCAACGTGGGTCAGGTCTACACGACGCTCAGCCGGCTCGAACGCGACGGCATGGTCGTGCAGGACGGCGAGGACAAGGCCGGCCACGCGCTCTACGCGATCACCGACAGCGGTCGCGTCGAACTGCGCAGCTGGTTCGAGAACCCCGTCGACCGCACCAGCCCGGCCCGTGACGAGCTGGCCATCAAGCTGGCCATGGCCGTCGGGGCGCCCGGGGTCGACATCCGTGACGTCATCCAGTCCCAGCGCCGGCACACCGTGAAGGCCATGCAGGACTACACCCGGCTGAAGGCGCAGGCCCTCACCGCAGTGGAGAAGAACGGGGCCCGGGAGCGGGACGACATCGCCTGGCTCCTCGTCCTGGAGCAGCTGATCTTCCAGACCGAGGCCGAGGCGCGCTGGCTCGACCACTGCGAGTCCCGGCTGATCCGTCTCTCGTCGACCGCCCCGGCGGCGGGGCTGGAGCCGGCCTCGACGGGGGCGGTAGCGGGAGCGGCGGGGATGGGAGCGCGGGCGGGGGCCGAGGCAGAGGAGGCCGCACGCCACCGCCCGTGACGTCCGCCCCTCACGACCGGCCCTGAGCACCCGAACGACCGGATCCACAGGGCCGACCGAGTCCACCGGGTTCACCCGACCCACCGGGTTCACCCGACCCACCGGGTTCACCCGACCCACCGGGTCCACCCGACCCACATGAAGACTCCGAACCACCCGACCAGACCCATACCGTACGCACGGCGCTGCCAACGACCGTCCGTCGCACCGACGTCCGGCCGTTCGCCGGCGTACGCCCGAGGGGGAACCATGTCCACACAGCAGCAGCCCGTGCTGCGTCTGCAGAACTTGACCCGCGTCCACGGCTCCGGCGCCACCGAGGTGCACGCCCTGCGCGGCATCGACCTCGACGTCCACCCTGGTGAACTCGTCGCCGTCATGGGCCCGTCGGGCTCCGGCAAGTCCACCCTGCTCACCATCGCCGGCGGCCTCGACACCCCCACGTCCGGGCAGGTCTTCGTCGAGGGCACCGACATCACCGCCCTCGGCATCAAGGGGCTCGCCGCCCTGCGCCGCCGCAGCATCGGCTACGTCTTCCAGGACTACAACCTCATCCCGGCCCTCACCGCCGCCGAGAACGTGGCCCTGCCCCGCGAACTGGACGGCATATCGGCCCGCAAGGCCCGCACCGAGGCCCTCGCCGCCCTCGCCGAGATGGACCTCGGCCATCTCGCCGACCGGTTCCCCGACGAGATGTCCGGCGGCCAGCAGCAGCGCGTGGCCATCGCCCGCGCCCTCGTCGGCGACCGCCGGCTCGTCCTCGCCGACGAGCCCACCGGCGCCCTCGACTCCGAGACCGGCGAGTCCGTGCTGGCCCTGCTGCGCTCCCGCTGCGACGCCGGGGCCGCCGGCATCATGGTCACCCACGAGCCGCGGTTCGCCGCCTGGGCCGACCGGGTCGTCTTCCTGCGGGACGGCGCCGTCGTCGACCAGACCGTACGCAGCGACGCCGACTCGCTCCTGACCGGCCGGGCGGCCCAGCGGTGACGACCTGGTTCCACTCCTGGCGGGCCGCGGTCCGCATCGCCCGCCGTGACGCCTGGCGCTACAAGGGCCGCAGCTTCCTCGTCCTCGCCATGATCGCGCTGCCGATCCTGGGCGTGAGCGCCCTGGACCTGACCCTGCGCAGCGCCGAACTCACCCCCGCGCAGCGGATGGAGCGCACCCTGGGTGCCGCCGACGCTCGCTTCTCCGATGCCCGAGCGGCCGGCGTGGCCATCCTGCAGGACCCCGCGGGCGAGCAGCACACCCCGGCCGGGGACTACGACTCGCCGGGCAAGTCCTGGCCTGACGGCCCGACCGATGTCACCAAGAGCATTCCGGCCGGTTCGACGGTATTGACCGACAGCAGGGGCAGCGCCAAGCTGACCACCAGGCACGGTCTGCTCCAGGCCGAGGTCCGTGAGCTGGCCGCCGTCGATCCCGTCGCCCGGGGCATCATGCGGCTCCAGGAGGGCCGCTTCCCCGAGAAGAACGACGAGATCGCCGCGACCACCCGGTTCCTGGAGAGCAGCGGGCTGTCCGTCGGTTCCACCCTCACCGCCCGCGGCTTCGACCGCACCTATGTGATCAGCGGCTCGTACGAGCTGCCCAGCGACCTCACGGCACAGCAGGTCAACGCCCTGCCGGGGGCCTTCCTCGCGCCGTACGCCAAGGCGGTCGAGAAGGCCGGACTGCCGAAGCCCGAGGACTCCACCACCTACCTAGTGAAGAAGTCCGGTGGTTTCACGTGGAACACGGTCCAGGCGATCAACGCCAAGGGCGTCCTGGTCACCTCGCGGGCCGTGGCCCTCGACCCGCCCGCCGACTCCGAGGTGCCGCTCTACCAGAAGGAAGGCTGGGCCAACTACGAGAGCGGCGGGGGCGCCGACGCCGCCGCGCTCGCCGCCGTGGGCACGATCGTCGGCCTGGCGATGCTGGAGATCTGCCTACTCGCCGGTCCCGCCTTCGCCGTCGGTGCCCGTCGTTCCCGCCGCCAGCTGGGCCTGGTCGGCGCCAACGGCGGTGCCCGCAGCCACATCCGGGCCATCGTGCTGAGCGGCGGCCTCGTCATCGGCGTCGCGGCGGCCCTGGTCGGCATGGTCCTCGCCCTGGTCCTGACCTTCGCCCTCCGGCCGCTCCTCGAGGACTACATGGGACAGCGGTTCGGCGGCTTCACCGTCAGGCCGCTGGAACTGCTCGCCATCGCCGCGCTCGCCATCCTCACCGGCCTGCTCTCCGCGATCGTCCCGGCCGTCACCGCCTCCCGGCAGACCGTCCTGGCCTCCCTCACCGGCCGTCGCGGCGTGCGCCGCAGCAACCGCGTGCTGCCGTTGATCGGCTTCGGCGCCGTCCTGCTCGGCGCGGCCATCGCCCTGTACGGCTCGGTCGTCTCCGACCAGTTCGTCCTGGTCGCGGGTGGCTCGGCCATCGCCGAGCTGGGTGTGGTCGCCATGACGCCCGCCCTGGTCGGCCTGTTCGGCCGGGCCAGCCGCTGGCTGCCGCTCTCGCCGCGCCTCGCCCTGCGGGACGCCGTCCGCAACCGGGGCCGTACGGCACCCGCTGTCGCCGCCGTCCTGGCCGCCGTCGCGGGCACCGTCGCCGTCTCGACGTACGCCGCGAGCAGCGACGCCCAGAGTCAGGCCGAGTACCAGGCCGGCCTGCCGTACGGGGCCGTCGCCGCGCTCGTCACCGAGGAGGGCGGCCGGGACGCCCCCGAGGTCCGCGACGCCGTGCAGCGGACGCTGCCCGTCGACGTCCGCGCCGACGTGTTCCGGATCGCCGTCGGCAAGCCCGGCTGCGACTCGTATGGCGGGGGCGAGGGCTGTGGCCGCTTCGAGGTCGTCACCCCGCCGGCCAACGAGTGCCCGCTGTGGGTCAGCACCCCCGACGGCTCCGACCCCGGGGAGAAGTACAGCAAGGAGCAGCGGCGCGCGCTCGCCAAGGACTGGCGCTGCCTCTCGCCCGACGGCAACGGCATCTACGTCGATGGCGGTCTCCTCATCGCCGACGCTCCGCTCCTGAAAGTCCTCGGCATCGACGACCCGGGCGCGACCAAGGCACTCGCCGACGGAAAGCTCGTCAGCTTCCACAAGCCCCAGGTCGACAGGAACGGCGCCGTCGGCATCAAGCTGATCACCGACCCGAAGGCCGCCGACCGCGCCGCCGAGCAGAACAAGCCGGTCCCGGGCGAGCTGAAGTCCTTCCCCGCCTACCAGGTGCCGGGCTCGCCCGACTCCTACGGAGTGCAGAGCGTGCTCAGCCCCGCCGCCGCCAAGGCCGCCGGACTGACCACCGTCCCCCTCGGCGCCTTCTTCAGCACCGACCGGATCCCCAGCACCGAGGAGCGGCAGAAGCTCGACGCCGAGATCGCCAAGCTCGGCAGCAACGTCGAGCTGACCGTGGAGCAGGGCTGGGTCGACGAGAACGGGCTCGTCCTGCTCGCGCTGACCGTCTTCGCCGGCCTGGTCACCATCGGTGCGGCCGGCATCGCCACCGGTCTCGCCCAGGCCGACGCGGAGGCCGATCTCAAGACGCTCGCCGCGGTCGGAGCCCCGCCTCGGGTGCGCCGCATGCTCAGCGGCTTCCAGTGCGGTGTGGTCGCCGCGATGGGTGTGGTCCTCGGCTCGGCGGCCGGTGTCCTGCCCGCGGTCGGGCTGCGGCTCACCGAGGAGCGCGAGCAGATGCGCTCCTACCAGGAGGCTCTCGACAACGGCTGGGGCGGCGCCGGTGACGCCCCGCCGTACGTGCCGATCATCGTCCCCTGGGAGACGCTCGCCGCCCTCCTGGTGGCCGTGCCCCTCGGCGCCGCCCTGCTGGCCGCGCTGGTGACCCGCTCGCGTGGGGCGCTGGCCCGCCGCGCCGCGCACTGAGCCTCCGTTGCCGGACCGTGCCCCTGGACGAGGGTGAATCACCCTTGTCCAGGGGCAGGAGGTAGTCCCCGTCCTTTGCCAACGGGCAGAGACGCCCGATTCCGTGGTCAGGCTGGTGTGGGAGGCAGATGGAGTGGGGGCGCTCCTCATCACCAGAGTCGAGAGCTACTGGTCGGTGAGGTGCTCCTGAGCGCGACGACCGCGCGAGCAGCGGCACTGGCGCACCTGACAACTGCTGCTCTGCTTACGCGACTTGGTCGACCTTCGCGCACCTTGTGACCCAGGTCACCGAGAATGCGTCTCGCGATGGGATGATTCGGCCTCGTGGTGCCTGAAGCGGCACTCGAAGGCTCTGTACGTTACTCGCCCGCGACTTAGGACACGCGGAGGGTACGGAGCCCCCAAATTGGTCTAGACAACAAACAAACCCCAGGTTGCTGACCTGGGGTTTCTCTCTGGAGCGGGTGACGAGAATCGAACTCGCGCTCTCAGCCTGGGAAGCGACGGCGCTTTCCAGGTCACATAGCTTGTGACCTGGGCATACGTATTGAAGCAGCAGTCCTGTCCGAGGTCGATGGAGCCGCTGTTGGCCGTGGCTGTCCGCTCTTACGGGCACGCTGTGGGCACGGACTGCGAAGACTGGTGGGCAGAGCACGTGCAGCTCGGTCCCTTGTCACTTGCCCGCTTCGGGGCCGTACCACTGGAGTGCCTGGCCGGTGACGGCGGCGATGCACTCGAAGTCCCGGTCGCGATGCAGCAGGGTCAGTCCCTGCAACTCGGCCGTGGCGGCCACCACGAGGTCGACGGCCCCGGCGCTGCGGTGCTGTCCGCGTTGGGTGAGGATCTCCTGGACCTGCCAGGCGCGGTCGTCGACCGGCACCCAGCCGAACAGCAGGCGCATGTCCTCGATGCCCTGTGTACGGTCGGCGGCGGAGCGCGCGCTGTAGAAGAACTCCAGCTCGGTGATGGGGCAGGTGGCGATGAGCCCGGCCGCTGCCGCCTGGTCCCACCCGTACTGTTCGGCGTCGCCGCGCAGCAGGCGGGCGAGTGCGCTGGTGTCGATCAGGAACTGCGCGGCGTTCACCGGCGGTAGTTGCCTTTGTCCTCGAAGAGGTCCAGGTCGAAGACGCCCTCCTCCGCAGCTGCACGCAGGCGGGTAAGTGCCAGAGCGCGCCGCCGGTTCTCCAGCACTTCCCGCAGGGCGGTGTTGCAGCGGTGTTGCTGCCCGCGTTCCCGGGCCGCAGCAGCCCGGCCACCGGCTCCCCGGACCCGCCCCGGCCGTGGTCGACGAACCCCATCAGCGGATGGTGCCCGAAAGTCTTCTTCCAGGTCGCGGCCGCATCCTGCTTCTCGGAATGCGCGATCACCAGCACTCCGTCCAGGGGTCTACGACCACCTGCCCGGCCGCATCCGGCGCCGCCTCCCCGGCCAACCTCCATACAGATGCACGGACATGAGCGCGGGCCTGCCGCAGTGCAGTCAGCGCCCGCTTCCCGTCCGTTGCCGGCGCGTCGATCAGCGGGGACACCGTCGGATCGGAGGCCACCGGCCCGAACACCGCCGGTTCGGCCCGCAGCAGACCGACGTCCGCCAGGCAGTCCCCGCCCAGCGCGACCGCGAGCGCCATATCCAGCAGGACCTTGCCCGGATCATGCACCGCCCGCGGCTTGCGCCACGGCGCCAACGCCGCCGATATCGCCTGATCCAGACCGGTCTTGCGGACCGTCTCCACCAGCACCACAGATACCGTTCAGCACCCGGACGTCGCCGAAGCGCTTGACCACCCCGCATGCCGACATCACCGCCGACGCGTCAGCCGGCCCGGCGGACGCCCCGGCCCCGTGACCCTCTTGTTCCCCGGCCTGCCTCGTGATCGGTTCCATGTCAGTGGGCCTCCTCGCCTACGAGCGTGGAGTCCTCGCGGCCGGTGGTGCGGCCCAGGGTGCCACCGGTGAGCCGCTCGCGCAGCGAGGGTGCGGCGATCACCTGTCCGGGATCCTTACGGACGTGAAGACCGGTGGCCGGCACCCGGGATCTCAAAAACCCGGAGAGGTTCTCCATTCCACCTACGTCGCCCGTCGGGGAGGACGAGGCGCCAGGGGCATTGAGGACTTGCCCACCTGGCCGGTCGCCGAGAAAACAGCGTCGGGGCGGCAACCTTCTCGTCCTCTGCGGCAACTGGGAGCCGGAAGGCCGAGTCGAACTACCGGATGGACGGGCATGTGGGCAACGAAGCACGCCGCGCCGCAACCGTGGCGCAGGCGCGGACTGGTCACGGGCATTCCCTTGCGCTGCTGGTCGTCGGTGTGATGGCGTGCCGTCCCCCCCGGGAGCGGAACCGGTGAAGGACCACCGACATCTACGGGGAGCGGCTGATGGTCGACGGCACCGCCGTGCAGCCGGACATCGCGCAGCCGACCGGCGTCCGGTTCGCCCGGCATTGACCAGCCCGCTGGTCAGCCTTCACCGCCCCGCAACCGAGCACGACCACCGTTCGAATCCCAGACGGAGCACTGTTAAGCTGCGCCCCCCGTTGTTGTTAAACACGCAACCAATGCGCACATCATGGCAAGGAGAGGGCGACCGGGGGATGGTCCTCGATGACGCGTCCGCGGAGTTCCACGAATTCTTCGAACGCCACTATGCCGAACTCGCCCGTCTGGCACACCTCCTGACCGGCGAGACCGACGCGGCGGACGACCTCGCGGCGGATGCCCTGGTCGCCCTGTGGCAGCGCTGGGACCGGTTGCGGCAGGCCGACCACCCGCTCGCCTACGCCCGCGGCGTGGTGGCCAACCTGGCGCGGGGGCGGATCCGCAGCACGGTCCGGGAGAGACGCCGGATCACGCTGTTCTGGTCCCGCAGCCCCGAGAAGGTGGAGGGGCCGGACACGGCGGCCGTGCTGGACGTCCGCGCGGCGCTCGCCCGGCTGCCGTACCGCAAGCGCGCCTGCGTGGTGCTGAGACACGCCCTCGACCTGTCCGAGAAGGACACCGCGGCAGCGCTCGGCATATCGGTCGGAACGGTGAAGAGCCAGACCTCGAAGGGAATGGCCGAGCTGGAAAAGCTACTGGGCGCGCACGCGGCCGGGGACCTGGTGCCAGGAAGGAGGAACCGGTGAACGAGGAGATCGACCGTCGGCTGCGCGAGGCCGCCGAGGCCCACCGGCCCGACCGCGCGCGGATGCTGGCCCGGGTGGAACGCGGCATGGCCGGCCCCGCCGTCCGTCACCGTGCGCGACCGTTCGCGAGGTCCGGGACCAGGGTCGCCCTCGCCGGGCTCGCCGCCGGCGGCATCCTGACGACCGGCGGCCTCGCCGTCGCCGCCATCGTCGCGACCCCGTCGCCGCCGCCCACCGTGACCACGCCTGCCACCCCGCCCCCGACTGCCGGCTCCCCGCACCCGACGTCGGCCCGCCCGACCCCTGTCGTGCCGCCCCCGGCCACCACACCGGGCAGCTCGCGCCCAACTCCGTCGGCCACCAGCACCAGCCCCTCGCCGACCGCCGACGAGAGCCGGAACGGGCCGCTGCGGTCGGCCGGCTCGCTGGATCCGCAGAGCACCGTCTACTGGACGCAGAGCAACCTCGTCCTCAAGACGACCCAGCCGCTCACCTCGCTCACGGTCGAGATCCGGATCGTGCAGACCGGTGGGGTGAAGAACACCGGCACCTGGCAGACCCTGCCGAGTGGTGACTTCACCGTCACCGCCCAGGAGGCCGGCGGCGCGCTGGTCTACCGCTGGGTCCTCAAGCCGGGCCTGACCGTGCCGGCCGGGAGCCATGAGTTCGCCGCGCAGTTCAACAACGGCGCCGACGCGCGCAGTGCCGCGGGCGACGGCTACCTCGTCGACGCACAGGGTTCGGGCGGCTCCGCGTCGGTCCGGGGAGGGTTCGTCCCGGCACGGTGAACGCCGCTGTGCGGCAAGGCGACGACGGCGGCCGTGAAAATGCTTCCCTCGATCGCGGCAACCTTTGTGTGCAGGGCGGCAACTGACAGGTATCCGGGGCCGGATCAAGGCCCGCTGTGCCAGAAGGACATACCGTTGTCAGATCAGAACCGCTCTCATCGCCGCCGTCCGGCAACCCGCCGCGTGATCGCCGCCTCCGTAGTTCTCGCCGCCGCGGGTGCCGCCGTACCGCTGGTCGCCCTGGCCGCACGCACGCCGGAGGCCGCCGCACCGGCCACGGCCGCCGACGCGGCGGCCGGCAGCGGCCGCTACTTCGGCACGGCAGTGGCCGCGGGCAGGCTCGGCGACTCCACGTACTCCGCCATTCTCGACCGGGAATTCAAGATGATCACCCCGGAGAACGAGATGAAGTGGGACGCCATCGAGCCCTCCCGCGGGAAGTTCACCTTCGCCGCCGCCGACTCGATCGTCAGCCACGCCTCCGCGCACGGCCAGCGCCTGCGCGGCCACACGCTGGTCTGGCACTCCCAACTGCCCGGCTGGGTCAAGTCCATCACCGACGCGGGCACCCTGCGCACGGTGATGAAGAACCACATCACCCAGACGATGACCCACTACAAGGGCAAGATCTACGCCTGGGACGTGGTCAACGAGGCCTTCGCCGACGGCGGCAGCGGCCGGCACCGTAGCTCCGTGTTCCAGGACGTACTGGGCGACGGCTTCATCGAGGAGGCCTTCCGCACCGCCCGGAACGCCGACCCCTCCGCCAAGCTCTGCTACAACGACTACAACATCGAGAACTGGTCCGACGCCAAGACCCAGGGCGTCTACAAGATGGTCAAGGACTTCAAGTCCCGTGGTGTCCCCATCGACTGCGTCGGCCTCCAGAGCCACTTCGCCGCCGGCGGCCCGCCGGCCAGCTTCCAGACCACCCTGTCCAACTTCGCCGCGCTCGGCGTGGACGTCCAGATCACCGAGCTCGACATCGCCCAGGCGTCCGCCACCGCGTACACCAACGCCGTCCAGGCGTGCATGAACGTTGCTCGCTGCACGGGCATCACGGTGTGGGGCATCCGCGACAGCGACTCCTGGCGCACCGGTGAGAACGCGCTGCTGTTCGACGCGGGCGGCAACAAGAAGCCCGCCTACAGCGCGGTGCTCAGCGCCCTGGGCGGCACCGGCAGCGGCGGCACACAGGCCGGGGGCATCACCTCCGGCACCGTCTACACGCTCTCCAACGCGGCCGCCGGACGCGTTCTCGACGAGCCCGCGGGACAGAACGACAACGGCACCCCGCTCCAGGTGTGGGACGCCAGCGGCGCCGCCAACCAGCAGTGGCGGGCCAACCGGAACAGCGACGGCACCTACACCCTGACCAACATCGCCAGCGGCCGGGTACTGGACGAGCCGGCCAACCGGACGGCCAACGGGACGAGAACGATCGTCTGGGACTCCAACGGCGGCGCCCACCAGCACTGGAAGGCCCACCGGAACAGCGACGGCACCTACACGCTGACCAACGTCGCCAGCGGCCGCGCGCTGGAGCTCCCCGGCGGTCGAACCGCCAACGGCACTCCCGTCCAGATCTGGGACACCAACGGCGGCGGCGCCAACCAGCGCTGGAACTTCCAGCCGGCCGCGGCGCCGAAGAGCGACACGTGTGCGCTTCCGTCGACGTACCGGTGGACCTCGACGGGCGCGCTGGCACAGCCGGCGAACGGGTGGGCCTCGCTGAAGGACTTCACCACCGTGACCTACAACGGCAAGCACCTGGTCTACGGGTCGAACTACTCGGGATCGGCCTACGGCTCTATGGCGTTCAGCCCCTTCACGAACTGGTCGGACATGGCGTCGGCCCGCCAGACCGGCATGAGCCAGAACGCGGTGGCACCCACGCTGTTCTACTTCGCGCCCAAGAAGATCTGGGTGCTGGCGTACCAGTGGGGTCCGTCGCCCTTCAGCTACCGCACCTCCAGCGACCCCACCAACCCCAACGGCTGGTCCGCGCCGCAGCCGCTGTTCACCGGCAGCATCCCCCGCACCGAATCCCCCACCGGCCCGATCGACCAGACCCTGATCGCCGACGACAAGAACATGTACCTGTTCTTCGCCGGTGACAACGGCAAGATCTACAAGTCGACCATGCCGATCGGGAACTTCCCCGGCAGCTTCGGCTCGTCGTACACGACTGTCATGAGCGACACGGTGAAGAACCTGTTCGAGGCACCGCAGGTCTACAAGGTCCAGGGCCAGAACCAGTACCTCATGATCGTCGAGGCTCGCGGTGCGGGCGAGCAGCGCTACTTCCGCTCGTTCACCGCCTCCAGCCTGAACGGTCCGTGGACTCCGCAGGCCGCCACCGAGTCCAACCCCTTCGCAGGCAAGGCCAACAGCGGTGCCACCTGGACCAACGACATCAGCCACGGCGACCTGGTCCGCGCCAACCCCGACCAGACCATGACCATCGACCCCTGCAACCTGCAGTTCCTCTACCAGGGCAAGTCCCCCGATACACCGCCGAACACCTCCTACGACAACCTGCCGTACCGGCCCGGCATCCTCACCCTGAAGCGCTGACCCGCCTGATCCACGGTGATGGCGATCGGGTGCGCTGCACCGGCGCGTAGACGAGCGGTCTACGGCGTGGGCACCTCCACCCGCTGACCGCTACTCTCCGCGTCGAGGAACCCCAGCCGTGCGCCGGCTGGGGTTCCAGTCGTTTGGGGACCAGACGGAGGCTCGGCGAGGCTTGTCGGGCTGATGGGTGGGCTCCTGGTCCTGCGCGGTGTGGGCGCCGGCGTCCCGGGCCGCATTCACCTTCCGCCACACGGCGCATTCATCGACCGGGACGGCACGCACTGTCCCGGCCTCGCGGTCGAACTCGGCTTCCCCGCCGTCACCGGTCAGCACGATCGTCCCCTTCCGGAGAAGTCCTCAGCCCGACGAAGATGACGAAATGCGCCCCCATCGAAGAGTGGGGGCGCATTCGTCGGCTTCGCCTACTTGAGGCGTGTACCACCCGAGTTGTGATACGCGATCGTCTTGCGGATCAGGTTTCCGCCGTCGGTCTCGGGCGTCGTCTGCTCCGTCCACCCCGCACCGAACAGCAGGCCGGCGATGTGGGCGTTCGCCACCTGGTCCATGTGGCCGAAGAGCCAGTCCACTTTGTCGTCCTTGAAGTGGCCGGGAGTGTTGTTCCCTGCCATGTTGCCCACGGGGATCTGCCACAGGACCACCGGCTTGCCCACGGACTCGGCCATCGTCTTCCAGAACTTCAGCGAGGCGGCGGCCTTCTGGTCGGTCCAGAAGGTGTCACGGCTGCCGTGGGCCGGCTGTGCGTACCAGCCCGCGTCGCGGTCCGACACATCGGTGACCAGGAAGTCGGCGTTCTTCGCCCCGAGGTCCGCGTAGTCCTTGACGCACTTCTGGAGGTTGCTCTCCCAGTCGAAGCAGGAGAGGTGCAGCCCCACGGCGGCGTTCGGCGCGTACTTGTGTGCCATCGAGATCAGGCACTGGGCGAGTCCGGCGGCGCTGTTCTCCTGCGATCCGCAGTCCGTCGGGTTGGCGCCCGAGACCTGCGAGGGAACCTGGTGCAGATTGCCGAGCGACCGGGCGAAGCCCCAGAAGTCGGGCTCCAGGTCGATCATGTCGTGGGAATTTCCGATCTTCTGGAGGAAGAACCGGTAGTCGTTCAGGTACCGGGTGAGCAGGTCGAGCCTGTTGATGGCCTTGACCTCGCCCGGGCCGTCGCCCTCGCCTGCCGCGTCCCCGAGGTCGCGCAACGAGTACCAGGTCCACAGGTACTTCTGCGGTCGCGACTTGCCCTGGTAGGTGGCCTTGGCCGCCTGGGCGTCCTGCCAGGTCACCTGATTGCCGGGCGCGGTGGTGTTGCCGCCCCAGCAGCCCCACCAGCCCGACCACTCATCCTTGCAACGCGATGCCGTATAGGCGGCCGACGAAGGGGCGGGCTGGCTGTGTATGTAGGCGTAGCGCACGTCGAACGGCGCGGCGTTCGCCGAGGCGTCAGTCATCGAACCGCCGATGAACACCTTGTCGCTGCCCATGAAACGTGGCGTCGAGCTGCCGTTGGCGGGGGTCGGAGACGCCGGCGGCGACGCAGGAGCGCTGCCGCTCGGAGCCGGGCTCGCCGAAGTGCTGCCGCCGGGCGTGGGCGTGCTGCCGGAGTTCCCCGGGTTCCCGGTGCCGCCGGCGACGCCACCGACCGCGACGAGCTTCCACTGCTGGTTGGCACCGCCCTGGTCGCGGTTCTGGACGACGTCGCCCCCGTTGGCCTTGGTGGCGTTCTTGACACCGACAGCCATGCCACTGAAGCGATTGACCAAACGCACGTGGCCGTCCGACGACTTGGCCAGCTTGAACTGCTGGTTGGTGGCGTTCAGGTCCTTCCACTGCACCATGGCGGAGCCGGCGGTCTTCGACCAGCCGAAGTCGTCCAGCACCTTGCCGGAGGTCCGGTTCTGCAGCCGGTAGTACCCGTCACCCGAGTCGACGAACCGCCACTGCTGGTTGGCCCCGCCGTGACGGCTCCACTGCACCACCGCCGCGCCGTCGTTCTTGGCGGAGCCGCGGTCGTCCAGCACCTTGCCGCTGTTGCGGTTGACCAGCACGTACCACTTCTTCAGATCCACGGTTTTCTGCTGCGCCGAAGCCTGGTTGACCACGACAGCCGAGCCGGCCACGACCACCATGGCGAGACCCGCCCAGAAACCCCGACGCGCGAGCAACCGACGGCCACGATGCTTCGGGCGGCCACCGCGCGCGCCGCCGTCGGCACGGTGGCCGCCGACGCGGGACGCCACCGGTGACGTGGGTGGGCCTGGGACATGTCTGTGCTCTGGTTCCAGGGACATGCCTGTGCTCTCTCTTTCAGCCGTTGCATCTGACCGGACCACTTGGCCGGACAACGCTTAGTGGTCCGAGAGGCCGAAAAGGTTGCCGCGAAGATCCGCAGATTTTTTCGCCTTGACCGCTTCCCGTTCGCTGCGGAGCACGACAGACCTGACGCCGGCGGTGGCGAACGCCTGACGGCTGGTCGGGGAGGGTGGGTGACAGCAGCGCGATCCCGCCCCGGCAAGGCCGCTCCGAGCGCCTCGCCGACCTTGCGGCAGCCACCGGGTAGTACCCACTGTCTGTGCGGCACCGGTGGGCAGCGTTACCTCGACGCCAGCCCCTTCGACGCCCACGGCATTCCCGTGCTGCCCTTCCACACTCCTGTGGATGGCCACTCCGGCAGGGGGCCCGCCGATCCAGCAGCCTGTGGGCCCTGAGCAAGATCGGGCCCGATGCACTTCTGCAGTCGAGCAAGCCCGCCAGTAAGAAGCAGAAACTGGAGGACCAACTGGCCCTCGCCGACGAGGAGGCCCGGCGGAAGCAGACGCACGCCCAGGCACTGGAGGAGGCTCTGCTGGACCGCATGCGGCGGTTGTCCCAGGCAGAAGCCCGCTGCCGTGACCTGGCCATCGAACTCGACCAGCAGGCACAGGCGCACCGAGCCGAACTCGACCTGTGGCAGGTCGAGTACGAACAGCTTGGGCGTGAGTGCGACGACCTCCAGCAGGAGATCACCTACCTGAAGGAGGCACTGGCCGTCACGCAGGCCGAACTGATCGCCGCGGAGGACCAGTGCTGCATGCTGGAGTCGCAACTGGAGACAGTTCAGGAACTGTGGCAGGAAGCGGCAGTTGTCCCCTCACTGATGGCGGCGCTGGAGGCCACGGACCGGACCGCGTCCGTGCCGGAACTCGTCAGCGTGGTCAGCGACCTGGAGTCGCGGACCCAACGTGCCATGGCCAGTGAACTGGTCACGTCCGTCAGCAGGTCCCGGCCGGTCCACGAGGTCGCGGTCCTCCTGGCAGGACTGGACGGAGCGGGACTAGCGGCGCACGCCCAGGCAGCGCTGCCCGTACTGGTGCTCACCCGCCCGGTCGACGACCTCGGTCGTTTGGCGTCGGAACTGGAACGCTCCCGTCTCATCGACCTCGGCGCCCGGTTGCTGCAGGAATCAGTCCGCCTGCACACGCCGGGTGACACCGCCGCATTCGCGATCGCCCTCCACCGCGAACACCTTTCCGAGCACGTCGCCGTGCTGCTCGGAGCGTTCCTCGCCACACGCGAGGTGCCCCAGGTACTGGACGCAGTGAATCTACTGGCGACCGGTCCAACGGCCGCCGCGCTCCCGCAGGCCCTGCGCGCAGCGGTGTCCGAACGGCCGGTGTCGGACATCGTGGAGATCAGTCACGGGCTGGGAGAGAACGGCTGGGACGGTCTCGCTCAAGCCCTGCAGGCAGAAGCCGTCTCCGCCCGCCCGGCCACCGACGTCACGGAGTTGATCGACTCGCTCTCGTGCCGCGGACTGCTCCGAGACGCCGACTTCGTGTTCGACAACGCCCAGTCGCGCAGCAGCGGTCACCTGGTGGCCCTGGTCTCCGCCTTACGCGTGGTGCGTAACCACGCGGCCTCCGCAGCCGTCCTCGAACGCGCGGCGCTGACACGCGCGCCATGTGATGTGGCCACTCTGATCAACGATCTGCACGCGACCGGCAACGGCACGCTCGCGTGCGACGTGCTGATCGTGTCGGCGGCCCGGCGCACTCCGGACGACTTCCTCGCCCTCCTGCGCGCTCTCGACGAGAGACACCGGGAGGTCCACTGGGTGCCGGAACATGCGGCCGGGATGACCAGCCCCAGCGATGCGGCGCTCCTCTTCCGGACACTGAACGACGTGGCACTGCCTTCTCACGTCGAAACGGTGCTCGCGTCCACACTCGAAGACCGGCCCACCGGACACGCCGGGCAGTTCCTCACCATCCTGCACCACGGCAACGCAACGGAACTCACGACGGAGGCACTGCTGGAACGCGCCCGCCTGATGCCCCCGGCGTTGGTCGCCCCGCTGGTCCTGGCGCTGGCCTCGGCCGGCCTTCGCAGCCAGCTCGACGCAGTGCTCCGTGGTGGCGGGGCCGAGAGGGACGGAGGCGAGATCGCCATCCTGCTCAAGCAGATCGCCCGCGTGGACAGCCCGATCACCCCGCTCCAGGGCCATGTGTTCGACTGCCTGACACATATTTGCGTCTCCTTGCTGCCGGCCGGGACCCTCGCCCGCCACGTCCTCGCCCTCGAGGAGGCGAACCTCAACGGGTCCGCGGCCGCTCCTGCCCAGCGAGCAAGTGCCCATCACCGAAGTGCCTTCACGTCAGTGCTGAAGCAGCTGCGGACTAGGGACGAGCAGAAGGTGTTCTCCCGCCGGTTCTGGACGGCAGAGCACACCCGCGACCTCCAGAGCGGCCGGACGAGCGGTGCGGCGCCGCTGGCTCTGCCCGGTCAACGAGGGCAGCACAGACGCGGTCGTGGACGGTGACGAGAACGCACGCCCGCCACGGCAACTGGGGCAGAAGCCGATGCTTCCGGCAACCAGCTGGAGGTACGACTACGCCTGTGGTTCGGTTGTGCTGCGGCACCTGCCGACTGGCCTGGCCAACAAACAACCCCCCGGCCGATGACCTGGGGGTTTCGCTGGAGCGGGTGACGAGAATCGAACTCGCGCAGCTTGGGAAGCGACGGCGCTTGGGCAGGCTCTACTGCTCTGACCTGTACAGATGGCTTCTTCCTGGGCTGGTTGCATGGATCGGGTTGCGCCGCCGTTGACCGTGATTTTCTGCTCTTACGGGCACGCTATGGGCACGGCTCCATCGTCCTTCGCGGCTGTGCATGCCGGGATCCGACATGCCCGCCTGGACCCGCGAATGTTGGTGACGTATCCTTCTATGTATATCACCAACATTGCAAGGGAGGCGATGTATGTCTGTAACCCAGATCGACATCGACGATGACGCCCTGGAACGTGCGATGGCTCTGTCCAAGGTCAGGACGAAGAAGGAGGCCGTCAATCTCGCTCTGCACTTCTACGCCGAGCAGCAGGAGCGTGCCGCGCGCATCAGTCGCCACTTTGAGCGTGCGCGTGAGTGGGGTGCTGTCGAGGACGCCGAGCGCCTGCACTGGGCGGAGAAGAACAGCCGGTGATCTACCTGCTCGACACATCGGGCCTGGTCCGGCTGCTCCGCGACCCGAAACTGCAATCGGCCTGGTACGACGCGATCGACGCCGGGGCCATCGCGTCCTGCTACGTGCAGCGCGCCGAATTCCTCCACAGCGCCCGGAACGGACGCGAGTACGACGAGATCACAGAGATGTTCACCGACCTGTACCCCGATGTGTCGGTACCGAAGAATGCGGGGCGCTGGATCAGCGCAGTGCAACACCGGATGGCTCGGGCCGGGGAGCACCGCAGCGCTTCGGCGGTGGACCTTGTCATCGCCGCGACCGCAGCCCATCACGGACTGGCCGTCCTGCACGACGACGCCGACTACCGCGCCATTGCCCGGCACGCATCCGACCTGACCGAGCACAACATCCACGACATTGCTTGAGGGGTTTCCGCCGGGCCAGCGTCAGGAGAAGGCGGCGGGCCGTCGGTACTCTGTTGAAGTCCTCTCCGCCGGGCAAGAGTTGGGCAACGAGCAGTGCTGCGGCGTCCGCAAACGCCATCCGTCTCGTAAAAGGGACGGAGAGGCTGAGGGCTCACAGGTGTGATCGATCTGAGCCCGGTGGCACCGTCCTCACGATGGAAGAGGCAGAGCAGAATTCCGACGGCACCTGGACAACTCCGACACCGATGGCCGGACTGCCGACGATCGACGCCACCACGTCGCTACCGACTCGGACGAAGAAGATCGCGGCGAACAGGTCCCTCAGTGGAGAGCGAACAGGTCCCTCAGTGGAGAGAACAGGGTGTGGGCGCCCTCCGCGACCTTACGTCGCAGCGCCGCCCGCAGTTACGACGCCGGCGGCACCGCGGCACCCGCCGCACACGCCGGGCGCCATGACCTGCTGCGGGAGGGCACTGGGCGTCATAGGCTGACCTTCAGGGCGCTGTGCCTTCGCGCAACGGGGCACGGCGGGAATGGCCTGGCGGCCATGCGGTGAAGTCCGTGGCAGGGAGTGAGAGGCCCGTGAACTCTCCGTACACCCTCGCGTTCGACAACTCTGCCGAGGCCGGGACGAGCAGGCTCGGCGGCAAGTGCGCCGCGCTCATCGTGATGACCCGGGCCGGTGCTCCGGTGCCGCCCGGGTTCGTGGTGACCATGGATGCCTTCGAGGCGCTGCTCGACCGCGGCGGGTTGCGCCGGGCCGTCGACGCCGCCCTTGCCGGGCTCGTCGCCGATCCGGGTGCTGTGGCGGCGCGCGGCGCCGAGATCCGCTGCATGGTGATTGACCAGCCCGTGCCCTCACCGGTCGCGTCGGCGGTGACGGCGGCGTACGAGGAGCTCTGCCGGGCCGTCGGCTGCCCGGATGTCGCGGTGGCCGTCCGGTCGAGCGCCGAAGTGGAGGACCTGACCGAGGCGAGTTGCGCCGGGCAGTACGACACGTTTTTGTGGATCCGGGGTGCCGATGCCGTGCTCGGGGCCGTCCGGCGTTGCTGGGCGAGCCTGTGGACCGACCGCGCAATCATCTACCGCGTGGCCCGGGGGCTGCCGCAGCGGGGGCTGCGCATGGCGGTCGCAGTGCAGCAGATGGTCGATGCCCGTACCTCCGGCGCCGCCGTGACCGTCAACCCGGCTGACGGCGACCCTTCCAAGATACGGGTGGAGGCGATCTGGGGACTGGGGCAGCTCATGGTGTCCGGCGAGGTGACCCCGGATGCCTACCTGGTGGACAAGGTACTGCTCAGCACGGTGCGGACGACGGTGTCGCCGAAGCACCAGGAACTGCTTCCCGCCCCCGGCGGGCACGGGCTCGCACGGCGGGCAGTCGAGGAGGGCCGTCAGCAGGTCCCCTGCCTGGACCAGGGGGAGGTCGTGGAGATCGCCCGCCTGGCCAGGGCCGCCGAGCGGCAATACGGCTGCCCGCAGGACATCGAGTGGGCGGTCGACAAGCACCCGGACGGCTCCACGGGTACGGGGGCCTCCGTGAGACTGCTCCAGACGCGGCCCGAGACGGTCTGGAGCAGTCGGCCGAGGACACCTGCCCGGGCGAGCCACGGCGCGGGCGTCTCCAGCATCCTCGACACCCTCCTTCGCCCTGGGAGGTAGCCGATATGCCCCCTCGGCTCGGTCGCCGTCGAAGGACTCGCCCACGCCGAGTCGGCATCGCCCGCCTGCGAGCCCTGTAAGGAGCACGTCAAGATGACGGTCTCGCGCACAGCCTTCCCGAGCCCCTACGAGATGACCTCCCCCGCGGCCGCGGAGGGGTGGGAACGGCTGTACCCGTACTACATGCTCTTCCAGCCCTGGCGGCGCTCGGCCGAGGAGGAGCGCTTCTGGTTCCGCGACAGCCAGCACTGGCCCACCGTGGTCAAGCCGTTCGAGACGGTCATCCCCGAGCTCGCGTTCAAGTGCCTGGGTCAGTTCAACACCCGGCACTTCGTCGTACCGCCCGCGTACGGCGTCATGTTCCGCATCCACCAGGGCCATGTCTACCTGAGCCCGGTGGCCGCGCCGGACAGCCGGATCCCTGCCCGAGCACAGCAGTTCCTGGAACGCGCCGGGTACTACTACGCGAACTGGGACAGGCTGCTGGAGAACTGGAAGGGCAAGGTCCTCGGCACCATCCGTGAACTGGAGTCGATCAGCTTCGGCGAACTGCCGGAGGTCCAGCCGTACGAGGACGTCGAAGCGGGTTCCGGCCTGGGCGCCGCCGATGACCTGCTCGGCGGGTACGACCGGCTCCTCGCCCTTTGCCACCGCGCCTGGCAGTACCACTTCGAGTTCCTGAACCTCGGCTACGCGGCCTACCTGGACTTCTTCCACTTCTGCAAGCAATGGTTCCCGGACATCCCGGACCAGGGCATCGCGGCGATGGTCACGGGCGTGGACATGGAGCTGTTCCGTCCGGACGAGGAGCTCAGGAAACTGGCAAGGCTCGCTGTCGAACTGGGCGCCGACAGGGCACTGACCGTGCCCGACCCAGGCGAGCACACCCTGACCGCCCTCAGCCGCGAGCCGTGGGGCCGCGACTGGCTCGACGCCTGGAACGCCGCCCGCGATCCCTGGTTCAACTTCACCTCGGGCAATGGCCTCTACAGCGACGACCGGTACTGGAGGGACACTCCCTCGCTTCCCCTGGGGTATGTCCGCGACTACATCCTGCGCCTGCGGCGGGGTGAGGCCATCGACCGGCGCCTCGCCGAACTCGCCGCCGAGCGCGAGCGGATCACCTGCGAGTACGCCGCGCTGCTCGACGCCCCGGCACGTGCCGACTTCGAGGCGAAGCTGGGCCTCGCCCGCCAGGTCTACCCGTATGTGGAGAACCACAACTTCTACATCGAGCACTGGACGATGGGTGTCTTCTGGCGCAAGGCCAGGGAGCTGTCCGCCCTGCTGCACCGGGCGGGGTTCTGGCCCGGTGCGAACGACATGTTCTACCTCACGCGGGACGAAGTCCGGGCCGCGCTGTTCGACCAGGTGTCCGGCTGGGCGATCGGCGTCGAGCCGGCCGGCCCCGGTCACTGGCCGGCGGAGGTGGAACGGCGGCGCCGAATCGTGGCCGCGCTCGCCCGGCAGCGTCCGGAACCGGCGCTGAACGAGCCGCCGCGCGCCATCACCGAGCCGTTCAGCGTCATGCTGTGGGGCATCACCGGCGAGCGGATCCGGTCGTGGCTGGCAGCCCCCGGCGACCTGGGCGACCTGACCGGCATGGCCGCCTCGCCGGGCGTCGCCGAAGGCACGGCCCGGGTGATCCGCAGCCCCGACGAGCTGGACCTCCTCCAGGAGGGCGACATCCTGGTCGCCCCGGTCACCGCGCCCAGCTGGACGCCGGCCTTCGGGAAGGTCCGCGCGACCGTTACCGACATCGGGGGAGTCATGTCCCACGCCGCCATCGTCTGCCGCGAGTACTCCCTGCCCGCCGTCACCGGGACGGGCTCGGCGTCCACCCGCATCAGGTCCGGCCGTCGGATCCGTGTGGACGGCACGGCCGGCACGGTCACCCTTCTCGACTGACCGGCCCCGTACGACAGGAGACGTCATGACGTTCGACCGGGCGGCCCGCGAGTCGCTGCCGACCCTCCCCCTGGCAGCCTCGGAGATTCCCCTGAGCGACCCCCTTCCTTCGCCCGTGCCATTGACCGGCGCCCGGCGGGAGATCTGGGAACGCGCCCTCCCTTACCTGGACGTGCGCGACAACGACGCCCATTCGCTGTATGCCTTCGCGCTGGCGACCGCACTGCTGCACGCCCTGCCAGGAGCACGGGAGGACGTCGTGCTGCCCGCCGTCCTCCTGCACGACACCGGCTGGAAGACGGTCGACCCTGCGGACATCCTGCCCGCCATCGCGGGGCGGGCCGGACCTGCCGGGCAGGAGACGGTACGCAGGCACGAGACCGAGGGCGCCGCCATCGCCGCCCGCATCCTCGCCGAAGTCGGCTACCCCGCGCGGGACACCGAGCGGATCGTCACCATCATCGACGGGCACGACACCCGCAGGGACGCCCTCGACCTGGACGACGCCGTGGTGAAGGACGCCGACAAGCTGTGGCGGCTGACCCCGCACGGCCTGCGGACCGTCGGTGCGTGGTTCGCCCTGGACCCGGACCGGACACTGCGGTTCCTGGCGGCACGTACCTACGACCGGCTGCTCACCGAACCCGCCCGTGCCGTCGGTGCCGCACTCACCGTGCTGGCCCGCACCGATCTCAGCGTGCGGCGAAGCGGCCTGAACGCACCATCACCTAGAGAATGACTTATTCCGGTTGATTATGGATATTTCCGGCGCAAGCCTTGACTGCATGGACGCCTATCCGCCACTCGGAGTGGTCGTGACCGACCGGCAGGGTCTGGTCATCGGGTGGACGCCCGGAGCGGAACGCCTGCTCGGTCACACCAGCGCCGAGGCCGGCGGCCGGTCCGTGGCGGAGCTGCTGGACGCCCCCGTACTCCCGGGCGGGGAGCCTGCTCGAGGTGAAGGGGCTGCCGAGCACGGTGAGTGGCAGCCGGACCTGAGCGTACGCCACAAGGACGGGCACCGGCTGGCCGTGGCCGTCTCCCGCTACCGGCTCGCCCCGGGGGCGGACAGCACCGGAGGAGGACCCGGCACCGTCCTGCTCATCACTCCGCCGTCCGGGCCGGCGGCGGAACGACTTCGGCAGTCGCTGTCCGGCTGGGTTCTGCAGGACTCGCCCCTGGCCCTGACGGTGTACGACACCGAGCTGCGCAGAGTGTGGCAGAGCGCCGCGATGCACCGCCTCAGCGGCCTGCCGGACGAGGAGCGATGCGGACGCCTGCTGACGGAGGTCTTCGCCGGCCCCGACGCGGTGGAGTGGGAGGAGCGGATGCGGCTGGCCATGGCCACGGGCGAAGAGCAGGTCAGCGAGCTCAAGGGCACCGGCCTGACCGGCCTCGGATCCCGTGTCTTCAGTGTCTCGGCGACGCCGCTGCGGGACGCGGAGGCCCGTACGCTCGGAGTCTGTGCTCTCGTGGGTGATGTGACCGAGAGGCGCCGTGCCCGCGAGCGGCTCTCTCTGCTGAACGACGCGAGCCTGCACATCGGCAGCACCCTCGACATGGTGCAGACGGCACGGGAGCTCACCGAGGTGTCCGTACCCAGGTTCACCGACTTCGCCCGCGTGGACCTGCTGGAAGTCATCCTCCAGGGCGACGAACCCCCTCCTGGGCCGCTGGCCGGCCCCGTGCGGCTGCGGCGCATCGCGGAACTGTTCCTGTGCGAGGGAGTCACCACGGCACAGCGCACCGTCGGCGAGGCGGACGTCTACCTCGCGAACTCGCCGGCCGCCCTGTGCCTGGCCACCGGCCGGCCGACGCTGTACCGGGACAGCACCGCCCCGCCGATCCGCTCCTACTACGAGATCGACGCGACCCCTGAGCGGCGGGCGAGGGTCCGGCGGATGGGCCCGCACTCATGGATCATCGTGCCGGTGAAGGCCAGGGGCACGACCCTCGGCGTGGTGTGGTTCACCCGCATGCGGGAGACTCCGGAGAGCTTCGACGAGGACGACCTTCCCCTCGCCGAGGACCTGGTGGCAAGGGCGGCGGTCTGCCTGGACAACGCCCGGCGCTTCACCCGCGAACGCGCCGCGGCTCTCACTCTGCAGCGCAGCCTGCTGCCGCAGCGGATGCCGGAGCAGTCGGCGGTGGAAGCCGCCTTCCGCTACCTCCCCGCCGAACAGCGTTCCGGGGTGGGCGGCGACTGGTTCGACGTGATCCCGCTCTCCGGAGCCAGGGTCGCGCTGGTGGTCGGCGACGTGGTCGGGCACGGCATCCACGCGGCCGCCACGATGGGCCGGCTGCGCGCCGCCGTACAAACCCTCGCCGATGTCGACCTCGCTCCCGACGAACTGCTCACCCGCCTCGACGACCTGGTCCTCCGGCTGTCGGCGGAGTCCGGGGCCGACACGGAGCCGCCGGGGGCGGAGGCCGCCGGGGACATCGGGGCCACCTGCCTGTACGCGGTGTACGACCCGGTCTCCAGACGCTGCTCCATGGCGCTTGCCGGCCACCCGCCGCCCGCCGTCGTCGGTCCGGACGGCACCGCTGAGTTCCTGGACATCCCCGTGGGACCGCCACTCGGACTGGGCGGGCTGCCGTTCGAATCGATGGACGTCACCCTCCAGGAAGGCAGCCTGCTCGCCCTTTACACCGACGGCTTGATCCATTCCGGCCACCGTGACCTCGGGGAGGGGCTTGAGGCCCTGCGGGAGGCGCTGGCCGTTCCGACGGGCACGCTGGACTCCCTGTGCGACCACGTCGTACGCAGGCTGCTGCCCGAGGGCCCCGCCGACGATGCGGCCCTGCTCCTGGTGCGGCCCCGGGCCCTGGACGCGCGCAGGGTCGCCGTGTGGGACGTGGAGGCTGACCCCGCCGAGGTGGCGCGGATACGGTCGAACGCCGTCCGTGCCCTGGCCGAGTGGGGGCTGGAAGAAGCCGCGTTCGTCACCGAACTGGTGGTCAGTGAACTGGTCACCAACGCCATCAGGTATGGCGGCACGCCGATCCAGTTGCGGCTCATCCACGACCGCGTGCTGATCTGCGAGGTCTCCGACTCCAGCAGCACCGCACCGCATCTGCGCCGGGCTCGGGTGTTCGACGAGGGCGGTCGGGGGCTGTTGCTGGTCGCGCAGCTCACGGAGCGCTGGGGCGCCCGGCAGACGGGGGCCGGCAAGACGATCTGGTGTGAGCAAACCCTGGCCGCGGCCGGCGGCCCGCTCCTCTCCCTGGAGGGAACTGCCGCCATATGACCGTGCTGTACGCGGCGCGCGACGACGACACGGAGGGGTTGGCCCAGATCGCCGACTGGAGAAGGCGGCCGACGAGAAAGGCGCCACTGCCGGACATCGAGGCGACCCGCTGGCGTCTCAGTCACGGCCTGGACCTGACGAGCCGTCTCACCGTCGGCGATAGGTGCAAGCGGCCGCGGTCGCCGAACTGCACACCGGCTCCCACCAGGGCGGATTAAGGTTTACTTCGAGGTGCTGACCACCGTGGCCATGGTGATCGGCCTGGTCGTCGTCAACATCGTCAAGCCGGGCAGCGGTCTGCACATCGACCTCTCGACCCTGTCCACCAAGGGCCTGCCACCGGAGGCGACCACGGCCCGAGGGCTTCGCCGAGTTCCTCCTCGCCGTCATCCCGGCCACCCTGGTCAGCGCCCTGACCGGCAACGAGATCCTGCCCGTGCTGCTGGTGTCCTGATGCCGGTCTCGATCGCGTGGCGCCGCAATGAGCGCCTGCGGGCTTCCTGGAAGGCCGGGTCGTTCGCTTTGACGACCTCCTGCCACGCCCTTTGTAGGGAGTCGACCCTCAACCCATTGAAGATCCGGCATCCTGTTCACGTCGGCAGCCTAGTCGGATCAACGGCTGAAGGGCGCCGTCGCGAGTGCACAGCCGCACGGCGGGGCCGCAGGCCGTTGTGCCTGCGGCCCCGCTGGGGGGTTGGGGTCAGGACGGGTCGCCGTACTGGAGACCGCGTCCGTTGGTGCCGATGTAGACGCGCCCGAAGGTGTCGGGGTCGCCGGTGATGACGCCGAGGCTGCCGATGCCGCCCCACTGGTGGGCGTCGTCGTTGACGCGGAGCCAGGTGGCGCCCTTGTCGGTGGAGCGGAAGACCCCGGTGACGTTGTCGACGGTGCCGAGCAGGTAGAGGGCCTGGTAGCTCGTGCCCGGCTTGGCCTTGCCGAAGCCGAGGGCGGAGGCGGACTTCACCGAGCTGAGCGTGGTGAAGGTACGGCCGCCGTCGGTGGAGTGCAGCAGCCCCCTGTCGCCCCCGGAGATCCACAGATCCCCGGCGACGCCGGGGACGGCGGCGAGCTTGCCGGAGGGCAGGCCCGTGGCGCGGGCGGTGAAGCTCGCGCCGCCGTCGGTGCTGGCGTAGAGCGTGCCGCCGGTCAGGGAGTAGAAGGTGCCTGCCGAGGAACGGTCGGCGACGACCACGGCGTCGGTGCCCAGCCCGCTGACCTTCGACCAGCTCGCTCCCATGTCGGTGGAGCGGTAGGGAGCCTGGCCGACCTCGGTCCACACGATGGTGGAGCCGTCCGCGGCGAGCGCGATGCGGCCGCTGCTCGCGCCGGCGACCGGTTCTGCCGTGAAGCCGGTCCAGGTGGTGCCGCCGTCGGTGGAGTAGCCACCGTCGCCCGTGTCGCCCGTGCCGACGCGGACCATCATCGAGGGCTTGGACTGGGCGAAGTCGATGTCGGTGCTGTTGTTCATCAGCGGGCTCTTCAGCCGCCCGGAGGGCACCTCGGTCAGGGAGTCGTGGCGGAAGCCGCCCTGGTCGCCCATGGAGGTGATGACGGTGGCGCCGCCGGGCGGGGCGATCGCGTCCAGCAGCGAGGTCTCCTCAAGGCCGCGGGCCCCGGCGACCCAGTGGCTGGTGCCTCCGCTGTCGGAGGCGTTCGCGTCCTTGCTGCGCCAGATGGCGTTGCCGGTGCCGTACAGCACGTGCCCGGAGTCGAAGGGGTCGATGGCCAGCGCGGTCATCCAGTGCCCGGTGTGGGTGCCGACGTAGGGAGCGCCGGAGGCGTTCCGCTGCGACTTGTCGGCCAGGGCCTTCCAGGTCGTGCCGCCGTCGGTGGTGCGGTAGATCTCGTCCTCGGGCCACCAGCGGTCGAGGGTGGTGACCATCACCGTGGAGGGCTTCTGCGGGTCGACGGACAGACCGGAGAACCCGTAACCGCCCTGCGACGGCGAGATGTTCTTCCACGCGCCGCCGGACGGCGTGTACTTCCACACCGAGCCCGCCGTCGCGTCCATGGGGCCGATGCTGTTGCTGTAGGACAGGTACAGCGAGCCGTCACCGGAGATCACACCGTGGTGCGGCAACTGGCCGGTGGGCTGCCCGGAGACGGCCTGCCAGCTGCTGCCGCCGTCGGTGGAGCGGTACAGGGAGGTGGACTTGTCGTGGACGCCGACGTAGACCGTGTTGCTGCCGGCCTTGCCGTACGTCACGAAGGAGATGCCCGCGCCGGTGCTCGCTCCGTCCTTGACGGGGAACGAGGAGACCTGCTTCCAGGTCGCGCCGTAGTCGGTGCTGCGCCACAGGCCGTTCTTGCGGGTGCCCAGCAGCAGGGTGCTGTTGTCCGCCGGGTTGACCACGAGCCGTTCGCCCGTGCCGCGGCCGGGTTCGTTGGCGCCCAGCTTGAACGGCAGGTCGGTGCGCTGGAAGGTGCGGCCCTGGTCGGTGGAGCGCAGGATCGCGCCGTTGCCCGCCCACTCGTTGGTGTAGGTGCCCGTCCCGAGGTAGAGCCGCTTGGGGTCGACGGGGTCGGTGGCCAGCGAGTCGATGCCCAGCAGGTTCCAGTCCTTCTCACCGAGCCAGTCGGTCAGCGGGATCCACTGCTCGGCCCCGGTGTCCCAGCGGTAGGCGCCGCCCATGTCGGTGCGCGCGTACAGCAGGCCCTTCTCCTTCTGGTTGAACACCAGACCGGTGACGTAACCGCCGCCCACCACCTGGGCGTTCTTCCACGCATACGGTCCGGCCGCGGGCGTGGTCTGCGCCTCGCCGGTCCCGGCCGCCGGGGTCTCGGCCACCTTCACCAGCTTCCACTGCTGGTTGGTGCTGCCGTGGCCGGGATACTGCTGGACTGCCGCGCCCTGGGCCGTGGAGCCGCCGGTGACGTCCAGGACCAGGCCGCTCCTGCGGGAGGTGAAGGTGACGGCGTCGGAGCCGCTCACCTCGCTGATCTTCCACTCCTGGGAGGTGACGGAGCTGTCGGTCTGCTGCTCGGCGGCGGCCCTCTGCGCGGTCGAATCGCCTGCTATGCCCAGCACTTTGCCGCTGTTGCGGTTCACCAGCTCGTAGTAGCCGTCCCCGGCGGACTTCAGCTTCCACTGCTGGTTGGCGGTGTTCTGGTCGGTCCACTGCTGGATGCGGGTGCCGTCGGCGGTGGACCAGCCGTTGACGTCCAGCACCTTGCCGCTGCGCACGGAGACCAGCTGGTAGTAGGCGCCGGCGTCGACCGTCGCGGCCTGCGAGTCGTCCTGCGCGAACAGGAGATACGGCACGACGGCGGCGGGCACGCCGAGCAGCGCGGCGGTGGCGGTCCAGCGACGGCGATGACGCCCGCGGCGCCCGCCGTTCGTGGGGTTGTTCATGGGGAGGTGTTCTCCTTGTGTGCCGTTCACCAGAGGTAGCGGATCCAGGCGTCGGAACTGGCTGGATCCGATCCCTTGTGGTCACAGGCTCCGCAAAGGTTGCCTCGAGCCGGGAACTTTTTTTCGGTCACCTCGTGGTGCGGTGGGCGTTGATCGGCGTACGGGTGATGTCGGTGACCAGGAGCCGGATCATGCGTATGCGTTCCCGCATCGGGGTGGCCGGGTCGCTCCGCAGCCGGGGGAAGTCGGCGGCCGGCGCGGTGATCCTGGCCCGGGTCTCGGGCGAGAGTGCCGATCGCGGTGGTTCTTCGCGCGCTCGTACTCCTCGGTGGCGTCGGCGAGTTCGCGCAGGGCCTCGTTCCGGTCGGCCTCCAGGGTGTCGGCGACCAGCCGGTTGGCGGGGTCGACGGCCGGACGGCGGCGCCTGGCGAGGTCGGCTCGGTGACGTGCGCGTTCGACGCCGGCGGCGCGGAGCCGGTCGGCTTCCTCGGCGCGGGCGGCCGGCTCGTCGCTGACCCGCGGTGCGACCGCAAGGGTGAGCGGGGTCAGGGTGGCCGGCGGCAGTTCGCCGGCAGCCGCGTCGATCCGGTCACCGGCCATGGTCCGGCAGACGGGGACGGCGTTGCGGATGCCCTCGAACTGGCAGAGGTGGACGGGTCTTTGGTGCCGGTGGCGCACGGTCGTCCGGCGGCCGCACTTGCCGTAGGAGCCCATCCCCTGCGGCAGCGCTGCGCCCTCGCGGGGCGGGGAGGTTTTCGCGGTCGTTGCCCGGGCGGCCCGGGCGCGGGTACGGGACGCTCAGGTCCGCGCCGCGGCACTCTCGCGCAGCAGGCCCGCGAAGGTCTGGGCGGCGGGCGTGAGAGCGTGGTCGGCCATGCGGACCAGCAGGATGCGGCGGACCGGGGCGGGCGGCTGCAGGGGCAGGACGCTGACGCCGGAGCGGATGCCCTCCAGAGCCAGGGCCGGGGCCAGCGCGACCCCGATGCCGGCCGCGACCATGGCCTGGGCCTCCTGGTAGTCGTGGGCCTCGTAGGCGATCTGCGGCTCGAAGCCGACGGCACGGCAACCGCGTTCGAGTGCCTCGGCCACCGGGTGGTTGTCGGCGCGGGTGATCCACGGGTCGTCCGAGAGGTCGGCGAGGGTGGCCGAGGCGCGGCCCGCGAGGGGGTGACCGCCGCCGACGAGGAGCGCCGGAGGGTCGTCGGCGAGCGGGGTGACGACCGAGTCCTCCCGCTCGATGCGGCACCAGTCGTAGATCTACCTCACCACGGGTGCGGTCTTCCTGGCCCAGGCGCTGGACATCGACCTCAGCCTCGGCCAGCAGCTGACCATGCTCGCCGTCATGCTTCTCACCTCCAAGGGCGCCGCCGGCGTCACCGGCTCCGGATTCGTCGCCCTGGCTGCGAGCCTCAGCGCGATCCCGCACGTGCCGGTCGCCGCGCTGGCGCTGATCTTCGGCATCGACCGCTTCATGTCCGAGGCCCGCGCCCTGACCAGCACCGTCGGGTACGGCGTCGCCACCATCGCCGTGGCGCGCTGGGAGGGCCAGCTCGACGAGGAACGCGCCAAGGCCGTCCTGCGCGGGGAGATCCCCTACACCCCCGACGCCGAGGCCGACGCCCCGAAGACGGCACCGGAACCGGCACCCGCCCCGGTGCCCGCCATCGGCTGACGCGCACAACGCAACCCTGGGACGGCCGGTCCGGAGCTCCGACTCCGGACCGGCTCCTCGCATGAATCAGCAGAGCCCACGACAGGACGCGCGGAACACCGGGACGTCCTCGTGGTCAGCAGCGGAACGGCCGGCTTCTGGGCCGCGCAGTCCGCCCGCAGGCCCGCGGAGCGGGTGACGGGAATCCAACTCGCGCTCTCAGCTTGGGAAGCGACGGCGCTTGCGTAGAGGTAGGGCCGCTGACCTGGGGGCCGTAGGCGGCTCGTGACTGCCGTTTGTTCCTTCTCACAGGTCGTAGGCACCGCCCAGCTGATCTACCAGCACTCGACGGCGAAGCACCAGAGGAAGCTCGCCCGGGGCATCGACGCCGAGGTGCGGCAGCAACTGCGCCAGGCAGATGTGGAAGGAAGGCCGGCCGCAGAAGCGTGAGGATGCGATGGGCGTAGCGATTTCGGTCGGGTTCGCTACGCCCGTAGCCGCGTTGGGATTGCCGTTGCAGCACCGTGCGCCCCTTGTGCCCCCTTGAGGGACGGCTTCTGTTGAGATCAGCTTTCCCTGTATGTACTGACAGGGGAGTTGAGGCTGGTCTCGGTCGGCCCTTCTGGAGGGGGAGTAGTGGCGATCAAGTTGCTATCGGTTGCGCCTGCGCAGAATGAGCTGATCGACAAGGCCATCACGCTGGGCAATCGCTACACCAAGACGTTGGGGCTCTTGAAGCCTCCCGCGTACACCAAGGCAGCGGAAGACGGTGGACTACTCGTAGCCGTTGAAGCGGACGAGGTGATCGGCTACGCATTGTTCGGGCTCCCAAAAAGGAGCGCGCACATACGCCTGGCCCACCTGTGCGTGGCGGAGGAGCAGCGCGGCAGGAGCATCGCACGGCAACTGGTGGAGGAGATCAGGAAGAGGTATCCACAACGGCTCGGCATAAAGGCCAAGTGCCGTCGGGACTACAACCTCAGCGGCATGTGGACGAGCCTGGGGTTCGTCCCCCACGGCGAGGTACGGGGACGCGGCCGGGACGGGGAGATCCTCGACGGATGGTGGCTGGATCTCGGACACCCCCACCTCTTCACTGAGGTGGAGAGCGATGCCCTGCTGGTGGTCGCAGTCGACCACGGGGTGTTCGCTGATCTCCGCGGACTCACCTACACAACCGACGTAGAGGAATCCCGTGCGCTGGAAGCGGGCTGGATGACGGATCTCGTCGAGCTTGCCTACACGCCCCAACTGGTCCGTCAGATCCGCGATATCGCCGACACCGCCGAGCGCCAGCACCAGCGGGCGGCGCTGTCCGGACTGCGTCAGCTCACTCCCCCCCCTGCGGCCGTGGCTGAACGAACAGCTGAACTGCTCAGCGCGGCCAAGAAGTCCCTCCCGGACCTTTCCGACGACGGGGCACTCCGTGGCTGCGCGCAGTACGTGGCCGAGACCTCGTGCGCCGGCCTCCGCGTGCTGGCCACTCGGAACCCCCTCCTGTCTCGCCTGGCGGACGTGGCTTGGGAAGTTGCCAGGGTCCGTGTCGTATCGCCCGCCACGGTGACGCTACACGTGGACGAGCTTCGGCAGGCCCAGGTCTACCGCCCGGCCGACCTGATGGGCACGGACTTTCGGTCCATGGAGGTGTCCCCAGGCGCCGAGGACGGACTGGTCGCCTTCTTCAATCAGTCCGGCGGGGACGACGGATCGGCCTTCGCTGAACGCTTGCGCTCCCTGGCCGCCGACTCGGTCGTTTGGCGCCGCGAACTGCTGCGGGACGGGGAGGGCCACCCCGTAGCCCTCTATGCGTGGGCGCTGGACGGGCGGACCCTGATGGTCCCTGTGCTCCGCGCCGCAGACCGTCCGCTTGTAGAGACCCTGGCCAGGCAACTCCTGTTCCTACTCAAGCGCCTTGGGCGTGACTGTGGCGCGGAGATCATTCGAATCACCGACCCGCATCCCTCGGCCGTAGCCAAGGCAGCCGGTGGGGATGACGGCTTCTTCGAGCACGACGGCAGGCTCGTGGCTCTCCTGGTGAACGTATGCGGTACGGCAGCTGAGGTGGAGGCAGTGGCTGGGGGCTCGCTCGCGAGCTGACCGTGGAGGCAGCCGCCCTACATGAGGGCATGCCCGCCGAAGTAGCCGCGGTGGTGGAACGCGCCTGGTGGCCGGCGAAGGTCATCGACTCCGGGTTGCCGTCCTTCGTGGTGCCGATCAAACCGCGTTGGTCCACCGAACTGTTCAACGTCCCGGCCATGCTCCTGCCGCGCAGCGACGTCCTGGGCATCAGCAGGGAGCACGTCTACTACCGCTCGTCGGGGCATCGAGGCGAGAGCGTTCCCGCCCGCCTCCTCTGGTACGTCAGTGAGGGGCCTGCCGGTGTGGAAAGCCAGATGATCGTGGGCAGTTCGCGACTCGACGAAGTGCTCATCGACACACCCGATGCTCTCTTCTCGAAATTCGAACACCTGGGCGTATATGGTCGAGCTGAGGTTCAGGAAGCGGCTGATGCCTCGGGTCACGCCATGGCCCTGAGGTTCTCGGACACGGAGATCTTCCCCAGGCCGGTGACGCTGAGGCGATTGACCCCGCTGGCCAGGGAGCTGGGACTACCTTGGTCATCGAACTCGCTGATCTCGCTGTCGAAGATCAGCAACGAGCTGTTCCAGGCGGTCTACAAAGAGGGGCACCGAAAGACGTGAACGATCCGGAACGCGCGATGCTGCTGTCCGTCCACCCGCGCTTCGCCACCGCGATCCTGGCCGGCAGCAAGACGGTGGAGGTCCGCCGCCAACGCGTCGCCGCGCCTCCCGGAACGCCCGTCCTGATCTACGCGACCGCGCCCACCATGGCTCTGGTAGGCATGGCGCGCATCGCCTCGGTCCACGTCGCCTCCCCCAAGGAAGTCTGGTCGGCGCATCGTGCCCAGACAGGGATCACCCGGCGCGAGTACGACGCGTACATGAGCGGTGCGACCCAAGCGAGCGGTCTCACCTTGGAGGACCCCGTGTCCTTCGACGAGCCGGTGACGCTCAGCGCGCTGCGCTCTGCGGGGACCTTCCACCCTCCGCAGAGCTATCGCTATCTGAAGAGTGCTGAACTGCGTCAGGTATCAGAGGCTGGCCCCGCCGTGGGCAGTGCGCTGCGGCAAGCACTGCCGGATGTGGTGCACGCGTAGCAGGTCGGGGCGTCGAGCTGATTGATCGCGCGAGCCCCCTCCGCCGCCCGTCAGCCGCCGAACACTGCTTGGTACGCCACCTGCCCCTGCTGCACCAACACCGTGAGGCCGGCTGTCGTGGTCGTGATCGCGGCCGGAGCCTCCTGCACGCGCAGGTACGCAGCACCCGGCCCTAACGCCCTGCTCTGGACGGTGCAAATCGGCTTGGAGATCGCTTGGCCACTGCTCGGGGAAGAGATCATCATGTGGGAATGCCTGAGAACCGATCCTCTGTGGCACCGACTGTGGTGCGGCTCCCCCGGTACACGAAGGCGGACCAGGAGGGGATCCTCGGCTACGGCGGTGATCCCTTCGGTGTCGCCTCGGCCGGTCTGGTCTGGCTGCCGAAGGAAGAACACTTCGGCATCAGACACGAAGACCGGCTCGTGGCACACGCCGGCCTGCTGCGACTGCCCGTCGCGATCGGCGACGCCGGGACGGAGGTGGTGGGCGTCGGCGGGGTGGCCGTCGCACCTGAGATGCAAGGCCGGGGCCTGGCTCGGCTCGTTGTCACAGCTGCCCTGGAGCACGCCGGCACGATGGGCCCTGAGCACGCGCTCCTGTTCTGCCGGCCTGCCCTCGTGTCGCTCTAACGGCGCCTCGGATGGCACCCGCTCGACAAGGACGTACTCGTCGAACAACCCGAAGGCCGCCTGGTGACCATGCCGCTGCGGACCATGGTGACGCCCCTTCGCGTCGACGCCCGCTGGCCCTCGGGGCCAGTACGGCTGTTCTCGCTCCCGATGTGACGGACTCTCTCGGGGAAGGCCGCCCAACGCGGGGACAAGGGTTCACCCATCCCGCACAGGTACGCCGGGGTCAACTGCCGTACCAGAGTCACGAACTCAGCGGACGCGGAGCCGTCGAAGCCGAGCGCGGCCTCTTGCCGACGGTGACATCAGGAAGCCTGCTGAGCATCACTGACAACGCGGCTCCCTAATAGGCGGCGGGGCTTGCGAGGTGAGCCGAGATCGGCTGCCTCGACTCCGGGCTGGGCGTTGCGCGCCGTGGTCTGCACGAGCCTCCGTGAACGGCAGCTTTGCGTAAGCGACTTCGCAGACATGGCACGCAGTAGTGGCGCAGGACACACGAAATGCGTTTCGTTATTTGAGACGCTTGAGGGGTGAGTTGCCTAAAGAGGCACGTGAATACCCCGGAAGTGGCCACTTCGCCTCGACTTAGGGCGCGCAGAGGGCACGGAGTCCCGAAATGGTCTAGACAACAAACAACCCCAGGCCGCTGACCTGGGGTTTCTCTCTGGAGCGGGTGACGAGAATCGAACTCGCGCTCTCAGCTTGGGAAGCTGATGTTCTACCATTAAACTACACCCGCGTAAGACGCCGGAACTGCCCGGTGTCTGATCGCCCCGTCACTCTACCCCATGTCCGGCCCCCGGTGCTGAAGCCCAGGGGGCTGAGGGTGTTTCAGGGGGTGGGATCCGGCTGCGGGGGGCCGGAGTTGGGGCGTACCGTGGGGGTGTGGAAGAGGGGTCCGGCGGGGTCGGAGTGCCGCCTGGAGGGTCGTCCCGTTCGTCCCGTAATGTGGCTTTCGTTGTCCGGTGAGCAGCAGCCGGACGCGGCTCTTTGGGGAAGGGACTCTAGGACTTGATGGAGCGCACCGTCGTCCGTTGTGCCGATGGGCACGTGTTCAGCACCACTTCGTTCCCGATGCAGCAGGCCGAGCGACTCGGCCCCGGACGACTCGTCCGGTGTCCCCGGTGCGCCCGGCTCCGCAGCGCGGTGCCCGTGCCGGTGGCCGTGGCAGTGGGGAAGCGGTAGCGGCAGCAGGAGTAGCAGCAGGAGCGACAGCCGTGTGCAGCGGCAGTCGTCGTAGGTGGTAGGCGAGGCGCGTGGTCCGTCCGATTGTGGTCGGTCCGCGCGCCTTGCGTATCCTCGGGGCGTGCTTCTCTCAGACAAGGACATCCGGGCCGAGATCGACGCCGGGCGGGTGCGGATCGATCCCTACGACGAATCCATGGTGCAACCCTCGAGCATCGACGTACGCCTCGACCGCTTCTTCCGGGTGTTCGAGAACCACCGGTACCCCCACATCGACCCCTCCATCGAGCAGGCGGATCTCACGCGGCTCGTGGAGCCGGAGGGGGACGAGCCGTTCATCCTGCACCCCGGTGAGTTCGTCCTCGCATCGACGTACGAGGTGATCACGCTCCCGGACGACCTCGCCTCGCGGCTCGAGGGCAAGAGTTCCCTCGGACGGCTCGGGCTGGTCACGCACTCCACGGCCGGGTTCATCGACCCCGGCTTCTCCGGTCACGTGACCCTCGAACTGTCGAACCTCGCCACCCTCCCCATCAAGCTCTGGCCCGGTATGAAGATCGGCCAGCTGTGCATGTTCCGGCTCACCTCGCCGACCGAGCACCCGTACGGCAGTGAGCGGTACGGATCCCGCTACCAGGGGCAGCGTGGTCCGACCGCCTCCCGGTCCTTCCTCAACTTCCATCGGACGCAGGTGTGAGTGCCGGATGAGTGACGTGCGCGAGAACCTGACCTACGAGCGTTTCGGGACCGCCGTCCGCGAGCTGGCGCAGACCGTCGCGGACGACGGCTACGAGCCCGACATAGTGCTCTCCATCGCCCGCGGCGGCGTCTTCGTCGCCGGCGGACTGGCCTACGCCCTCGACTGCAAGAACATCCACCTGGTGAACGTGGAGTTCTACACGGGCGTCGGCACCACCCTCGAGATGCCCGTCATGCTCTCCCCCGTCCCCAACGTGATCGACTTCTCCGACAAGAAGGTCCTGATCACGGACGACGTCGCCGACACCGGCAAGACCCTGAAGCTGGTCCGCGACTTCTGCCTCGACACCGTCGCCGAGGTCCGCAGCGCGGTCATCTACGAGAAGTCCCACTCCCTCGTGAAGTGCGAGTACGTGTGGAAGCGCACGGACGAGTGGATCAACTTTCCGTGGAGCGTCGAACCACCCGTGATCAAGCGAGCCGGGCAGGTGTTGGACGCCTGAGCGCCTGAAGGTGTTCGTGCGCCACGGTGGTGGCAGCGGAAGGGCCCCGGTTCTGTGGAACCGGGGCCCTTTTGTCGTTGTCGTCGCGTGTCGGCTAGAACGTGCCCAGCTTCACGATCGACAGCAGTGCGATCAGCTGGATCGCGGACGCGCCGAGGGCCTTCGGCCAGGGCAGGTCGTGGGAGCGGCTGACCATCAGGGTCAGCAGGGCGCCGGCGGCCACCCAGGTGGCCCAGCCGAGCAGTTGCACGAACGCCGCGTCGCCGCCGAAGAACATCGCGACGATCAGGCGCGGAGCGTCCGTGAGGGACGTGATCAGCATGGAGAGGCCGACCGTCGGCTGCCAGGCGCCGTTGCCGCCGAGCTGGCGGGCCAGGGTGTGGGTGACCACGCCCAGGACGAACGACGACACCACCATCGCCACGGCCGTCGTCAGGACGATCGGGATCGCGTTGGAGAGCGTGGCGTTTATCGCGTCCGAACGGGCCGTGTCGAAGCCGAAGACCGCGAGCAGGCCGTAGAGGAACGTGACGATGAGGGCTGGGCCCCACATCGCGTAGTCCCGCATCTGGAGGAACGTCCGGTTGGGGGACGTGACGATTCCCCGCAGCAGGTCCTTCCAGTGCAGGCGCGGGCCGATCGGGCCCGCCGGGGGCGTGGCGCCCGCGTGGTACGTCTCGCCGCGGCCGTAGTCCTGCCCGCCCGGACCGCCTGCCCCGCCCGGCCCGTAGGGGGCGTGGTCGTCGATCGAGAACGCCTGGGTGTGACCAGGGTTGTTCGCCGCGTACGGGTCCGGATTGCCGTGTCCGCCGTGTCCGCCGGGACCGGGCGGGTAGCCGCCGTCGCCGAAGTACTCCGGCTCACCGCCCTGACCACCGTGCCCGCCGTGTCCCCCGCGCCCGCCGCCGTTCGCCGACGGCCAGCCACCACCGCCACCAGTGCCGCCGCCCGGTCCGCCGTACGGCGGCTGCTGCTGTCCGCCGCGGTACTGCGGACGCTGCTGCGGGTACGGCTGCTGCGCCGGCGGGTAGCCGTACGACGGCCCCGCGGGCCCGGCCGACGGTCCCTGGGGCGCCTGCTGCCCGTACGGAGGGTGTTGCGGTCGCGCTTGCGGGGCGCGGTCGTTCCGTCCGCCGCGTCCGATCCTGAATCCAGCCACGTCATCGAACGTACCTGGTCCCGCACAGTGACGTGCCGGGCCCGGGCTTGTGGACCCGGCTTTGCGGCCGAGCTGTGACATCCCCTAAGGGATGTCACGGTGCTGTGTAAGGGAGTTGGGGGTGCGGTGGGAACGGCGAAGCCCCCGGGTCCGTCCGGACCCGGGGGCTTCGCCGTACGACCGTCGGAGTCAGGCCGTCGGAGTTACGCCTTCGGAGTTACGCCGCCGGAGCTACTTCACCGGCTGCGGCTCCGGCTCGCTCTCCGTCTCCGCCGCGCCCGCCGGGGGCTCGTCGTCGACCGGGGTCTTCACGGACTCCAGGAGGAGCTGGGCGACGTCCACGACCTGGATGGACTCCTTGGCCTTGCCGTCGTTCTTCTTGCCGTTCACGGAGTCCGTGAGCATGACGAGGCAGAACGGGCAGGCGGTGGAGACGATGTCCGGGTTCAGGGACAGGGCCTCGTCGACGCGCTCGTTGTTGATGCGCTTGCCGATCCGCTCCTCCATCCACATCCGCGCACCGCCGGCGCCGCAGCAGAAGCCGCGCTCCTTGTGGCGGTGCATCTCCTGCTGGCGCAGGCCCGGGACGGCGCTCATGATCTCGCGCGGCGGCGTGTAGATCTTGTTGTGGCGGCCCAGGTAGCAGGGGTCGTGGTACGTGATGATGCCCTCGACCGGGGTGACCGGGATCAGCTTGCCCTCGTCCACCAGGTGCTGGAGCAGCTGGGTGTGGTGGATGACCTCGTAGTCGCCGCCGAGCTGCGGGTACTCGTTGCCGATGGTGTTGAGGCAGTGCGGGCAGGTGGCGACGATCTTCTTCGCCGACTTCGGCTTCTTCGTCGACTCGTCCTCGTCGTCCTCGCCGAACGCCATGTTCAGAGCGGCGACGTTCTCCATGCCGAGTTCCTGGAACAGCGGCTCGTTGCCGAGGCGGCGGGCCGAGTCACCGGTGCACTTCTCGTCGCCGCCCATGATCGCGAACTTGACGCCCGCGATGTGGAGCAGCTCGGCGAAGGCCTTCGTGGTCTTCTTGGCCCGGTCCTCCAGCGCGCCCGCGCAGCCGACCCAGTACAGGTACTCGACCTCGGAGAGGTCCTCGATGTCCCGGCCGACGACCGGGATCTCGAAGTCGACTTCCTTCGTCCACTCGAGGCGCTGCTTCTTGGCCAGGCCCCAGGGGTTGCCCTTCTTCTCCAGGTTCTTGAGCATCGTGCCCGCCTCGGACGGGAACGACGACTCGATCATCACCTGGTAGCGGCGCATGTCGACGATGTGGTCGACGTGCTCGATGTCCACCGGGCACTGCTCGACGCAGGCGCCGCAGGTGGTGCAGGACCACAGGACGTCCGGGTCGATGACGCCGTTCTCCTCGGCGGTGCCGATGAGGGGGCGCTCGGCCTCCGCGAGGGCGGCCGCGGGGACGTCCTTCAGCTGCTCCTCGGAGGCCTTCTCCTCGCCCTCCATGGTCTTGCCGCCACCCGCGAGCAGGTAGGGCGCCTTGGCGTGGGCGTGGTCCCGCAGGGACATGATCAGCAGTTTGGGGGAGAGCGGCTTGCCGGTGTTCCAGGCGGGGCACTGCGACTGGCAGCGGCCGCACTCGGTGCAGGTGGAGAAGTCGAGCAGGCCCTTCCAGGAGAACTGCTCGACCTGGGAGACGCCGAAGACGTCGTCGTCACCGGGGTCGGTGAAGTCGATCGGCTTGCCGCCGGAGGTCATCGGCTGGAGGCCGCCGAGGGCCGTCCCGCCGGTCGCCTCGCGCTTGAACCAGATGTTCGGGAACGCCAGGAAGCGGTGCCAGGCCACGCCCATGTTGGTGTTGAGGGAGACCACGATCATCCAGATGAACGAGGTGCTGATCTTCACCATCGCGGTGAAGTAGACCAGGTTCTGGAGCGTGCCGACGCTCAGTCCCTTGAAGGCCAGGACCAGCGGGTACGAGGCGAAGTACGCGGCCTCGTAGTGCTCCACGTGGTGGATCGCGCCCTCGAGGCCGCGCAGCACGTAGATGGCGAGGCCGATGGTGAGGATGACGTACTCGACGAAGTACGCCTGGCCGGCCTTGGAGCCCGCGAAGCGGGACTTGCGGCCCGGGCGGGACGGCAGGTTCAGCAGGCGGATCGCGATGAGCACGGCGATGCCGAGGATCGTCATCACGCCGATGAACTCGATGTACAGCTCGAACGGCAGGAAGCCGCCGATGATCGGCAGCGTCCAGTCGGCCTCGAACAGCTGGCCGAAGGCCTGTGCGAGGGTCGGCGGCAGGGTCAGGAAGCCGACCGCGACGAACCAGTGGGCGAAGCCCACGATGCCCCAGCGGTTCATCCGGGTGTGGCCGAGGAACTCCCGTACCAGGGTCACACTGCGCGCGTAGGGGTTGTCCGTCCGGGCGCCGGCCGGGACCGGCTGGCCGAGTTTGAAGTACCGGACGAACTGACCGATGGCGCGTGCGAGCAGCGCGACGCCGACCACGGTCAGGACCAGCGACACGATGATCGCGGCGAGTTGCATGAGGGGGCTCCTCGGGCCTGCGAGGGACATTACTAAGCGGTAACTTATGCAGTCCGTCTGAGACTACCCCCATCCAGCGTCGCACTGTAGCTGGCCACGGGGTGATCTGAATCGCTGAGGGTCACCTCAGGTGCCGTCACCCGCCGTCACCCGCCGTCGCCCAAAGGGCGCCACTCGGACGCGATCCGGTCGTGTTATTCGTACCAAATTGGTACATTCATGACTAATTTATATCTGTGCTCTACGGGATCGCCGCCGCCACCACCGCCCTGCTCCTCGCCGCCGTCCTCGCCGCGCTGCTGCGCGTGCCCGCCCTGCGCCTCGGGTTCGTCGACCGGCGGCAGCGGCAGCGACGCGTGCCGCTGTCCGGGGGCGTCGCGGTCGTGCTCACCACCTGTCTCGTCGCGGGTGCCGGGGACTGGTCGGGCGTCGCCCCGCTCGGCGCGGACATCGGCGGCCTGGTCGTGGCGGCCGCCGCCGTCGCCGCACTCGGGCTGGTCGCGGACGTCTGGCGGCTCAAGGCGCGCCTCCTGGTCTTCGGTACGGCGGTCGCGGCGGCCTTCGTCGTGCCGTACGGCGACACCGGCGTGTGGGCGGGAGCGGTGGCTGTCGGCTGGATCACCTTCGTCGCGCTCGCCTTCCGGGCCCTCGACCACGCGGACGGGGTGGCCGGCACGGTCGGCGTGGTCACGGCGTTCGGGGTGGCCGCGTGCGCGGCGTTCGAGGTCCTGGACGGGCTGGCGGTGCTGCTCAGTGTGCTCGCCGCCGCGCTGACCGGCTTCCTCATGCACAACTGGCCTCCCGCGCGCGTGGCGCTCGGTGGGTGCGGATCGCTGTTCGCGGGCTTCCTGCTCGCCTCGGCGGCCGTGACCGCGCGCGCGGGATACGAGGCGGCCGTCGGGGCGGGCGTCCTGTTCGCGCTCACCGCGGTGGCCGGCGCCGACGCGGTCCTGGTCGTGGTGTCGCGGCGGCTGGCCGGACGGCCCCTGCTGCGCGGCGGTCCCGACCACCTCGCCCACCGACTGCGCCGGCTCGGCCTCACGCCCCAGGGGGCGACCGTGCTGCTCGGCGCCGCGGCCTTCTCGGCGGTACTCGTCGGGACCCTCGTGCACAGTGGATGGGCGGGGGCGCAGGCCTTGTGGTGGGTGGCGGGCGGCGCGCTGGCCGTCGTCCTCGGACTGCTGCGCGTTCCGGTGTACGGGGCTGCCCGCGCGGCTCCCCGCGCGCGTGCGGACAGGCGCGCGGATCGGGCGGCACGCGCGCGTGGTGGTCGCCGGGGTTCCCCGGGCGGCGCGCGTCCCGGGCCCCGCCGGGCGCCCGTGTTCGCCCCTCGCCGTCAATCCGAGTCCGCTGCCGGACCCCCTGAATCGGGTGAACGTCGGAGCGGTCGGGCCGCATCTCCGCAGGTCAACGCCTCCTTGCGTGTAAGGAACGGATAAGAGTTGAGTGGGTGCGACTCAGGTCTGTTGACCGGGCGCCGGGTGTCGTGCACACTTGAGTCCGTTCCACTCAAGTCAGCTGGAGGAAGATCACCATGGCACGTGCGGTCGGCATCGACCTGGGCACGACTAACTCCGTCGTCAGCGTTCTTGAAGGCGGCGAGCCCACCGTCATCACCAACGCAGAGGGCGCCAGGACCACGCCGTCCGTCGTCGCCTTCGCGAAGAACGGCGAGGTGCTCGTCGGCGAGGTCGCCAAGCGCCAGGCGGTCACCAACGTGGACCGGACCATCCGTTCGGTGAAGCGTCACATGGGCACCGACTGGACGATCGAGCTCGACGGGAAGCACTTCAACCCGCAGCAGATGAGCGCCTTCATCCTGCAGAAGCTGAAGCGCGACGCCGAGGCGTACCTGGGCGAGAAGGTGGCCGACGCGGTCATCACCGTCCCGGCGTACTTCAACGACTCCGAGCGCCAGGCGACGAAGGAGGCCGGCGAGATCGCGGGCCTGAACGTCCTGCGCATCGTCAACGAGCCGACGGCCGCCGCGCTGGCGTACGGCCTCGACAAGGACGAGCAGATCATCCTGGTCTTCGACCTCGGTGGCGGCACGTTCGACGTCTCGCTGCTGGAGATCGGCGACGGCGTCGTCGAGGTGAAGGCCACCAACGGTGACAACCACCTCGGTGGTGACGACTGGGACCAGCGCGTCATGGACTACCTGGTCAAGCAGTTCCAGGCCGGGCACGGCGTGGACCTCTCCAAGGACAAGATGGCGCTCCAGCGCCTGCGCGAGGCCGCCGAGAAGGCGAAGATCGAGCTGTCCTCGTCCACCGAGACCACGATCAACCTGCCGTACATCACGGCGTCCGCCGAGGGCCCGCTGCACCTGGACGAGAAGCTCACCCGCGCCCAGTTCCAGCAGCTGACCGCGGACCTCCTGGAGCGCTGCAAGACGCCGTTCCACAACGTCATCAAGGACGCCGGCATCTCCCTCGCGGAGATCGACCACGTCGTCCTCGTCGGCGGCTCGACCCGTATGCCGGCCGTCGCCGAGCTGGTCAAGGAGCTGACCGGCGGCAAGGACGCCAACAAGGGCGTGAACCCGGACGAGGTCGTCGCCATCGGCGCCTCGCTCCAGGCCGGTGTCCTCAAGGGCGAGGTCAAGGACGTCCTGCTCCTCGACGTCACCCCGCTGTCCCTCGGCATCGAGACCAAGGGCGGCATCATGACGAAGCTCATCGAGCGGAACACGACGATCCCGACCAAGCGGTCCGAGATCTTCACCACCGCCGAGGACAACCAGCCGTCCGTGCAGATCCAGGTCTACCAGGGCGAGCGCGAGATCGCGGCGTACAACAAGAAGCTCGGGATGTTCGAGCTGACCGGTCTGCCGCCCGCCCCGCGCGGTGTCCCGCAGATCGAGGTCTCCTTCGACATCGACGCCAACGGCATCATGCACGTGACCGCGAAGGACCTCGGCACGGGCAAGGAGCAGAAGATGACCGTCACCGGCGGCTCCTCGCTGCCGAAGGACGAGGTCGACCGCATGCGCCAGGAGGCCGAGCAGTACGCGGACGAGGACCACCGCCGCCGCGAGGCCGCCGAGGCCCGCAACCAGGGCGAGCAGCTCGTCTACCAGACCGAGAAGTTCCTCAAGGACAACGAGGACAAGGTCCCGGGCGAGATCAAGGCCGAGGTCGAGGAGGCCCTTGCCGAGCTGAAGGAGAAGCTCAAGGGCGAGGACACCGCCGAGATCCGCACGGCCACCGAGAAGGTCGCGGCCGTCTCCCAGAAGCTCGGCCAGGCCATGTACGCCGACGCCCAGGCCGCGCAGGCCGCCGGCGGCGCCGAGGCCCCGAAGGCCGACGACGACGTGGTGGACGCCGAGATCGTCGACGACGAGCGCAAGGACGGTGCCGCGTGACGGAGGAGACCCCGGGCTTCGAGGAGAAGCCCGACGTCCCCTCCGGCGCCACCCCTGAAGACGCCGAGCCGAAGGCCGCCGCCTCCCCCTCCGGGGAGGGGGCGGCCCCGGCCGGGGACGCGAACCAGACAGCCGGTCTGGTGGCCCAGCTGGACCAGGTGCGCACCGCGCTCGGCGAGCGCACCGCGGACCTCCAGCGCCTCCAGGCCGAGTACCAGAACTACCGCCGCCGGGTCGAGCGTGACCGGATCGCGGTCAAGGAGATCGCCATCGCGAACCTCCTGACCGAGCTCCTGCCCGTGCTCGACGACATCGGCCGCGCGCGGGAGCACGGAGAACTCGTCGGCGGCTTCAAGTCGGTGGCGGAGTCCCTCGAGACCGTCGCGGCGAAGATGGGCCTCCAGCAGTTCGGCAAGGAGGGCGAGCCCTTCGACCCGACGATCCACGAGGCCCTGATGCACTCGTACGCGCCCGACGTCACCGAGACGACGTGCGTGGCGATTCTCCAGCCCGGGTATCGGATCGGCGAGCGGACCATCCGCCCCGCGCGGGTGGCGGTCGCCGAGCCCCAGCCGGGTGCGCAGACCGTGAAGGGCTCGGACGAGGCCGAGACGGCGGCCGACGACAAGGAGAGCGGTGGCCCGGACGAGGGCTGAGCTTGAACCGACGCGGAAGGAGGGACGTCGAGGATGAGCACCAAGGACTTCATCGAGAAGGACTTCTACAAGGTCCTCGGCGTCCCCAAGGACGCCACCGAGGCCGAGATCAAGAAGGCGTACCGAAAGCTCGCCCGCGAGTTCCACCCGGACGCCAACAAGGGCAACGTCAAGGCGGAGGAGCGCTTCAAGGAGATCTCCGAGGCGAACGACGTCCTCGGTGACCCCAAGAAGCGCAAGGAGTACGACGAGGCACGCGCCCTCTTCGGCAACGGCGGTTTCCGCCCGGGCCCGGGCGCGGGCGGCTCCTTCAACTTCGACCTGGGCGACCTCTTCGGAGGCAACCCCCAGGGCGGCGGCAGCGGCGGCGGCTTCGGCGGCGGTATCGGCGATGTCTTCGGCGGCCTGTTCAACCGCGGCGGAGCGGGGACGACCCGTACCCAGCCCCGGCGCGGGCAGGACATCGACACCGAGGTCACCCTGACCTTCACGGAGGCCATCGAGGGCGCGACGGTTCCGCTGCGCATGTCCTCGCAGGCCCCGTGCAAGGCCTGCTCCGGCACCGGCGACAAGAACGGCACACCGCGCGTGTGCCCGACCTGCGTCGGCACCGGCCAGGTGGCACGGGGCTCGGGCGGAGGCTTCTCCCTCACCGACCCCTGCCCGGACTGCAAGGGCCGCGGCCTGATCGCGGAGCACCCCTGCCTGGACTGCAAGGGCAGCGGTCGCGCCAAGTCGTCCCGCACCATGCAGGTCCGCATCCCGGCCGGGGTGACGGACGGGCAGCGCATCCGGCTGCGCGGCAAGGGCGCACCGGGCGAGCGCGGCGGCCCCTCCGGTGATCTGTACGTCGTCGTCCACGTCGGCGAGCACCCGGTGTTCGGCCGCAAGGACGACAACCTGACGGTGACGGTGCCGGTGACGTTCGCCGAGGCGGCCCTCGGCGGCGAGATCCGGGTGCCCACCCTGGGCGGCCCGTCGCTCACCCTGAAGCTGCCGCCCGGCACCCCCAACGGCCGCACCATGCGGGCGCGGGGCAAGGGCGCGGTCCGCAAGGACGGCAGCCGCGGCGACCTTCTGGTCACGGTCGAGGTGAGTGTCCCGAAGGACGTGACGGGGAAGGCTCGTGACGCGCTCGAGGCGTATCGCGAGGCGACCGCGGACGAGGATCCGAGGGCGGAGCTGTTCGAGGCCGCGAAGGGAGCATAGGGATGGACGGCCGTCGACGTAACCCGTACGAACTGACCGAGGAGACCCCGGTCTACGTCATCTCGGTGGCGGCCCAGCTGTCCGGCCTGCACCCGCAGACGCTGCGCCAGTACGACCGTCTGGGGCTGGTGTCCCCGGACCGCACCGCCGGCCGGGGCCGCCGCTACTCGGCCCGCGACATCGAGCTGCTGCGCACCGTCCAGCAGTTGTCGCAGGACGAGGGCATCAACCTGGCCGGCATCAAGCGCATCATCGAGCTGGAGAACCAGGTCGTCGCGCTCCAGTCCCGGGTCGCCGAACTGGAGTCGGCCCTGGACGGCGCGGCGGCGGCGATGCAACAGCGCGAGGCCGCGGTCCACGCCTCCTACCGCCGCGACCTGGTCCCGTACCAGGAGGTCCAGCAGACCAGTGCGCTGGTGGTGTGGCGGCCGAAGCGGCAGCCCGAGCAGTAGACACACCCATCCCGCTCAAGAGGCCCGCATGCCGACGAACTGTCGGCATGCGGGCCTCTTCGCTGTCCTCCGGGCCGTCAGCGGCCGACCCAGAAGTCCAGCGAGGAGCTCTGCTCGCCCTGACGCCCGTAGGCGTCAACGGCGTACACGGTGACCGTGCACGGCCCGTTGTAGGGCGGCGTCCAGGAGATGGCGCCCGTGGTCGACAGCCTGGTGCCGCTGATTCCGCAGGCGCCGTCGATCTCCCAGGAGTACCCCTGCAACACCCGCCCCTCCTGGCCCGTGCCGGGCGCGGCCGTGACCTGGATGGCGGACCGCGCGGGGATCCCCGTCGAGACCAGCGTCAGCAGTGGTGCGGCCGGGCCGGTCGCGGTGGCCGGCGAGAGCCGGTCGACGACCGCCTCGGCGGAGGGCACCGACTCCAGGCCCGTGGCGTCGACGGCGGCGACGTAGTAGTACGCCTTGCCCTGCGGGGCGGAGGTGTCCTCGTACGACGTCGTGGAGGTGCTGCCCAGCAGCGACCAGGCGGCCGTCGCCGACGTGCGCCGGTAGACACGGAAGCCCGTCGCGTCCGCCGCGTCCGAGGACCAGGTGACGAGAGTCGAGGCGTCCGAGGGAGCGCCCTGGACGCCGGTCGGGGCGGGGACGGCGGAGGCGGTCGGGCGGGTGACCGTCACCGGCGCGGAGGCCGACGCGATGTTGCCCGCGCCGTCGACGGCCTGCACGGTGTAGGAGTACGCCGTCCCCGGCTCCGCCAGGGCATCGGCGTACGACGTGCCGAACACGGTCGCCGGCCCGTCCTGGTCCTGCTGCCCCACCGGCGCGCCCCACACCTCGTAGTGGTGGACGTCCTTCGACGAGGACGCCTGCCAGGTGAGGGAGCTGCCCGCGGTGGTGCCCGTCCCGGCGAGGCCGGTGACCTGGGCCGGCGCGGTCCGGTCCACGGTGACGACGGACTTGTCCGCCGAACCGGCCGACTCGTTGCCCGCCTTGTCGTAGGCCCGCACCTCGTACAGGTACGTGTCACCGGTCACCGGCAGGGTCGCGTCGGTGTACGTGGTGGCGGTGGTGGACGCCAGCCGGGTCCAGGTGGCGACACCCTGCGGCCGCCGGTAGATCCGGTACCCGGCGAGGTCCATCTCCTTGTTCTTCGCCCAGGTGAGCTTCGCCGTGCCGGTCGCCGGGGCGTACGTCACGGTCGGCCCCGTCGGCGCCAGCGGCCGCACCTTGTCCACGGTCGCCGAAGTCCGGGGGGCGTACCCGAACTTGACCTTCGCGTTGCCGTTCTCCCAGTTGACGTAGTCGACGCGGAGCGTGTGCTTGCCCTTGGGGAGGGTGAGGTTGAGGGTCTTGGACGCCGTCTTGCCCGTGTCCGACCACAGCGTGATCTTGCGGACGCCGTCGACGTAGACCCGTACGTAGTCCTGAACCGTCACGGACAGTGCGAACGGGCCGCCGGAGCCGAAGTCCCGCGTCACGGTCCAGCGGACGCCGAAGTTGTTCCTGGGCAGGCCGGAGGCGGGGGCCCCGGCGCCCCAGTTCTCGTTGACCGTGGAGTCGCAGTCGGTCTTCTTCGGTGTGCCGGAGAAGGAGGTGTTGGCGAAGAACTGGCGCTTGTAGACAGGGGACGTGCAGGTCGTCGCGGCCGAGGCGGTGGGGGCGGTCACCGTCGTGAGGAGGCCGCCCGCCGTGGCGAGTACCACCGCCGCGGCCGTGGTGGTGCGGGATGCGCGGATCATGTTCTCTTTCAGGGCTCGAGGATCACGTGGTCGGCGCCGGGCAGCGACTGCGTGCCGTCGGCGTAGTGGGCGATCACCCAGTAGAAGTGGGTGGTGCCCTGCGAGGCGGTCGGGTCGTCGTACGAGCGGTCCGGGGTGGTCGCCAGCTGCTCGTACTCCTGGGTGAGCGGGTTCCAGCGGAGGACCTCGTAGGAGGCCGCGGACTCGTCGTTCCAGGAGACGTGCACGTGGCCGCCGCCCTCGTCGCGTGCCGCGACGGTGAGCGGCGAGCCCTCCGGGGTGGCGACGGACGGGGTCAGGTCCAGCTCGTCCACGACGATCGCGTGGGCGGTGCCCGTCGACCTGAAGCTGGAGTTGCCGGCCTTGTCCCGGGCGTCCACGAAGTAGCAGCGGCGGGCGCCGTCGGGGAGGGTGACGTCGGTGTAGGAGGTCTGGGTGGCGCTCAGGTACTCCCACTCCGAGCCGGAGCAGATCTGTTCGTCGCCCTCCTCGCCGAGGAGCTGACCGCGGTAGACGACGTACCGGTACAGATCGTCCTCGGTGTTCGCGGCCCACTCCAGCTCGATGCCGTACTCCGTCGCCCTGGCCGTGAGGCCCGTGACGGCGGCCGGCGCCTTGTCGGAGGAGAGCGTGGTGACGGTCACCGAGTCGGAGAGGGCGGACTCGGCGGCGGCCTCGCTCACGGCCGCCACCGCGTAGTGGTAGGTCGTGCCCTCCTCGGCCGAGAAGTCGCCGCAGCTGAACCGGCGCGATCCGTCGGGGAGTTCCGTGTGGGTGGTGGTGCAGCTCACCCGCTGGGCCGCCGTCTGCCGCACGGGCAGCGTCGTCGAGCGGTAGACGCGGAACTCCCGGTACCGCCCGTCCTCCGGCCGCATCGTCCACTGAAGGGTCGCGCTGCCCTCGCCCGCCGTCGCCGTGAGCGTGCGCGGCGCGCCCGGCGCGAGCGACACGGTCAGGCTCCCGGTGTACGGGGAGACGTGCCCGGAGCCGTCCACGGCTGCCACCCGGTAGGCGTACGGGGTGGTCCGGGGGATCGATTCGTCGACGTAGTGCGCCCCCGGGACGTCCCGGACCTTCTTGACGCCCGACGGGTCGGTCCGCTCCACCCGGTACTTCACCGCGCCGGCGACCGGCCGCCAGTCCAGCTCGGCGGCCGCGCCGGTGTCGAAGACGAACGCCGTGTAGCCGGTGGGCGCCGCCAGCGTGATGCTGGTGACCGGCGCGTCGGCTGTCCCGGGGGACTCGTTGCCCGCCTTGTCGTAGGCGCGGACCTCGTAGGAGTAGAGGGCGCCGGTCGCGGGCGGGGTGTCGGTGCGGGTCGTCGCCGTGGTCGTCGCCACCTTGGTCCAGCTGGTGCTGCCCCGCGGCCGCCGGTAGACGCGGTACCCGGCGAGGTCCATCTCCTGGTTCTTCGCCCAGTTGAGATTCGTCCGGTTGGTGGCGGTGTCGTACGACACCAGCGTGTCCAGCGGCGTCAGCGGCTTCACCTTGTCCACCGTCGCCGAAGTCCTCGGCGTGTACGTGAACTTGGTGTTGGCGTTGCCGGTCCAGTTGACGTAGTCGACGCGGAGGGTGTGCTTGCCCTTGGGGATGGTGAGGTTGACCGTCTTGGAGACGGTCGACGAGACGTTTCTCCAGATGTCGATCTTGCGGACGCCGTCGAGGTAGACGCGGATGCCGTCCTGGGCCGAGGCCGCGAGCGCGAAGGGGCCGCCGGAGCCGAAGTCACGGGTCATGGTCCAGCGGACGCCGAAGTTGTTCGTCGGCAGGCCGGAGGCGGGGGCCTTCGCGCCCCAGTTCTCGCTGATCGTCGCGTCGCAGTCCGTCTTCCTCGGGGTGCCCGAGAAGCTGGTGTTCGCGTAGAACTGGCGCTTGTGGACCGGCGAGGTGCACGTCGTCGCCGCCGAAGCGGGGGTGGCGACCGCGGTGAGCAGGCCGCCGGTCGTGGCCAGCACGACGGCGGTCGCGGGGACGGTGGTGCGGCGCGGTGCGGTTCTCATCGTGGTCAGACTTCACTCGGTAGAAACACGCTGTGGTCCACGTTGCTGAAGGTTTCCGAGCCGTCGGCCGCGACGACCGAGAGCACGTAGAAGTGGGTCGTGCCGGCGGGCGCGGTGGTGTCCCGGTATGTGGTCGCGGTCGGCGCCAGCGGGACGTCCGTGACCCGGACATAGGTGCTCGTCGCCCGGTCCCAGCGGTACACGTTGATGCCGGCGGCCTCCGTGGCCACCGAGTCGGCGCACTCGATGTACATGCCGCCGCTGCTGCCGGTGACCGTCCAGGTGAGCACGGAGCAGGGCGCCGTGTCCTCGGGGATCACCGTCGGAGTGAGGTCGAGTTCGGTCACGGCGACCTTGGAGACCTCCTGGCTCCAGTCGTCGATGTCCGGGTCATCCTGGTAAGTGCGGGAGTTGCCGTAGATGTCGACGGCGACCACGATGTAGTGCGTGCTCTCGCCGTCCGCCGCCTCCGGGGCCACGAAGTACTCGGAGGTACCGGCCGGCACGGTGTCGATGTACTCAGGATCTGTCCACCACTCGGCCTGCTCGTAGACCCAGTACTTCTCCACGTCCGCCGCGGTGCTGTCGTTCCAGTCCAGCTTGACGCCGTACTCCAGCGGCTCGGCGGTCAGGCCGGTCACCGGCGGGGGCGCGATCTCGTCGCCGGGGCGGGTGACGGTCATCTCCGCCGAGCCGGTGGACCAGCGGCCCGCGGTGTTCTTGCGGGTCATCGTGTAGACGTAGGTCACGCCCTGGCGGCCGTCGTAGTCGGTGCAGGAGCGGACCGTGCCGCCGTCCGCCTCGGTGCGGGTGGTCCGGCTGCGGCAGTCGGCCACTTCCCAGGTCCGGGAGCCGGAGGCCGGTGAGCGGTACACGCGGTAGTCGGCGGTGTCGTTGCCCGCGGGCTCGGTGAGCGTGAACACGACGCCGTAGCGGGGCACGGTGGCCGTCACGTTCTGCGGCGGGGTGATGCTCCGGGTGGCGCGCACGACGTTGGAGGCGGTCGCGTTCCCGGTCGCGTCGAGCGCGGTGACCTTGTAGTCGTACGCGCGGCCGTACACCGACCCGGTGGCGTCGGTGTCCGCCCAGCTGGTGGCGGTCGTCTCGGCCCGTTCGGTGTAGGAGGTCGAGTCGGCGGACTTGCGGAAGACCCGGTAGGCGACCGCGTCCGTGGACGCCGTCCAGGAGAGGTCGTTGGAGGCCTCCAGACTCTGGACGGTCAGGGCCGGGGCGGCGGGGCCGGTCGTGTCGTCCGTCCAGGACGGACCCTGGTCGGCGCTGCCCGCCGACTCGTTGCCCGCCTTGTCGTGGGCGCGGACCTCGTAGTAGTACGACTGGCCCGTGGGCGGCGGGGTGTCACCGAAGCTGAGGCCGGTGGTCGTGCCCACCTTGGTCCAGGTGCCGGTGCCCGCCACCCGCCGGTAGACGCGGTAGCCGGCGAGGTCCATCTCCTTGTTCCGGGCCCAGGTGACGAAGGTCGTCCAGTGGTTCTCCGCGTCGGGGTAGGAGTCCCACGCGGCACCGGTGGGCGCCAGCGGCTTCACCTGGTCGACGCTCGCCGTGGTGCGCGGCGTGTACGTGAACTTCGCGTTGGCGTTGCCGGTCCAGTTGACGTAGTCCACGCGGAGGGTGTGCTTGCCCTTGGGGATGGTGAGGTTGACCGTCCTGGACACGGTCGACGAGACGTTCTTCCAGACGTCGACCTTGCGGACGCCGTCGAGGTAGACCCGGATGCCGTCCTGGGCCGAGACCGCGAGCGAGAAGGGGCCGCCTGAGCCGAAGTCCCGCGTCACCGTCCAGCGGACGCCGAAGCTGTTCGTCGGCAGGCCCGACGCCGGGGCCTTCGCGCCCCAGTTCTCGCTGATCGTCGCGTCGCAGTCCGTCTTCTTCGGAGTGCCCGAGAACGACGTGTTCGCGTAGAACTGCCGCTTGTAGACGGGGGAGGTGCAGGTGGTCGCGGCCGAGGCGGGAGCGGCTGCGGCCGTGAGCAGGCCGCCGGTCGTGGCGAGAACGACGACCGTCGCGAGTCTGGCTGGGTTCATGCGGTCCTCTGGTCGGGATGGACGGCCGGGCAGGCCTGTCGTGATCACGACTCGCGAGAACTGGCGTTGGTTGTACGGCTTTTCGCCGTGCCCTCAACCCTGTTTTGGGGAGAGTCCGTAAAGGGTGTTCCGTACCCTCCCCGCTCCGTCTCCATGCGTCTTCACCCGCTAAGCGGAGTGTGATGTTGTTACTTCGTTAAGTAGTATCGCTTGACTGCGATGGGCGCAGACGCGTTGTCTTTTGGGACACCTGGGTCAACATGTCGCACCCATGTCCGGAACGCACCTGAAGTGAGCCCCCGAATGCGTCGTATCGCCATAGCCGTGGTCGCCTCCACGATGACTCTCTCGCTCGCCGGGTGCGGCATGCTCGGCGCGAGTTCGGACACCGCGGACGCGACCCCGACGCGGAGCAACGAGATCACCATCGGTGTGCTCATGCCGGAGAAGACGAACACCCGGTACTCGGAGTTCGACTACCCGATCATCCAGGCGAAGGTCAAGTCCCTGACGCAGAACAAGGGCAAGACCCAGTACGCCAACGCGGGCGCCAGCGCCAAGGTCCAGGGCGAGCAGATGCAGAACATGATCGACCAGAAGGTCGACTGCATCCTGCTCGACGCGGTCGACGCGAAGAAGATCGCGCCGATGGTGACGAAGGCCAAGGAGGCGGGCATTCCGGTCATCGCCTACGACCGTCTCGCCCAGGGCCCGATCGACGCGTACGTCTCCTTCGACAACGAGCTGGTCGGCGAGGTGCAGGGCCGTGCCATCACCGAGGCGCTCGGCGCCGCCGACACCTCCGACAAGATCGTCATGATCAACGGCTCGCCGACCGACCCGAACGCCGCGCAGTTCAAGGAGGGCGCGCTCAGCGAGCTGAACGGCCGGGTGACGATCTCCGCGGAGTACGACACCGAGGAGTGGAGCCCCGAGATCGCCCAGGAGCACATGGCCGAGGCGATCGGGAAGATCGGCAAGGACAACATCTCGGCCGTCTACTCGGCCAACGACGCCATGGCCGGCGGCATCATCAAGGCGCTGGAGGCGGCGGGCGTGAGCGGCTCCGACCTGCCGCCCATCACCGGCCAGGACGCCGAGCTGACGGCCGTGCAGCGGATCGTCAGCGGCGAGCAGTACATGACCGTCTACAAGCCGTACACCGCTGAGGCCGAGGCCGCCGCCGAGGCCGCCGTCGCCAAGGTCCAGGGCCGTGACCTCCAGTTCGAGGCCCTCACCCGCGACGAGGTCGACAGCCCGACCGACAAGGGCATCCCGGCGAAGCTGGTGCAGGTGGTCGCCCTGACCAAGAGCAACATCAAGGCCACCATCGTCGCCGACGGCATCTACAAGGTCTCGGACATCTGCACCGCCGACTACAAGGCGGCCTGCAACGCCATCGGCCTGAAGTAGGTCGCACTGAAGTAGGCCGCACTGAAGTAGGCCGCACTGAAGTACGTCGCAGGACGACGGTGAGGAGGGGGCACGCCCGGGGCGTGCCCCCTCCTCATGTGTCCGGAGCCGTCGTGCGTGGCTTCACGCCACCCGCGTGAACTCCACCGTCACCTCCGGCGGGCCCCCGGCGACACCCCGGTAGACACCCTTGTGCGGGGTGACGTCGTCGTAGTCCCGGCCCCGGCCGACCACGACGTGCGACGCGTCGGCGCGGGTGCGGTTGGTGGGGTCGTAGCCGTGCCAGTCGCCTGCCCAGTACTCGATCCAGGCATGGCTCTGCCCGGCCACCGGGCGGTGCAGCTCCGCGTCCCGCTCGGGGTGGAGGTAGCCGGAGACATAGCGGGTGGGCAGGCCGAGGCCCCGCAGCAGGGCGATGGTGACGTGCGCGATGTCCTGGCAGACGCCGGCGCCCTGCTCCCAGGCCTCCGTCGCCGAGGTGTTCACCCCGGTGGCGCCGGGGAGGTAGGCCACCCGGTCGGCGACCAGGCCGGACACCGCGACCGCCGTACCGTGCGGGTCGAGCCCCGCGGCGGCCTTGCGCGCCTTCTTCACCAGCTTCGGCGGGACCGTCGTACGGACCGTGGGGGCGGCGAACTCCAGCAGGCGGGAGCCGGCCGTGCGGTCGGCCACCGCCGCCCAGTCCAGAGCGTCCGGCAGGGGGCCCGGCGGGGCCGTCTCCACCAGGCTGGAGGCCGTGATGGTGAGGTCGGCGTGCGGGTCCATCAGCTCGAACGCGGTGACCTGGGTGCCCCAGTAGTCCCAGTACGACCAGGTCGTGGCCGCCGGGCGGATGGTCACCCGGGCGTCCAGCGTGGTCTGCCCGGGCAGCGTGAGGGGGGTCATCCGGACCTCGTTGTGCGAGGAGACGGCCGCCTGCGCGTAGGAGACACGGGTCGTGTGACGGATGCGGAGCCTGCGGGTCGTGGCAGCGGTCATCGTGCTCACGCTCCTTCCTGGGCCCACACGACGGGCCCCTGGTACGGGAAGAACCGTTCGGCGACCGCCTCCGCCGAGGCCATGCACGCCGTCTGAAGGTCCCGCAGGAGCAGCGGAAGCTGTTCCTCCAGGGCGTGGGTGTCCAGGTACTCGAGGCGGGTGCGCAGCCGGCCGATGGGGCGGCGCGCCGGATCCTGGCGGGGGCGGCCGAGGGCGGCCAGGCACTCCTCGGCGGTGGTCAGCGCGTGCAGCGCCGAGCGCGGGAAGTCCCGGTCCAGGAGCAGGAATTCGGCCACGCGCGGGGTGTCGCCGAAGCCGCCGTACACGCGCGCGTACGCCTCGTCGGCGCCGGACGCGCTCAGCAGGGTCGGCCAGTCGGGCGCGTGGGCGGCGTCCAGGACGCGCACGGACAGCAGCCGTACGGTCATGTCCACCCGCTCCAGGCTCCGCCCGAGCACCACGAACCGCCAGCTGTCGTCCCGGCTCATGGTGGAGTCGGCGAGACCGAAGAAGAGCGCGGCACGGCTGCGGACCAGCTCCAGATAGGCGTACGGGCCGGTGCGGCGGGCCGCGCGGCGCTGGTCGGCGAGGGCGTGCCAGGTGGCGTTCAGGCACTCCCACATCGCCGAGGAGACCGCCTCGCGGGCGCTGCGGGCGTTGAGCCGGGCGGCGCCCAGGGCGCCCTCGATGGCGCCCGTGGAGCGCGCGTCGAAGGCGAGCTGGTCGAGGACCTGCTGCATGTCGACCGGCCGGCCGCCCGCGTCCATGCCGAGGATCGCGTACAGCGACCGGCAGGCCACGTCCTCGTCGCGCCAGGGGTCCTCCAGCATGCGGTGGAGGTAGGCGTCGAGGATGCGCGCGGTGGCGTCGGCCCGTTCGACGTACCGGCCGGTCCAGGTCAGCGCCTCCGCGATGCGGGAGAGGATCACGTCGTTCACTGCTGCTGCGCCCCTTCCGGTACGAGGGTGGGGGTCCCGTCGGGGCCGAGCTGGCGGGGGACGACGGACGGCGGGGGGCCGCCGTCGGCGGAGGTCGGGGCGGGGCCCTCGACCGGGCCCTCGGCGAGCACCCAGGTGTCCTTGGAGCCGCCGCCCTGGCTGGAGTTGACGATCAGGTTGCCCTCCTGGAGGGCGACCCGGGTGAGGCCGCCGGGCAGCACCCAGATCTCGTCGCCGTCGTTGACGGCGAACGGGCGCAGGTCGATGTGGCGCGGCGCCATGCGCTCGCCGGCCAGGGTGGGGGAGGTGGACAGGGCGACGGGCCGCTGGGCGATGAAGCCGCGCGGGTCGGCGGCCACGGCCTTGCGGGTCCGCTCCAGGGTCCGGGCGTCGGCCTTCGGCCCGATGACGATGCCCTGGCCGCCGGCGCCGTCCACCGGCTTGATGACCAGCTGGTCGATCTGGTCGAGGACGGCGTCGAGCTGGCCGGGTTCGTCGGGGCGGTAGGACTCGACGTTGGGGAGGATCGGTTCCTCACCGAGGTAGTACCGGATCAGGTCCGGGACGTAGGTGTAGAGCAGCTTGTCGTCGGCGATGCCGTTGCCCACCGCGTTGGCGAGGGTGACGTTTCCGGCCATCGCCGCGCTCAGGATGCCGGGGCAGCCGATCACCGAGTCGGGCCGGAAGTGGAGCGGGTCGAGGAAGTCGTCGTCCAGCCGCCGGTAGACGACGTGCACGGGCACCTCGCCCCGGGTGGTGCGCATCCACACCCGGTTGTTGCGGCACACCAGGTCGTGGCCCTCGACCAGCTGGACGCCCATCAGCCGTGCCAGCAGCGCGTGTTCGAAGTAGGCGGCGTTGCTGGGACCGGGGGTGAGGACCACGACCCGCGGGTCGGCGGTCCGCTCGGGCGCGGCGGCCCGCAGCGCGGCGAGCAGCCGCTGGGCGTACCCGTCGACGGGCACCACGTGCTGCCCGTCGAAGAGGGACGGGAACACCCGGGTCATGGCCCGCCGGTTCTCGATCACGTACGACACCCCGCTGGGCACCCGTACGTTGTCCTCCAGGACCCGGAAGTCCCCGGCCTCGTCCCGGACCAGGTCGATGCCGGCCACATGGATGCGCACCCCGCCCGGTGGCTCGACCCCGTGGGCCGCCCGGTGGAAGTGCGCGGAGCCGAGCAGCAGCCGCCAGGGCACCACCCCGTCCTCGAAGGCCCGGCAGGGCCCGTAGGCGTCGGCGAGATAGGCCTCCAGGGCCCGTACCCGCTGTCCGACGCCCCGTTGTATGAAATCCCACTCGACCGCGTCGAGGATCCTGGGGACGAGGTCCAGCGGCCAGGGCCGCTCCTCGCCCGCGAAGGCGTAGGTCACGCCCCGGTCGGTGAACGAACGGGCCATCTGGTCTGCCCTGAAGCGCAGTTCACCTGGTTCGATCGGCTGGAGTGCCGCCAGCACCGGCTCATAGGCGGTTCTGACCTCACCCGGCCGTTCGAACATCTCGTCCCACGCATCGGCCAACGCGTACGCGTCGAATATGTCCGCCATGAGGGGACGTTAGAGGCGGGAGGTAACACCGTGATCACTCGGTGGTTTCCGGGAGCGTACACGCGTCACCGGGGAAGACTCCGGCGGGACTTTGGGGCATGACTCCGGGCGGGACTCCCGCGTGCAGTCGGCGGGCAGCCGACGCGCGTCACGGAGAAAGGGGTTTCCCGCCCGGCCGGACTCCCCCGTCGCCCGGCCGGGACACCACGGGTGGGAAGCACCCGCGGGGGAGTGGGTTCCACGATGCATCGCGCGCGCGAAGGGCACCACCGTCAGCTTGTTGCAGGGAGAGGGGCGGAGGCCGGGAGAAACTCACGTATATGGAAGGTTTTCCACCGCCCTGGCCGGGGGAGCCGTGTTGCGGAGCCGGTCCGGGCCGCGCATAGTTGCGCTGCGAACAGGCGTGAGAAGGGTGTCAGGCGGGGGTGGGATGGGCGATGGCCGGGCACGGGGCGGAGGAGCATCCTCACGGTGCTGACCGACTGTGCGGGGCCGGGGATCGCGTGTATTCCCGGGCCGTACGGCGAGGGCGCGTGCCCCGCGGCGACGCCGAACCGGTCCCGTGCCTGCTCGATCTCGCCCTGCTGCATCCGGACCCCGACGACATGGACTGGCTGGTGCCGACCTCCCCGCAGGAGGTCATGACCCGGCTGCTGCGCGGACTGTACGACGAGGTGAGCGCCAGTCAGCGGCGCATGGGATCGGCGGTCGCCGCCTTCGAGTGGTACGCCGGACTCGGCGGCCCGGCGTCGGCCCCGGTGACCGGGGAGGGCGCGGCGATCCGCGTGCTGGACGGCGCCTCCCGCATCCAGGCGGCCCTGGACCAGGCGACGGAGGCGTGCACCACGGAGGTGCTGACCGTGCAGCCGGGCGGCATCCGGCGCGAGCACGAGCTGTCGGAGGGCCTGCACCGCGCGCTGGAGCTGCGCGGCCGGGGCGTGCGCATGCGCGACCTCTACAACCATGTGGCACGCCACGGCCAGGGCCTGCTGAACTACCTGGAGCTGATGGGCCCGGCGGTCGAGGCGCGCACCCTGGACGAGGTGATCGACCGGCTGATCCTCTTCGACCGCACGGTCGCCTTCATCCCCGCCAACAGCGATCGCACGATGGCCCTGGAGCTGCGTCACCCGGCGCTGGTCGCCTACCTGGTGACGGTCTTCGAGCGGCTGTGGCGGCTGGCGATCCCGCTGACCGCCGCGCTGCCCGACACCCGGATCGAGGGCATCTCGCACCGCGAGCAGTCCATCGCTGCGCTGCTCGCCGAGGGCCACCAGGACGCGGTCATCGCCGAGCGCCTCGGCATCAGCGTCCGTACCTGCCGGGCCCATATCGCCCGGCTCTCGGAGACCCTGGGCGCGGCGAGCCGTACCCAGCTGGGGGTGCGGATCGCGCAGGTGGGGCTGGACTGCCCGGTGGACGGCTCGCCGCTCAGCGTTCCGCTGCCCGGTCCGGTTCCGGGCCCTGTTCCCGGTCAAGGATCCCCGACCGGGCGATGAGCCAGCCCAACTGGGCGCGGCTCACGCTGCCGAGGGTGGCGGCGAGTTTGGCGATGTGGACGCGCGCGGTGCGCACGTTCATGCCCAGCCGATCGGCGATGACGGCGTCGGTGTGGCCCTCGACGAGCAGGGCGGCGATGGACTGCTGACGGGGCGTGACGCCGTTGAGGGTGGGCCGGCGGACCGCCTCGGGGTACATGGGGGTGGCGAGCCGCCAGAGCCGGTCGAAGGTGGTGGCGAAGTAGGCGAGCAGCGCCGGGTGGCGGACCTCCAGGGCGAGCCGGCCGTCCTCGCCGGCCGGGATGAAGGCGACCGTGCGGTCGATCAGGATCAGCCGGTCGGTGACCTCGTCGAGGGTGCGGGCCTGTACATCGCCCCGCAACTGCTCGTAGCGCGCCGCGACCATCGGCTGGTGGCGCTGGGTGTGCTGGTAGAGGGTGCGGATACGGCAGCCCCGGTCCAGCAGGGCCTGGTCCCGGTCCATGGCGACGACCTGGGCCGTCTCGCCGCGCGGGCCCCGGTAGTGGGTGTTGGGCTGGACGCAGAGGACCTCGAGGGTCGCCTCGGTCATCGCCTCCGAGATGGCCTGGTTGATCGGTTCCGTGCCGCTGAGGATGCGGAGGGAGGCGGCCTGCGCGGGAACCGCGGGGCCGTGGCCGATCCGCAGCAGTGGGGCGAAGAGTTCCGCCAGCCGTTCCTCGCGCCGGCGTTCGTCGGCGATCCGGGCCTCGGAGGCGCGCAGCAGACGGTGCAGGGCCACCGCCGGTGCGACGGGCTCCAGCCGGTCGAGGTCGTCGACGGCCGGGTGCAGCAGGCCGAGGTCGAGCAGGCAGGGTGCCGGGTCGGCCTCCCCGGCGGTGACGTGTCCGTCGCGCAGGGCCCGCTCGTACAGCTCCGTACCTGTGGCACACAGGTCGTCCACGCCGTGCTCCCGGTGCGGCACGGTCACCGTCACGCTCCCCCTCGATGTCCTGTCGGTTCGCCCGTCACCTGGTGGTCCCGGTCCAGGATCCCGGACTGGGCGATGAGAAAGCCGAGTTGGGCCCGGCTTCCGCTGCCGAGGGCCGCGGCGAGCTTGGCGATGTGGGCACGGCAGGTGCGGACGTTCATGCCGAGACGTCGGGCGATGGCCTCGTCCACGTGGCCCTCGACCAGCAGCTTGGCTATGGAGAGTTGGACGCCGCTGATGCCGTCGATGGGGGGAGCGTACGGTGTCTCCTCCAGCAGGGGGACGGCGCGGGCCCACTGCTGCTCGAACACCTTGACCAGGTAGTCGACGAGTCCTGGGTGCCGCAGCTCCAGCGCTATCTTGCGGTCGTCCCGGGCGGGTATGAACGCCACCGAGCGGTCGAAGACCATGAGACGCTCGATCAGCTCCTCCAGGGTGCGGATCTCCACGTTGCCGTGGCTCATGCGCTCGGCGTAGGCGAGGGTTCCCTGGCTGTGGCGGGCGGTGTGCTGGTAGAGGGTGCGCATGGTGATGCCGCGTTCGATGACGTCCTGGCCGAGTTTCACCGCCTCGTTGAGGGCGTTCTCGCTGCGTCCGCCCCCCGGCTGGACGGTCAGGATCTCGGACCGGCACTCCGCGGTGGCGAGTTCGATGGCCGCGTTGATCCGGCTGAAACCCTCCAGCACCGTGATGGCATGGGTGTTGGGTTTGCCCTGCGCGCTGATGGCCATGAACGGCTCGAAGGCGTCCGACAGTTCGTTGGCGAGGTGCCGGCGCTCCTGTATCTCGCGCTCCAGGGGGTGCAGCCGCTGGGCGAGGGCGGCCACGGGTGGAACCGGGAGCAGCCAGTTCGGGTCATCGGGGTCGGGGTGCAGGAGGGCGAACTCCACCAGGCACGGTGCGGGGTCGACTTCGGTGCGGGTGATGCGCCCCAGGCGCAAAGCGTCGGCATACAGGCGTTTTCCGTCGGCGCACAGGTCTTCCAACCCATGGAGATGTGCCCCTTTTGCCTCGTTAATCGTCAAATCTCCACCCCCCAGGGTCCTGAACATGCAGGAACATGATGCACCGCTTCTGTGGCTTTGACGTGCCTGGATGAGCCATTGTCTTGAGGGCGGGGGAGAAGACTTGGGAAGTGAGGACGAAGCCAACATGCGCAAGAGAATGCTTCGCTCGGTGCTTGCCGTGGCCTTCTCGGCAGGGTTGGTCTTCGGCGCGGTCGGCACTCAGGACCTCTGGTGGGACACCGTGCCCGCCGACGCGGGTACGGCCAACATTCAGGCGGCTCCGGCTCCTGACCTGCACTGGGACGTGATCGCGGCGGGCGCGGACTCATGACGACTCCTCCGGACGATCGTTCGTTCCGGCGCGAGATGGCCACCGCCTACCGCTCCGGCTGGCACTTCATCGACCTGGTCACCGCCATCCCCCACAGCGGTGACTCGCTGATGGTGACCGTGTTCGGAGAGCCGGTCGTCGTGACGCGGGACGAGGACGACGACGTCCGGGCCTACCGGTGTCTGCGGCGGCCCCGGGGGGCGCCGCAGCCCGTACGGTGCGCCATCCGGTACGGAATGATCTTTGTGAACCTCGACCAGCGGGACCACCAACTGGCGGAACCGACGACCTCGGCCGCCCCACGCACCATCTCAGCCACCCCCCGCAGTGCCTGACGCGATTCCCCCGTCGTAACAGATCGCTTCAGGTGCTTCCCCCCGCAGCGGCGTCACCGTGACCTGAACACGGTGACGCCGCTGTAGTTTGTGGCGACATTTCGGGATTTCGGATCTTCGCCGAAGTGGCCGGAAATCGCCGTGGGCGGATTCGGCTGTCCCGGTGGGCGGATTCGGCTGTCCCGGTGGGCGGACCGCCGGTGGGCGGACCGCCGGTGAGTGGACCGCCCCGTGGGGGGACCGGACGCCTTCGTCGGCGGACGCGGTCATCATCCCCGCCCCATCACCCGCCCGACCTCGATCTCGATCACCACCCGCGACGGGTTCACCCGGGGCTGCCGTCCGTACCGCTCCGCGTAGCGCCGCTCGGCCTCGGCCACCCGGTCCGGCTCCGTGCGGACGACGGCCCGGCCCTCCAGCGTGGCCCAGCGCCGGCCGTCGACCTGGCAGGCCGCGACCCGGGCGCCGTCCGGGCCCGCCGCCAGGATGTTGCGCACCTTCCGGCTCGCCTTGTCGGCGATCACCCGAGCCAGTCGGCTCTCCGGTTCGTACGTCACTCCGACCGGAACGACGTGCGGGCTGCCGTCCGGGCGTGGTGTTGTCAGGGTGCACAGGTGCCGTTCACGCCAGAAGGCGAGGTACGCGGGGTCGGGGAGGGAGTCGGGATCCTGCGGGAAAGAGGTCATGTGCCCGGAATCTAGCCGAACCGCCGCGGCGCCCGTACGGGGCTCGTACGGGGTGTCGATGGCCTCGTCGAACCTTGAGCGGAATAGGCTCAACTTTGTGTACGCTGACTGAGTCAGCAACGGGAGCGGCTGACGCCAGGACGCAAGGAGGAGACAGCGAACGTGGATGCCGAGCTGACCAACCGGAGCCGGGACGCGATCAACGCGGCCGGCCAGCGGGCCGTGTCCGCAGGACACCCCGACCTCACCCCTGCCCACCTGCTGCTCGCGCTGCTCCAGGGGCAGGACAACGAGAACATCGTCGATCTGCTGGCCGCCGTCGAGGCCGACCAGGCCGCCGTGCGCGCCGGCGCCGAGCGGGTGCTGGCCGGTCTGCCCAGCGTGGCCGGGTCCACCGTCGCACCCCCGCAGCCCAACCGGGAGCTGCTCGCGGTCATCGCGGACGCCCAGACCCGGGCCCGCGACCTCGGCGACGAGTACCTCTCCACCGAACACCTGCTGATCGGCATCGCCGCCAAGGGCGGCCAGGCGGGGGATGTGCTCACCCGGCAGGGCGCGAGCGCGAAGCAGCTCCAGGAGGCCTTCCGAAAGGCGCGCGGCGGCCGCCGGGTGACCACCGCCGACCCCGAGGGCCAGTACAAGGCGCTGGAGAAGTTCGGCACCGACTTCACCGCCGCCGCCCGCGAGGGCAAGCTCGACCCGGTCATCGGGCGGGACCAGGAGATCCGCCGGGTCGTGCAGGTCCTCTCCCGGCGCACGAAGAACAACCCCGTGCTCATCGGCGAGCCCGGCGTCGGCAAGACCGCCGTCGTCGAGGGCCTCGCCCAGCGGATCGTGAAGGGGGACGTGCCCGAGTCCCTCAAGAACAAGCGGCTCGTCGCCCTCGACCTGGGCGCCATGGTCGCCGGCGCCAAGTACCGGGGCGAGTTCGAGGAGCGGCTGAAGACCGTCCTCGCCGAGATCAAGGACTCCGACGGGCAGATCATCACCTTCATCGACGAGCTGCACACCGTCGTCGGCGCGGGCGCCGGCGGCGACTCCGCGATGGACGCCGGCAACATGCTGAAGCCGATGCTCGCCCGCGGTGAGCTGCGCATGGTCGGCGCCACCACGCTCGACGAGTACCGCGAGCGGATCGAGAAGGACCCGGCGCTGGAGCGCCGCTTCCAGCAGGTGCTGGTGGCGGAGCCGACCGTCGAGGACACCATCGCCATCCTGCGCGGACTCAAGGGCCGCTACGAGGCCCACCACAAGGTGCAGATCGCGGACGCGGCCCTGGTCGCCGCCGCGACCCTGTCCGACCGGTACATCACCTCCCGCTTCCTCCCCGACAAGGCCATCGACCTGGTCGACGAGGCCGCCTCCCGCCTCCGTATGGAGATCGACTCCTCCCCCGTGGAGATCGACGAGCTCCAGCGGTCCGTGGACCGGCTGAAGATGGAGGAGCTGGCGCTCAGCAAGGAGACCGACGCCGCCTCCCGCGAGCGGCTGGAGAAGCTGCGCCGCGACCTCGCCGACAAGGAGGAGGAGCTGCGGGGCCTGACCGCCCGCTGGGAGAAGGAGAAGCAGTCCCTCAACCGGGTCGGCGAGCTGAAGGAGAAGCTCGACGACCTGCGCGGCCAGGCCGAACGCGCTCAGCGCGACGGCGACTTCGACTCTGCCAGCAAGCTGCTGTACGGCGAGATCCCGGCCGTGGAGCGTGACCTGGAGGCCGCCTCCGAGGCCGAGGAGGAGGCCGCCCGGGACACCATGGTCAAGGAGGAGGTCGGTTCGGACGACATCGCCGACGTCGTCGCCTCCTGGACCGGCATCCCGGCGGGCCGGCTGCTGGAGGGCGAGACGCAGAAGCTGCTGCGCATGGAGGACGAGCTGGGCACGCGGCTCATCGGCCAGACCGAGGCCGTCCGGGCGGTCTCCGACGCCGTACGGCGCTCCCGCGCGGGCATCGCCGACCCCGACCGGCCCACCGGCTCCTTCCTCTTCCTGGGCCCCACCGGCGTCGGCAAGACCGAACTGGCCAAGGCCCTCGCCGACTTCCTCTTCGACGACGAGCGGGCCATGATCCGCATCGACATGTCGGAGTACGGCGAGAAGCACAGCGTCGCCCGGCTGGTCGGCGCCCCGCCCGGATACGTCGGCTACGAGGAGGGCGGCCAGCTCACCGAGGCGGTGCGCAGGCGGCCGTACAGCGTCGTGCTCCTCGACGAGGTGGAGAAGGCGCACCCGGAGGTCTTCGACGTCCTGCTCCAGGTCCTGGACGACGGCCGGCTCACCGACGGACAGGGCCGCACGGTCGACTTCCGCAACGTCATCCTCGTCCTGACCTCCAACCTGGGCAGCCAGTACCTGGTCGACCCGGTCCCGACGGAGGCGGAGAAGAAGCAGCAGGTCCTGGAGGTGGTCCGGGCGTCCTTCAAGCCGGAGTTCCTCAACCGGCTGGACGACATGGTCGTCTTCTCGGCCCTCGACAAGGAGGAGCTGCGCCGGATCGCCCGCCTCCAGATCGACCGCCTCGCCAAGCGGCTCGCCGAGCGCCGCCTCACCCTGGAGATCAGCGACGCGGCCCTGACCTGGCTCGCCGACGAGGGCAACGACCCGGCGTACGGCGCCCGCCCGCTGCGCCGCCTGGTGCAGACGGCCATCGGCGACCGCCTCGCCCGGGAGATCCTGTCCGGTGAGGTCAAGGACGGCGACACGGTCCGCGTGGACGCCTTCGGCGACGGGCTGATCGTGGGCCCGGCGACGGGCAAGACGCTCTAGGACCTGTCCGGCCGATCATGCCGCAGACGCGGGGTGTGGCACGCCCATCTGCGGCGTTGTCGTCGGTTGCCGACGCTCCGCGTCGACGCCCTCCTCCGCCTTGCAGCTGCACGCACCACACCCCGCTCACCGGCACTACCGAGGCACCGTCGCTTTCCTGCGACTTGATCGGCCGGACAGGTCCTATCCGTATCGGTCAAGAGCGCTCTTGCAAACACGAGAGCTCTTGATCACAAGCGCTGTCCACGCCGGCCCGGCCGGTCATGTCGTGAACGCCGAGAACCGCACCCGCGCGGTCTCGGCGTTCACGTACGTCACGGCCACGTCGACGTAGTGGGCGTCCGCCCCGGGCTGGCCGGTGACGTCCAGCTGGAAGCAGTAGTCCACGCCGTGGACGCAGGCCTGGGTCCCCGGGCCGCCCTGCGCGGGCGCGTCCGGATAGGTGGCCGTCAGCCATTCCCGCACCTCGTCGGGCGCCAGGCCGAACCGGGCCTGGTACTGGGTGTCCAGCGCGGACTGGACCGTGCAGCGGGCGTCCTGCGCCCCGGCCGGCAGCTCGGCCCCACCGAAGGCCAGCGCCTCGGCGCACGGCACCTGCGCGGGCCCGCGAGCGGCGCTGTCGTCGGTCACCGCCCACACGGCCACCAGCACGATCAGGCCGGTCACCAGCAGCACGGGCAGCGCCAGGATCGCCGCCAGCACACCCCACCTGGTCCCGCCCCGCGCGACCTGCCCGCTTCGCTCGTTCGCCATCCGATCCCCCCGCGTCCGTAACCGCCCCTTGGTATGACAGGCCGGATCATGTCAGCTCAGGGCTGACAGGCCCCGTCGGGGGTTGCCACCCCCCTCCCCGCATGGGGGAGGATGGCGGGATCCGTACGAAGGGAAATTTCGGTGAGCATCGACCCGTCCTCGATTCCGAACTTCGGGGGCCAGCAGCCCGAGCCGCAGCCCCAGGGACCGGCGGGCCCCGTAGTCCCGGATCAGGACCTCGTGAAGCAGCTCCTCGACCAGATGGAGCTGAAGTACGTCGTCGACGACGAGGGTGACCTCGCGGCGCCGTGGGAGGAGTTCCGTACGTACTTCATGTTCCGCGGCGAGGGTGACCAGGCGGTCTACTCGGTGCGGACGTTCTACGACCGGCCCCACAAGATCGACGAGAAGGCCCAGATCCTGGAGTCGATCGACGACTGGAACCGGCGCACCCTGTGGCCCAAGGTCTACACGCACACCCACGACGACGGCACCGTCCGCCTCATCGGCGAGGCGCAGCTGCTGATCGGCGCCGGCGTGAACATCGAGCTGTTCGTCTCCTCGACGGTGAGCTGGGTGCGCGCGGCCATCGAGTTCGACAAGTGGCTCGTGGAGCAGCTGGGCCTCGAGCAGGAGGTCAACGACGCGGACGAGCCCGAGGAGGGCGACGACGACCAGTAGGCCGTACGGCTGATCCGGCGTCCCGGCGCGTACGAGCAGGTACGCGCCGTACACGAACGAGAGCCCGGCCAGGGACACGACCACCGCGGTCGCGTGCCAGGGCCGGGCTCCGGCCGTCCGGCCGCCTACTCCGCCAGCGCCTTCAGGCGGGTCACCGCCTCCTCCAGGACGCCCGCCCGCTTGCAGAACGCGAAGCGGACGAACGGGGCGCCGGCCTCGCGGTGGTCGTAGAAGACGGCGTTGGGGATGGCCACCACGCCGGCCCGCTCGGGCAGGGCGCGGCAGAAGGCGAAGCCGTCGCTCTCGCCGAGGGGCCGGATGTCGGTGGTGATGAAGTACGTGCCCTGGGGCTGGTAGACCTCGAAGCCCGCCTCCGTCAGGCCCGCCGCCAGCAGGTCCCGCTTGGCCAGCATGTCCGCGCGGAAGGCGTCGAAGTACGTGTCCGGCAGGGCGAGGGCCTCGGCGACCGCGTACTGGAACGGGCCCGACGACACGTACGTCAGGAACTGCTTCGCCGAGCGCACCGCCGTGACCAGGCCGGGCGCCGCCGTCACCCAGCCGACCTTCCAGCCGGTGAACGAGAACGTCTTGCCGGCCGAACCGATCGTCACCGTACGCTCCCGCATGCCCGGCAGGGTCGCCAGCGGCACGTGCTCGGCCTCGTCGAACACCAGGTGCTCGTACACCTCGTCCGTGACGACCAGCAGGTCCCGTTCCACCGCCAGCTCGGCGATCGCCGTCAGCTCCGCGCGGGTGAGGACCGTGCCGGTCGGGTTGTGCGGGGTGTTGATCAGGAGGAGCCGGGTGCGGTCCGTGACCGCGTCGCGCAGCTCGTCCAGGTCCAGGCGGAAGCGGGCCCGCTCGGGGTCCGGGCGCAGGGTGACCGGCACGCGCGTGGCGCCCGCCATCGCGATAGAGGCCGCGTAGGAGTCGTAGTACGGCTCCAGGGCCACCACCTCGTCACCGGGCTCCAGCAGGGCCAGCAGGGTGGCGGCGATGGCCTCCGTGGCGCCCGCGGTGACCAGCACCTCCGTGTCGGGGTCGAAGGCCAGGCCGTAGCGGCGGGCCTGGTGCGCGGTGATCGCGGTGCGCAGCTCCGGGACGCCCGGGCCCGGCGGGTACTGGTTGCCGCGGCCGTCCCGCAGCGCCCGCACCGCCGCCTCGCGGACCTCCTCGGGGCCGTCGGTGTCCGGGAAACCCTGCCCGAGGTTGATGGACCCGGTCCGCGCCGCCAGCGCGGACATCTCGGCGAAGATCGTCGTCCCGAACTCGGCGAGGCGGCGGTTGAGGAGGGGACGCGCGGTGGAGGTCATGCCGGTCATCCTGCGCCGAAGCTCTGGAGTTCCTCAAGTGTGCTTTGGCCGGTGTGACCGGCGGGCATCCCCCGTTCACGCAAGACCCACGCACCAAGCGAGGCGCCCACGGGGGGCCGCTTCGGGGGATTCGGAAGGAGGGTGACGTCATGGTTCTCGGCATCATCCTGGCGGTGATCGCAGTTCTCTTCGTGGTGGTCCTGGTGGCCAAGGCCAGCGGCGGTGCCGCGCGGTCGTCGCACCGCGGCGGCCGGTCGCGCGGACACGCGAGCGGCAGCGGCAGCGCCGGCGCGGGCAGCTGGTGGGCCGGCGGAGGCGGCGACTCGGGTCACTCCTGCGGGGGAGGGTCCTCGTCCTGCGGCGGCGGCTCGTCCTGCGGAGGAGGAGGCGGCGGATGCGGTGGAGGCAGCTGACACGGGGCAGCTGAGCTCCCCGAGGGGGAGCCGCATCCGGACCGCGGAGCCCGCCCCTGACCACGGGCTCCGCGGTCGCACCGTATGACTGGAACCTGTGCGCGATGCCTGGAACCTGTGCGCGCGAGTGACCGGAACCTGCGTGCGACAGTGACCGGAACCAGCGTGTGACAGTGCCCGCATCACATGCGCGGGGCGTACGCATGGGCCGCCCGGCGTACGCCGGGGTTGAACAGTTGAGCTGTGGAGCCCTCTGAGGGATGGAAACCCCACGAAGTTGGGTAAAAACGCTGTGGCGGCGCCACCGTTCATGATTCCCTCTAAATCACCAACGCAGCCCTCGGACCCCTACCGGCGTCCCTCGCGGACGCCCTTCCCGGACCGGGCTGACCGGCGCCGAACTCCCGGTGTCGACCGGGGTGCGCCGGACCTACCCTCTTCTTTGCGTCACCGCGGAGCCGATCCATGCTCACGACCCTGAACACGTCCTACACCGACACGCGCGCGGCCGATCTCGCCTGGGCCCTGGGGCGTGAGCCGCTGCCCGCCCTCGCCACGCTCGACCTCGAACTGTCCGGTGCGAAGCTCCAGTTGAGACTGCTCGGCGCCTCCCATCAGGTGCTGCTGGAGGAGGAGCAGGGCCGCTGTTCGGAGACGGTGGCATGCATCCCCGGCAGCAGCACCCCGCTGCCCCTGGGCGTCGCCAAACGGGTGGGCGACTGGGAGTACGAGTTCGCCGCGCGCGTCGAGGTCCTGACGCCGGGCCAGTTCGCGGGCCGCGCCCAGGAACTGCTGGCCCTGGTCTCCGACCATCCGAACGGCCTGGCCGGCGTCTTCCCCGGCAGCCCGCACGCCTTCACCGCCCTGCTGGCCCAGCACCACGACGGCCAGGTCCACTGGCGCACCTGGCACGCCTACCCGCAGGACGGGCAGCTGGTGGCGACCCGGACCCGGGTGGGCGTCCGGGTACCGGTGGGGCAGAACAAGGCCTGAGGGGCAGAACAGGGCCTGAGGGGCAGGGCAGGGCCTGAGGGGCAGGGCAGGGCCTGACGGGCAGAACAGGGCCGGAGGGGCCTCGGGGCCGCCCGGATCCGACAGGTTTGGAACGCAGGTTCCACACGTGTGGGTGACGTTGCGTCCCGGACCCGTGACGTAACGTCGCAGTCGTGATCGAACCGCACGCGCCGGCCCCGCCCGGTGCCCCGCCGTCCTGGCGCCGCCCCGCGCGGCTCCCCGTCCGGCCGGACACCGGGCGGTTCCTGGTCCTCACGTGCGTCTTCGTCTGCGCGGCCTGCGGTCTCGTCTACGAACTCGAACTGGTCGCCCTGGCCTCCTACCTGATGGGCGACTCCGTCACCCAGGCCTCCGTCGTGCTGTCCGTCATGGTCTTCGCGATGGGCATCGGCTCCCTCGGCGCCAAACGGCTGCGCCGCTTCGCCGCGGCCGGTTTCGGCGCGCTGGAGGCCGCCCTCGCCCTCGTCGGCGGGTGCAGCGCCATGGCGCTCTACGCGGTGTTCGCCTGGACGGGCGACTGGGGCGGCCTGTGGGCCGACGGCCCCCGGGTCCTGCTGGTCGCCTTCTCCCTCGCCATCGGTCTGCTCATCGGCGCCGAGGTGCCCCTGCTCATGGAGCTGATCCAGCGCATCCGCCGCCAGGACGCGGGCGGCGCGGTCGCCGACCTCTTCGCCGCGGACTACGTCGGCGCGCTGGTCGGCGGCCTCGCCTTCCCCTTCCTGCTGCTGCCGTTCCTGGGCCAGCTCACCAGCTCCCTGCTCACCGGCGCGGTCAACGTGATCGCCGGGGGCGCCCTGGTCCTCGGCCTCTTCCGGCGTGACGTCAGCCGCCGCGCCCGCTGGCTGCTGCCGGTCGTCGGCCTCACCGTCCTCACCGTCCTCGCCTCCGCCGCCGTCCTGGTCGACGACTTCGAGCGGGCCGCCCGCCAGGCGCTCTACGGCGACGACGTCCGGGTGGCCGTGCGCACCGGCGTCCAGGAGGTCGTCCTCACCGGCGGCACCGACGGCCGCCCCCTCGACCTCTACCTCGACGGCCGGCTCCGCGTCGCCGGCCAGGACGAACGCCGCTACCACGAGGCCCTCGTCCACCCCGCGATGAACGGCCGCCACACGCGCGTGCTCGTCCTCGGCGGCGGTGACGGCCTCGCCGCCCGCGAGATCCTCGCCCACCCCGGCGTCCACCGCGTCGACGTCGTCGAACGCGACCCCGGCCTGGTCCACCTCGCCCGCACCGACCCCGCCCTGTCCCGCCTCAACACCCACGCCTACGACGATCCGCGCGTCCGGGTCACCACCGCCGACGCCTTCCACTGGCTGCGCGGGGCCCCGGCGACGACGTACGACGTGGTGATCGCCGATCTGCCCGACCCCGGCATCACGGACAGCACCAAGCTGTACTCCCAGGAGTTCTACGGCCTCGCCCGGCGCGTCCTGGCCCCCGACGGGCGGCTCGTCGTGCACGGCGGGCCGGTCGCGGCCCGGGCACGCGCCTTCTGGACGGTCGAGACGACCGTACGCGCGGCGGGCCTGCGCACCGTCCCCTACCGCGTGACCGGCGGCGGCCCCGGCCGCAGCGCCCAGGCGCCCCACGACTGGGGATTCGTCCTGGCCGCCGAGGGCCCCCGCCCGGCCCTGCGCCTCGACCCGCACGGACGGCCCCCACGCACCCTCACCCAGGCCGCGCTGACGGCGGACGCGCGGGCGGTGGAGCGGACCCGGGTGCCGGGGCTGCGGGCCTCGACGCTGGTGCATCCCCGGTACTGAGGAAGATCGGGAGGGCCGGGGGGCTGGGGCTGGTGGCTGGTGGGCTGGTACCACGGCCCGGGGTGCCGGTGAGCCGAATCCCCGTTTCGACGGGTGCTTTCGGGCGACCGCTGGGTAGGCTCCGGCACCATGGAGCAAGAGGTGTTCGTTCCCGTTCCTGCCCAGCGGCTCAGGGCGGCCCTCGCGGACCCCGCCCAGGTGGCCCGCGCGGTGCCCGGACTCCAGCAGGACGCCGGCACCGAGCCCGTCGCCGGCCGGCTGAAGGTCCGCGTCGCCGGCCACACCATCACCTACCGCGGCACGGCTCGGATCACCGCCCGCGAGGACGGGGCGTACGCCGTGGAGGGCGACGCGATCGAGGTGCGCGGCGGCGGCGCGGTCAAGCTCGCCCTCGTGGTGCGGCCGCGGGACACCGACGGCGGCACGACCCTCCGCTTCGAGGGCACCGCGTCGGCGGACGGCCGCGTCGCGGAACTCCCGCGGGACGCGGTGGTGGCGGCGGTGGCCCGGATCCTGACCCGTTTCGCGGAGAACCTGGGGGCGGGGGTGGCCGCGGACGCGGAGGCGGACGCCCATGCGGAGGCCGATGCCGATGCCGGTGCGGATGCGGATGCGCGGGAGGCTCTGGCCGACAACGTGGACGTGGACGACATCGACGATGTGGACGACGTAGACGTGGACGACGTGGACGACGTGGACGACGTGACGGAGACGCCCGAGGCCGTCGTCGAACCCGTGCTGCCCGTCGAACCCGCCGAACCGCCCGCCGAAGCCGCGCACGCCCGCCGGACGATGATCGGGCGCAGTGCGGAGGAGGTCGACCACGCCCCGCCGCGCGGCCGGTACGCGCCGGTGCCGGCCCCGCAGACCGTCGCCCAGAACAGCACCCTGCGCTGGGCGGCCCCCGCGGCCGCGCTGGTCGTGGCGTCCGCGATCGTGGTGGGCCGGGCCCTGCGCAGGCGCCGGTAGACAGGGCCCTCGCGGTTGCGCCCTCCCCGGTCGTGATCGTCCGAGTAGGGTCGTCCCGTGAGTGCTGAAGAGATCACGTTGACCGCGGGCGACGCGGAGGTGACCGTGCTGCCGGGGAACGGCGGCCGGGTCGGTGGGGTGCGGGTCGGCGGGCTCGAACTGCTGCGGCAGGGCGAGCGTTTCGGCTGCTTCCCGATGGTTCCCTGGTGCGGCCGGACCCGTGACGGCCGCTTCCGGGACGGCGGGACGGTGTACCAGATGCCGCTCAACGCGGCCCCGCACGCCATCCACGGCACCGCCCGCGAGGGCGCCTGGAAGGTCGCGCGCCGGTCGGCGGACGAGGCCGTCCTGACGTACGACCTGGTGGAGCCGTGGCCCTACCCCGGACGGGTCACCCAGATCGTCACGCTGACCGCCGACTCCCTCACGCTCACCATGGGCGTGGAGGCGCACGACTCGTCCTTCCCCGCCCAGATCGGCTGGCACCCCTGGTTCAACCGGAACCTCGGCGACCAGGACGTACGGGTCGCCTTCGAGCCCGCCTGGCAGGAGGAGCGCGGCGACGACCACCTGCCCACCGGCACCCGGATCGAGCCGAAGCCGGGGCCGTGGGACGACTGCTTCGGGATGCCCGGCGGGGTCGACGTCACCCTCACCTGGCCCGGCCAGCTGGAGCTGAACGTCACCAGCCCCGAGCAGTGGGTCGTCGTCTACGACGAGCAGGAGGCGGCCGTGTGCGTGGAGCCGCAGACCGGCCCGCCCGACGGCCTGAACACCCTCCCGCGGCTGGTCACGCCCCTGGAGCCGCTGGAGGCCACGACCAGCTGGCGGTGGACCCGGCTCTAAGCTGGTCGGCATGACGGACGTACGTGGCGCGCTGCTGCAGCAGATCAAGGACAAGGCCGTGGTGCACGGCAAGGTGACCCTCTCGTCGGGGCTGGAGGCGGACTACTACGTCGACCTCCGCCGCATCACCCTCGACGGCGAGGCCGCCCCGCTGGTCGGGCAGGTGCTGCTCGACCTGACCGCCGACCTGGAGTTCGACGCGGTGGGCGGGCTGACCATGGGCGCCGACCCGGTCGCCGCGAGCATGCTGCACGCGGCCGCCGCGCGGGGCCGCAAGCTGGACGCCTTCGTCGTCCGGAAGGCGGCGAAGGCGCACGGGCTCCAGCGGCGCGTCGAGGGTCCGGAGATCAAGGGCCGCCGGGTCCTGGTCGTCGAGGACACCTCCACCACCGGCGGCTCGCCGCTGACGGCCGTGGAGGCCGTGCGCGAGGCGGGCGCCGAGGTCGTGGCCGTCGCGACGATCGTCGACCGGGCGACCGGCGCCGACGAGAAGATCCGCGCGGGCGCGGGCGTGCCGTACCTGTTCGCCTTCTCGAAGGATGAACTGGGTCTGGACTGACGGCCCGTTTTGACCTGGACTTGACCCGCGCGCGGACCAGGCATGGACCATCCGCGCATCTCTGGAAAGATGGGGCCGACGATGACGTCGCACCCCAAGGTCTAGGTCAGGGCCGTAGTACGCCAGATCGCCACCCGCACATACCAAGGAGCGGACAGATGCCCATCGCAACCCCCGAGGTCTACAACGAGATGCTCGACCGGGCGAAGGCAGGCAAGTTCGCCTACCCGGCCATCAACGTCACCTCGACCCAGACCCTCCACGCGGCGCTGCGCGGCTTCGCCGAGGCGGAGAGCGACGGCATCATCCAGATCTCCACGGGTGGCGCCGAGTTCCTGGGCGGCCAGTACAGCAAGGACATGGTGACCGGCGCGGTCGCCCTCGCCGAGTTCGCGCACATCGTCGCCGAGAAGTACCCGGTCACGGTCGCCCTGCACACGGACCACTGCCCGAAGGACAAGCTCGACGGGTACGTACGTCCGCTGCTCGCGGTCTCCGAGGAGCGCGTGAAGGCCGGCCGCAACCCGCTCTTCCAGTCGCACATGTGGGACGGCTCCGCCGAGACCCTCGCCGACAACCTCGCGATCGCGCAGGAACTGCTCGCGCAGGCCGCCGCCGCGAAGATCATCCTCGAGGTCGAGATCACCCCGACCGGCGGCGAGGAGGACGGCGTCTCGCACGAGATCAACGACTCGCTGTACACCACCGTCGACGACGCGGTCCGTACGGTCGAGGCGCTGGGCCTGGGCGAGAAGGGCCGCTACCTGCTGGCCGCGTCCTTCGGCAACGTCCACGGCGTCTACAAGCCGGGCAACGTCGTGCTCCGCCCCGAGCTGCTCAAGGAGCTGAACGAGGGCGTCGCCGCGAAGTACGGCAAGCCGGCCGGCGCGCAGCCCTTCGACTTCGTCTTCCACGGCGGCTCCGGCTCCACGGAGGACGAGATCCGCACCGCGCTGGAGAACGGCGTCGTCAAGATGAACATCGACACGGACACGCAGTACGCCTTCACGCGTCCCGTCGCCGACCACATGTTCCGCAACTACGACGGCGTCCTGAAGGTCGACGGCGAGGTCGGCGACAAGAAGACGTACGACCCGCGCACCTGGGGCAAGCTGGCCGAGGCGAGCATGGCCGCGCGTGTCCTGGAGGCCACGCAGAACCTGCGCTCGGCGGGTACGAAGATCAAGTAACCGTCTTTCCGCGAAGATCGAGCAGCTGTCTCCTCGCGGTCGGTTTCGCGGACAAAATTCGCGGACGGATTCGCAGACGGATTTGCGTACGGATTCGCAGACGGCTTTGCGTACGGATTCGCGGACGGATTCGCGGACGGTTTCGCGGTGAGCCCGGTGCTACGGCGCCGGGCTCGCTGTATACCTGGGGGCATGCCCGATGTCCGGATGGCCTCGCCCCAGGGCAGGTGGATCCTCCTCACCACGGTGCTCGGCTCCAGCATGGCCCTGCTGGACTCCACTGTCGTCAACGTCGCGCTGCCGCGCATCGGCACCGACCTGGACGCCGACCTGGCGGACCTCCAGTGGACCGTCAACGCGTACATGCTCACCCTGGCCGGGCTGATCCTGCTCGGCGGCTCGCTCGGCGACCGCTACGGGCGCCGGAAGGTCTTCGTCATCGGGGTGGTCTGGTTCGCCGTCGCCTCGCTGATGTGCGGCTTCGCGCCGAACGCCGGGGCGCTGGTGGCCGCGCGCGCCCTCCAGGGGGTCGGGGGCGCGCTCCTCACCCCCGGTTCGCTGGCGCTGATCCAGGCCTCCTTCCACCCGGACGACCGAGGGCGGGCCGTCGGCCTGTGGTCGGGCTTCGGGGGCATCGGGGCGGCCGTCGGCCCCTTCCTGGGCGGCTGGCTGGTGGACGGTCCCGGCTGGCGCTGGGTGTTCCTGCTGAACGTGCCGCTGGCGCTGGTGTGCGTACCCGTGGCGCTGCGGCACGTGCCCGAGTCGGGGGACGAGAGGGCGCACGGCCGGTTCGACGTCCTGGGGGCGGTGCTCGGGGCGCTGTCCCTGGCCCTCGTGACGTACGCGCTGATCGAGGCCGGTGAGGGCTCGGTCGTCGTCGTCCTCACGGCGGTGGGCGGGGTGGCCGCCGGGGTGGCCTTCGTGTACGTCGAGCACAGCCGGTCCGATCCGATGATGCCGCTCGACATCTTCTCGTCCCGCCAGTTCACCGCCGTCAACTTGGTCACGCTCTGCGTCTACGCGGCCTTCGGCGGGTTCTTCTTCCTCGCCGCGCTCCAGCTCCAGGTCGTGTCCGGCTGGTCGGCGCTGGCGGCGGGGACGGCGCTGCTGCCGGCCACCCTGCTGATGCTGCTGCTCTCCGCCCGCTCCGGTGAGCTGGGGGAGCGGATCGGGCCGCGCATCCCGCTCACCGTGGGCCCGCTGCTGTGCGCCGTCGGCATGCTGCTGATGCTGCGTGTCGGGCCGGACGCGTCCTATCTCGCCGACGTGCTGCCCGCCGTGCTGGTCCTCGGCGTCGGCATGGTGACCCTGGTCGCCCCGCTGACCGCGACCGTGCTGGCCTCGGTGGACGTGGCGCGGGCCGGTCTCGCCAGCGGGATCAACAACGCGGCGGCCCGCGCGGCGGGCCTCGTCGCCGTCGCCGCGCTGCCCCTGCTGACCGGGATGGGCCCGGAGGCGTACCGCTCGCCGGACGCCTTCGACGACGCGTTCCGCCAGGCCATGGGGTGGTGCGCCGGGGTGCTGGTGGTGGGCGCGGTGGTGGCCTTCACGACCGTACGGCGGCCGGGTCCGGACTGCCTGCGTCCGGAGTGCCGGACCCACGGCAGCGTGATGGCACCGCCGCTGGAGGGGAAGATCGTCCGCAAGCGGATCTCATAGGACCTCGTAGCGGGGGCCTGGTCGCCGCGGTCGCCGCGGTCGCTGCGGCCCGGCCCCGGTGGTTTCTCCTGGCGTGCCGGTGACCGGCGGAGGCTCACCGGCGGAGGCCGTCGCCCATGGAGCAGACTGGACCCATGTCCATTCACGAGAACCTCCTCGGGGGTCCGCCCCCGACCCACCTCCCCGACGACCCGGAGCCGCGCACGCTGCTCGCGAACGGTACGGCGCCCGCCGACGTCGCCGCGAAGTACCCGACGTCCTCGCTGGCCTGGGCCCAGCTGGCCGACGACGCGTTCGAGCGGGGCAGCGTGGTGGAGTCGTACGCGTACGCCCGTACGGGGTACCACCGCGGCCTGGACGCCCTGCGCCGCAACGGCTGGAAGGGTCACGGTCCGGTGCCGTGGGAGCACGAGCCGAACCGTGGCTTCCTGCGTGCCCTGCACGCCCTCGCGCGGGCCGCGCAGTCGATCGGCGAGCAGGAGGAGTACGAGCGCTGCTCGCAGTTCCTCAAGGACTCCTCGCCGACGGCGGCGCAGACCCTGGGCTAGTAGCCTTCGTACGCCCCTGAGGCCCCCCCGAGGCCCGCCCGAGGCCCGCCCGAGGCCCGTCCGTGATCCGGGCGGGCCTTGCGGGAAGCGGGTCCGATGCGGAAGATGCGGGTGGGGACCGGGGCCCCCGTGTCGGTAACGGCAGGGGCGGACCGCTACCCGGAGCACAATCAGGAGACAGCGATGTCCCAGCAGGCTCAGCCCCACGAGGCTTCGGAGCCCGAGACCCCGCATCTCGACTTCGCCGGCACCACGCCGTACGAGGACTACGTCAAGGCCGACGTTCTCACCCATCTCCAGCACACCCTCTCCGACGATCCCGGAGAGATGGTCTTCCTGGTCACGACCCAGGTCATGGAGCTGTGGTTCACCGTCGTCGTGCACGAGTGGGAGACGGCGGCGCGCGCCCTGCGCGCGGACGACGTGCCCGTCGCGATCGACGCGCTGAAGCGTTCCGTCCGGGAACTGGAGGCCCTGAACGCCTCCTGGCGGCCGCTCGCCCAGCTGACCCCGGCCCAGTTCAACGCCTACCGGAGCGCCCTCGGCGAGGGCTCCGGCTTCCAGTCGGCGATGTACCGGCGGATGGAGTTCCTGCTCGGCGAGAAGTCCGCGTCCATGCTCGTCCCGCACCGGGGCGCCCCCCGCGTCCACGCCGAGCTGGAGAAGGCCCTGCACGAGCCCAGCCTGTACGACGAGGTGCTGGCGCTGCTGGCCCGGCGAGGGTCCGCGATCCCGTCGTCCGTCCTGGAGCGGGACGTCTCCCGGCGGTACGAGCCGTCGCCCGAGGTCGAGAAGGCGTGGACGGCCGTCTACTCCGGTGACCCGGAGACCGAGGTCGCCCGGCTCGGCGAGGCGCTGACCGATGTCGCCGAGCTGGTGTGGCGCTGGCGCAACGACCACCTCGTCGCCACCCGGCGCGCGATGGGCGCCAAGGCGGGCACCGGCGGCTCCGCCGGGGTGGCCTGGCTGGAGAAGCGCGCGCAGAAGAACGTCTTTCCCGAGCTGTGGACGGCGAGGTCCTATGTCTGACCTCGCCTTCAAGGCACAGGAGCTGGACGCGGGCGACGCACTGGCCGACAAGCGCGCCGAGTTCGTCCTCGACGACGCGGTGTACCTCGACGGCAACTCGCTGGGCGCGCTGCCCGCCGCCGTCCCCGGCCGGGTGGCGGACGTCGTCCGCCGCGAGTGGGGCGAGCTGCGCATCCGCTCCTGGAACGAGAGCGGCTGGTGGACGGCGCCCGAGCGCATCGGCGACCGGATCGCCCCGCTGGTGGGCGCCGGGGCCGGGCAGATCGTGGTCGGCGACTCGACAAGTGTCAACGTTTTCAAGGCACTGGTGGGCGCGGTGCGGCTCGGGGAGGAGCGGGGCGGTCCGGTCCGTGACGAGATCCTCGTCGACGCGACGACCTTCCCCACCGACGGCTACATCGCCGAGTCGGCGGCCCGGATGACCGGGCGTACGATCCGGCCGGTGACCCCGGCGGAGGTACCGGCGGCGCTGTCCGGCCGTACGGCGGCCGTGCTGCTCAACCACGTCGACTACCGCACCGGGCGGCTGCACGACCTGCCCGCGCTCACCGCCGCCACGCACGCGGCGGGCGCCCTCGCCGTCTGGGACCTCTGCCACAGCGCGGGCGCGCTGCCGGTCGGCCTCGACGAGCACGGGGTGGATCTGGCGGTCGGCTGCACCTACAAGTACCTGAACGGCGGCCCGGGTTCGCCGGCGTATCTGTATGTGCGCCGCGACCACCAGGACCGCTTCGACTCCCCGCTGCCCGGCTGGAACTCGCACGCCGAGCCCTTCGGCATGCGGCCCGACTACCGGCCCGCCACGGGCGCGCCGCGCGGCCGGGTCGGCACGCCGGACATCCTGTCGATGCTGGCCCTGGAGGCGGCGCTCGACGTCTGGGACGGGGTGTCCGTCGAGGCGGTGCGCGCCAAGTCCCTCGCGCTGACCGACTTCTTCCTGGAGTGCGTGGCCGCGTACGTCCCCGAGGGGCGCGTCGAGTCGCTGACCCCGGCACGTCACGAGGAGCGCGGCAGCCAGGTGGCGCTGCGCTGTGCGGACGCCGGGGAGGTCATGGACCGGCTGATCGGACGCGGGGTGGTCGGGGACTTCCGGTACCCGGACGTGCTGCGGTTCGGGTTCACACCGCTGTACGTCGGGTTCGGGGACGTGGAGCGGGCGGCCCGGACGCTGGCGGAGGAACTGGGCCGGGAATCGGGCCGGGAATCGGGCGAGGGGCCGGGCCGGGCAGTGGGCGAGGTTCCGGGCCGGGACCTGGGCGAGGTTCCCGGGGTGCTGTAGGGCGGTCGGGGTGGAGGCCGGGGCGGTTCAGGTCGATAAATCGACAGAACCGTCTCACCCTCACCGTGCGTGACATCCGCATGTCCGCGCACGTCACGGGCCTGATACCGTCCCGGCCAACGGCCGAATTCTCACCTGGTCCGCCACCCCCGCCCGTCCAAATCCGTTTAGCCGCTGAGAGGTTGGAGCATGCCGGACGATGTCGTCGCTGCCCGGGCCACCGCCGAGGAGGAGTCGCTCTTCTCGCACCCGCCCGTCGACCCCGACGCCACCACCCCGTACGGCGACCACCCCGATCAGGTGATCGACTTCTACGCCCCGAAGACGGAGGTCGGTCCGGGCGGTTCCGTGCCGCTCGTCGTCGTCCTGCACGGCGGGGCGTGGCGGGCGCCGCACGACCGGCGGCATGTCACCCCCTTCGCGGACTACCTGGCCCGGCGCGGGTTCGCCGTGGCCAACGTGGAGTACCGGCGCGGGCCGGTGGACGCCGCTCCCTCGGTCGCCGGGCGCTGGCCGGACACGTTCGACGACGTCGCGGCCGCCCTCGACGCGCTTCCCTCGCTGGTACGGCAGGCCCTGCCGCAGGCCGACGCCCGGCGCATGGTCCTCACCGGCCACTCGGCGGGCGGCCACCTCGCCCTGTGGGCGGCCGCCCGGCACGTGCTGCCCGTCGGCGCGCCCTGGCGGACCGACGGACCCGCCCCGCTGCGGGGCGTCGTCGCCCTCGCCCCGATCGCGGACTTCGCGGTCGCGGAGAAGCTGGACGTGTGCGGGGGTGCCGTACGGCAACTCCTGGGCGGCGAAGGGGACTTCGAGGAACGACAGCCGTACGCCGACCCCGCGCTCCTGCTGCCGACGGGCATCGCCACGACCCTGGTCCAGGGGCGTACGGACCTGATCGTGCCCCAGGCGGTCGCCGAGGCGTACGCGGAGGCGGCGGCGAAGGCGGGCGAGGTGGTGGGGCTGACCCTGCTGGAGGACGTCGGCCACTTCCCGCTGATCGACCCGGCGGCGGACGCGTGTGCGGTGGTGGGGGAGGAGATCGCGCAGCTGGCGTGGTGACGGCGGTGTCGTCGCGGTGCTCGGACGCGGGGTCGGCGTACGCGGTGGTGTCGCACGTGGGGGAGGAGATCGCGCAGCTGGCGTGGTGACGGCGGTGTCGTCGCGGTGCTCGGACGCGGGGTCGGCGTACGCGGTGGTGTCGCACGTGAGGCCGTGGCACGTGGGGCCGTGGCGCGTGAGGCCGTGGCACGTGGGGCCGTGGCGCGCGGTGTTGTCGTACCCGTAGTACCTGAGAGCTACGTCGGAGAACAGCTCTCCGGTGGGACGCGGGCGACGAGCGCGGATCCGTAACTTCCCAGTCAGGCAGGCCCGATGGGCGGGCGCACTGGCGGGGGAGGGGCGGGATGGCGACGGTCGACGGGGGGCGTCCGCGCGGGCGGGACCGCGAGAAGAAGAGGCGTGCCGAGGGGGGAACGGACCGCGGGCGCGGTGGGTTCCCCTGGATCCGCTGGGCGCGTGTCCTCCTGGCCGTGCTCGTCACCGCCGCCGTGATCGTCCCGCTCACCGCGGCGGTCCGGCCCCGCATCCCCGCCCCGGCACCCGCCACCCTCGCCCCCCTGACGGCGGCCACGCTGGAGGAGGCGTACACCGCCAACCGGGCCAACGCCGCCCTGGCCTCCCGGATGGCAGAAGCCCACGGCGACCGGCACCGCGCGGCGTCCGACCGGCGGCTGGCCTCCTCCTCCCGCAATCTGCTCGCCTTCGACGGCAGAGGCACCGGCCGTGCCGTGGAGGTGTTCGGGGACCTCGCCCACGCCGACCGCACAGCCGTCCTCGTACCCGGCTCCGACACCTCGCTGGACACCTACGAGCGCTTCCACCGGGCCGCCGCCGCACTGCACCACCGGCTCACCCGGGAGGCTCCGCCCGGCACCCGGACCGCCGTGGTGGCCTGGCTCGGCTACACCACACCGGGCACGGTCACCACCACCGCGATCACCCCGGCCCGTGCCGAGGAGGCGGCCCCTGAGCTGCGCGCGTTCCTGCGCGACCTGCGCGCCGTCACCGGGCCGAAGGCCCATGTCACCCTCCTGTGCCACTCGTACGGCTCGGTCGTCTGCGGCCGCGCCGCGCCCCGGCTGGACGTGTCCGACATCGTCCTGCTCGGCAGTCCGGGTACGGGCGAGGACTCGGCGGCGGACCTGCGCACCCGCGCGCGGATCTGGGCGGCCATGGGCGCCGGCGACTGGGTGGGGAGCGTTCCGCACGTCAGCGCCGACCTGTTCGGCACGACCGTCGGCTTCGGCACCGACCCGATGTCCCCGTCCTTCGGTGCCCGCGTCTTCGCCGCCGGCCCCGGCGGCCACAGCGACTACTTCACTCCGGGCTCGGTCTCCCTGGCCAACGTCACCCGGATCGTCCTCGGCGAGACCACGGAGGTGACCGGTGCGTGAGACGACGGAGACGACGGCGAACACGGAGACGACGGACGCGACGGACGCGACGGACGCGGGGGAGACACGGCGGGCCACGGCCCGCGAACGGCGGGCCGTACCGGGCGCACCACGGCCGGCGGTGCCGGGCACGCGGCGGCGGGCCGTTCCTCGAATACGGCAGGCGGCCGCCCGGATCGACGCCGCCACGCCCCCGCAGCGCGACCGCGCCGTCGACGCCCTGCGTGCCCTGGCGATCCTCGGCGTCGTGCTGGGCCACTGGCTGGTGACCGGGCTCGTCGCGGACGGCGGCGCGCTGCGCACCGCGAGCCCGCTGGGGCACCTGCCCTGGCTGGCCCCGGTGTCGTGGATGTTCCAGACGCTTGCGGTGTTCTTCATGGTGGGCGGCCATGTGGCGACCCGCAGCCTCGCCTCGGCCCGCGCCCGGGCCGGCCTCCGCCGGACGTCCCGCGCGCCCGGTGTCTACGGCGCATGGCTGCGGGCCCGGCTGAAGCGCCTGTTCACGCCGGTGCTCGCCGTGCTGGCGGTGTGGACGGTCGCGGCGGTCGGGCTGCTGCTCGGCGGCGCGTCCTTCGTCACCGTGCACACCGTGGTCAAGCTGGCGCTGTCCCCGCTGTGGTTCCTGCTGGTGTTCGCGGTGCTCACGGCGGCGACCCCGTTGCTGGCCCGGCTGAACCCGCTGTGGCCGCTGGCCGTCGTCCTCCATGTGGACCTGGTGCGCTTCGGCCTGGGCGGCCCCTCCTGGCCGGGCTGGGTGAACGTAGTGGCGGGCTGGCTGGTGCCGTACACCCTGGGTGCGGCCTGGACCCGGGGCGAGCTGGAGCGGCCGCGCGCGGCCTGGACCCTGCTGCTCGGTGGCGCGGTGACCACAGCGGTGCTCGTCGCCTGGGCCGGCTATCCGGCGTCGATGGTCGGCGTGCCCGGCGCGGCGGTCTCCAACCTCAACCCGCCGACGCTGGCCGCCGTCACCTTCGGTCTCGCCCAGTGCGGACTGGCCCTGCTGCTGCGCGATCGGCTGCGCCGCACCATGCGCCGCCCCCTGGCATGGGCGGCGGTGGCTCTGGTGAACCTGTCCGCGATGACGGTGTTCCTCTGGCACCAGACGGCCCTCATGGCGACCACCGCCACGGGCCTCCTCGCGGGCCGCCTGCCCGGCCTGCACACGGTCCCCGACGGACTGGACTGGGTCGCGGCCCGGCTGCTCTGGCTGCCGGTGTTCGCGCTGGTGCTGGCGGTGTGCTGGGCGGCGTTCCACGGCTTCGAGAGCGGCGGCGGACGGCGCGCCCGGCGGCGCGGGGGCCGGCCCGGCCGGTCCCGGGTGGTGCGAACCGGCGGCCGACCGGAACAGCCAGGTATGCCGAAGGCCCGCCGTGGCTAGGGTGATGCGGACGAACGGGGTGGAGAAGGTGTTGACCGGGGTGCAGAGCTGGGTGGTCCGGGCCCTGCGGATGCTGCGCGACGACCTGTGGACGGCCCGGGCCGACCCCCTTCCGCCCTCCGTCTGGCTGCGCTGGCTGCCGCACGGGCTGGTGTGCCTGGTCGCGTTCGGGACGACGGTCGCCAACCTCGACCAGATGGTCGACCGCTACCAGCTCGGCGTCCAGTACGGCACGCTGTGCGCGCTGGCGCAGGGCGGCGCGGTGCTGCTGGCGCTGTGGCGGCCGGTACCGGCCTGGTGGCTGTCGCTGGCGGTCTCGGTGCTGGTTGCACTGGGAGCCCGGGCAGAGATGTTCGCCGATCTCCACTCCGTCGGCGGCTGGTTGTGGGGCTCGCCGCGTCCGGCCCCGCACCCGGACCTGCCCGGCTGGCCGTGGGGTCCGCCCGGCCTGATCGCGCACTGCATGGTGCTGCTGCTGCTCGCCCTGCGGGTGCGCACCAGAGTGTCGGTCGAGGCGCTGGTCCTGACCGCGCTGCTCACGTACCTGGTCCAGGGAGGCATCGGCGGCGCGAACTACACGCCGACCGGTGTGCTGGCCGTGGCCCTGTTCGCCACCGTGGTGGTCATAGGCACCGCCCTGCGCGGTCGCCGCGAGGCCCGCAACCAGCTCGTCGAGCAGGCCGGCATCACCGCCGAGGAGCGCGCCCGCCGCACCCTGCTGGAAGAGCGCAACCGCATCGCGCGCGAACTGCACGACGTGGTCGCCCACCACATGTCGGTGATCTCCATCCAGGCGCAGGTCGCCCCGCACCTGGTGGAGAACCCGTCCGAGGAGCTGAGGGACAACCTCGCCGGCATCCGGCAGAACGCCCTGGAGGCGCTCGCCGAACTGCGCCGGGTGCTCGGCGTGCTGCGCTCGGAGAACCCCGACGACCCCTACGGCCTGGGCGCGGCCGGCACCGGCACCGCGCCGGACACCCCGCAGCCCACCCTCGACCGGCTCGACGCCCTCCTCGAGAACACCCGGGCCGCCGGGCTCGATGTCGTCGCCGTCGTCGAGGGCGAGGCGTCGGCGTATCCGCCGGGCGTGCAGCTGTCGGCGTACCGGATCGTGCAGGAGGGGCTCAGCAACACCCTGCGGCACGCGCCGGGTTCGGAGGTGCGGGTCGCCGTCCGCCATACCGCCGCCGGTCTCCACCTGGAGATCCTCAACTCCCGCCCGAGCGCGCCGGTGCGGCCCTCCCCGGGCGCGGGGCACGGACTGCTCGGCATGCGGGAACGGGCGGCGATGCTCGGCGGACACGTGGTGGCCCATCCGACACTGCACGGCGGCTTCCTGGTCTCGGCGTTCCTCCCGAAGGACGGCGTCGCGGCGCCCGACAGGGATCCGGGCACGCCGGCGGACCTGGAACTGATCTTTCCGGACGACCCGCCCCCGACAGGAGAAGACAGACGATGACGAGCGGCGACACCATCCGCGTACTGATCGCCGACGACCAGCAGATGGTCCGGCAGGGCTTCACCGTGCTGCTGAACACCCACCCGGGCATCGAGGTGATCGGGCAGGCGGTGGACGGGGTGGACGCGGTCACCCAGGTCGCCGAACTGACGCCGGACGTCGTGCTGATGGACATCCGGATGCCCGAGATGGGCGGCATCGAGGCCACCCACCGCATCACCGTCGCCCACCCTCACATCAAGGTCCTGGTGCTCACCACCTTCGACCTCGACGAGTACGTGTACGAGGCGCTGCGCGCCGGGGCGTCCGGGTTCCTGCTGAAGGACGCCTCGGCGGACCAGCTCGCCGAGGCGGTCCGGGTGGTGGCGGCCGGCGACGCGCTGCTCGCGCCCGGCATCACCCGCAAGCTGATCGCCGAGTTCTCCCGGCTGAACGGCACCCCGCGGCCCCCGCTGAAGGCGCGCGTCGGCGATCTCACCGAACGTGAGACGGAGGTGCTCACCCTGATCGCGCAGGGCCTGTCCAACGCGGAGATCGCCCGGCACCTGATCGTCGCCGAGCAGACCGTGAAGACGCATGTGGGCCGCATCCTGGTGAAGCTGGGCCTGCGGGACCGCACCCAGGCGGCGGTGTTCGCGTACGAGTCGGGGCTGGTGAGACCCTCGGGGTACTGAGTGGCGGCCGCTGTGGGGGCGTCCCGTCGGACCCGTAGTACTTGAGTCGGATGCGGCGGAACCCCTCTCACTGGTGACGACCGCGACCCGCTGTTCCGCCTACCGTTTCGCATGTGACCGATACGACGCAGACGCACACCACGCACCCGGACGACCCGGACGAGTCCTTCGAGGCCTACCGGCCGCGCAGCCCGGAGTTCCGGGCGGCTATGGACGCCCTGCGCGGGCTGCGGCAGGACCTGTTCCACGACGCCTTCGCCTACCGCCCGCTGCCCCGCAGGGAGCCCACCGGGCGGCTCACCCGCGGCCTGAAGGGCCGCAAGCGGGAGTACGCGACCTGGTCCCGGCACGCGTGGGTCGGGGCGGCCGGCGTGGTGGCGATGCTGACCGGATTCGTGGACGACGGCGACAGCGTGGTGGGCCTGCTGTCCGGCCTGCTCGCCCTGGCGCCGGTGCTGATGACGCTGGTCCGGCCGGTCGGCGCGTTCTGGCTGTCCCTCGCCTCGACCGCTGTGGTCGCCCTCATCGGCACGACGTACGGCAACTGGCCGTGGCTGCCCGGCAGTTTCATATCCCACCTGGCGGTGCTGACCGTCGTGGCGATCCGCACCCGCCCGCGCACGGCGGCGTGGATGTGGCTGGTCACGGCGTTCTACGGCTTCCTCGCCGAGACGGCCTTCGGCTGGGGCCACTACGCGACGAACGTCCCGCCCATGCTGATCCTGTCCGCGCTGATCCTGCTCGCCATCACCGTCTGGCACATCCGCCGGCAGGCTGAGGAGGAGGTGACGGCCCAGCAGTCGGTGACCGCGGTCGAGCGTTCCCGGCGCACGCTGCTGGAGGAGCGCACCACCATCGCCCGTGAGCTGCACGACGTGGTCGCCCACCACATGTCGGTGGTCGCCATCCAGGCGGAGGCCGCCCCCTACCGGGTGGAGAACCCGCCGGAGGAGCTGGAGAAGGCGTTCGCCACCATCCGGGAGAACGCGGTGGCGGCGCTCACGGAGCTGCGCCGGGTCCTGGGCGTGGTCCGCGCCGAGGACTACGAGGCCCCGGACACCCCGCAGCCCACCCTCGCCGAGCTGGACGGCCTGCTCGCCAATGTGCGCGAGACCGGCCTGGCCGTGGAGAAGACGGTGACCGGCGCGGTCCGTGAGCTTCCGCAGGGCGTGGAGCTGTCGGCGTACCGGATCGTGCAGGAGGCGTTGAGCAACACCCTGCGTCATGCGCCGGGCGCGAGTGCCCGGGTCGAGATCGGCTATGTGCTGGGCGGGCTCGGCCTGCGCGTCATCAACGATCCGCCGCCCAACCCGTCCCTGGTCAAGCCGTCGCCCGGCGCGGGACACGGCATCACGGGGATGCGCGAGCGGGTCACGATGCTGAACGGCGAGATGACGGCGGAGCCGACGCCGGCGGGCGGCTACGAGGTGACGGTGTTCCTGCCGGTGCCATCCGCGAGCGAGGGTGGAGCATGACGATCCGGGTACTGATAGCGGACGACCAGATGATGGTGCGCGAGGGCTTCTCGGTCCTGCTGAACGCGATGCCGGACATCGAGGTCGTCGGCGAGGCGGTCAACGGCCGCGAGGCGGTGGAGCGGGTCAGGGAACTCGCCCCCGACGTGGTCCTGATGGACATCCGGATGCCGGAGCTGAACGGCATAGAGGCGACCCGGGAGATCGTGGCGGCGGACGGCTCGGCGAAGGTCCTGGTGCTGACCACCTTCGACCTGGACGAGTACGTCTACCAGGCGCTGCGGGCGGGAGCCTCCGGCTTCCTCCTCAAGGACGCGTCGGCCCGCCAGCTGGCGGACGGGGTACGCGTGGTGGCGTCCGGCGAGGCCCTCCTCGCCCCCTCCGTCACCAGACGTCTGATCACCGAGTTCTCCAAGCTCACGGACGTCCCCCGGCTGCCGTCCACCGCGCAGGGGTCCTACGGCGATCTGACCGAACGCGAGACGGAGGTCCTGGTCCTGATCGCCCACGGTCTGTCGAACGTCGAGATCGCGGGCCGGCTGGTGGTCGCGGAGTCCACGATCAAGACGCACGTCAGCAGGATCCTGGTGAAGCTGGGCCTGCGGGACCGCACCCAGGCGGCGGTCTTCGCCTACGAGGCACGGCTGGTGACGCCGGGGTAGTTCACCGGTCAGACCGGATGGTCCGGCGGTCGGCCCAGGTCGGGAGCATCCCGGACGTAGTTGTCCCCGTAGAGCGTGCTCATCGCCCAGTGCCACGACGTGTCGTGGAAGACGAGCCCGCGGCAACGGGTGCCGGGGGGCTCGTAGTCGTACCAGTCCAGGGCCGCCGCCCATGACTCCGTCAGGGACATCCCCCCGTACCTGCGCATGATCCAGGCATAGGCCCGGCGCTCCGACTGCAAATACGCGCGGTACTCGTCCTCGTCCCACTCCGGCCACGACATACGGAAGTTGGTCCTCGTCTATCCGAACCGTCGGAGGAAGACCGCGGTCACGATGGGTCACCCTTCAAGCTCCGCAGCACGCTCCGGACGAGCTTCGCGCTCGCGTCCGGTGCCCGTGCAGACGATCGTAATAGGTAGCAGCAGGACGCGCCTTGATCGTTTCTGCGGTGAATCCGCTGCTCCGGACGGGTGAGTGGCCCTCCCGGAAGCTGCCGGCCGCCGTCGTCGTCCCGCTGCATCACGTACATGATCAAAAAACTTGCGCGCGGCATTCCCGCGCTCGCGCTGACCGCCCTGCCCCTGCTCGCCACGGCGTCCCCCGTCCACGCGGCGGCCCCCGCCGTCGAGCGGGTGGCTACTTCCAGATCACCACGTTCCTGAACGGCAAGTGCCTGGCCTCCAACGGCGACAACGTCGAGGTGCAGACCTGCAACCGGGGCACCGGCAACCAGCTCTGGTACTGGGAGGGCCAGAAGATCGTCAACGTCGCCGAGCTGCACTGTCTCGACGTCCGGCACGGCGAGCTGAACGGCGCGGTCCAGGCGGTCGGCGACTGCCACGGCCTGGCCAACCAGCGCTGGCGGAAGGAGGGCGACTGGTTGCGCACCGAGGTCAACGACCAGTGCCTGAGCATCCAGAACAACGGCGATCCGAGGGAGCACGCGGGCATCAACGTCCGTAACTGCGGCGGCAACGCCTGGCAGTTCTGGAGGATGCCGGCGTCCTGACGCGGCTCGGCTGCCCGAACCGCGGGAGGCCGGCCGACCGCTTGCTGTCGCGGGCGGCTCGGCCTCCGGTCGCCGTGGTCCGCCTCCACGCGCCCGACTAGGTTGTGCGGCATGACCGAGGGTGGGGAACCGAAGGTGTTCACGAACCGCTGGGCCGATGCCGGGGGTCCGGCGGGGGAGGCGCCCAGCCGGGACAGGTGCGACTGCCTGCCGCGGAGCAGGAGCGTCCCGCCGCCGAGGGAACCGAGGTTCCACACCGAGCGGCAGGACACGTCGGCCCCCGGCTGGCGGCGGCTCCTCGACCTCGTGGAGGAGGCGGCCGCCGACGGGCGCGAGGTGTTCAAGCCGCTGGTGGAACTGACGGCGGAGGAACGGCGGCAGGTGATCACCCTGCCGCCGACCATCGCCAAGCTGAAGGCGGTACGGCACCTGGTGCTCTACGGCAGCAATCTCGTCCGGCTGCCGCCCGAGATCGGCGCGATGGAGAGCCTGGAGGAGTTCAGCCCGTACACCTCGTACCGGCTGCACTGGTTCCCGTACGAGCTGACCCGGTGCCGGAAGCTGCGGAGCAGCACGGTCAGCACGCGGGCGGTCTACGGCAACTACAAGTACCGCCCGCCGTTCCCCGCGCTCGGGCCGACGGCGTTCGAGGCCGAGCCGGTCCGCGCGTGCAGCGTCTGCGCCGGCCCGCTGCCCCCGTCGGGGCCGGCGGACCAGGTCTGGATCTCCCTGGTCGTCGCCACGGACGTACTGCCGCTCCTGGTCAACGCGTGCTCGCGGTCCTGCGTCGACGCGCTCCCCGAGCCCGCCGCCCACCACGTCCCCACCCCCCACCGAGGCGGCCCGGCGGTCCTCCAGCCACCCCCGGGCCGTTCCTGATTCCCGCCCCCTGCCCCCCTGGTCACCGGCCCGGAGACCGGTTAGCGTCCGTGCATGGCAGCAGTCGACGACCTTCGTTTCGATCCCTGGGACTCCGCGTTCGTGGCCGATCCGTATCCGGCGTACGCCGAGCTGCGGGGGCGGGGGCGGGTGGTCTACTACGAGCCGACCGATCAGTGGCTCGTGCCGCAGCACGCGGACGTGTCGGCGCTGCTGCGGGAGCGGCGGCTGGGGCGGACGTATCAGCACCGGTTCACGCACGAGGACTTCGGCCGCACCGCGCCGCCCGCCGAGCACGAGCCGTTCCACACGCTCAACGATCACGGGATGCTCGATCTGGAGCCGCCGGACCACACCCGGATCCGGCGTCTGGTGTCGAAGGCGTTCACGCCCCGGACGGTCGAGCGGCTCAAGCCCTATGTGGCCGGCCTCGCCGGGGAGCTGGTGGATCGGCTGATGGAGGCGGGCGGCGGGGATCTGCTCGCCGATGTCGCCGAGCCGCTGCCCGTCGCCGTGATCGCCGAGATGCTGGGGATCCCGGAGGCCGACCGGGCGCCGCTGCGGCCCTGGTCGGCGGACATCTGCGGGATGTACGAGCTGAGCCCCTCGCAGGAGACGGCGGCTAGGGCCGTCCGGGCCTCCGTCGAGTTCTCCGACTACCTGCGCGAGCTGATCGCCGCCCGCCGCAAGGAGCCGGGCGACGACCTGATCTCCGGGCTGATCGAGGCGCACGACGAGGGCGACCGGCTCACCGAGCAGGAGATGATCTCCACGGCCGTGCTGCTGCTGAACGCCGGGCACGAGGCGACCGTCAACGCCACGGTCAACGGCTGGTGGGCGCTGTTCCGCCATCCCGAGCAGCTTGCCGCCCTGCGCGCCGATCACTCACTGGTCCCCTCCGCCGTGGAGGAGCTGATGCGCTACGACACCCCGCTCCAGCTCTTCGAGCGGTGGGTGCTGGACGACATCGAGATCGACGGCACGACGATCCCGAGGGGCGCCGAGATCGCCATGCTCTTCGGGTCCGCCAACCACGACCCGGCCGTCTTCGACCGCCCCGAGCGGCTCGATCTCAGCCGCGCCGACAACCCGCACATCTCCTTCAGCGCCGGCATCCACTACTGCATCGGCGCCCCCCTGGCCCGGATCGAGCTGGCCGCCTCGATGACGGCCCTCCTGGAGCGCGCCCCCACCCTCGCCCTCGCCGCCGAGCCCCGCCGCAAGCCGAACTTCGTGATCCGGGGGCTGGAGGGGCTCGACGTAACGGTGTGACGCCCGGGCGGGAAGCGAACCGCTCAGGTGCTCATGTCCCGTCGGCGCAGACCCGCCAGGCCCCCGGCCACCAGCACCACCGCGAGCGCCGTCAGCACCAGCACCGGCCGCCACTCCATCCCGCCGCCCGGCAGCTTGGGCAGGTGGCCGAAGGGGGACAGGTCCAGCACGGCCTGCGGGGCGTCCAGGGCCGGTCCGACCCAGCCGATCAGCAGGGCCGCGCCCGCCACGCCCCACGCGGCGGGCGCGAGGCGCGGGGCCGTGCCGTGGAGCAGGACCGCGAGGCCGCCGATCACCCACACCGCCGGGAGCTGCACCAGGCAGGCGCCCAGGATCGGCCCCGCGTTCTCGCCGTGGCCGGCCACGAAGCCGAGGCCCGCGAGGAGCATGATCAGGGCCGCGCCGCCGAAGGCGATCAGCAGATGGCCGGCGGCCCAGCGCAGTCGCCCGACCGCGTTCGCCAGCACCGGTTCCGCGCGCGCCGAGGTCTCCTCGCCGTGCAGCCGCAGCACCGATCCGACGACGTACAGGGAGGCGATCAGGCCCAGCATGCCGATCATCGAGGCGAGGAAGGCGTCCGTGAGCCCCGACTGCCCGCCCATCCGCTCGAAGATCTCGCGGGCCCGGTCGTTGTCCCGGACCAGGTCGGCGGCGCCGTCCGTCAGCCCGCCGTAGACCACGCCGGCGAGCAGGAAGCCGATGCCCCAGCCGGCCACGGAACCCCGCTGGAGCCGCCAGGCCAGCGCGCCCGCCGAGCCCAGCCGCCCGGACGCCGGTCCCGGCCGGGTCGGCAGAAAGCTCATGCCGACGTCCCGGCGCCCGGCCAGCCCGTACGCGACCGCCGCCTGGAGGGCGATCGCCCCGGCGAACAGGGCCAGTACCCACCAGCGTTCGCCGGCGTACGGCCGCAGGTTCTCCAGCCAGCCGAGCGGTGACAGCCAGGTCAGCGGAGAGGAGCCGTCGTCCCGTGCCGAATCGCCCGCCGCGCGCAGCACGAAGGCCGCGCCGAGCACCGCCGCCGTCAGCCCCCGGGCCAGCCGCGCGCTCTGCGTGAGCTGCGCGACGATCGCGGCCATGGTCGCGAACAGCAGCCCGACCCCGGCGAGCCCCAGCCCGAAGGCCACGGCCCCCGCCGCCCCCCGGCCCGCCAGGCCCGCCGTGACCAGCAGCGCCAGGACGCCGTTCGCGACGCCCGCCGCCAGCAGCGCCGCCGCCAGCGAGGCACGGCGGCCGACCACGCCGGAGGCGATCAGCTCCTGACGGCCGCTCTCCTCCTCGTCGCGGGTGTGCCGTACGACGATCAGCAGGCTGGTCACGGCGGCGAGCGCGCCCGCGTACACACCGACCCGCCAGGCGGTGAGCGCGCCGACGGAGTCGTCGAAGACCGGGCCGATCAGCGCGCGCAGGGAGGCGTTGGTGTCCAGCTGGCGGACCAGGTCCGCGCGGTCGGCGGGGGTGGCGTACAGGCCCTCCAGGGTGTTCGGCATGGAGAGGACCATCAGGGCGTTGACGGCCACCCAGACGGGGATCATGAGCCGGTCGCGGCCGAGCGCGAAGCGCAGCAGCGTGCCGGTGCCGGCGAGGGCGGTCATCGCGCCGCCACCTCGTCGTCCTGGTAGTGGCGCAGGAACAGTTCCTCCAGCGTCGGCGGCGTCGACGTCAGCGACCGTACGCCGGACGCGGTCAACGACCGCAGCACGGCGTCGAGTCCGTCGGTGTCGACCTGCAACTTCACCCGGTTCCCCCGGACGTCGAGGTCGTGCACGCCGGGCAGGTGCGCCAGCCCGTTGGGGGTGCCCGCGAGTTCGGCCGTCACGCTGGTGCGGGTGAGGTGGCGCAGGTCGGCGAGGGAGCCCGTCTCGACGGTGCGGCCCTTGCGGATGATGCTGACGCGGTCGCACAGCTCCTCGACCTCGCTGAGGATGTGCGAGGAGAGCAGGACCGTCCGGCCCTTCGCCCGCTCCTCCTCGACACAGCGCCGGAAGACCTCCTCCATCAGCGGGTCCAGGCCGGAGGTCGGCTCGTCCAGGATGAGCAGGTCGACGTCCGAGGCGAACGCGGCGACCAGGGCGACCTTCTGCCGGTTGCCCTTGGAGTAGGTGCGGCCCTTTTTCGTCGGGTCGAGTTCGAAGCGGTCGACCAGTTCGGCGCGGCGGGCCGGGTCCAGGCCCCCGCGCAGTCGGCCGTAGAGGTCGATGACCTCGCCGCCGGACAGGTTCCGCCACAGGGTGACGTCCCCGGGGACGTACGCGATCCGGCGGTGCACCTCGACCGCGTCGGCCCACGGGTCGCGGCCCAGGACCCGCGCGGCGCCGGAGTCGGCGCGCAGCAGGCCGAGCAGGACGCGGATGGTGGTGGATTTGCCGGAGCCGTTGGGGCCGAGGAAGCCGTGCACCTCGCCGGAGGCGACCTCCAGGTCGAGGCCGTCGAGCGCGTGGGTGCGGCCGAAGGACTTGTGCAGTCCCGACACCGTGATGGCCTTGGTCATGCCCCCGAACGTACGCTTCTTTCAGAAATTTGTGAAGTTAAGGAAGCGCGTGAATCGCCGTTAGGATGAGGCCATGAGGTCGAGGCCATGAGCGAGAACGGGCGGGACCCGGAGGCGGTGTCGAGGTTCGTCGAGTCCTTCGCGGCGCAGCTCGTCGAGGCCGGGATGCAGCGCATGCCCGCCCGGGTGTTCGCCGCGCTGCTCTCCTCCGACGAGGGCGCGATGAGCTCCGCCGAGCTGGGCGAACAGCTGCGGATCAGCCCCGCGGCGGTCTCCGGCGCGGTGCGCTACCTCGCCCAGACGCACATGGTGGCGCGCGAGCGGGAGCCCGGTTCGCGCCGGGAGCGCTACCGGGTGCACGGCGACCAGTGGTACGAGGCCCTGACCAACCGCGAGGCCGTCATCAAGCGCTGGGAGGGCGCCCTGCGCGAGGGCGTCGCCAGCCTCGGCGCCGACACGCCCGCGGGCCGCCGCATGGCCGAGACCCTCGCCTTCTTCGAGTTCATCGAGGGCGAGGTCTCGGCCATGATGGAACGCTGGAAGGTCCACCGGGAGCAGCTCTTCGGGAGCTGACCCCCCGCGGATCAGCGCTCCTTGGTCTCCTCCAGCACCGTCCGCCCCAGCAGCCGGTACCGGGCCGGGTCCCGCCGCTTCAGGTACTGCGCGTAGCCGACGCCGCCCACCGCGATCAGGGCGATGATCCACGGCGTCGCCCTCAGCAGCAGCGAACCGGACTCCGGGCCGGCCGCGACGCCCATGTTGGACACCAGCAGCGCCACCACGGCGAGCATCGCGACCCCGCCGAGCAGCGGGGCGGTGAAGGTCCTGAACCAGTGGCGGCTCTCGGGGTGGTGCGAGCGGAAGTACACCAGCACCGCGAACGAGCAGACGGCCTGCACCACCAGGATCGCCATGGTGCCGAGGATGGCCAGCAGCACGTACGTCCCCGTGTACGGGTCCTTGCCCGCCGCCCAGAACGCGCCGAGCAGCACCGCGGTGACCGCCGTCTGCGCCAGGCCCGCGATGTGCGGGGAGCCGTGCCGGGCGTGGGTGCGGCCGACGGTGCGCTGGAGCGAGGGCAGGACGCCCTCCCGGCCCAGGGCGTACATGTAGCGGGCGGCGCAGTTGTGGAAGGCCATGCCGCAGGCGAGCGAGCCGGTGATCATCAGCCACTGCATGACGACGACCGCCCAGTGGCCGACGTATTCCTCGGTCGGGTTGAAGAAGAGGGCCAGCGGGTCGGCGGTGGCGACCTTCACGGCCTCCGCCTCGCCGGTGCCCGAGATGGCCATCCAGGAGACGAAGACGTAGAAGACGCCGACGCCGAGCACCGAGATCATCGTCGCCTTGGGGATGATCTTCTTCGGGTTGCGGGACTCCTCGCCGTACATCGCCGTCGACTCGAAGCCGACCCAGGACCAGAAGGCGAAGAACAGTCCGAGACCGGCGGACGTGCCCTGGAAGGCGTTGACCGGGTTCACCGGGTCGAGGCCGAAGCCGTCCGGGCCGCCGCCGTGCAGGGCGACCGAGACCGCCATCGCCGCGAGGATCGTCACCTCGGTGGCGAGCAGCACGACGAGCAGCTTCTCGGCCACCGAGACGCCGAACCAGGTGCCCATCGCGTTGATCGCGAGCATCAGGACCGCGAACGCCCACCACGGGATGTGCAGACCGGTCTGGTCCTTGAGGGTGTCGGTGGCGAAGGTGGAGAAGATGCCGATCAGGGCCGGCTCGAAGACCACGTACGCGAAGGTCGCCAGCAGGCCCGAGGCGAGGCCGACCGAGCGGCCGAGGCCGTAGGAGATGAAGCCGTAGAAGGCGCCCGTCGACGTGATGTGCTTCGCCATCGAGGTGAAGCCGACGGAAAAGATTGCCAGGACGACCATTGCGACGAGATAGCTCGCCGGGGCGCCGATGCCGTTGCCGGCCGACACCATGAACGGCACGTTGCCCGTCATCGCGGTGATCGGCGCGGCCGTCGCGACGGCCATGAAGACCACGCCGAGCAGGCCCACGGCGTTGGGCTTCAGCCGGTGTACCGCCCCTTGGTCCGTTGCGTCCGCCGCCGGGGCGACGCCCTCGTCCACTGCCATCGGGTGGCCCTTCCCTGAGCGTTCGCGGGCCGCAGCCACGCCTTGATGCAGCAGGATGGTGCAGTTTCGATGAGTCCTTCAAGGGGCTGGGACGGTTAAATATTTGTCACCAGACCTTTAGGGCGTGATGGCGCGAACAGAGTGTGTGCGAGGCGCTACTCTGGGTTGCGGCTGGTTCGCGGCAAGGGGAGGGCGCATCATGACACTTATGGCAGAGCGACCGGTGATCAGCGGCACCAAGCCTCGCAGCGGGTTCGAGGAGCTTCTGGACCTCCTCGACGAGCTGAGCGTGCCCGACGGCTACAAGGCCGAGATCGTCAGGGGGAGCATCGTCGTGTCGCCGTGGTCGAAGGGGTTCTACACCCGCGTCATGAAGCTGGTGTGCAACCAGTTGGAGGGATACCTCCCCGAAGGTCACATGATCGAGCGGGCTCCGGACTTGTTCGTGTTCCCCGGGGTCGAGCGCGCCTACGGACCGGATATCCATGCCGCGCACGAGCAGACGTACGAGACGGACAGCAATCACCTGGACGGAGAGGGTCTGTCCTTCGTGGCTGAACTGACCTCGGCCTCCACCAGGCGTGAGGACCTCACGGACAAGGTTGAGGTGTACGGGAAGGTCGGTGTCCCCGTCTACCTGATCCTCGACATGCAGGAGGAGGAGGCCATCGTCTACGGTTCCCCCTCCACGAAGGGCTATGAGGTCCGCTTCAGCAAGCCCTTCGGCGAGAAGCTCTACATCCCCGATCCGTTCGGCTGCCCCCTCGACACGACCGGCTTCCAGCGGCCCGAGAAGGACGACGAGGCGTGACTCATCCTTCAGAGGGCAGCATCAGCCCCAGTGCCCCCTCGCGCACCGTCCACGTCCGCCGCCGTACCGGTCCCGCGACCGCCGCGTCCGCCCGGTAGCGGAAGTCCGCCCCGGAGACGGCCACGATCCGCCCCCGGGCCTGAAGGGGCGCCGCCTCCGCGCCCACCGACAGCGGCCGGACCACCACGTCCGCCGTGCCGGAGGGGCCCGGGGTCACGGACACCGCCTCCACCGGCTGGTCGAGGTCGACCAGCGTCACCCCGTCCACCTCGATCCGCAGCCGGGCCGGGCCGGGCGACGGCGGGGCCGAGGCCACCCGGGACGGCCGGGCGGACCGCGCGGGCCGGGAGGGCGCGAGGGTGCGGACGAGGGACTGGAGCCACGGCCGCCCGTGCGGCTCCGCGGCGGACGCCTCCGCCCCCACCGGGAGCGGCGGGATCCGCAGCGCGCCCAGCACCACCCCGTCGCTGTCGTCCACCAGCACGTCCAGCCGCCGCTCGGCGCCGTCCAGGACGGCCCGGGCCGCCGCCACCGCGCCCGTGGGCACCCCCAGGGCGTGCGCGACGCCCAGCATGGTGCCCACCGGCACCACCGACAGCACACATCCGGCCAGTTCCCGCTGCCGGTGCAGCAGGGCCACCGTCCGCACCAGCGCGCGGTCGTCACCGATCACCACCGGCCGCCGCGAACCCCGCCGCTGGAGCACCCGGGCGAACTCCTCGGGACTCTCCGGCAGACAGACCTTCGTACTCGCCGCACCCGCGCCGAGCACGTCTTTCGCGATCCGCACGGACTCTCCGTCGGCCCTCCGGGCGACCGGATCGATGATCACCAGCAGCTGGTCCGGCGTCGCGAAAGTCGCCACCTCGGTCCTGCCTCGCTTCCTCGGGTAGCATCTTTGTGCAAGAGCCCCTTGCGCTATTGCGCCAGGGGCTTCGTCTATTCCGGGGCATCCGGGTCCGACGGTGTGCGACCGGCGACGGTCGCGGTGCGGCCAACGACGGTCGCCGAGCTGCGGCCAACGACGGTCGCGGTGCACGCGGTGGTGTGAAAAGCCTCCGCGTACGCCCCTGACCTTGGACATGCCCCACCCGGAAGGGGTGTACGCGCGTGCCCGCACTTGTGCTGCTCGGTGCTCAGTGGGGTGACGAAGGCAAGGGAAAGGCCACCGATCTCCTTGGTGGTTCGGTGGACTACGTAGTGCGCTATCAGGGCGGCAACAACGCCGGCCACACGGTCGTCGTCGGTGACCAGAAGTACGCACTTCACCTCCTCCCTTCCGGGATCCTCTCGCCCGGCTGTACGCCGGTCATCGGAAACGGCGTCGTCGTCGACCCCTCGGTCCTGCTCTCCGAGCTGAGCGGTCTGAACGAGCGCGGAGTCGACACGTCGAAGCTGCTCATCAGCGGCAACGCGCACATCATCACGCCCTACAACGTCACTGTCGACAAGGTGACGGAACGCTTCCTCGGAAAGCGCAAGATCGGCACCACCGGGCGCGGTATCGGTCCGACATACTCGGACAAGATCAACCGGGTCGGCATCCGCGTCCAGGACCTCTACGACGAGTCGATCCTCACCCAGAAGGTGGAGGCGGCGCTCGACGTCAAGAACCAGCTGCTGACCAAGCTCTACAACCGCCGCGCCATCGCCGTCGACCAGGTCGTCGGCGAGCTGCTGGAGTACGCGGAGAAGCTGCGGCCGTACGTCGCCGACACGGTCCTGGTCCTCAACCAGGCCCTGGAGGAGAACAAGGTCGTCCTGTTCGAGGGTGGCCAGGGCACGCTCCTCGACATCGACCACGGCACGTACCCCTTCGTCACCTCGTCGAACCCGACCGCGGGCGGCGCCTGCACCGGCGCCGGCGTGGGCCCGACGAAGATCAGCCGGGTCATCGGCATCCTCAAGGCGTACACGACCCGTGTCGGCGCCGGCCCCTTCCCGACCGAGCTGTTCGACGCGGACGGCGAGGCGCTGCGCCGGATCGGCGGCGAGCGGGGCGTGACGACCGGCCGGGACCGTCGCTGCGGCTGGTTCGACGCGGTCATCGCCCGCTACGCGACCCGCGTGAACGGCCTGACCGACTTCTTCCTCACCAAGCTCGACGTCCTCACCGGCTGGGAGGAGATCCCGGTCTGCGTGGCGTACGAGATCGACGGCAGGCGCGTCGAGGAACTCCCGTACTCCCAGTCGGACTTCCACCACGCGAAGCCGATCTACGAGACCCTGCCGGGCTGGTCCGAGGACATCACGAAGGCCAAGTCGTTCTCCGATCTGCCGAAGAACGCCCAGAACTACGTGAAGGCGCTGGAGGAGATGTCCGGCGCTCCGATCTCCGCGATCGGCGTGGGTCCGGGCCGGGACGAGACGATCGAGATCAACTCGTTCCTGTAGGCCACCCGGCCACCCGGCCACCCGGCAGCACGTCGCCCTGTACCGGTCGCCGGTGAAACCGCTTGCCCCCCGTCGATCGTCTGCTTTCTGATGAGAGAACAGGCAGCGATCGACGGGGGTGGCGGAGCGATGACCGTGACGCGGTTCAAGGGGGCGCTGCTGATCGTGGCGTCCCTGGTCTCGGCGCTGGCCTGCTGGTTCGCCTTCACCGGCTGGCTGGTGTCCGACATCGACCGCTACCGGGACTACACCTCGGCCGGGCCGTGCCCCGACCGCACGGCCGTCCAGCGGTACGAGGACTGCGTGCGGACGGTCTCGTTCACCGTCGAGGACACCCTGGTCGCCACGTCGCGGTCGAAGAAGGACGGTTACCGGGCGACCCTGTCCGGCACGCCCTTCTGGGACGGCACCGTGTCCTTCGGCGATCCGGGCCCGGTGCTGGAGTCGCTGCGGCGCGGGGACCGGATCACCGGCACGGTCTGGCACGGCGAGGTCATGACGATCGGCAAGGCGAAGGTCCGTCAGAACACCGCCGACGCGCCGCGCGACGAACCGCAGATGGCGGCCGCCCTCGGCACCGGCGGGGCCCTCCTGGCCGCCCTGGGGCTGGCGTTCGGCACCGCCCGGCTGCTGCGGCCGCATGACCACGAGCGGTTCGCCTGGCGGCCGTACGGCAGGCGGCTGCTCGTCCTCACGGCGAGCGCGTCCTTCCTCGTGGGACTCCTCGGCGTGTGGACCGGCCTGCCCTGGTGGCTGGTCCCCGCCGTGGCCGTGCTGGTCGTGGCGGCCGGGGCCGTACTGATCTACGGGTGGGACCGGCCGGAGGGAGATATGCGACGAACCGGCATAGTCTGAAGCTGTGGAGACGTCGTCCACGTGTGTCGACCGGAAGCAGGTGATCGTGATGCGCGTGATGGTCAGAGCGACTCTGGACACCGAGAAGTCGAACGAGTCCATCCGCAACGGGAAAATGCCCGAGCTGATCAAGGAGATCCTCGACCGCGTCAAGCCGGAGGCGGCCTACTTCGGGCCCGTCGGCGGCCGGCGGACCTGTTTCCTCGTGCTGGACATGAAGGACAGCTCCGACCTGCCGCCCACCCTGGAACCGTTCTTCACCCAGTTCGACGCCGACCTCGAGGTGGTCCCGATCATGAACGTCGAGGACCTCCAGAAGGGCCTCTCCCAGCTGCGCTGACCCTCAGCTGAACACGATCATCGACCCCTGCGCCAGACTCCGCGTCGCCGCCGCGTGCAGCCCGAGCCAGACGTGCCGCTCGCGCGCGAAGGGGCTGGGATCGTAGGGCGCCGGTACGGCGGGTTCCTCCAGATCCGTGGGCGCGGACGGGGGCCGGGGCGGGGCCGGCGGGTTCGCCGGGTCGATGCCGATCGAGGGGGCGACGAACTCCAGTTCCCGCAGCAGCGACTGCGCGGAGCCCAACGGGCCGCCGCCGGCGAGGAGTTCGTCGTTGGACAGCGGCTGCGGGAAGTCCACCGGCACATAGGCGCCCGCGTGGTCGTAGTGCCAGACCAGGTGCGACTGCTGGGCGGTTGACTCGAACATCTCCAGGAGCTGCTCGTAGTCGCCGCCCAGTTCGTCCACCGGGGTCACCGGCAGCCCGCAGACCTGGAGCAGATAGGCGCGGCGCAGGAAGTGCAGGGCGTCGTAGTCGAAGCCGGCCACGGGGGCGACCTCGCCGGACAGGCCGGGCATGTACTGGTACACCGGCACCGGGGGGAGCCCCGCCGCGGCCAGCACGTTGTTGTACTGCGCGAGTTCGTCGGCGAACGGGTTGTCGGGGGTGTGGCACAACACGTCGACGAGCGGTACCAGCCACAGGTCACAGGCCAAAGAGAGCTCCTCACTCAGCGGGTCGGCGTCACCCGGTGTAGCCCACGGTGCATCGGACGGTCAGGGAAGAGTAGTCCGTACGGCCCACGTCAGCTCCCCTCGTGCAGGTCCCATACCCACACTCCGCCCACCCGCCCCCCGCGGCGGCCCATCAGCTTTTCCACGGTCTCACGCAGGGCGTCCGCATGGGGCTGGGGGGCCAGCACCAGAGCGCCCGCCCGCCAGTACGCGAGGTCCTCGCGGGCCGCGGCCCGGCTCCGGGCGTCGATCACCGGTACGACGCCGGTCTCCCGGACGTCGTGCAGCAGGCTCGCCGTGAAGCGCAGCGGGACGCCGTAGACGCCGGTGCGGTCGCCGTCGCCGTAGGGGCCGTTGAAGTAGCCGCCGGGCATCCGGAAGCCCAGGCCGGTGGCGGTCTGCCAGTGCAGGGCCGCGGCGTCGCCGGGTTCGGCGAGCGGCACCGGCACCAGGGTCTCGTCGTCGCGGACGTACGTCTTCCAGGCGCCGTCCGTGAAGAACGCGGGCACCTCGGCGCGCGGCTCGGACTTCAGCGGGGCGGGGACGAGGGGGAGCAGGGCGAGGCAGAGGGCGAGCAGCCCGGCGTACTGCGTGCCCAGCCGGCGGGCGTGGGCCAGCCCGTCGACCGCGAGGGCGAGCAGCATCCCGAGCGGCGGGGCGCAGACCAGGGCGACCCGGCTCTCGATGACCGACTCGAACAGCGGCAGGTCCGCGAGGAGCGCCCACGGGCCGGGGACGGTGACCCCGGTGAGCGGGATGTGGATGTCCGGGCCCAGGGAGAGGACGGCGGCGGCGAGCGCGGTCAGGGCCAGCGGGACGACGACGGGCCGCCGCCACAGCCGTACCGTGATCGCCAGGGCGAGCAGGATCAGGGGCCAGCCGTAGAAGGCGTTCTGCTCGGTCGGGTTGAGGGAGAGGGCGTCGGCGCGGGACGCGTCGCCCGCGATCAGGGAGCGCTCGGCGAAGGAGAGCAGCGCGCGCACGGTGTTGGCGGTGCCGGTGCCGTGGTCGATCCCGGTGTAGCTCTGCGGTCCGGAGAACTGCCAGGCGAGCGGGTAGACGACGATCGGCAGACAGACGGCGGCGGCGATCGCCAGGCCGCGCAGCAGGGGCCGTACGGCCTGGCGCGCCACGTCCGGGCGGACGGCCGCGTAGGAGACGGCGAACAGCAGCATGCCGAGGGCGGCGAGCAGCAGGGGCTCCTCGCCGAGGAAGAGCTGGTAGGCCGTCATCAGGCCGAGGACGACCGCGTTCCGGGTGTGCCGGGAGCCCGGTGCGTTCCCGGCATGGGTGAGGCGCAGGGCGCGGTCGACGATCGGCGGGATCATGAACAGGACGACGAAGTTGGGGTGCGCGTTGGCGTGGCTGACCATCGGGGGCGCGAAGGCGGCCAGGGTGGCGCCGGCGAAGGCGGCCGCGCGCTGGCGGACGAGCCGTTTCACGATCAGCCGGTACCAGGCGGCGGCCGTGGCGGCCAGGCCCAGCGTCATCACCAGACTGAGGGTGACGGCCGGCCCGAGGAGCAGGGTGACGGGTGTGAGGGGGACCGACAGACCGAGCATGGTCGTGTTGGCCATCAGGTTCACGCCGTCGGGGAAGCCCTGGAGGTCGGTGAGGAGCGGGTTGCGCAGATGGGCCACCTGCTCGGCGGTCACCGCGAAGAACCACTCCCACTGGTTCTGGTCCTGGAGGGAGTCGGTGAGATAGCGGTGGGCCGGGTCGAACACCCGTCCGGAGTACAGCGCGACCGCCATGACCAGGAAGAGGACGACGGCCAGGGCGTCCACGGGCCGCACGGCGGGGATCCGCAGCCGGACCAGGTCGCGCAGGAACCGCGGGTAGTCCAGCGGGCGGACCTTCGAGCCGGGCCGGTGCGACCAGCGCACGGGGACCTCGGCGACCGGCCAGCCGGCCCGCTGGAAGTGGCGCAGCACCTCCACGTCGACGGCCCAGCCGTTGAGCCGGGAGGCGGCGAAGGCGGCGCGGGCCTTGTCGCCGTCGAACAGCTTGAAGCCGCACTGGGTGTCGCGGAACCCGCGCAGGGTGGTCCGGCGGATGAGGAAGCCGCCCGCCGCGCCGAGGAGTTCGCGCAGCCGGTGCTGACGCTCGCCGAGCGTCGCACCCGGCACGGCCCGCGAGCCGATGGCCGCCGCGTGCCCTTCGGTCAGCGCCCGCTCGAGGTGCTTCAACTCCTCGACGGGGGCGGCGAGATCGGCGTCCATGACCAGGATCCGGCGGCCCCGGCTGGCGGCGACCCCGAGGCGCAGGGCGTGGCCCTTGCCCCGGTTGCCCGGGCCGGTGACGAGCTGGATCCGGGGGTCGCGGCGGACGGTGACCAGCTCGCGCGTGGCGTCCGTGGAGCCGTCGTCGGCGACCACGATCTCCCAGGTGCCCCCGGCGGTCTCCAGATGGCGGGTGACCGCGTCGAGGGTGGGCCCGAGCCGGCGTTCCTCGTTGTAGGCCGGGATGACGACGGAGAGGCCCGGAACCCGGTGGGACGTCCTGCCCGTCCGCTGTTCGAGCGCGCCCTCCGCGCTCATCCGGCCGCCAGCCGCTCGACCAGTTCGACGGAGTCGGCGTTGTACGCGGCGAGCATCGCGCGGGCGGTGCCGGTGTCCCGCTGGTACAGGGCGTCGACGAGATCGGTGTGGCCGGACCACAGGTGGCCGCGCAGGTCGCTCAGCCGGCGCAGGTGCTGCACCGTGCACACCCAGGTCTGCACCCGCAGCCGGTGCAGGAAGTCGGCGAGGTAGGGGTTGCCGAACAGGGCGGACAGCTCGCGCCAGAAGCGCAGGTCGTAGCCGATCAGGACGGTGAGGTCACCGGCGGCCGCGGCCCGCTGAGCCTCGTCGCCGCGTCGGCGCACCCCGGCGACGGCGGCGGCTATCCGCGGGTCGTCCGGGCGGTGGAAGCGTTCGCTGTCCTTCTCCAGGCGCAGGAACATGCCCTCGATGATCAGGGCGCGGGCCTCGATCATGCCCCGGTAGTCCTCGACGGAGTACGCGTGCACCCGGAAGCCCCGGTGCTGGTCGGCCTCCAGCAGCCCCTGCGCCGACAGGTCCACCAGCGCCTCGCGGACCGGGGTCGCGGAGACGCCGTACTGGTCGGCGATCTCCTTCACCGTGAATTCCCGCCCGGCCTGGAGCCGTCCCGCCAGCACCTCGTCGCGGAGCGCGTCGGCGATCTGCTGCCGCAGGGTGCTGCGCGTCACGGCGCCGTTGCCGGTGCTGCCGGGCATGGTCGGGGCGTCTCCTCGGGGCGTAGAGGTGAGCGGGGGCGTGCTCGTCGTTATGTACGAGCACGCCACCTTACGCGTTCGAGGATTTCAAGAGCTTGCACGAACTGCGTGCACGCTCTGTCCCGCTCCTGTCCCTACTCTGTGTGGGCGTCGGCCGCCGTGAGCGCCGCGTCCAGGGCCGCGAGGCCCTCCTTCAGCTCGGCCTCGCCGGCGTTCAGCGGCGGCACGAAGTGGGTGCGGTTCATGTTCACGAAGGGCCACACGCCGGCCTTCTTGGCGGCTGCGGCGAACGCGGCCATCGGCGCGTTGGCCTCACCGGCGGCGTTGTACGGCACCAGCGGTTCGCGCGTCTCGCGGTTCTTCACCAGCTCGACGGCCCAGAACATGCCGACGCCCCGCACCTCGCCGACGCTCGGGTGCCGCTCGGCGAGCTCCCGCAGGCCCGGTCCGACGATCGACGCGCCCAGGTTCTTCGCGTTCTCGACGATCCCCTCCTCCGCCATGACGTTGATCGTCGCGACGGCCGCCGCACAGGCCAGCGGGTGCCCGGAGTACGTCAGACCACCGGGGTAGGGCCGCTTGCCGAAGGTCTCCGCGATGGCGCCGGAGATGGCGACGCCGCCGAGCGGCACGTATCCGGAGTTCACGCCCTTGGCGAAGGTCATCAGGTCCGGTACGACCCCGAAGAGGTCGGCGGCGAACCACTCGCCGGTCCGCCCGAACCCGGCCATCACCTCGTCCAGGACGAAGACGATCCCGTACTTGTCGCAGATCTCCCGCACGCCCGCGAGATAGCCGGGCGGCGGCACCATGATCCCGGCGGTGCCCGGCACGGTCTCCAGGATGATCGCGGCGATCGTGGCGGGCCCCTCGAAGGCGATCGTCGCCTCCAGGTGCTCCAGGGCGCGGGCGCACTCCTGCTCCTCCGTCTCGGCGTAGAAGCGCGAGCGGTACAGGAACGGCGCCCAGAAGCGCACGACGCCGGCGGAGGCGGTGTCGGAGGGCCAGCGGCGCGGGTCGCCGGTGATGTTGACCGCCTGCTGCGTCCCGCCGTGGTAGGAGCGGTAGGCCGACAGCACCTTGGGGCGCCCGGTGTGCAGCCGGGCCATGCGCACGGCGTGCTCGACGGCGTCCGCGCCGCCGTTGGTGAAGAAGATCTTGTCCAGGTCGCCGGGCGTCCGCTCGGCGATCAGCCGGGCCGCCTCGGACCGGGCCTCGATCGCGAAGGCGGGCGCGAAGGTGGTCAGGCGTGCGGCCTGCTCCTGTATCGCGGCGACGACCTTCGGGTGCTGGTAGCCGATGTTGGTGTAGACGAGGCCGCTGGTGAGGTCGAGGTACCGCTTGCCGTCGTAGTCCCAGAAGTACGACCCCTCCGCGCCGGCCACGGCGAGCGGGTCGATGAGGTCCTGCGCTGACCAGGAGTGGAAGACATGCGCGCGGTCGGCGGCCTTCACGGCGGCGCCGGCCCGGGGGTCGATCTGAGGGGTCATGCGAGTGAGCGTAAATGTCCGCGATGCGGAAGCGGTATCGGCGTCCTGTCTGTGGAGCGGGGGTTTCCGCGACAGGTTGTCGGGCGTGGGGAGCGCGGAGGGGCAGCACGGAGGAGTATTGACAGCATGCTGCGTTAGTGACAGCATCCTGTCATAAGGAATTCCGAGTGCGGAGTTCCGCGTACGTAGTTCCGAGTTCGAGGAGGAGCCATGAGCCCCAAGCCCGTGCATCTCGCCGTGTACGACACGCTCGCCGACTGGGAGACGGGATTCGCGACGGCGTACCTCGCTCGGAACGGGTACGAGATCCGGACGGTCGGTCCGTCCACCGAGCCGGTGACCAGCATCGGCGGGCTGCGCGTCCGGTCCGACCTGGCGCTGGCGGACCTGCGCCCCGAGGACAGCGCGCTGCTGATCCTCCCGGGCGCCGACCTCTGGGACACGACGGACGACCTCGCGGCCTTCGCCCGCACGGCCCGCGCGTTCCTGGCCGCCGGCACACCCGTCGCGGCGATCTGCGGCGCCACCGCCGGCCTCGCCCGCGAGGGCCTGCTCGACGACCGGGACCACACGAGCGCGGTCTCCTTCTATCTGGCCGCGACCGGCTACGGCGGCGGCCCGCGGTACCTGGACGCGGACGCCGTCACCGACCGCGGCCTGGTCACCGCCGGCCCCACCGAGCCCGTCGCCTTCGCCCGGGAGATCTTCGGGCTGCTCGGCGTGTACCAGGGTGAGGTGCTGGACGCCTGGTACCGGCTGTTCCACGACTCCGACCCGGAGGCGTACGCCGTGCTGGAGAAGGCCGGGGAGAGGTGAGCCGGCAGGATCTGCTGAGCGGCAGCGCCCTCGGGGTCTTCCGGCTCAACGGCCAGTTCCTCGCCGTCGCCGAGGAGCTGGCCCGGCCCGCCGGGCTCACCGCCGCCTGGTGGCAGGTGCTGGGCGCGGTGCTGGGCGAGCCGTTGCCGGTGTCCGGGATCGCCCGCGTGATGGGCATCACCCGGCAGAGCGTGCAGCGCATCGCCGACCTGCTGGTCGAACGGGGGCTCGCCGAGTACCGGGCCAACCCGGCCCACCGCCGCGCCAAGCTCCTCGCGCCGACCGAGGAGGGGCGGGCCGCGATCGCCCGCATCGACCCTGGGCACGCGGCCTTCGCCGACCGGCTGGCGGCGGCGTACGGCGAGACGGAGCTGGCGGCGGCGGTGGCCGCGCTGACCCGGCTGTCCCAGGTGCTGGACGAACTGGGGCCGCCGGCCGCCGTCGCGCCGGAGGCGCCCGTTACGCAACCGTAGACACCGTGTCGCCCGCCTCCCGGAAAAGGCGGATTATCCTCGCCCCGATCACATGTGTGGCGAGAAGGTGGGGCGGCGATGGAGAAGCTGGGCCCGGGGGATCCGCAGCGGATCGGCGCCTACCGGCTGCTGGCCCGGCTCGGCGCCGGTGGGATGGGGCAGGTCTACCTCGCCCGTTCGGACCGGGGACGGACCGTCGCGGTCAAGCTGGTACGGCCGGAACTGGCGGCCAGGGAGGAGTTCCGGGCGCGGTTCCGGCACGAGGTGCGCAGCGCCCAGCGGGTCGGCGGGTACTGGACCGCGCCCGTGCTGGACGCGGACACCGAGGCCGCCGTGCCCTGGGTCGCCACCGGCTATGTCGCCGGGCCGAGCCTCCAGCAGGTGGTCGGCGCGGACTACGGCCCGCTGCCCGAGCGCTCGGTGCGCATCCTCGCCGCCGGCCTCGCGCACGCGCTCACCAACATCCACGCCGCCGGGATCGTCCACCGCGACCTCAAGCCGTCCAACGTGATGCTCACCATCGAGGGGCCCCGGGTCATCGACTTCGGGGTGGCGCGGGCGCTGGAGTCGGTGTCCGAGAGCGGCCTCACCATGACCGGCGCGGTGATCGGCTCGCCCGGCTTCATGGCGCCCGAGCAGGTGCGCGGCGAGGCCGTCACCCCGGCCGCCGACGTCTTCTGCCTGGGCTCCGTCCTCGCCTACGCCGCCACCGGCGCCCTGCCCTTCGGCGGCACCGAGAGCGGAGTGCACGCCCTGCTGTTCCGGATCGCCGAGGACGAACCCGACCTCGGGGGTGTCCCCGAGGGCATCGCCGACCTGGTCCGCGCCTGTCTGCGCAAGGACCCGGCCGGCCGGCCGTCGCTGGCGTGGATCCTGGAGCGGACGGGCGTCCAGGACACCGTCTCCGACGGCCACTCCCGGGACCCCTGGCTGCCCGGCGCGCTGGTCGCCCAGCTCGGCCGGCACGCGGTACGGCTGCTGGACGCGGAGGACCCGGACGCCGCCCCCGAGCACAGCGGACGGCACGGCGACGACCCGTCCGACGGCCGGACGCACACACTGATCGCCCAGCCGTCGCCGATACCGGCCGCCGCCCCGCACCCGGTGTACGGCGGCCCGCACCAGCATCCGCGGCCCGCCGCCTCCCCCTACGCCCACGGGCATCCGCAGCAGCCGGCCAGCCCCTGGCCGACGACGCCCGTCGCGCACAACCCCTACACACAGGCCCCGAGCGGGCCGTACGGACCCCCGGCGCCGTACGCCCCCGAGCCCGAGGAGCCGGAGCCGTCGCGCCGCAGCGGCCGTACCAGCGCGCTGCTCGTCGCGATCGCGGTGATCGTGGCGATCGCGGCCGGCGGCTCGGTGTACGCCCTCATGAAGGGGGACGGCGGCGACGGCTCCACGGCCGCGCCGACCGCCCCGCGCACCTCGGCGGCCCCGTCCCCGAGCGCGGCGGAACCCTCCGCCACGGACTCGGGGTCACCGTCGGCGACACCCGGCGAGGACGGCGCGGTCCCGGCGGACTACCTCGGCACCTGGACCGCCAGCATCGACAACGAGACCGGCGCCAACACCCGCCGCCTCACCCTCACCCAGGGCGAGGTGGGCGACGCGGTCCTCAAGCTGATCGCCGACGGGGACTCGTACCACTGCGAGTTCACCGCGAAGCTCGCCGAACGGCCCACCGGCGACGGCCCGTTGGAGATCGGCCCGTCCACGGTCACCACCGGCGAACCCCTCTCCTCCTGTTCCCCCGGCGCCGCCACCGAGGTCACCCTCCTGTCCGACGGCACACTGGAACGCGTGAACGCGAGCACGGGGGAGAAGCTGACGTACACCCGCCGGTGAACGTCCGGCGAACTTCCGCCGCCCGTCCGAAATGTGACGTCGGACACACGTACGGTTACTGACCGTGGACTGGCTGAACGCGGAGAACGCCGTGGCCATCGCGACGGCCGTGGTCGGCATCGTCGCGTCCGGCGTGATGGTCTGGTACGAGCGCCGGGTGCCGCGCCGCAAGAGGATCGGCTACCGCGTGCAGATGGACAACCCGATCGGCGACGACGTCAGATCCGGCCGCGCCAACCGCCGCCTCGGCCTCTTCGACGAGGCCCCGGGCATGGCCGACGCCACCCTCGTCCTGCTGCGCATCGAGAACGACGGCTCGCAGGGCATCGACCGCGACGACTACACCGGCCCCGAACGCCACGGCCTGACCGCCGTCTTCACCGACCGCACCATCCACGGGGTGTCGGTCACCCAGCCGACCGACACCGACCACCTCATGGACCACTTCTCCGCGGACCGCGGCTTCGGCTACGACGGCAACACCCTGCGCATCCCGCGCGTCCCGCTCAACCGCGGCGAGCACTTCAAGCTCCTCGTGCTGCTCGCCGGCGGGGACGTGGGCCGCGGGATACGGCTCTACGGCGGTCTGCGCGACGGCGAGGTGCACCCCAACCACAGCTCGGCCCCCGACGACACCCCGCCGCTGTTCAGCCGGGCCTCCCGGCTGATCTCCATCCTGCTGACGGTCTGCGTGATCACCCTCGCGACGATCGTCGTCACCCGCGAGGACACCCCGCCGCCGATCGGCTGCGCGCGCGGCACGCTCACCGTCGTCGGCTCCACCGCCTTCGCCCCCGTGGTCCGCGAGGTGGCCGCGAAGTACGAACGCGCCTGCGAGGGCTCCGGCATCACCGTCGACCCGCGCGGCTCGACGTCCGGGATCCGTGATCTGACGGCGGCCGGCGCGAGCGCGAAGAAGGGCTCCCCGCCGGTCGTCGCCCTCTCCGACGGGCCGAAGCCCGCAGGCCAGGACAGCCTCAGGGAGAACCGCGTCGCCGTGTCCGTCTTCGCGCTCGTCCTGCACGACGACGTCCCGCTGAAGAACCTCTCCACGGCGGACGTCCGGCGCCTGTACCGCGGCGAGATCACCAACTGGAAGCAGCTCGACGGGCCGGACCTGGCGGTGGTCCTGGTCAGCAGGGACGCCAACTCCGGGACCCGGCAGGTGTTCCAGCGGCGCGTCCTGGGCGGGGGCGAGATCGAGAACACCTCCGTCGACTGCGTGCGCAAGGACTACCCGACGGCCCCCGTCGTGCGCTGCGAACTCGACTCCACCGACCAGGTGCTGAGCACGGTGGCCGCGACACCGGGCGCCATCGGCTACAGCGAGCTGAACCTCGCCGGCCGCGCGAAGGGCGTCCACCCCGTCGACCTCGACGGCGACCCGCCCTCCGTCGACACCATCGAACACGGCACCGGCGACTACCCGTACCGCGAGATCGAGTACGCCTACACCTACGGCCGCCCCCCGGCCGACTCCCTGGCCTCCTCCTTCCTCACCTACCTCACCCGAGGCAGCGGCCAGGACGTCATCCGCACCCACGGCCATCTGCCGTGCTGGTCACCGGCGGGGCTGCGGCTGTGCGACTCCAGCCCGTCCGGCACCTGAGGACGAGGCCCGCCCTCACCTGGGGGTCACCGCGGCTCCGGCGGCCGCTGTCGCGGCATGTTCGGGCGGGCGTTCGCCCCGGGCGGCATCGAGAACCTCCCCGTGCCACCGGATGCGTCGCCCCGCCCCCCGGACCCCATCGCCGCCTGGATCCCGAGCGGCGCCGACCCGGTCCGGAACTCCACCATCCAGTCCGCCGTCTCCGTCCGCACCAGCTCCGTCACGTCCTCGGAGAACCTCCGCAGCACCGCCAGACACCGCTCCGCCGCCTCGCTCGCCGTCCCCTCCGCCGGACCCAGCACCTCCCGCACACTCTCCGACGCCCAGTCGAACTGGAGCACCTGCAACCTCCGCTGCACGGCCTGCGCCGTGGCCACGTCCCTTATCCACCCCGACGTCACCCCGAAGAACCGGTCCACCGCCACACACGCCACCGCCAGCATCAGCGCCAGATACCCCCACGGCGCCACCCCGCCCATCACCCCGGTCAGATCCAGCAACGGCAGCGCCGCCCCGCACACCGCCCCCGCCGCGGCCCCACCGCGCAAGCCCCGCGCACCCCGCCGCTTCCACACCCGGTCGGCGAGATACCAGGCCGCCGTCTCCAGCGCCCCGCGCTCCACCCACCGGTACAGCTCGTCCAGCCGCTCCGCCGGCTCGCCCCAGTCCCCGAGCGGAAACGCCCGCCCGGTCAGATCGCCCGGCCGCAGCCCGGCCGCGCCCTCGCCCCGCCCGTCCTGAGGCGGACCCTCGGGCTGCATCTCCGGCTGCTGACCCACCCGGCACTCCCTACTGATCCCGGCCGAACACGAACGGTGACGCCGCGTGAGGTCGCGTGACGCCCGATGACACCGATACCGCTGATGCACCGGATCCTTCCTACCGCCCAATGGGTGGCGAAGAAGAAGGTTTCGCCTGCTTTCCGCCCGGAAGTGGGCCTTGATCAGGTATACGCCCCACAGCAAACTCACTCGAAAGAGTGCTGGGGCGACACCCGCACAGACCACGTAGGCTCGTGCCAGGCGGGAAATCCCGCCCCCCGACAGCGGTACGGAACAGGAGCTGATCGTGATTCCCGGTGGTGGCCAGCCCAATATGCAGCAGCTGCTCCAGCAGGCCCAGAAGATGCAGCAGGACCTGGCCCGTGCCCAGGAGGAACTGGCGAACACGGAGGTCGACGGGCAGGCGGGCGGCGGGCTGGTGAAGGCCACGGTGACCGGCTCCGGCGAACTGCGCGCCCTGCGGATCGACCCCAAGGCGGTGGACCCGGAGGACACAGAGACCCTCGCCGACCTGATCGTCGCCGCCGTCCACGCGGCCAACGAGAACGCGCAGACCCTCCAGCAGCAGAAGCTCGGCCCGCTCGCCCAGGGCCTGGGCGGCGGCAGCGGCATCCCCGGCCTGCCTTTCTAAGACCGGCCCCTCCCAACTACCGTACGTTCTGCAAGGAACCCCAGGAAGGACGGCAGTCCGTTGTACGAAGGCGTGGTCCAGGACCTCATCGACGAGCTGGGGCGGCTGCCCGGCGTCGGTCCCAAGAGCGCGCAGCGGATCGCCTTCCACATCCTCCAGGCGGAACCGACCGACGTACGGCGCCTCGCGCAGGCCCTGATGGAGGTCAAGGCGAAGGTCCGCTTCTGCACGACCTGCGGCAACGTCGCGCAGGAGGAACTGTGCGGCATCTGCCGCGACCCGCGCCGCGACCCGACGGTCATCTGTGTGGTCGAGGAGCCGAAGGACGTCGTCGCGGTCGAGCGGACCCGTGAGTTCCGCGGCAGATACCACGTCCTGGGCGGCGCGATCAGCCCGATCGAGGGTGTCGGTCCCGACGACCTGCGTATACGAGAACTTCTCGCGCGGTTGGCCGACGGTACGGTCACGGAGCTGATCCTGGCCACCGACCCGAACCTGGAGGGCGAGGCCACGGCGACGTACCTCGCCCGCATGATCAAGCCCATGGGCCTGAAGGTCACCCGCCTGGCCAGCGGCCTCCCGGTGGGTGGCGACCTGGAATACGCGGACGAGGTGACCCTCGGGCGCGCCTTCGAGGGGAGACGACTCCTAGATGTCTGACGCCACGCTGCACGCGACCGGCCAGAACCCGGACGACTTCGCGGTCCAGATCGCGGACCAGGTGGAGAGCTTCCTGGTCGCGGTGACCGAGGTAGCGAAGGGCGACGAACCGGGCTCCGCCGTGCCCTTCCTCCTCCTGGAGGTCTCCCAGCTGCTGCTGGCCGGTGGCCGCCTCGGCGCCCACGAGGACATCGTTCCCGACGAGCGCTACGAGCCCGACCCGGGCTTCGAGCCGGACGTGGACGAACTCCGCGAGAACCTCGCCCGCCTCCTGGACCCGGTGGACGTCTACTCGGAGGTCTTCGACCCCTACGAGCCGCGCAAGGCGCCCGTGCCGGCCCGGATCTCCGACGACCTCGCCGACGTCATCGCCGACCTGCGCCACGGCATGGTCCACTACCGCGCCGGCCGCACCACCGAGGCCCTGTGGTGGTGGCAGTTCTCCTACTTCTCCAACTGGGGCTCCACCGCCTCGGCGACCCTCCGGGCGCTGCACTCCGTCCTCGCCCACATCCGCCTCGACCAGCCGCTGGAAGAACTGGACGGCCTGGACACCGACCAGGACATGGTGGGCGACGACACGCTGGAGTTCGAGGCGGGCAAGGTCATGGCGGAGGAGATCGGCGAACAACTGGGCCTGGGCCGCGGCTAGGACCTGTCCAGCCGATCATGCCGCAGACGCGGGGTGTGGCACGCCCTCCCCCAGAGGGGGTACCCCCAGCGGCGTTGTCGTCGGTTGCCGACGTCCCCCAGCCTCCGGCCGGGGGTGCCCCCACCGCGTCGACGCCCTCCTCCGCCTTGCAGCAGCACGCACCACACCCCGCTCACCGGCACTACCGAGGCACCGTCGCTTTCCTGCGACTTGATCGGCCGGACAGGTCCTAGTTCGTACCGCAGGGGCTGTGACCGGACGACCGGTCACAGCCCTTTCGCATGGCCGGGGCAGCCGAGAACGGGCCGTGGCGAGCGGGCCTGGGGGGTGTACCTGCCTACACCATCGGTTCGGGAGCGGACTCCCTCGTTCGCGCAGGCCGGGGACGGGATCGTTGATCTCGTCAGCAAGCCCCGCCGCACCCAAGGACACCCAGCCATGAAGACCCTGCTCTCCTCCCGCCCCGTCCTGTGGTTCCTCTTCCTCTTCAACCTGGCCGTCGCCGCCGCCGCGCCCTTCGTGGTCGACGGGACGCGGGGCGTGATGACCGCCGTGGGCATGGGGGTCGTCTCGCTCGGCGCCGGCGTCGGCCTGGTGCGCGACCGGGGGAAGCGGGTGGCCGGCTGAGAGTTGGCAGGGTCTTGTACGTGCGCTGTACGACGGCTGCACGGGCCGTAACCGGCGGAGCGCGAGTCTCGAGTCATCCCAACCGGCACCATCCGCACAGGAGTTGCGATGACCCGCAAGACCCGCATACGCGCCGCTCTCGTCACCGCCACCGCCCTCGCCACCGCCGTCACGGTGACGGCCGGCGTCAGTGCGGCCGGCAGCGAGAAGTCCCACAAGCCCACCGAGAAGCAGATCGCCGCCCTCTTCGACGGCTGGAACGCCGCGCTGCGGACCGGTGACGCGGAGGTCGTCGCCGACCGCTACGCCAAGGACGCGGTCCTGCTGCCCACCGTCTCCAACAAGATCCGCACCGACCGCGCCGGCATCGTCGACTACTTCGAGCACTTCCTGGAGAACAAGCCGGTCGGGAAGAAGATCCGGACGATCGTCGACGTCCTGGACAGCGACTCGGCCATCGACACCGGTGTCTACGCGTTCACCCTCACCGACCCGGAGACCGGCGAGAAGCGTGTCGTCGAGGCCCGCTACACGTACGAGTACGAGAAGCGCGACGGCACGTGGAAGATCGTCAACCACCACTCGTCGGCGATGCCCGAGGGCTGATCAGCCGGTACGGGGCGCCGCCCGGAGCGTGATGCGCACGCACAGGCCGCCCCCGGGAGCGTCCGCCAGGGCCACCGTCCCGCCGTCGTCCGTCACCAGCTGCTTGACGACAGCCAGGCCGAGCCCGGAACCCGACCGCCCGGTGAGGCCCTGGCCGCGCCAGAAGCGGTCGAAGGCGCGGGGCTTCTCCGCGTCCGACATGCCCGGTCCCTCGTCGAGGACCGACAACACCACCTTGTCGGCCCGGGACTCCACCCGGACGGTGATCGTCCCGCCGTCCGGTGAGACCTCCAGGGCGTTCGAGAGCACGTTGTCCAGCACCTGGTCCAGATGACCGGGGCTGGCCAGCACCGACGGCCGGTCGTCGGCACTCCCCCTGAGCGCGATGGTGACTCCGCGCTCGTCGGCGGCCGGTCTCCACACCGACAGGCGTTCCGTCACGATGTCCGTCAGCGGCAGCGGCTCCGCCGCCGTGACCTTCGCCTCGGCCCTGGCCAGCACCAGCAGCCCGCTGACCAGCCGGCTCATCCGGACCACCTCGGCCGTCGCCTGCTCCACGTCCTCCCGGACGAACTCGTCGTCGACACCGTCCGCGATGTTGTCCAGGGACAGCCGCAGCGCGGTCAGCGGGGTCCTGAGCTGGTGCGAGGCGTCCGCCACGAAGATGCGCTGCGAGGCGATCAGCGTGTCGAGGCGCTCACCGGCCTGGTTGAGGGTGCGTGCCAGGGTCTGGGTCTCCGGGGGGCCCGTCTCGGGGGAACGGGCCGTCAGATCGCCGTCGCTGAACTTGGTCGCCATGTCGTTGAGCTGGCGCAGCGGACGGGTCAGGCGGCGGGCGACGACCGCGCCGATCAGGGCCGCGACGCCGAGCACCGCCACCGCGAGGCCCGCCCTGAAGCCCCAGATCGTCCACAGCCTGTGGGTGAGCCCGGAGGTGGAGTACACGATCCGCACGGCGCCGACCGCCTGGCCGTCGTCCTTCGCGGGGACGGTGATCACCAGGTCGCGGCCCCAGATGAAGTCCGAGCCCCAGTCGGTGGAGGGGTCCCCCCGCTCCAGGGCCTCGGCGAGGGCGGCGTCCCGTGCGGGGCGGGGCAGGTCCGGGGCGCACCTCCGCGTCGCCGCGGCCTGGACCTCGTCCTTGGTCTCCCGGGCGTACGCCTTGGCCATCTCCTCCAGCGCCTGGCAGGACGCGGCGTCGCCGTTGCCCAGCAGCAGCGCCATGGTGGTCGCCTCGCGCCGCACCGACAGCTCGGTGTCGTCGCGCAGCTGGGCGGTGAGCGTGAAGGCCACCGGCACGGTGAACAGACCGATGGCGACGGCGACCAGCAGCACATAGCTGCGGATGAGTTGCTGGATCACGACGCGGTGCCGTCCGTGCCGTCCGTGCCGTCCGTACTGTCCGTGCTGTCCGTGCTGTCCGTGCCGGGCGTGATCTCCAGCCGGAAGCCGACCCCCCGCACCGCCTCGATGGTGACGACCCCGGCGAACTTCCGCCGCAGCGCCGCCACATGTACGTCCAGCGTCTTCGTCGGGCCGAACCAGTTCGCGTCCCAGACCGCCTCCATGATCTGCTCGCGCGACATCAGCGCGCCCGGCTCCTCGGTGAGGAAGGCCAGCAGGTCGTACTCCTTCGGCGCGAGGGCGATCTCCTCGTCGTCCACATGGACGCGGGCCGCCTTGCGGTCGATGGTGAGCCGGGTGCCGTACCGGTCGGCGCCGCTCTCGGTGGCGGTGCGCGGCTGGGCGCGCCGCAGCACGGCCCGTATCCGCGCGATGACCTCCCGCACCCCGAACGGCTTGGAGACGTAGTCGTCCGCGCCCAGCTCCAGGCCGACCACCCGGTCCGTCTCGTCGCTGCGCGCGCTGATCACGATGATCGGTACGTCACCGCGCTCGCGCAGCGCCCTGCAGACGTCGAGCCCGTCGGTGTCGGGCAGGCCGAGGTCCAGGAGCACGACGTCGTAGGGGACGGGGTGGGCCAGGGCGGCGGCGCCCGTGGCGACCCGGTCGACCTCGAAGCCGTAGCGCCTCAGTCCGCGCCCGAGCGACTCGGCGACCGGTTCGTCGTCTTCAACCAGGAGTACGTGCACCAGCGCACGATAGTGCTTGAAACTTAATTCACAGCTATCACTTCCGCTTCAGTGGGCAGGCAGTCCCCGAGCGGGCGTCCGGCACATCTCACGATGCGGTACTCGGGGGGTGGAATGCGGGCGCTCGTTAGACTGAGCCGACCGCGGTACAACGGCGTAGGCGCGGAAAGAGACAAACTGAGCGAGGAGCGCACGTGGGCCTTGTCGTGCAGAAGTACGGAGGCTCCTCCGTAGCCGATGCCGAGGGCATCAAGCGCGTCGCCAAGCGAATCGTGGAAGCGAAGAAGAACGGCCACCAGGTGGTCGTCGTCGTTTCCGCGATGGGCGACACGACGGACGAGCTGATCGATCTCGCCGAGCAGGTATCCCCGATGCCGGCCGGGCGTGAGTTCGACATGCTGCTGACCGCCGGAGAGCGGATCTCCATGGCGCTGCTGGCCATGGCGATCAAAAACCTGGGCCACGAGGCCCAGAGCTTCACCGGCAGCCAGGCAGGCGTCATCACCGACTCGGTCCACAACAAAGCCCGGATCATCGATGTCACGCCGGGCCGCATCCGGGAGTCGCTGGACAAGGGCAACATCGCCATCGTCGCCGGCTTCCAGGGTGTCAGCCAGGACAAGAAGGACATCACGACCCTGGGCCGCGGTGGTTCGGACACCACCGCCGTCGCCCTCGCCGCCGCGCTCGACGCCGAGGTCTGTGAGATCTACACCGACGTCGACGGCGTGTTCACCGCCGACCCGCGGGTGGTGAAGAAGGCGAAGAAGATCGACTGGATCGCCTTCGAGGACATGCTGGAGCTGGCGGCCTCCGGTTCCAAGGTGCTGCTCCACCGCTGTGTGGAGTACGCCCGCCGTTACAACATCCCGATCCACGTCCGGTCCAGCTTCAGCGGGCTTCAGGGCACATGGGTCAGCAGTGAGCCGATTGGGGACCAGAAGGTGGAGCAGGCCATCATCTCCGGTGTCGCGCACGACACCTCCGAGGCCAAGATCACGGTCGTCGGCGTGCCGGACAAGCCGGGCGAGGCCGCCGCGATCTTCCGGACGATCTCGGACGCCGAGATCAACATCGACATGATCGTGCAGAACGTGTCGGCCGCGTCGACCGGACTGACGGACATCTCCTTCACCCTTCCCAAGGCCGAGGGCCGCAAGGCCATCGACGCCCTGGAGAAGAACAAGTCCGGCATCGGCTTCGACTCGCTGCGCTACGACGACCAGATCGGGAAGATCTCGCTGGTCGGCGCCGGGATGAAGACCAACCCGGGCGTCACGGCCGACTTCTTCACGGCCCTCTCCGACGCGGGTGTGAACATCGAGCTGATCTCGACCTCCGAGATCCGTATCTCGGTCGTCACCCGCGCCGACGACGTCAACGAGGCCGTGCGCGCCGTGCACACCGCCTTCGGGCTCGACTCCGACAGCGACGAGGCCGTCGTCTACGGGGGCACCGGGCGATGACGTCCCGACCGACGCTCGCGGTCGTGGGAGCGACCGGGGCCGTCGGCACCGTCATGCTCCGGATCCTGTCCCAGCGGGCGGACATCTGGGGCGAGATCCGTCTCGTCGCCTCGCCGCGCTCGGCCGGCCGCAAGCTGGCCGTGCGCGGCGAGGAGGTCGAGGTGCTGGCCCTGTCGGAGGGGGTCTTCGACGGGGTCGACATCGCGCTGTTCGACGTACCGGACGAGATCGCCGAGCGGTGGGCTCCCGTCGCCGCCGCCCGGGGCGCCGTCGTGGTGGACAACTCCGGGGCCTTCCGGATGGACCCGGACGTGCCGCTGGTCGTCCCCGAGGTCAACCCGCACGCGGTGCACGCCCGGCCGCGCGGGATCGTCGCCAACCCCAACTGCACGACCCTGTCGATGATCGTCGCCCTGGGCGCGCTGCACGCCGCGTACGGGCTGCGCGAGCTGGTGGTGTCGTCGTACCAGGCGGTCAGCGGGGCCGGGCGGGCCGGTGTGGAGACGCTGCGGCAGCAGATCTCGCTGGTCGCCGGGACCGAGCTGGGCACCCACCCCGGTGACGTACGGCGGGCGATCGGGGAGAACACCGGGCCGTTCCCGGAGCCGGTCGCGCTGAACGTCGTCCCCTGGGCCGGATCGCTGCGGGAGGGCGGCTGGTCGTCGGAGGAGATGAAGGTGCGGGACGAGTCCCGCAAGATCCTCGGGCTGGCGAAGCTTCCGGTGGCCGTGACCTGCGTACGGGTCCCGGTCGTCACCACGCACTCGCTCACCGTCCACGCCCGCTTCCAGGACGAGGTCACCGTCGACGGGGCCCGCGAGATCCTCGCCACCGCCCCCGGGGTCGTCCTCTTCGACAACCCGGAGGCGGGCGAGTTCCCCACGCCCGCGGACGTGGTGGGCACCGACCCCACCTGGGTGGGCCGGGTGCGCCGGGCGCTGGACGACCCCACGGCCCTCGAACTGTTCGTGTGCGGGGACAACCTGCGCAAGGGAGCCGCTCTCAACGCCACGCAGATCGCCGAGCTGGTGGCGGCGGAGCGGGGGTAACGTTCCGGGTGAGAAAACCGCTGGCCAGAGCATGAGGCGTTTGTAGGATCTACGGACAGAGATGTGAGCCGGTCGACGGTCCTGATCACTTGTATCGGACACCTTTGGCGTTCGAAGATTTTTCTCCCCGCTCTTCGCAACCGTGCGCAGGGCGGGGAGCGTCTTTGCGGTCACCCTTCAGGTGGCGCAGGGGTGTGAACGATCACAGCGCATGGGGACGCCGTGATCCGGGCGTGGGGACGCCCGTCCATATGCGATATAGGGGAAGAGCGGGACGGATGAGAACGGTGCCGGTTTCGCGGTCTGGCGCGAAAGTGACGGCAGACGCGTACAACCCTCACGGGGGGAAGCGTGTCCAACTGGCGTGGCAGAGGTACTCGACTTCCCCGCGGCGACCCGCGGCACGGCTCTACGGCCGCCCCGCGTCGCCCTCCGGCCCCGCGTGCCCGGGGCGCCCGGCGGCATGCCGGTGATCGCGCCCATGCCCGCAGCGCGGCCCGCCCGCATACCCAGTCAGCGTGACGGCGCCGAGGAAACCGCGGCCGCCGGCACCACCGTCGACCACCTCACCGAGACCTACCGGGCCCACTACCGCTCGCTTCTCGGCCTCGCCGCCCTCCTCCTCGACGACACCGCCTCCTGCGAGGACGTCGTCCAGGAGGCCTTCATCCGCGTCCACTCCGCGCGCAAGCGCGTCCGTGACCCGGAGAAGACCCTCGCCTATCTGCGCCAGACCGTCGTCAACCTCTCCCGCTCCGCCCTGCGCCGCCGCATCCTCGGACTGAAGCTGCTGTCCAAGCCGATGCCGGACATGGCCAGCGCGGAGGAGGGCGCCTACGACCTGCTGGAGCGCGACTCGCTGATCAAGGCGATGAAGGGCCTCCAGCGCCGCCAGCGCGAGGTCCTCGTGCTGCGCTACTTCGCGGACATGACCGAGGCCCAGGTCGCCGAGACCCTCGGCATATCCCTCGGCTCGGTCAAGGCGTACGGCTCGCGCGGCATCGCGGCCCTGCGCATCGCGATGGAGGCGCCGGCGTGAGCGACGAAGCCGAGGGACGCGACTCCCACGAGCGCCACGAGCCGTACGCGTGGCACGAGCCGACGTCGCCGCCCACCCAAGAGCCGAAGCAATCGCACGCTGGGAACTCAACCGTGAACCACCACCTCGACGACCAGGGTCCCGACGGGCTCGACTCGGACGAGCTGGCACTGCGCCGGATGCTGCACCAGGCGGTCCAGGAGATGGAACCGCGCGACGGAACGCTGGACCAGCTCCGCCGCGCCGTCCCCGCCCGCCGCGCCCGCAAGCGGCAGGCCGCCGTCGGCATGGCGGCCGCGGCGCTCTTCGTCGGCACCGCCGTCCCCGCCCTGCTCCACGTCTCGAACGCGAGCGGCTCCGCCGCCAACCCTTCCATCGCCGGCCAGGCCTCCCAGGCGCAGGGGGGCGCGAGTCAGGGCAAGGGCCCGGACGGCGGCTCCTCGGGCAAGGTCGGCGACTCCTCCGGCAAGACCGGTGAGCAGACCAAGGGCGACGCCACCGAGACCGGGCAGACCAAGGGCACGGACGGCACCGGCGCCAGCAGCGGCACCGACCACACCTCCAGCTCGGCCGCGTCCGCCCCGGTGTGCACGGCGTCCCAGCTCGGCTCCACCAGCGCCGACGTCGCCGTCCCCGACGCGGCCGGCATCGTCTACGGCACCTTCCGCGTCGCCAACGTCTCCACCACCGGCTGCACCGTCGGCGGCGCCGTCTCCGTGACGCCCACCGCCCAGGGCGCGGCCGACGCCACGAAGATCACCGTGGTGGAACACGTCTCGGGGGACGCGGCGGCCGGCTTGCCCGACCCCTCCCTCTACGTCACCCAGCACGTCCTGGCGCCGGGCTCCGCGTACGACGTGAAGTTCGCCTGGGTGCCCTCCGAGACCTGCCCGACCACGGGCGGCACCACCGGGGGCAGCACCGGCGGCGCGTCCTCCCCCTCGCCCTCGCCGAGCGAGCCGGTGGGCACCACCGGCGACACCAGCTCCGGCGCCACCACCCAACTGCTCACCGAGGACGGCACGGTCGACGGCAGCGTCGTCGTGACCTACACGGCCGAGGACGGCACCACGGCGGTCTCGGCGACGGTGTCCGACGCCTGCGCGGGGACGGTCTACCGGACGGGCGTGCTGGCCTCGTCCTGAACCACGGTCACCGCCGGCCCGGCGGCCTCCTCGGGGACGATCCCGAGGGCCGCGTCCCGGGCGAACTCCACCTCGCGGCGCAGCAGCCGGAACCACATGAACACCACGAACCCGGCGAAGACGAACCATTCGCCGGCGTAGCCCAGGTTCTGGAACGCCTTCAGGTCGAGCCCCGTGCCGGGCGTCGTGCCCGCCGGCACGGTCGTCATCCCACGGTCGGCGGTGGCCAGGGTCACCCAGGCGTCGTAGACGTCGTACGGCACCAGGTTGACCAGGGACGCGGCGCTGATCGCAGCGGTCTGGCCGGCCGGCAGGCCGCCGCGGGCGCTCACACCGTTGTCACCGGGCTGCTCGGACGCCTGGAGGGCGCCGGTCACGGTGACCTCGCCGGAGGGCGCGGCCGGGACCTTCGCCCGGTCGGGGCTGCCCGGCAGCCAGCCGCGCACGACGGGCAGCACCTCGCCGCCGTCGGTCCGCAGCAGCGCCAGCACGTAGTAGCCGCTCTTTCCGTCCAGCTCGCGGTCGGGCACCAGAAGCTGCTCGCCGTACCGGCCGGTGGCGGTGACCTGCCTGCCCGCGGTCGCCTTGTCCACCGGGAGCATCTCGGCGAGCGGACGGGCCGCCTCCGTACGCGCGGACTCGGCCTGCGCCTTCGCGGCGCGGGAGTCGTCGACACGCGACTCGAACCGGCTCAGCTGCCAGGACCCCATGAGCACACAGAAGGGGATGGCCAGCAGCACGAAGACGTTGATCCCCCACCAGCGGGGCGTCAGCAGAAACCGGTACACGCCCCCCACGGTACGGGGCGGCTCCGTGGAAGCGGCTGGCGGGGTGAGAGCTTGGTGCGAAGTCGTCCACAGGCTGGGGGCGAGGATGCTCCATTGTCGGCGCGGGCGGGCAGTATGGGGCCATGACTGAGAGCAACGGGTCCGCCGCGCCGGAGCGGACCGAGGAGATGCCGGCCTGGGAGAAGCGCTTCCGGGCGCCCCGGGTGTCCCTGCCCGACTGGGCGCAGGACGCGCCCGACCGTTCCCTGTTCGTGTCCAACGCGACGGGGACGTATGAGCTGTATGCCTGGGATCGCTCCACCGGGGAGCAGCGCCAGGTGACGAACCGGGCGAACGGTACGACGGACGGCGTGCTCTCGCCGGACGGCGCGTGGATCTGGTGGTTCGACGACAAGGACGGCGACGAGTTCGGCGTCTGGCGCCGCCAGCCCTTCGAAGGCGGCGAGGACGACCTGGCCACGCCCGGCCTGGACCCCTCCTACCCGGCGGGCCTGGCCCTCGGCCGCGACGGCCGGACGGCGGTGGTGGGCCGCTCCACCGACGAGGACGGCACGACGATCCACGTCGCGCGCGTCGGGGAGCCCCCCTTCGAGCTGTACCGCCACCGTGAGTCGGCGGGCGTGGGCGACCTCTCCCACGACGGCACGCTGATCGCCGTCGAACACACCGAGCACGGCGACGCGATGCACTCCGCGCTGCGCGTCCTGCGCCCCGACGGCACCACCGTCGCCGAGCTGGACGACACCGAGGGCGGCACGCGGGAGCTGGGCCTGGAGGTCCTGGGCTTCGCGCCCGTCGACGGCGACACCCGGCTGCTCATCGGCCACCAGCGCCGGGGCCGCTGGGAGCCCCTGGTGTGGGACGTGGCCACCGGCGCCCAGACCGACCTGGCACTGGACCTGCCGGGCGATGTGAGCGCGGAGTGGTACCCGGACGGCTCGGGCCTGCTGATCGAGCACGGCTTCGAGGCCCGCAGCGAGCTGTTCCGCTACGACTTCGCCGGCGGCGGCCTGGAGAAGGTGGCGACCCCGGCGGGCACGGTGTCCGGCGCGACGGCCCGGCCCGACGGCAGCGTGGAGTACCTGTGGTCCTCCGCCGCCGAGCCGCCGGCCGTCCGCTCCACCACGGGCGGCCCGGTCCTCGACCCGCCCGGGATGAAGTCCCCCGGCTCGGTCCCGGTGGAGGACGTGTGGGTGGACGGCCCCGGCGGCCGGATCCACGCCCTCGTCCAGAAGCCGGTCGGGGCCACCGGCCCCCTCCCCACCGTCTTCGACATCCACGGCGGCCCGACCTGGCACGACAGCGACGCGTTCGCGGCCGCTCCGGCCGCCTGGGTCGACCACGGCTACGCGGTGGTCCGCGTGAACTACCGGGGCTCCACGGGGTACGGCCGGGCCTGGACGGACGCGCTGAAGGTCCGGGTGGGCCTGATCGAGCTGGAGGACATCGAGGCGGTGCGGCAGTGGGCGGTGGCCTCCGGCCTCGCCGACCCCGCCCGGCTGATCCTCACCGGCGGCTCCTGGGGCGGCTACCTCACCCTCCTCGGCCTGGGCACCCAGCCCGGGGCGTGGGCCCTGGGCATCGCGGCGGTCCCCGTCGCCGACTACGTCACGGCCTACCACGACGAGATGGAGGCCCTGAAGGCGATGGACCGCACCCTGCTGGGCGGCACCCCCGAGGAGGTCCCCGACCGCTTCGAGGCCTCCTCGCCCCTCACCTACGTCGACGAGGTCACCGCCCCGGTCTACATCTCGGCCGGAGTCAACGACCCCCGCTGCCCCATCCGCCAGATCGACAACTACGTCAAACGCCTGGAGATGAGGGGGGCCACCCACGAGGTCTACCGCTACGACGCGGGCCACGGCTCCCTGGTCGTGGACGAACGCATCAAGCAGGTGAGACTGGAACTGGACTTCGCGGAAAGGCATCTGGGGGCGCCCGCGTAGGACCACTCAGGGGTGGTGGGTGTGGGCCTCAGGGGGTCTTGGGTGTGGGCACTCAGGGGTGGTGGGTCGGCCGACGGCACCCCGCACGCGCGGGCGGGCGAACCCACCCACCCCGCCCCCCTCGCAACCCACCTCCCGCACCCCACCCCCCACCTCCACGCCGGTCATCTACCCGGCGACCCCCCGCGCCCGCCGCCCCAGCAACTCCGCCAACCCCCGCCGGGTCGCCGCCAGCACCACCCGGTCGGCATCCCGCAGTACATACGTGTCCGGCAACTCCCACACCAGCCCCGACCCGCGCCGCCCTTCCTCCCCGGCGTCCAGCCCGGTGTCCAGCGCCACCACCCGCCAGTGCCCGGCCCGAAACGCCTCCCCGACCGTCCGCCCCGCCAGCTGCGCATGCTCCCCGACCAGCAGCGCCGCGAACAGCAGCACCCGCCGCTCCACCGGGATCGCCCCCAGGATCTGCCGCCCCATCATCGCCCCGGCGAACGAGGGCGCCGACAGATGCGACACGCTCCGGCTCCGGGTCAGCGCATGCGGATGCGCGGCCCGCAGCGTCCGGTACACCGCCGTCGCGAAGTCGTCGTCGTACAGCCGCAGGACCACCCGCAGATCGGGCCGGAGCGTACGGGCGTACAGCGCGGCCTCGAGGTTCGTGGTGTCGGAGCTGGTCACGGCGAGCAGCGCGTGCGCGCGATGGATCTTCGCCGCCTCCAGCACCCCCTCCTGCGTGACGTCCCCCAGCACCACCGGCACCCGCAGCCGCCGCGCCACCGCGACCCCTCGCGCCTCGGGCCCGGCCTCGACGCACACCACGGGGATGTTCAGCTCCCGCAGCCGGGTCAGCACCCGGGTGCCGATCTTCCCCAGCCCGAGCAGGACGACATGGCCGCCGAGCCCCCGGGGCGGCCGCCGCACCGCACCCGCCCCGCGGAACGTCCCCAGCGCCTCCAGCACCGCCGCCATCAGCACCGGCAACAGCAGCAACCCCATGAGCCCGGTGAGGAGTTGCAGCACCTGCCGTTCGGTGGACTTCCCGACCGCCGGGTCGTTGACGGCGAACAGGTCCAGCAGCGTCAGATACAGCGCCCCCAGCGGATGGATGCCCGTCACCACCCACAACGCCACCGCCAGCGCGAGCACACACCCCACCAGCCCGGCCAGCGACCACCGCAGCCGCCGTGAGAACAGCGAGGCGAACGGCGCCACCACCCCCACCCCGCGCCCGGCGGGCAGCGCGGGCCCGGCCGAGTACGACACCTGCTCCAGGACGACGGACCCGCGCCGCCCGGCCGCCGCCCGCACCGCCGCCGCGTCGGGCAGCAGCAGCGGCCCCTGGTCGCCGCTGCTCTCGGAACCGTCCGCGAAAGCGGGGTCGTTGCCGTTCGCGGAGAGCAGCGCGAGCGTGGCGAGGCCGCCCGGTCCGGCGCTCTCCCCGGGGTCGGGCGCGGGACGTTCGACGGCCCGCAGCATCAGCCCGTCCGTCTGCACGACCCTGGTGGTCCCGGCGACGGCGGCAGCGGCCAGCGCGGGCGCGGCGGTGTCGGCGTCGGACAGCACGGTCGTCGAGGCGTCCGCGGACCCGCCACCGGACCCGTCCCCCGCGGCGCCGCCGTAGGCCAACGCGGCCGCCTGGTCGAGGAGTTCCTCGATGTGCTGCCCGAGCCGCCGGTTGTAGAGCCGGAGCACGAGCCGCAGCCGGGGGTTGAGGCGGCGGGCGGTGAGGGCGGCGCGGATGTTGGTCTCGTCGTCGTCGTACACGAGCGCCAGCGCGGCGGCCCGCTGCACACCCGCCTCGGCGAGCACGGCCTCGGTGGGCTCGACGGCCTCCAGCGTCCGTTCCCCGCCCGCGGGTTCACCGCTGCCCGGGGCGGTGCCGTTTCCGGCCGCCCGGCTGACGGCCGCACTCACCACCCGGTCGAGGAGCGCCGCCGACACCGCGCGGGCCCGCCCGACGACCGGCGGCCGCACCGCGCGATCGGCCGGTGGCACGACGAGGGTGACCTGTTCCTCGTAGACTCCCCGCAGTTCGGCGGCGAGCCGGTGCGCGAGGCCGTCGTCGCCGCACACCACCATGTGCGCGCCGGCGCCGCCCGGCGTCCGGCCCTGATGCGGAACGCTCCCCGTATGACTTCCCACGAGGGAGAAGACTGCCTCACCGGGGCGGGAGGTTCCACGGGGGCGGTGAACGTGCGGAGCGGAACTCCCGTATGAATGGGGAGCGGAACTCCCGTATGAACGGGGAGGGAAGGCGAGAAACAGGCGGAGGTGCCCGATACCGTGGCCATCACCAAGGAGGCCCCGCACGAGGAGGCCCCGCACCAGGAGGGCACGCGCCGGGAGCCCTCGGCGGACCAGCCCGGCCGGCTGACCTCCCCCCTCGCCCTCACCCTGCTCCTGCTGCTCCTCGTCCTGCTCCAGGGCCCCATCCGCGGGGCGCTGTCCGCCCCGGTGATGCAGAGCTGGACGACCGTGTTCGTGGCGGTCGTGATCCAGGCCCTGCCGTTCCTGGTGCTGGGCGTGCTGCTGTCGGCGGCGATCGCGGTCTACGTCCCGCCGTCGTTCTTCGCCCGCGCGCTGCCGTCCCGTCCGGCGCTCGCCGTCCCGGTGGCCGGGGTCGCGGGCGCGGTGCTGCCCGGCTGCGAGTGCGCGTCGGTCCCGGTGGCCGGCGCGCTGGTCCGCCGGGGTGTCACCCCCGCCGCGGCCCTCGCCTTCCTCCTCTCCGCCCCCGCCATCAACCCGATCGTGCTGACGGCGACGGCCGTGGCCTTCCCGCGTGACCCGGAGATGGTCGTCGCCCGGTTCGTCGCCAGCCTCCTCGTCGCCTGCGCGATGGGCTGGCTGTGGCAGCGGGTGGGCCGTACGGACTGGATGCGGCCCCCGGCGCACACGCACCACGAGGGGCAGACCAAGGGCGCCGCGTTCTGGGACGCGGTCCGCCACGACGTGATGCACGCGGGCGGCTTCCTGGTGGTGGGCGCGATGGCGGCGGCGACGCTGAAGGCGGTCGCGCCGGAGAGCTGGCTGCGCACGGCCGCCGACAACCCGGTGATCGCGGTGCTGGCCCTGGCGGTGCTCGCGGTGGTCCTCTCCATCTGTTCGGAGGCGGACGCGTTCGTCGCCGCGTCCCTGACCCAGTTCTCCCTGACGGCCCGGCTCGCGTTCCTGGTGGTGGGCCCGATGATCGACCTCAAGCTCTTCGCGATGCAGGCGGGCACCTTCGGCCGCGCCTTCGCCGTGCGCTTCGCGCCCATGACCTTCGTCCTGGCCGTCGCGTCGGCCGTGCTGACAGGAGCGGTCCTGCTGTGAACCGACAGTCCCAGGCCGCCGTCCTCTTCCTGCTCGGCGCGGCCCTGCTGCACGCCGGCACCACCGACCTCTACCTCCGGTACGTCAAGGCGGGCCTGCGCCCGCTGCTGCTGGCGTCCGGCGCGATCCTGATCCTCACGGCGCTGGCGACGGCCTGGTACGAACGCCGCGGGGCGCGGCAGGGGCCGGGGGAGCAGCGGATGCGGCAGGGTCAGGGGGCGCAGGGTGCTCTGGAGGAGGGGGAGGAGGAGCGGCAGGGGAAAGGGGCGCAGGGGGAGGGAGAGCAGCAGGGGGCGCACGGGGACCGGCAGGGCCAGCGGGAGCAGCCGGCCGCCGGTCACCCGCACCGCGAACCCCGGATCTCCTGGCTTCTCGTCCTCCCGCTGCTCGCCCTGATCCTGGTCGCCCCGCCCGCCCTCGGCTCCTACAGCGCGACCCGCACCGGTACGGCCCTCCAGGAGCCCCTCGCCTACCCGGCCCTCCCCGCCACCGGCCCGCTGCGCCTCAGCCTCGTCGACTACGCCGGCCGCGCGGTCTACGACCACGGCCGCACCCTCGCCGGCCGCGAGGTCCAGGTCACCGGCTTCGTGGCCCTGGACCATGACGGCACCCCGTATCTGATCCGGATGGCCCTCAACTGCTGTGCCGCGGACGCCCAGCCGGTCAAGGTCGCCCTGACCGGCCACATCCCGCCGGTCCTCCAGCCGGACACCTGGCTGACCGTCACCGGCACCTACACGCCGCGCCGGCTCGTGGACCCCGTCAACGACGGGCCGATCCCCTTCCTGAAGGTGACCGCCGCCGAGCCGGTACCGGCGCCCCGGGACCCCTACGACGAGTCGTGGAACAACTGACGTACCGGCCGGGCCGTCCTTGACCGTCCCCTGGTCCCCTTGACCATCCCATGGCCCCCTGACCTGCCCGCACGCGCGGCCGCCCGGTACTGTCCCTCTCGCCGGCACCTTGATCGGCGATCATCCTCCGGGGGAGTGGGAGTCGTTGTGGCACTGAACATACGGGGACGAGGGGCCGCCGCCGCGGCGGCGGTGACCGCGACCGTGACCGCGCTGACCCTGCTGCCCGCACTGCCCGCGACCGCCGCCGGATACACCGCCGCGGCCGGCCCCTGGAGCACCACCGCCGCGCTGACCGGCGCCGACGGGCAGCAGAGCCTCATCGACGTACGGGCGGCCGCCGACGGCACCGCGTTCGCGCTGTGGCGCGACAAGGCGGCCGGGGAGTCCACCTGGGAGGTCCGGGCCGCCGTGAAGCCCGCGGGCGGCGACACCTGGAGCGCCCCGCACACCCTGCTCACCGGCGTCGGCAAGACCGCCGAGGCCCGGCTGGCCGTGACGGCCGACGGGCGGGCCGTGGTGACCTGGGTGGCCGGCAACGGCACGGACGGCTCGCTGTCCGCCCTCGCCGCCACCTGGGACCCGACCGCCGGCACCTGGTCGGCGCCCGCCACGCTCGCCACCCACACCGGCCTGAACATGTCCGCGCCCCAGCTGGCCGGCGCGGCCGACGGCACCCTCACCGCCGTATGGACACAGGGCGACCAGGCCCTGCAGTTCGACGTGGTGAGCGCGACCCTCGCCCCCGGCGCCGCCGCCTGGTCCGCGCCCAAGCCCCTGGGCGGCGTCACCAGCGGCATGGTCGGCGACCTCTCGCTCGCCGTGGCCCCCGACGGCGCGGCCACCGTCGCCTGGGACGCCTACGACTGGTTCTCCGGCGAGCACGCCCTCACCACCACCACCCGCACCGCGGCCGGCGACTGGAGCGGCGCGGCCGTGCTGCCGGGCACCGACGCCTCGGTCGGCGACGTGCGGGTGACGATGAACGCGCACGACGCCACCACCGTGCTCTGGCTCGACGTCACCGACGCCGGCACCGGCACCGGCGACCTCAAGTCCGTGACCAGGACAACCCCTTCGGGGACGTGGGGTTCCGCGCAGACCGCGGCGGCCGCCGTCCGCCCCAGCGACGACAGTGGCCCGCTGACCGCGCCCAACGGCGATGTCACCTACGTGTGGACCGGCTGGAGCGCCGCCACGGGCACCCCGATCGTGCAGACCGCCACCCGCACCGCGGCGACCGGCGCCTGGTCCGCGCCGAAGACGCTGTCCACGGGCTATGTGAACTGGCAGGTGTCGGCCGCGATCGGCGGCGACGGCACGGTCCAGGTCGTGTGGCCGCAGGTGCCGAGCATCGACAACGGCGACGACAACCACCTTCAGTGGGCGGTGCGGGCGAACGGCACCTGGAGTGCCGCGACCGCGCTGAACAGCACGCCCGTTCCCGCCGTCCCCAACACCGACGCCCTCGCCGGCGAGGTGGCCGCGGGGCCCGACGGGCGGGCCACGGTCGTGTGGCGCAAGGCGGTCTACGCGGGCGGCGGCGCCTACACCTCCCAGCTGTGGGGCCAGTCGCAGACGCTGCTGGCCAAGCCGGTCATCACCACGAAGGCGACGATCGGCGGGAGCGTGCGGACGGGGTCCACTGTCACCTGCTCCGCCGCCTCGACCGGCTACCGCGCCACCACGGCGTGGTCCTGGCTGCGCGACGGCAAGGCCATCACGGGCGCGACGGCCAGGACCCGTACGCTGACCGCCGCCGACTACGCCCACAAGGTGTCCTGCCGGGCCACCGTCACCAACGCGGCCGGCTCGGTGGTCTCCACCTCCGCCGCCGCCACGGTCGCCGTCGGCCCCGCGCTGAAGGCCACCAAGGCCCCCACGATCAGCGGCACCGCCAAGGTCGGCGGCAAGCTGACGGCCAACCACGGCACCTGGACCCCGGCCGCGACCTCGTACACGTACCAGTGGAAGCGGAACGGCAAGGTGATCAGCGGGGCCACCAGGTCCACGTACGTGCTGGTCAAGGCCGACAAGGGACAGAAGGTCACCGTGAAGGTGACGGCCCGCCGCACCGCCTGGACGAACGGCTCGGCCACGACACCGGCAGTCACGGCACGCTGACCCACCCCGCGCGGCCGGGCTCCACGGCGGATGCCCCGGCCGCGCAGGCTCACCCGGATCCGGCCGTTCTCGCGCTACGGGCCGGTTAAGTCTCCCTCAAACTCTGGTGGCTGGGGGGTGAGCGCCTCATGATGGTGCCATGACGGCGGCCTGGCATGCCCTGAATCGACTGGCGAGCTGGCCGGACCTCGCGGAGGCCCAGCCCAGCTGCGGCATTGGCCGGGCCCTGCGCTCGACCAGAGCCGAGATCGCGCATTTCCACTCCGAACGGAGCGTCGACCTGCACCTCACGACCGGGGCGATCCGCCGCTTCGAGCACGACCTACGACACTCCACCGCGATCCGGCTGGTGCCCGGCTCGCACTGGGTGACCGTCCGCATGGAGTGCGAGGCGGACATCGCCCTCCTCATGACCCTGATGAGCGCCGCCCTCCAGGCCCACCACGACTGGCCGCTCCTCCCCGAGGCCCCGCCCACCCGCTGCAACGACCGCCGGGAAGCGGCACTTTCCCACCGCGTCCATCTGTGACGCCGCCGGGCCCGGGGGAGCTGCTGCCGGGCTGCCGGGCTGCCGGGCTGCCGGGCTGTAGGGCTGTAGGGCTGGCAGGCGCTAGGACGCCGTGCGGCCGGGGGCCTGGGCGGAGGGGTGTCCGCCGGGGTGTTCGCCGGTGTCGCCCGGCGGCACGGTCTCGCCCACGACGACCCGGGGCCGCGTGCCGTCCTCCTGCTCCGCGCGGGCCTCGGCCTTGAGAATGCGGGCCGACGTGCCCGCCGAACGGGCCAGACCCGGAAGCTTCCTGGCGGCGAGCACGGCTATGACGACGACGAGGATGACGGCGACTTCGCTCAGTCCGAACACGGGGTCCTGTCCTTGGGGTGTGGATGGGGCGGGCAGGTCCCGGGGGAGCGGCGCCGCGAGCGCCATGAGCGTACTGACCACCGTCCCCACTCGTCACCACCGTGGAGAAGGCAACCTAGGCGACCAAGGCGACCAAGGCGACCATGGGCTTCTCAGCCAGGCGATCACGAGCCCGGGGTGTGTCGGTCGATGTACCGCCACACCACGTACGGCGGAGAGTCCGAATTCACTGTGCGGACGGGTTCGTTCTCTCGCGCGGGGCGGTTACTCCTGTAAGGCTCGGACGCGTGACGTACGTAGTGACCGTTGACATCTGCATCCCGGAGGGCACTCCGGAGATGGACCCGCTCCAGCGCGCCGGCGCCGTGGCACTCCTCGAGGACGGATTCGACTCCGTCCGGGCCGTCGAGGGGCCCGACGGCGTGCAAGTCGATGTTCTCGACACCATCGTGGCCGTCCACCCGGGCGGCGCCCTGCTCAAGGTCGTCGTGGAGGCTCCGGCCCTGGAGTTCGCCGAGGACTCGGTGGGCGTGCTCGTGGACGAACTGCTGGAGCGCACCGAGGTGTTGGCGGACTGGACGATCGACCGGTGCGAGGTCGAACTCCACCAGGACCTGGCCAGGAAGAGCCTCGAGGCGGCCGACGGTCCCGACGCGCCGCCTGACGACCCCGCCGCCCGCAAGGCCCGCCACACCCAGAGCCCGACCGTCGAGGGCACCGACGCGGGCCACGACGCCGACGACAAGACCTCGGCCGTACGAAGCCGGATGCTGGGGCTGGCCGAGGAACTGCGCTCCTTCCCCCTGGCCGTGTTCGGCGTCGTGGACGACGAGGTCGAGGTCGAGGTCGAGGACGAGGACGAGGACGAGGTCGACGACGAGTTCGAGTTCGAGTTCGAGGAGAGGGAGGGCGGCGACGAGGTGTTCGCCGTCTCCCGGGAAAGTGCCCGGCTCGCCGCGGGCGCGCTGGTCTACGCGACCGACGTCCTGGTGGACGAACTCTTCGAGGACGTGCAGGTCCTGACCCAGGAGGACGCCACGGTCGCGGAATGCGAGGGACCCCTGTGGCACCTGGAACGCCTTCCGGACCGCTACGCGCTCCAGTACGACGCCCGCTTCGCCCGCCGCTTCCTGGTGACCGTGATCGCCCTGACCACCCGCTTCACCGACGGAAGCTTCCAGCGCCTCAGCTGCGTCGCCGAGGAACTCGCCCTGAGATTCCTCCTGAACGAGGCGACGACGACCCTGGAACTCCACGACCTCCTCGACGACCAGGTCTCCGCCGCCCTGTCCGCCTTCGCCGACACCCTCTACGGCGACCTGGACCACGAGTGGCTCTACGACGCATCGACCCCCGACACATCGTTCAGATCCTGGTTCACCCCCTTCAACGAGGGCAGATACATACACCCGTCCGCCACGGACGAACCCGAAACGGCGACACCGTGACACCGCCTGCCCGAGCGGCAGATTACCTGAGGTAACGGCGCACTTCCTCGCGCCTTCTGCTCCCGCGTGCGCCAATTCCGCACGCCGGACATCTGGTGCGGTGTTCCAGCCGGTCTTAGGTTCACTCGCGCCGGCACACGGACAGGGTGAGTGACATTGAGCGACGATTCGCGGACCAATAGAGCGGCGATTATCGCTGTGGCCGGAGTAGTCCTGGCAGCGATCCCCATCGCTTGGGGAGTGGTCTCGTGGGTCGGGGACGAGACCACCGGCAGCAGCTACACGGACAAGGCCGATCGCGCCTGTGCGAGGCACCGGCCAGATCTGGATGCCCTGGGTCCGGAGCCGAGCGGCGAGGACTCACAGGCGTACACCGCATACCTGAAACGGCGGGGCGAAATAATACGCGCAGCACTCAAGGACTGGGGAGCGGTCGAGGTGCCCTCGCAGCTGCAGGGTGCCATGAACGACGCCTACTTCACGGCCGATTCCGCTGCGAAGGAATGGGAAACAGCCGTGTATTGGGGCTCAATGGGCAATGAAGACCGGGCGAATCACTACCTGGACGAATCGAGCCGCTATGCCACAGAGGCAATCACCAAAGCCCGCTCGGCCGGCCTGAAGGTCTGCCCCCTGGGCTTCTAGCGCGTCCCGATCGCGAGATGCCCTGAACCCGCTGGCCGGCTGGGCCGCGACCAACAACGACATCGGCGAGTCCGAGCCGACCAACGACTCCGAGGCGGCCGAGACCCTTGACTGACGGAGTCAGGGCTTCACGGATCTCGAGTTGAGGCCTCGCGCCATCGGCGTAGCGTAAAGAGGACCGGGCTCAGTGGCGGGGCGCGTGGCGGGGTGTGACATCCCACAGAGAGTCCAGAGGCCCGCCTCTGTAGCGTCGCGCCTTCCTGGCCCAGCCGACGGGGTACAGGCGCGAGGAGCGATTGCTATGGGCAAGCTCTCGATCGAGCAGTTGCGTGAACGTGTCCGCGGGGCGGTCGCCACCCCTGACGACGATGCCTATGACGAGGCGCGCAAGGTCCACAACGCCATGATCGACAGGAGGCCGTCCGCCGTCGTGCGCTGCGTCAACGCGGGCGACGTCATGGCCGCGGTCGACTTCGCACGGGAGAACGAAATCGACCTGGCGGTGCGTGGTGGCGGGCACAGCGTGCCCGGCTTCGGTACCTGCGACGACGGCGTCGTGGTCGATCTGTCCGGGATGCGTGGCGTGCGGGTCGACCCCACGCGACAGACGGCACGTGCCGAAGGCGGCGCGACCTGGGGTGACTTCAACGCGGCGACGCACGCCTTCGGTCTGGCGACGACCGGGGGGATCATCTCGACCACGGGTGTCGGCGGGCTCACCCTCGGCGGCGGCATCGGCTATCTCTCCCGCGGACTTGGGCTGAGCTGCGACAATCTGATCTCTGCCGATGTGGTGACCGCGGACGGCCAACTGCTCGTCGCGAGCGAGGAGGAGCACGACGACCTCTTCTGGGCCCTTCGCGGTGGCGGGGGCAACTTCGGCGCGGTGACCTCCTTCGAGTTCCGGCTCAGCTCCGTCAAGGACATCTACGGCGGGCCGATTCTCTACGAACTGGAAGACGCCGCCACAGTGCTGCGTTCCTTCAGCGACTACATCGCCGATGCGCCAGAGGAACTCGGCGGCTTCCCGGCCTTCCAGCTGGCCCCGCCGCTCCCGTTCATCCCGGAGAACCGGCACGGCGACCCCTTCGTCCTGATCGTGGCGTGCTGGGCGGGGCCGCTGGACGAGGGGCAGCGCGCCCTCCAGGCCTTCCACGACTTTGCGCCGGTAGTCGCCGAGCACGTCGGGCCCATGCCCTACCCCGCGCTCAACAGCGCCTTCGACGCGTTGGTACCGCCCGGCCTCCAGCATTACTGGAAGGCCAACTTCGTGACCGACCTCAGCGACGCCGCGATCGCAGCGCACGTGCAGCACGGGCCCCGTCTGCCGGCCGTGAACTCGACGGTACACATCTACCCCATCAACGGTGCCTGCCACCGAGTCGCACCGGAGGCAACGGCCTTCGCCTACCGGGACGCCTCGTTCGCCACCGTCATCGCCGGTATGTGGCCCGACCCATCCGCCAACGAGGCCAACATCGCGTGGGTGCGCGACTACTACGAAGCGACCGCCCCGCACTCGGAGGAAGGCGGATACGTCAACTTCATGGCCGACGACGACCAGAACCGGATCAGGGCCAACTACAAGAGCAACTACGACCGCCTCGTCGAGGTCAAGCGGAAGTACGACGCAGGAAACCTGTTCCACCTGAACCAGAACATCAAGCCCTAGCATTCCGTGACGCCGGCCTTCTCGGTCGCTCTTCCATCACCTGCTCAGCGACGTAGATCCGCTCGCGCTGGTCGGGCAAGCCGGAAGTGTGGGATGCGCTCCGGCAGCAACTCGAAGATCAGGGCCGGCGTCGGCTCGCCGCACCTTCCGCCAGGCGCTCAAGGATGTCGACGGATCGACGCCGACGAGTGGACGCCGCGGGAGCTCCCGCACAGCTTCCCGCTGCAAGAGATCTCGCGGCTCGTCGGGCACTCCGGTACGGCCGTGGCCGAGGAGGTCTACCGGAAGCAGATCCGGCCCGTGATCCAGACTGGTGCCGTGGTCGTGGACGGCATCTTCGGCACAGATCCGCACTGATCCACAGCGGCCGTAGTCACGCAGCAGTCACTCAGAAATCGACGGTCACGCACTTACAGTAGACACACAGCAACGCCAGAGGACCCTTACCGAATCGGTAAGGGTCCTCTGAACTGCTATCCAGCTGTCGGGGTGGCGGGATTTGAACCCACGACCTCTTCGTCCCGAACGCGATCAGGCGCCCTCGTCACCTCACTGCGGGGTCACGGACCTGCTCGTTCGGTTCCGGTGCTGTCCATCGCCGTCCGGGACCGTCTCGGTGCGGCTGCCTCATTTGGCCCCCTGTTTGGCCCCCTGACTTCTCTACGCTAGCTCGCTTCTGTGCTGCTCAGCCTTCTGCTGCTGGCCTCCTACGGCTACCTAAGGGTCCATGTCATCGAACGACAGTTGGCCGCTCTCTGCCTCCGTGCTGAGGCCGGGAGGGAGCCAGCCTGGCTTGCGATGCCAGCGGCCGTAAGCGATCACTCCGGACGATAGCTCCACGCCTACGCGCAGGTGTCTTCCGCCCTTCTCAAGGATCCGCAAGCTCTTATCAGTCAGCTTCACGTGCCACTGGATTCCACCGAAGGGACCGACCTCCATGGCAGATCCTTCAGGGAGTCGTGGATGCCAAGCATGTCCCCACGACGTTCTTTTGCTCGAGAGGCCATGCTTGCTGAGACGTTGATAGAGATCATTTCGGAACTGCACCATGACCCCTCTGAGGTTCACCGGCGCTTGTCCGTTGTTGCGAACCCGGATCTTCAAGTAGTAAAAACCACGTGTGTCTCCATCTGGCAGAATCTCCGTCACGATATCGAAGTCGGATTTCACCTTCAATCGGGGTCCAACTCTGCGGTAGTTGGCGTAGGAAATGGCCATGTTGCACGCGGTAAACGCTGCGCTGGCCCCTGCGATCATTCGGGCGATGTTGTCTGGCATGCTGCAAGACTGCCTGCGAGGGACCATCAAGGGTGGGAAGACTGGCTCGTGACAGCACGACTGCGCTCTATTGAGGCAAGAAACCTGGCTTTCCTGCCCGAGCGCATGCAGTCGGGCCAGGTAGTCCCGTGCCGCGGGTTCTGCGGCATGCCGGCGCTTCATTTCAGCAGCAAGTTCACGGCTGGTCATGATCAGGGACGGCACGGACTGTCGGTCCCCTTCGAGGGCCCGCTCTCCCATGATGAGTGCCTGCTCCAAGTCGCCCGCTCGCGCCGCCGTAACTCCGAGGGTGACGCGCGCTTCCGCGTTCCGCATCGGCGAGCGCTCAGTGCCATCGAAATCCGTTCCCGCCCTCAGCACTTCGTCGGCAAGCGTGCGTGCAAGTTTGTCTTCGCCGACGAGGCGATAGCAGTCCATTGCGTAGAAGTCGAACTTGGCCGGGTCAACCACAAAATGATTGTCGAGGTTCTCGGGGTACTGCATCCCTTCGAGCAACCGCCGTCCCTTGTCCAAGGCCACCTCGAGAGAACGAACAGCTCCGAGGCTTCCTCAACGCCGGGCACCGCCGCTCCGGCGTCATGTGGCGCTGCGTGGGCGACGGCTCCAACCAGCAGGTACAGGAGTTCGCGTCGTTCTGCGCCGTCGCGGTCGCCGGGCTCGGCTCGCTGCCGGACACGATCCTCACGCGCTCGGTCATCGTCCGCATGCGGCGCCGTGCCCCGAACGAGCAGGTGGAGCCGTTCCGGCAGCGCATCCACGAGAAGGAGGGACACGCGCTGCGCGAGCGGCTGGCCAGCTGGGCGCAGTCCGTTCGTGACCAGGTCGACGGGGTGTTCCCGGAACTCCCGGAGGGCATCAGCGACCGGCCCGCGGATGTGTGGGAGCCCCTGCTCGCCATCGCGGACGCCGCGGGCGGCACGTGGCCGCAGCGAGCGCGTGCCGCCTGCATCGAGCTGGTGAACGCGGCCAAGACCAGCGACAAGAGCAGCATCGGCATCCGCCTGCTCACAGACCTGCGCGACTACGTGTTCAACGGCATCGACCGTCTACCCACCGTCGCCATCCTCGACAGGCTGCACAGCCTCGAAGAGGGCCATGGGCGGACATGAGCGGCAAGCCGCTCGACGCGCGCGGGCTGTCGCGGATGCTTCGGGAGTACATGACCGCGGGCAACACCCCGATTGCGGCCCGCAATATCAAGACCGGCGGAAGCGTCATGAAGGGCTACTACGCGACCGATCTGCACGACGCGTGGCAGCGCTACTGCCCGCCCCCCGCGGAAAGTCCGCTACTTCCGCTACCGGCGCTACCGAGCAGGTCAGAGCCCTAGAAGGGGTAGCGGATCGGTACTCCGCATCCGCTACCGCGACGCCCTGTCCGCTACCTGCTCCGGCCACGACTCCGGGGCCGGTAGCAGCTCCATCCGCCACCGCTGCCCCCATCCGCTACCCGGATCATGGCCTTGACCAGGGCGGTAGCGGAGGTAGCGGAAGTAGCGGACCTGACAGGAAGGGGGCCGCAGCCCCGGACCCCTGCCGAGGAGGCACCGCCGCATGAGAACCGCTGCTGTACCTGCCGAACAGCTCCTCTACCGGCCCGAAGAAGCGGCCAAGGCTCTGCGCATCGGACGCTCGACGGTCTACGAGGAGATACGCCTCGGACGACTTCAGACCGTGCGCATCGGCCGGCGCCGACTCGTGCCGCCGGAGTACATCGCGCAGTACGTCGAACTCCTCAAGCGCGAGGCAGAAGCCACCGCCTGATTCCCCAACACCCCGTTGCACAGGGCCGCGTCCACCAGGGCGCAGCCCTGCATCTTTGGAGGCACAACGCAGCATGAGCGAGACCCCCAAGCGCGTCACCAGGGCCGGTCACGGTGAAGACACCATCTATTGGGACCAGGCCAAGAACCGGTTCGTCGGGGCCGTTTCCCTGGGCTACGCCCCGAACGGCAAGCGGCGCCGGCCGAAGGTCTACGGCAAGACCAAGACCGAAGTGCGGCAGAAGATCCGGGACTTGAAGAAGGAGGTGCAGACCGGCGTCAAGTCACCGGTGAACTACACCGTGGCCGACGCTGTGACCGACTGGTTGGAGCGTGGCCTGAAGGGGCGCGACGAGCAGACCCTGAGCAAAGACCGCAGCATGGCGAACAAGCACCTGATTCCACTGCTCGGCAAGGCCAAGCTGAAGGATCTCAGCGCGGACGACGTTGACGACTGGTTGGACGACAGGGCCGAAGTGCTTGCCACGCGAAGCCTGCGTGACCTGCTCGCGATCCTGCGCCGTTCCATCGCGCATGCTCAGCGCAGGGACAAGGCGGCACGAAACGTGGCCCTGCTCGTCACCGCGCCGGAGGGGCGCCCCGGCCGGCCGAGTAAGGCACTGAACCTGGAGCAGGCCAAAGCCGTGCTCGCCGCCGCGCGCGGCTCGCGGCTGTGCTCGTACCTGGTGCTGTCGCTCCTGAGCGGCGTACGCACGGAGGAGGCACGTCCCCTCACGTGGGACCACGTGTTCCTGGAGACGAAGGACGGCATCCCGCCGCACGTCGCGGTGTGGCGCTCGGTGCGGAAGCACGGCGAGACGAAGACGAAGAAGAGTCGCCGCACGATCGCTCTGCCGAAGCAAGTGGTCGACGTCCTCGAAGAGCACGCGCGGTGGCAGCAGCAGGAGCGGGCATCGAGGGGGATGGAGTGGAGCCGGACCGGTCGCGTCTTCACGACCAGGACCGGCGAGCCGCTCGACGCGGCCAACGTTCGGCGCGACTTCAAGGCCATCGTGAGGAAGGCCGGCCTGAATCCGGAGTGGACGCCGCGGGAGCTGCGACACAGCTTCGTGTCCCTGCTCTCCGACCACGGCATCCCGCTGGAGACGATCGCCCTGCTGGTCGGACACAGCAGCCAGGCGACCACCGAGGCGGTCTACCGGAAGCAGCTTCGACCCGTGATCACGAAGGGTGCCGAAGCCATGGACGACATCTTCGCCGATGATCAGGAAGGGGAGGGGGCGGAGGAGCAGGCAGAGGGCGGCGCGGTGGCCTGATCAACTTCCTTTGGCCCCCTGTTTGGCCCCCCGAGCACGACAGAGGCCACATACGGAAATCCGTATGTGGCCTCTGACCTGTGTCGGGGTGGCGGGATTTGAACCCACGACCTCTTCGTCCCGAACGAAGCGCGCTGCCAAGCTGCGCTACACCCCGATGTCGCTGCTGGTCCTGCTTGTCGCGGCGACGTCGTTTACTTTAGCCCACTGGTGGCTGGAGACGAAATCCGGTTTTGGCGCGGTGGTGGATCGGGTCGGGGCGGGTGTGGTCGAGGGCCACGAGGAGGACGGCGAGGGCGTAGACGGAGAGGCCGAGGAGGAGGGCGTTGGCCAGGACGTGCTTGTAGCCGTGGATCTCGGCGTCGAGGAACGGGTAGAGGTAGCGGCTGGGCGTGCCCGGCCGGATCAGCTCGGCCCGGGTGAGGAAGAACACCAGGTAGGCCGAGGGGTACGCCATCCATGTCGCCGCCTGGCGCAGTCGCAGCCGGCCGGGAGGTGTCAACAGCAGCCACTCCAGTACCGCCGCCACCGGTGTCACCGTGTGGATGAGCTGGTTGGCGATCGTCTGCCAGTCCGAGGGCGTCGCCGTCGCCGTACCGGTCAGGGAGAACGGGGTTGCCGCGTCCGTCAGGAGCAGGTGGTACACCAGGCCGCTGATCGTGACGTAGAGCAGCGCGGCGCCGGTCAGGGCCGCGGGGAGGGGTCGGCGGGCTGTCCAGGCGCGGCGGGCCGACAGGAGCATGACTGCGGCCAGCAAGAGGTCGGCCTGGATCGCGAAGTGGCTCAGCACCCGCGGCGCGCTGCCGAGCCGCAGTTCGAACGCCACGCCCGCGGCCGCCGTGCCGGCGAGGAGTACGCGGAGGATGGCGGCCAGCGGGCGGCGTACGGGGGGCACCACCGCAGCGGCGGGGACGAAGGAGGGCAGCAGCCGGTGGGTCCGCGGTATCGCGGGCAGGTCCGGGATGTCCCTGGGTATCGGCGCGGTCATGCCCCTCACGCTAGAGAAATACGACAAAAGGGGCGATGCGGGTGGGCCGTATGGGGGACGGGTGAACCTACTCCCGGCCCACCAACGTCAACAACGTGACCTCCGGCGGGCAGGCGAACCGCACCGGCGTGTACCGGTTCGTCCCGCACCCGGCCGACACGTGCAGGTACGCCGTACGACCCTCCGCCGTGTGCGTCGACAGACCCTTCACACGGTCCGCGTCCAGGTCGCAGTTGGTGACCAGGGCGCCGTAGAAGGGGATGCAGAGCTGGCCGCCGTGGGTGTGGCCGGCCAGGATCAAGGGGTAGTCGTCTGCCGTGTACGCGTCGAGGACGCGCAGGTACGGGGCGTGCACCACGCCCATCGAGAAGTCGGCGGAGGCCGACGGGCCGCCCGCCACGCGCGCGTACCGGTCCCGCTTGATGTGCGGGTCGTCCAGGCCCGTCAGCTCCACCGACACGCCGTCGACCTTCAGCACGCCCCGGGTGTTCGTGAGGTTCAGCCAGCCGGCCGCGTCGAAGCCGTCCCGCAGGTCCTCCCACGGGTTGTGGACGACGTTGACCGCGGGCGCGTTGCCGTTCAGGCCGTGGCGGCCCTGGGCCTTCTCCAGCAGGTAGCGGGCGGGGTTGCGCAGCTTCGGGCCGTAGTAGTCGTTCGAGCCGAAGACGTACGCGCCCGGGAACTCCATCAGGGGGCCGAGCGCGTCCAGGGTCTCCGGGACGCCCTCCGGGTCGGAGAGGTTGTCGCCCGTGTTGATCACGAAGTCGGGGCGCAGCCCGGCCAGCGAGCGCAGCCACCGCTGCTTCTTGCGCTGTCCGCCGACCATGTGGATGTCGGAGACCTGCAACACGCGCAGGGGGCGCATACCGGCGGGCAGGACGGGGATCGTCACCCGTCGGAGGCGGAAGGAGCGGGCTTCGAAACCCGCCGCGTAGGCCAGACCGGCGGCGCCAGCCGCCGCGATGGACAGAGGTACTCCGTATCGCGCGCGCATACGCCCATCGTGTCAGACTCCGCCGGCACCGCTTCCCCCACGGTCCCTTAAGTGCCGTTCCCCCAGCGCCCTTTAAATGAACGGGCGCCGCGCCGCCCATACCTGCGACAATCAACCCATGACCACGCTCAAGTCGAAGCTCAAGGAAGACCTCAACGCGGCGATCAAGGAGCGCGACGAGCTCCGCTCCTCGACGCTCCGGCTGACGCTCACCGCGATCACCAAGGAGGAGGTCGCGGGCAAGGAGAAGCGCGAGCTCTCCGACGACGAGGTCCTCAAGGTGATCACCAAGGAGGCGAAGAAGCGCCGGGAGGCGGCGGACGCCTTCGCGCAGGGTGGTCGGGCCGAGAGCGCCGAGCGGGAGAAGGCCGAGGGCGAGCTGCTCGCCGCGTACCTGCCCAAGCAGCTCAGCGACGAGGAGCTGAACGACATCGTCGCCCAGGCCGTCGAGGAGGCCAAGGCGGCCGGTGCCGAGGGTCCGCGGGCCATGGGTGCCGTCATGAAGATCGTGAACCCGAAGGTGGCCGGCCAGGCCGAGGGCGGCCGCGTCGCCGCGGTGGTGAAGAAGCTCCTCGCGGGCTGACCCGCCCACGGGACCAAGACCGAAAGCGGCCCCTGCCTCTCCGTACAAGAAGCAGGGGCCGTTTCTTGTCGGTCACCGCTCAGCCGCGGCGCCCCCCGCTGCCGTTCCCGTTGCTCGTGCCCTGGAACAGTCCTTCGGGGAGGGTGAAGCTGGGGGTCGGGGTGGAGCCGCCGGTGGAGCCACCGTTGGTCGTGCCGTTGGTGAGCAGGCCGCCGATGAAGCCGTCGTCGCCGTTGTCACCGCCGTTGCCGTTGCCGTTGCCGTTGTCGTCCTCGTCGCGGCCCTTGTCGTTGCCCGGGATGGTGACGAGGTTGAATTCCGGGTCGTCCTTGCCGGAGAGCGCGCCGGTCATCGCGTCGCGCCAGATCGGGCCGGGGGTGTCACCGCCGTAGACCTGGCCGTGGTAGACGCCGCCGATGGTGATGCCGGTCATCTTCACCTTCTGGCTGGCGCTGCCGACCCAGACGGCACCCGAGAGGTTCGGGGTGTAGCCGACGAACCAGGCGTTCTTGCGCTCGTCCGTCGTACCCGTCTTACCGGCGTTCGCGCGGCCCGACAGACCGGCCTGCTGGCCCGTACCGGAGTCGACCACACCGCTCAGCAGCGTGTTGATGGTGTCCGCGGTCTTCTCGCTCATCGCACGGGAGCAGGTCGACTTCGGGACCTCCAGCGACTTCTTCGTGCCGCCGACGGTCTGGGTGATCGACTCGATGGCGACCGGGGTGCAGTACATACCGCGGCTGGCGAAGGCCGCGTAGGCGCTGGCCATGGTGAGGGGCGAGAGGCCCGTCGAGCCGAGGGTCATGGACGACGGGACCTCGGGGACCTTGTCGCCGTTGCCCTGGACCACACCCAGCGCGTCGGTCATCTTCACCACGGGGCACATGCCGATGTCCGCCAGCATCTGCACGAAGTAGGTGTTGACCGACATCTCCATGGCCTTCCGCAGCGCGTAAGGCCCGCGCTCGGACTCGCTCTCGTTCTCCAGCTTGTAGTCGCCGTCGTTCACCCAGGACTTGCCGCTGCAGGTCTGGACCGTTTCCGGGTACGGCATCTCGTACGGCGCGGAGTAGGTCTGGTTGGCCGGGCGGCCCTCCTCCAGCGCGGCCGCGGCGACGAACGGCTTGAACGTCGAACCGGTCGGGAAGCCGTAGTTCGAGCCGCCCATGGCCGCGTTGACCGAGTAGTTGTACTCGGTCTCGTTCTTGCCGTAGCCGTACGGCTTCGACTGGCCCATCCCGAGGATCTTGCCGGTGCCGGGCTCGACGAGCGTGGCGGCGGCGGCGACCTTGTCCGACTTGTAGACGTGGTCCTTGAGCGAGTCCTGGACGGACTGCTGGGACTGGGGGTCGAGGGTGGTCTGGATGGTCAGACCGCCCTGGTTCCAGACCTTGGCCCGCTCCTCCTTCGTCTTGCCGAAGACCGGGTCGCTGAGGAAGACCCGCTCGACGTACTTGCAGAAGAAGCTGGCGCCCTGGACGGCGGTGATGCAGCCGTTCTTCGGCTGGGTGACCTTCAGACCGAGCGGGGCCTTCTGCGCCTTCGCGGACTCGGCCGCCGAGATGTCGCCGACCTCGGCCATCCGCTGGAGCACGGTGTTGCGGCGCTTGGTCGCCTCGGCCTCGTCGTTGACCGGGTCGTAGCGGCTGGGCGACTGCACGATGCCGGCCAGCAGGGCCGCCTCGGGCAGGGTGAGGTCCTTGGCGTGCTTGGAGAAGTAGCGCTGGGAGGCCGCCTCGACGCCATAGGCCTGCTGGCCGAAGAACGTGATGTTCAGGTAGTTCTCGAGGATCTTCTTCTTGCCCAGCTCCTCCTCGACCTGGATCGCGTACTTCAGTTCGCGGATCTTGCGGCCGATGGTCTGCTGGGTGGCCTGCGCGACCTTCGTCGGGTCGTCGCCGGCCTCCTCCACGAAGACGTTCTTCACGTACTGCTGGGTGAGCGTCGAGGCGCCCTGGGAGACCCCGCCGCTCTGCGCGTTCTTGTTCAGCGCGCGCAGGACGCCCTTGAGGTCGACCGCGCCGTGCTCGTAGAACCGGGAGTCCTCGATCGCGACGATCGCCTTCTGCAGGTACGGCGAGATGTTCTTGAGGTCGACGACCGTGCGGTCACGGGAGTAGACCGTGGCGATCTGCGAGCCCTTGGCGTCCAGGATCGTGGTGCGCTGGCTCAGCGGCGGCGTCTTGAGGTTGGCCGGGAGCTCGTCGAACGACTCCACCGACCCCTTGGCGGCCAAGCCCAGCGCGCCGACGGCGGGCAGTGCGATGCCCGCCAGGACAGCTCCGGAGAGCACGCTGACACCGAGGAACTTGGCGGCCTGCTGCGTGGCGGACAGGCCACCGCCCGAGCGCTTCTTTGGCATGAGGGCAGCCTACGTTCTCATTCGCCGGACACGCGTATATGCCTTGGCCTAAGCTGCTCTCAACTGTCACAGCAGCAGGGCTACGTATCAATACGTCCGGCGACCCCGAATCGTTCCGGAGGTTCCCCGACTTTTTGGGTGGGGGCGTGTCCGAATCCGCCTTGTGTGTCACTTGGCGTCCGTTGTGACTCAATGGAACTGTCCCGATTGTGGGGATGGTCACGTATGTCGCGGGCTCACTCCCCCGGGTGATCTGCCGCTTACCCATAGTCCGTTCGGGCCATTCAAGATTGGGCCCGAAGGGGGTGTTGCGCTGTGCCCACCTTCCGTAACGTCCTCAACTGGCGGCGGTGAATATGCCGCTGCCGCCGTGGGGGAGCCTCGATTCGGGAGAGGACGGCGCCGGTATGGGCTGGGTAACCGACTGGAGTGCGCAGGCCGCCTGCCGCACTACCGATCCGGATGAACTGTTCGTTCAGGGAGCAGCGCAGAACAGGGCCAAGGCGGTGTGCACCGGATGTCCGGTACGCACCGAATGCCTGGCCGACGCGCTCGACAATCGCGTCGAGTTCGGCGTGTGGGGAGGCATGACGGAGCGCGAACGCCGCGCCCTGCTGCGCAGGCGTCCCACCGTGACTTCGTGGCGCCGGCTCCTCGAGACGGCGCGCTCGGAGTACGAGCGCGGAGCGGGCATCGTCTCGCTCGACGACGACAGCGTGTACGAGAACTATGCGGCGGTGAGCTGAGGGGGATTCGGCTCGGCTCCCTTGGCGCATGGGCGGCAGGGTGTGGGCGGGTCTTCGGCACGCCATCGACGGTGGGTGCGGTCGAGGCCGGGTGCGATCGATGCTGGGTGCGATCGACTCCGGGTGGAGTCGAAGCTGGGTGCGTGGGTGCGTGGGTGCGTGGGCGCACGGCGCATAGACGCGTTGGCGCGCCCTGGAGCTGGCAGCCGCGCCGCCAAGCCCGGTCAAGCCATGCCGGCAGGCACAGGCGCCGCCGCACCGCGCAGGCACGGCACAGGCGCAAGCACCGGCACAGGCGTCAGCACTGCTCAGACGCAAGTACAGGCGCCCCGGATTTCACCCCTCGGCGACCTCCGGCAATTCCGGCCGGTTGGTCGCGAGCCGGTCGCCGATGTCCCGCAGCCCCGCGAGGTCGTGCACATCGCCGGGCAGCGCGGCCACTTCGGTCACCGCCACCTCGGGGTGCAGCGCCGTGAAGCGGTCGCGCGTGCGCTGCTCGCGGGAGAGCAGATGCATCCGCTCGGCGTGCAGCCTCAGCAGGCCCGCGGTGAGCCGATCGGTGCCGGGGGAGTCGGGCCCCTGATCGGACGCGGGACGGGGTGCGGGCTGGGGTGAGGAGTGGGACGCGGGCTGCGATGCGGGAGATTCTGAACTGCCGTACGTGTCGGGAGAGTTACGAAGTCCAGCTTTCCCGCCGTCCTGATCCACAATGCGGGGCTCTTCAAGATTTTCCGCTGCGGCGAGCGCCCGCTCGGCCGACAGCTGGGCGGCGCCGCTGCCATGGACCCGGTTGAGCACCAGGCCGGCCAGCGGCATGTCCTCGGCGGCCAGCCGCTCCACGAAGTACGCGGCCTCCCGCAGCGCGTCCCGCTCGGGAGCCGCCACCACCAGGAACGCCGTCCCCGGCGCCTGGAGCAGCTTGTACGTGGCGTCCGCGCGCGTGCGGAACCCGCCGAACATCGAGTCCATCGCCGCCACGAACGTCTGGACGTCCTTCAGCAGCTGCCCGCCCAGCAGCTTGCCGAGCGCGCCCGTCATCATCGACATCCCGACGTTCAGGAACTTCATCCCCGCGCGGCCGCCGACCTTGGCGGGCGCGAGCAGCACCCGGATCAGCTTGCCGTCCAGGAACGAGCCCAGCCGCTTCGGCGCGTCCAGGAAGTCCAGCGCCGAGCGGGACGGCGGGGTGTCCACCACGATCAGGTCCCACTCGTCCCTGGCCCGCAGCTGGCCCAGCTTCTCCATCGCCATGTACTCCTGCGTGCCGGCGAAGCCCGCGGAGAGCGACTGGTAGAAGGGGTTCGAGAGGATCGCGGCCGCCCGCTCGGGGTCCGCGTGCGCCTCGACGATCTCGTCGAACGTGCGCTTCATGTCGAGCATCATCGCGTGCAGTTCGCCGTGCGCGAAGTCGTCGATGCCCTTCACCCGGCGCGGGGTGTTGTCCAGCGAGTCGATGCCCATGGACTGGGCGAGCCGGCGCGCCGGGTCGATGGTGAGGACCACCACCTTGCGGCCCCGCTCGGCCGCCCTGAGGCCCAGCGCCGCCGCCGTCGTCGTCTTGCCGACGCCGCCCGAGCCGCAGCACACCATGATGCGGGTCGCCGGGTCGTCGAGCAGCGGATCGATGTCGAGCACGCGCGCGGGGGAGAGCCGGTGCGGTGTCTGGCCCTGCGCTTGGTCGCGGCTCATGCGATCCCCTGCTTCCGCAGTTCGGTGGCGAGTTCGTACAGTCCCGCGAGGTCCATGCCCTCGGCGTGCAGCGGCAGTTCGTGCAGCGGCAGGTCCAGCCCGGCCAGGACCGCGCGCTGCTCCCGCTCCAGCGCGTGCCGTTCGGCGTACTCGTCGGCCTGCCGGAGCAGCGGATCCACCAGCCGCTCGGCGTGCCCGCCGCGCCGCGCCCCGCCGAGCCCCGCGGCGGACAGCGACCGCGCGACAGAGGAACGTCCGACGGCCCGTACGAGTTCCAGCTCGTCGGCGTCCAGCACCTCGGGCCGGACCATGTTCACGATGACCCGGCCCACCGGCAGCTTGGCCGCGCGCAGCTCGGCGATGCCGTCGGCGGTCTCCTGGACCGGCATCTCCTCCAGCAGCGTCACCAGGTGGACGGCGGTCTCCGCCGACTTCAGCACCCGCATCACGGCCTGCGCCTGATTGTGTATCGGGCCGATCCGGGCGAGCCCGGCCACCTCGTCGTTCACGTTCAGGAAGCGCGTGACGCGGCCCGTGGGCGGCGCGTCCATGACGACGTAGTCGTACACGAACCGGCCGCGCTTGTCCTTCCTGCGCACCGCCTCGCACGCCTTGCCGGTGAGGAGGACGTCCCTCAGGCCGGGCGCGACGGTGGTGGCGAAGTCGATGGCGCCGAGCTTCTTCAGGGCCCGTCCGGCGCTCCCCAGCTTGTAGAACATCTGGAGGTAGTCCAGAAGGGCCAGTTCGGGGTCGATGGCGAGGGCGTACACGTCACCCCCGCCCGGCGCGACGGCGATCTTGCGTTCTTCGTACGGCAACGCTTCTGTCTCGAAGAGCTGCGCGATGCCCTGCCGGCCCTCCACCTCGACGAGAAGCGTCCGCTTCCCCGCCGTGGCGAGGGCAAGCGCGAGGGCCGCGGCGACCGTCGTCTTTCCGGTCCCGCCCTTTCCGCTGACGACCTGGAGCCTGCTCACGTCTTCGAGCGTAACCAGTCCGTGCCCGAGGCAATCGACAGGCTGTGGACAACGGGGGCGACTATCGGCCACATGGCTTGTGGGTGATCGGGCGGTCGTCGGCCGTACGGCACGTGCGCGACGGGTCACGACCGGCCGCTCGGCCGGGACCTGCGCAGCCCGCCGCAACGGATACAGTCGGCCCCATGACCAAGTGGGAATACGCAACCGTGCCGCTGCTCGTCCATGCCACGAAGCAGATTCTGGACACCTGGGGCGAGGACGGCTGGGAGCTCGTCCAGGTCGTGCCCGGGCCGAACAACCCCGAGCAGCTCGTGGCCTACCTGAAGCGGAAGAAGGCGTGAGCGCCGTCGAGGCCAGGCTTGCCGAGCTGGGCCTGACCCTGCCCGCCGTGGTGCCGCCGCTCGCGGCCTACCAGCCCGCCGTGCAGTCCGGGCCGTACGTGTTCACGGCCGGCCAGCTGCCCATGGTGGACGGCAAGCTGCCGGTCACCGGCAAGGTCGGCGCGGAGGTCACCTCCGAGGAGGCCAAGGAGCTGGCCCGCACCTGCGCCCTGAACGCCCTGGCCGCCGTGAAGTCGGTCGCCGGTGATCTGGACCGCATCGCGCGCGTGGTGAAGGTCGTCGGGTTCGTGGCGTCGGCCTCGGACTTCACCGGCCAGCCCGCCGTCCTGAACGGCGCGAGCGAGCTGCTCGGCGAGGTCCTCGGCGACAAGGGCGTGCACGCGCGCAGCGCGGTAGGTGTCGCGGTGCTGCCGCTGGACGCGCCGGTGGAGGTCGAGATCCAGGTGGAGCTGGTCCCGTAGCGGTCGCGGGGGCGCTCTGACCTCGGGCACCTCTCGAACATTCGCCCCCCAGGGGATAGCCTCGCGCCCATGGCGAATGGGCAGTGGTTTCCGCAGGACTGGCCGGAACGCATCCGCGCGCTCGCGGAGGGCACCCTCACCCCGGTCACCCCGAAACGCGCGGCCACCGTCATGCTCCTGAAGGACCCGAGGGACGGCGGCACCCCCGTCGTGCACATGCTGCGCAGACGCGCCTCCATGGCCTTCGCCGGAGGCGCGTACGCCTATCCGGGCGGCGGCGTCGACCCGCGCGACGACGACCGCCAGGTGCGCTGGGCGGGCCCCACGCGCGCGTGGTGGGCCGAGCGGCTCGGCGTCGACGGGGCGGCCGCCCAGGCGATCGTCTGCGCGGCCGTACGCGAGACGTACGAGGAGGCCGGCGTCCTGCTCGCGGGGCCGACGCCCGACTCGGTGGTCGGGGACACGACCGGCGACGACTGGGAGGCGGACCGTGCCGCCGTGGCTGCCCGTGACCTGTCCTTCGCGGAGTTCCTCGACCGCCGCGGCCTGGTCCTGCGCTCCGACCTGCTCGGCGCGTGGACGCGCTGGATCACCCCGGAGTTCGAGTCCCGCCGCTACGACACCTGGTTCTTCGTGGCCGCGCTCCCCGAGGGCCAGCGCACCCGCAACGCCTCCACGGAGGCCGACCGCACGGTGTGGATCCGCCCCGGCGAGGCCGCCGCACGGTACGACAAGGGCGAGCTGACGATGATGCCGCCCACCATCGCGACGCTCCGCCAGCTGGTGCCGTACGGCTCGGCGGCGGACGCGCTGGCCGCGGCGCCCGGCCGTGACCTCACGCCCGTCCTGGCCAGGGCGAGGCTGGCCGAGGGCGAGATCGTGCTGTCCTGGCCGGGCCACGGCGAGTTCACCAAGCACATCCCGATCGCCGCCGGTGGAGGCCCCGCATGACGGACGCAAGCACCCTTCCGGGCCAGCCGCGCGGAGGGGTCCTCTCCGGACCTGCCACCGCGCGGGCCGTGAACGTCCTCGCGCCCAACGCCTCCGCGATGACCCTGGACGGCACCAACACCTGGATCGTCGCCGAGCCCGACTCCGAGCTGGCGGTCGTCATCGACCCGGGTCCGCTGGACGAGACCCACCTCCGCGCGGTCGTCGACACCGCCGAGCGGGCCGGCCGGCGCGTCGCCCTGACCTTGCTCACCCACGGCCACCCCGACCACGCCGAGGGCGCCGTCCGCTTCGCCGAGCTGACCGGCACACGCGTGCGCGCCCTGGACCCCGCGCTGCGGCTGGGCGACGAGGGGCTGGCCGCCGGGGACGTGGTCACCGAGGGCGGACTGGAGCTGCGGGTGGTGCCGACGCCCGGCCACACCGCCGACTCGCTGTGCTTCCACCTCCCGGCTGACGGTGCCGTCCTCACCGGCGACACGATCCTGGGCCGCGGCACGACGGTCGTGGCGCACCCCGACGGCCGTCTCGGCGACTATCTGGACTCCCTGCGGCGTCTGAGGTCCCTCACGGTCGACGACGGCGTCCACACGGTCCTCCCGGGCCACGGACCCGTCCTGGAGGACGCGCAGGGCGCCGTGGAGTTCTATCTCGCCCACCGCGCCCACCGTCTCGCCCAGGTCGAGACGGCCGTGGAGAACGGCTTGGGCACCCCGGCCGAGGTCGTCACGCACGTGTACGCCGACGTCGACCGCTCCCTGTGGCCGGCGGCGGAGCTGTCGGTCCGCGCGCAGATGGAGTACCTCCAGGAGCACGGGCTGATCTAGGGCAGCTCCTGGCCGGGGCGCGGGGCCTTGATGCCGTGCACGCGCGCGTACTCTTCGGCCAGCCACGGCCCGAGGTCGTCGAGGTGGGACGCGAGGACGGCGCGGTCGCCCGTCGGCTCGTAGCCGAGGGCGGCCGCCGCCCGTACCTGCTCCGCCCGCTCCGGGTAGTACCCGCCGAACGCCTCCGCCATCTCGTGCAGGTCGCTGCTCCAGCCGTTCCAGCGGGGCATGACCAGGGTGAACGCGGTGCGCACGAGGTGGCGGGACATGAACCGGACGAGGGGTCGCCTGGCCTCCTCCGAGTCGGCGGCACCGGCGACGCGCTCACGCCAGCGGGGCAGGAACAGGGCGAGGTCGCCGTTGGTCTCGCGGGCGAGGAGGGAGTCGGGGCGGTAGCGGGGCAGGTACGCGGCGAGGTCGTCCCCGAGGAGCGGGGTGCACAGGCACGCGACGAAGAACCCCATGTCGTGCGTCTCCAGGTCGCTCAGCGCCTGTGCGCGGCTGTGCAGCAGCGTCCCGCCGCCGTCGATCTGCGGGAACTCCTGGTCGAGGGCCTCGACCAGGGCGCGGCCGCCTGCCCGGTCCGTCTCGGTCGGCTCCTCGTGGAGGGCGACCAGAAGGTCCAGGTCGCTGCGGCCCACGCGCGCGGTGCCGCGCGGAATCGACCCGTAGAGGTACGCGCTGTGCAGCCGCGCCCCGAAGAGGTCCAGGATCCGGTCCCGGGCTCCTGCGACGACGGGACGGAAAGCGTCCGGCACGCGCGCGAGGGAGCCTTCGCGGGCGATGTAGCCCTGGGCGTCGAGACCTCTGGGGGGAACCGTTTCAGCCATAGGGCAACTGTGCCCGGGGGCGAGCCGTCCGGCGGATCATTTTTGAGCGAAGCCGGCCCGGCAGGAACAGCCCCGGGTGCGGTCACGCGGACAGGGGCCCGCCTCACGAGACGAGCCCCTTGAGCGCCGTAGGCCAGGAGGGCCGGGCGTCAGCGCGAACGCTTCGCCAGCCGCTCCACGTCCAGCAGGATCACGGCCCGCGCCTCCAGGCGGAGCCAGCCGCGCCCGGCGAAGTCGGCGAGCGCCTTGTTGACCGTCTCGCGCGAGGCGCCGACCAGCTGGGCCAGCTCCTCCTGCGTCAGGTCGTGGACGACGTGGATGCCCTCCTCGGACTGCACGCCGAAGCGGCGGGAGAGGTCCAGCAGCGCGCGTGCCACGCGGCCGGGGACGTCCGAGAAGACCAGGTCCGACATGGCGTCGTTGGTCTTGCGCAGCCGCCGGGCGACGGCGCGCAGCAGGGCCGCGGCCACCTCGGGGCGGGCGTTCAGCCAGGGCTGGAGGTCGCCGTGGCCGAGGCCGAGCAGCTTGACCTCGGTCAGCGCGGTCGCCGTCGCCGTACGCGGACCCGGGTCGAACAGCGACAGCTCGCCGATCAGTTCGCCGGGGCCGACCACGGCCAGCATGTTCTCGCGGCCGTCCGGGGACGTGCGGTGGAGCTTGACCTTGCCCTCGGTGACGACGTAGAGCCGGTCGCCAGGGTCGCCCTCGTGGAACAGGGAGTCGCCACGGGCGAGCGTCACCTCACTCATGGAGGCGCGCAGCTCAGCGGCCTGCTCGTCGTCGAGAGCCGCGAAGAGCGGGTTGCGCCGCAGAACGTCGTCCACGAGTTCTCTCCTTGTCGACCTGCTCAGGGGATCTTGCTCCCCCTTGGTACCAGGGGACCGTGTTCCCCATTTTGCCGGACGGTCCAAACAGTGTGATCTGTCACAAGGATGCCGTACACATGTCCCGCGGTAAGCGGCAGGGGTCCAATTGGGGGCTGATCTTCTGGGTCCGGGGCGGATGTCAGTGCCTGGCTTTAGGCTGGCCGGGTGTCCAAATCGCCGGTGAGAGCACAGGCCAAGGGGGCTGGGCGGGTGGTTGTACGTCGCGATTCCGCCGAGGGCGAACAGGGTCCCGGCGACGTCAGGAAAGCGGCCAAGAAAGCGGCAAAGGTGACAAAAGAGACTCCTGCCGGGAAGCCGGCTGCCGCCAGGAAGCCGGCTGCCGCCAGGAAGCCCGAGTCCCGCACCGCCCTGGTCCGCCGCGCCCGCCGGATCAACCGCGAGCTGGCCGAGGTCTACCCCTACGCCCACCCCGAGCTGGACTTCGAGAACCCCTTCCAGCTGGTGGTCGCCACGGTCCTGTCCGCCCAGACCACCGACCTCCGGGTCAACCAGACGACCCCCGGCCTGTTCGCCAAGTACCCCACCCCCGAGGACCTGGCCGCCGCCGACCCGGAGGAGGTCGAGGAGATCCTCCGCCCCACCGGCTTCTTCCGCGCCAAGACCAAGTCGGTGATAGGGCTCTCCAAGGCCCTCGTGGAGCAGTTCGGCGGCGAGGTCCCCGGTCGGCTGGAGGACCTGGTCAAGCTGCCCGGCGTCGGCCGCAAGACGGCCTTCGTGGTGCTGGGGAACGCGTTCGGCCGGCCCGGGATCACCGTGGACACCCACTTCCAGCGCCTCGTACGGCGCTGGCGGTGGACCGAGGAGACCGAGCCGGACAAGATCGAGGCCGCCGTCGGCGCGCTCTTCCCCAAGAGCGAGTGGACGATGCTCTCCCACCACGTGATCTTCCACGGCCGCCGGATGTGCCACGCCCGCAAGCCCGCCTGCGGCGCCTGCCCCATCGCCCCGCTCTGCCCCGCGTACGGCGAGGGCGAGACGGACCCCGAGAAGGCGAAGAAGCTCCTGAAGTACGAGAAGGGCGGCTTCCCCGGACAGCGGCTGAACCCGCCGCAGTCCTACCTCGACGCGGGCGGCCGGCCGGCCCCGCCGCTGGGGGCCGGATGAGGCGGTCGGCGACCGGGGGCCGGATGAGGCAGGCGGCGACCGGGGGACGGCCGACGGAACGATCTGCCGGTCCTCACGCGTTGGACCGGGCGGAACGGGGGGTGGTGCGACGGTGACGCGCGCGAGCGGTACGCAGGGCGGTCCGGTGACGCTCAGCAAGAAGGGCCTGCCCGCCTGGCTGGACCCGGTGGTGCACGCGGTGGAGACGGTCGAACCGCTCCAGCTCAGCCGCTTCCTGCCGCCCGAGGACGGCGCGGGGCGGCAGTCGGCCGTCCTGGTTCTGTTCGGCGAGGGCGAGCGCGGCCCCGAGCTGCTGCTGATGGAGCGGGCCGGCTCCCTCCGGTCGCACGCGGGCCAGCCCTCCTTCCCCGGCGGCGCCCTCGACCCGGAGGACGGCGATCCGCACGGCGACGGCCCGCTGCGCGCCGCCCTGCGCGAGGCCGAGGAGGAGACGGGCCTGGATCCGTCCGGCGTCCAGCTCTTCGGCGTGCTGCCCAAGCTGTACATCCCGGTCAGCGGCTTCGTCGTCACCCCGGTCCTGGGCTGGTGGCGCGAGCCCACCCCGGTCGGCGTCGTCGACCCGAACGAGACGGCGCGGGTCTTCACCGTCCCCGTGGCCGATCTCACGAACCCCGAGCACCGCGCCACGACCGTCCACCCCAGCGGCCACCGAGGCCCGGCATTTCTGGTCGAATCGGCCCTTGTCTGGGGCTTCACGGCCGGGATCATCGACCGGCTGCTGCACTACGCGGGCTGGGAGCGCCCTTGGGACCGCGAGAAGCAGGTCCCGCTGGACTGGAGGTCATGACAGGGTGTCCACCGTGCTGTGTCGACTTGGGGGACAGCCCCCAGACCCCCGGCCGACCTGTAGTGACCGCTCATTGATGAGGCGAGGCGCGAAGCGGTGAACGTGCTGGACATCCTGTTGCTGGTCGCGGCCGTCTGGTTCGCGGTCGTCGGCTACCGCCAGGGCTTCGTCGTCGGCATCCTGTCGGTGATCGGCTTCCTGGGCGGTGGCCTCGTCGCCGTCTACCTGCTGCCCGTGATCTGGGACTGGCTCACCGACAACTCCGAGGTGAGCACTACGGCCGCGGTCGTCGCGGTCGTGATCGTGATCGTCTGTGCCTCCATCGGCCAGGCCTTCACCACCCACCTCGGCAACAAACTGCGCCGGTACATCACCTGGTCCCCGGCCCGCGCCCTGGACGCGACCGGCGGCGCGCTGGTCAACGTCGTCGCGATGCTGCTGGTGGCCTGGCTGATCGGCTCGGCCCTGGCCGGCACCACCCTGCCGACGCTCGGCAAGGAGGTCCGCAGCTCCAAGGTCCTCCAGGGGGTGTCCCAGGCGCTGCCCACCCAGGCCGACACCTGGTTCGCCGACTTCTCCTCCGTCCTCGCGCAGAACGGCTTCCCGCAGGTCTTCAGCCCGTTCGCCAACGAGCCGATCACCGACGTGCAGCCGCCCGACCCGGCGCTCGCCGGCAGCGCCGTGGCCACCCGCGCGCAGCGCTCCATCGTCAAGGTGATGGGCACCGCGGAGAGCTGCGGCAAGGTCCTGGAGGGCACCGGCTTCGTCTTCGCCGAGCGCCGCGTCATGACCAACGCGCACGTCGTGGGCGGCGTCGACGAACCCACCGTCCAGATAGGCGGCGAGGGCCGCAAGTACGACGCCACGGTCGTGCTGTACGACTGGAAGCGCGACATCGCGGTCCTGGACGTACCGGAACTCGACGCGCCCGCGCTGCGGTTCACCAGCGGCGACGCCTCGAGCGGCGACGGCGCGATCGTGGCCGGCTTCCCGGAGAACGGGGCGTACGACGTCCGTGCCGCGCGCGTACGCGGACGCATCACGGCCAACGGCCCGGACATCTACCACCGCGGCACCGTGCGCCGTGATGTGTACTCGCTGTACGCCACCGTCCGTCAGGGCAACTCCGGCGGCCCGCTGCTCACGCCCGACGGCGAGGTGTACGGCGTGGTCTTCGCGAAGTCCCTCGACGACGCCGAGACCGGCTATGCGCTCACCGCGGACGAGATCCGGCAGGACATCGCCCAAGGGCGTACCGCGGGCCAGCAGGTGGACAGCGACAGCTGCGCCCTCTAGGACAGCTGCGCCCTCTAGCGGGACCCTGGCCCTCCAGCGGAGCCCTGGCCCTTCAGGCGGGGCCCTGCGGGGTTCTCGGTGATGTCCTCGGCCGGCCGGACGTGCCCTGCGCGGGGTTCAGCCTCGCGGGTGACGCAGGCGCACCGAGACCCAGCGGGCCCGGCGACGCAGGATGCGCGGAATGCCCACGCGGAGGTCGGAGCCCGGCAGCTGCGGGTCCGCGCCTCGTTGATGGGGGCTCAGGCCGTTGGCCGAGCGGCGGTTGCGAGGTGCGTCACTGTAGTCGTGCGTCCAGCCCATACCCCGACGTCTGCCCCTGCCCCAAGGTCGATAACCGCCCTCGGGGCCGCCAATTGGCCTATGCGCCGGGCAAGTGGCCGTTCGTAGGACAGTCGTTCCGGTTCCGGATACCGGGCGCGATAGATCGGTCACCGATCGGGTTCGGGGTCCTTCAGCCAATTGATCAGTTCGGTGCTGAAAGCGACCGGATCCTCCTCGTGCGGGAAGTGCCCCAACCCGTCGAACAGCCGCCAGCGGTAGGGCGCCTCCACGTACTTCCCGGAGCCGGCCGCGCTGCGGGTACGCATCACCGGATCGAGGGAACCGTGCAGATGCAGCGTCGGCACCCGCACCGGCCGCTTCATACGCCGGTAGAACTGGACGCCGTCCGGCCGGGCCAGCGAACGCACCAGCCACCGGTACGGCTCCACGGAGCAGTGCGCCGTGGACGGGATGCACATCGCGCGCTGATACGTCCGCACCGCCTCGTCGTCCGGCAGCAGCGGGCCGGACCACTCCCGGATCAGCCGGCCCACCAGTTCCCCGTCGTCGGCGGTCAGCTGCCGCTCCGGCACCCACGGCCGCTGGAACCCCCAGATGTGGGAACTCGCGGTCGTCTGGCGGACGTCGGCCAGCATCGCCGAGCGCCAGCGCCGGGGATGCGGCATCGAGGCGACGGCGAGCCGGCGCACCAGCTTGGGGCGCATCACGGCCGCCGTCCACGCCAGATAGCCGCCCAGGTCGTGACCGACCAGCGCCGCGTCAGGCTCGCCCAGGGAGCGGATCACGCCGGTGATGTCGAGGGCGAGGTTGGCCGGGTCGTAGCCCCGGGGCGTACGGTCGCTGCCGCCCACGCCCCGCAGGTCCATCGCGACGGCCCGGAAGCCCGCCTCGGCCAGCGCGGTCAGCTGGTGCCGCCAGGTCCACCAGAACTGCGGGAAGCCGTGGACGAGCATGACCAGCGGCCCGTCACCGGCCTCCGCGATGTGGAAGCGGGCGCCGTTGGCCGCGACCTCGCGATGCGTCCAGGGGCCGTCAGGCCGGACGAGCGAGGCGGGCTGCGCCGAAGGAGTGCCGGGGTCCGTCATGACGACGAGCGTGCCACAGCCTCGATGGCCTGCGGCGCCCGGTCCTGCGGCAGCTCGCGCCGCGGGTGCGGTTTGGCGTTCTGCAGGACGCCCGCCGTCTCCTTCATCGACGCGGCCACCTTCTGCGGGCCCTGGCTCTTCTTGGCCTTCTTCGCGAAGGCCACGCCGACCAGCGCCAGGACGAGCGCGATGAGCACGTTCGCCGCGAAGGACAGCAGGAAGCAGATCGCGAGGTTCCAGTCGCTCCAGGTCCGAATGCCGTACGCCAGGGCGAAGTTCAACATCGGCAGGGAGAACACCAGCACCGCGCCGGCCGCCGAGAACGCGCCGCCGCTCGTCGCGCCGCGCTTGACGTCCTGCTTCAGCTGGGCCTTCGCCAGCGCGATCTCGTCGTGCACCAGGGCCGACAACTCGGTCGTCGCCGTGGCGAACAACTGGCCGATGCTGCGTTCGGCGCCGACCGGGCTGCCGTCGGGTGCGCTCATCGCGATCTCCCTCATCTGATGCTGTGTGTTTCTTGCTGCTGTGCTGCTTCTGGCTTCTTTTGTACCGTCCCGTCAGATCATGCCGGACGGTAGCCGTCCTCGCCTGCCCCGCCCACGACTTCGGCCGCCATGTGGTGTGCCCAGGGGGCTTCGAGGGCCCTCGTGGAGCCCGCGCGCGACGCGGGCCCCGGGCGTCTACCCGGACTTCTGCCCGGTACGCTCCTCGGCCCTCTCCCGGGCGAGCTCCTCGGCCCGGCGGCGGTGCTCGGCGGCCTTGTGGTCGTGGATCTCGGCCATCCGAAGGTGGTAGGCCGGGTCGTCCTGCTCGTAGATGTCCGGGATGCCGTCGAGGTCCTCGTCGCGCTCCTCGGCCTCGTAGATCCGGCGGTAGCGGGCGTTGCGCAGCTTCAGCAGGACGGTCGCCAGGGTCGCCGCGATCAGCGAGCCCAGCAGGACGGCCGCCTTGACCTCGTCCGTCAGGGCGGCGTCGCCCTCGAAGGCCAGTTCCCCGATGAGCAGGGAGACCGTGAAACCGATGCCGGCGAGGGAGGCGACGGCGAAGACGTCCGCCCAGGCGAGGTCCTCGCTGAGCGAGGCGCGGGTGAAGCGCGCGGTCAGCCAGGTCCCGCCGAAGATGCCGATCGTCTTGCCGACGACGAGCCCCAGCACCACCCCGAGCGTCTCCGGCTGCCGGAACACGTCCGCGAGCGCCCCGCCGGAGATCGCCACCCCGGCGCTGAACAGGGCGAACAGCGGCACCGCGAGGCCCGCGGACAGCGGCCGTACGAGGTGTTCGATGTGCTCGCCCGGGGAGTGTTCCTCGCCCTCGCGGGTGGTGCAGCGCAGCATCAGGCCCATGGCGACACCGGCGATCGTCGCGTGGACGCCGCTGTTGTACATCAGCGCCCAGATCACGAGCGCGAGCGGCACGTACACGTACCAGCCGCGTACGCCCTTGCGCAGCAGCAGCCAGAAGACGATCAGACCGGCCAGCGCGCCGCCCAGGGCCGCGAAGTCGATCCGGTCCGTGAAGAACACCGCGATGATCAGGATCGCGAACAGGTCGTCGACGACCGCGAGGGTGAGCAGGAAGGCGCGCAGGGCGCTCGGCAGGGACGTCCCGATGACGGCGAGCACGGCGAGCGCGAAGGCGATGTCGGTGGCGGTGGGCACCGCCCAGCCCTCGAGCGAGCCCCCGCCGGTGACGTTGGTGAGCGCGTACACGAGAGCCGGTACGGCCATCCCGCACAGCGCGGCCACCACGGGGAGCACGGCGGCCTTGGGGTCCTTGAGGTCACCGGCGACCAGCTCGCGCTTCAGCTCGATGCCGGCGACGAAGAAGAAGACGGCGAGGAGGCCGTCCGCCGCCCAGTGCTCGACGGAGAGGTGCAGACCGAGGGCCTCGGGGCCGAGGTGGTAGTGGCTGACGGTCTCGTAGCTGTCGTGCAGTGCGGGGACGTTCACCCAGATCAGGGCTGTGACGGCGGCGAAGAGCAGCAGCACGCCGCCGACGGTCTCGGTGCGCAGCGCGTCCGCGACGAACGTCCGCTCGGGCAGCGACAGCCGTGCGAGGACCTTGCGGGGAGCGGAGTTGCGGGGCGCGGTCACGGGGGAGACCTCCGGTCGGTGGGCAGGGCTGAACGCATGCCGACCAGACTTCCCGGCGCACCTGAGGCAGAGGCTGTTTTTGTTTAGTTTACCTAAGGTGTGGTCGGGGCGGATCCGGTGCTTCCCACGCTAGGCGTGAAAAGGGCACCCGGCGCGGCTTCCGCCTGCCGCCGGGTGCCCCCCGGGAACGTCCTCGGTCCTCACCGGCCTCGCAGGTCCCTGCCGGTCCCCGCTATGCCTCGCTGGCCCTGACTGGCCCCGACTGGTCAGGACTGGTCGTGGCTAGTCCTCGCTGGGCGCCGCCGGGAGCTTCGCCTGGATGAGGTCCATGACCGTGGAGTCGGTCAGCGTGGTGACGTCACCGAGCTGGCGGTTCTCCGCGACGTCCCGCAGCAGCCGGCGCATGATCTTGCCGGAGCGGGTCTTCGGCAGCTCGGCGACCGGCAGGATCCGCTTCGGCTTGGCGATCGGGCCGAGCGTCGCGCCGACATGGTTGCGCAGATCGCCCACGAGGTTCTCGTCGTCCGCGTTCGCCGTGCCGCGCAGGATCACGAAGGCGACGATCGCCTGACCGGTGGTCTCGTCCGCCGCGCCGACCACGGCCGCCTCGGCGACCGACGGGTGCGACACGAGCGCCGACTCGACCTCGGTGGTGGAGATGTTGTGACCCGACACGAGCATCACGTCGTCCACGCGCCCGAGGAGCCAGATGTCACCGTCGTCGTCCTTCTTCGCGCCGTCGCCCGCGAAGTACCTGCCCTCGAACCGTGACCAGTACGTGTCGAGGAACCGCTGGTCGTCGCGCCAGATGGTGCGCAGCATCGACGGCCACGGCTCGGTGAGGACCAGGTAGCCACCGCCGCCGTCGGGCACCTCGTTCGCCTCGTCGTCGACGACGGTCGCGGAGATGCCCGGTAGCGGGGTCTGCGCGGAACCGGGCTTGGTCGCGGTGACGCCGGGCAGCGGCGAGATCATCATCGCGCCCGTCTCGGTCTGCCACCAGGTGTCCACGATCGGCGTCCGGTCGCCACCGATGTGCTTGCGGTACCAGATCCAGGCCTCGGGGTTGATCGGCTCGCCGACCGAGCCGAGGACACGAAGGGAGGACAGGTCGAACTTCGCGGGAATGTCGTCGCCCCACTTCATGAACGTGCGGATCGCGGTCGGCGCCGTGTACAGGATCGTCACCCCGTACTTCTGCACGATCTCCCAGAACCGGCCCTGGTGCGGGGTGTCCGGCGTGCCCTCGTACATGACCTGCGTGGCGCCGTTCGCGAGCGGCCCGTAGACGATGTACGAGTGGCCGGTGACCCAGCCGACGTCGGCCGTGCACCAGTACACGTCCGTCTCCGGCTTGAGGTCGAAGACGGCGTGGTGGGTGTACGCGGCCTGCGTGAGGTAGCCGCCCGAGGTGTGCAGGATGCCCTTCGGCTTCCCCGTCGTCCCGGACGTGTAGAGGATGAACAGCGGCTGCTCGGCGTCGAAGGGCTCCGGAGCGTGCTCGGCGGACTGCCGCTCGACGATCTCGTGCCACCACACGTCACGGCTGTCGTCCCAGGCCACGTCCTGGCCGGTACGGCGGACCACGAGCACGTGCTCGACGTTGTCGACCTTGGTGATCGCCTCGTCGACGGCCGGCTTCAGCGCGGACGGCTTGCCGCGCCGGTACCCGCCGTCCGAGGTGATGACGACCTTGGCGTCGGCGTCCTGGATGCGCGTGGCCAGCGCGTCCGCCGAGAAACCGCCGAAGACGACCGAGTGCGCGGCGCCGATCCGGGCGCACGCCAGCATCGCGATCGCCGTCTCCGGGATCATCGGCATGTAGACGGCGACCCGGTCACCCTTCTCGACGCCCAGCTCCAGCAGCGCGTTGGCGGCCTTCGACACCTCGTCCTTCAGCTCGGCGTAGGTGAGGGCGCGGCTGTCGCCGGGTTCGCCCTCGAAGTGGATCGCGACCCGGTCGCCGTGCCCGGCCTCCACGTGGCGGTCGACGCAGTTGTACGCGACGTTCAGCTCGCCGTCCTTGAACCACTTGGCGAACGGCGGGTTCGACCAGTCCAGCGTCTCCGTCGGCTCCTTGGCCCAGGTCAGCCGGCGGGCCTGCTCGGCCCAGAAGCCGAGCCTGTCAGCCTTGGCCTGTTCGTACGCCTCCGCCGTGACGTTGGCGTGTGCGGCCAGGTCGGCGGGCGGCGCGAACCTGCGCTCTTCCTTGAGCAGGTTGGCCAGGCTCTCGTTGCTCACGACATCTCCCTTTCGAAGGGTGTCCGTTGTGTCCCAGGCCACAGCTCATCAGACCCAGGGGGCCGATGACAAGGGCGGTCCGAAAATTGGTTTAGACCTGTTGGTGTGGCTGGCGGCTGGGCGGCTGGGCGGCTGGGGGTGACCAGGATGACCGGGTCATCCGTACCCACGGACGGCGATCGGGCGAAGTTCAGCCGGTGTAACGCCTTTCACACTCCTTGTCCTGTCTGAGCCGTGACGAGGTCGGGGGCACCCGGGTCACACCGTCAGGTCCGCCGCCCCGACGTGGTCGAACAGCGCGCCCGCGCCGTTCTCGGTGAGCAGGTAGGCCTGTGCCTCGCCCACGTGGAAGTACAGCCCGTGCAGCTCCAGTGCCCCGCCCCGCACAGCACGGGCCACCGACTCATGGGCCCGCAGATGCTCCAACTGCTGGACCACATTGGTCAGGCAGAGCTGCTCGACCGCGTCCGCGGGTGCCCGCCCGGCCAGCCGGGGCCAGGGGCGGCCGTCGTCGGCCATCCGCTCCAGACTCGGCAGCCCCAGCCGCAGCCACCGCTTCAGCGGGGTCTGGGCACCGCCGGGCTCGGAGTTGAGCAGCGCCTGCATGGCCCCGCACCCGGAGTGCCCGCACACCGTGATGGAGCGCACGTGCAGCACGTCCACCGCGTACTCGATCGCCGCGGCCACCGAGTCGTCTCCGCTCTCCTCGCCGGGCGGCGGCACGAGGTTGCCCACGTTGCGCACCACGAACAGGTCGCCCGGACCACTGGAGGTGATCATCGAGGTGACCAGCCGCGAGTCGGCGCAGGTCAGGAACAGCTGGGTCGGCCGCTGCCCCTCCCTGGCCAACCGCGCCAGCTCCCCACGGACCAACGGGGCGGTGTTGCGCTGGAACGCGGTGATACCGCGCATCAGTTGGCGACCGCCTGGTTCACGGACGCCCGGGGTGCCGGGGGTGTCGGGTGCGGTGGGTGCCGTCCTCCTTGCTGAGTTCGTTGGGCCGGTTGGGCCGGTCGAGCCGGCAGGGCCGGTCGAACCCGCCGACCCGGTCGGCCCGGCGGCGGACGGCGGCGCCGGGTGGGGCACCTCGCAGCGGTGGTTGCGCCACGGCGTCCACGGACGGCAGCGGCACTCGGCCCGGGCGGAGCCGGTGTGCCAGGGAACGGACGACTCACCTGCCGGAGCGTGGGCGCCGGTGGCCGTACCGGTGCTGGTGTCGGCGCCCGTCTCGCCGTCGGTCCCCTCGTCGGCTCCGGTGTGGACCCCGGTGTCGACGCGGCGGCCGGTCAGTTCGGCGATGCCGTCCTGTGCGGTGTGCGACTTCTGCCAGTCCTGGAGGGCCTCGTACGCAGCGTGGTCCATGAAGGAGCCGTCCAGCTCGACCACGACATGGCTGCCTTGGGGGACGTGGTGCAGGGCCCGGCTGAGCCGGGGTACCGCGAGGAACGTCAACTGGCCTCGTACGCGTACGTAATGGACTCCTTCTTGTTCGTCGTGGGTGATGCGGGTGCGGGTGAGGCGGTGCAGGGCGACGGTGACGGCCACGGCGATCCCCAGCGTCACGCCCTCCAGGACGCCGAGGAACACCACGCCGAGGGTGGTGACGGCGTACACCAGCGCCTCTCGGTGGCGGGTCACCGTGCGGATGTGGTGCAGGGACACCATCTGGATGCCGACGGCCATCACCAGGGCGGCGAGCGAGGCGAGCGGGATCAGCTCCAGGATCGGGACCATCAGCAGTGCGGCGGCTACTACGAGAACGCCGTGCAGCATCGTGGAGTTCCGGCTCACGGCACCCGCGTGGACATTCGCCGAACTTCGTACGGCCACCCCCGCGACGGGCAGTCCGCCGAGCACGCCGGAGGCGATGTTGGCGGCGCCCTGCCCGAGCAGTTCGCGGTCCAGGTCGGAGCGTCCGACCCGGGTGGAGCGGCCGGGGCGGGCCGAGAGCAGGCCGGGGCGGGAGGCGATGAGCTTGTCGACGGCGACCGCGCCGAGCAGTGACTGCACACTGCACACCAGCGTGATGGTGAGGACGGCCGCGACGAGCCCGAGCGCCGGGCCCTCGGGCAGTCCGGCCAGGGCGTGACTGCGCCAGGAGGGCAGGTCGACCTTGGGCAGGGTGAGACCGGCGAGCGCCGCGCCGGCGGTGGCCCCGGCGACGGCGACCAGGGCGGCGGGCACCGTGCGCAGCAGTCGGCCCACCCGGCCCGGGATGCGTGGCCAGAGCAGCAGCAGGGTCAGGGTCAGCGCGCTCACGGCCACCGCGGCGGGGTGCAGACCCGCCAGCTGGGCGGGCAGGGCGCGGAGGTTGTCGAGGACGGAACTCTGCGGGGTGCCGCCGAGGACAATGTGCAGCTGGGCGACGGCGATGGTGACGCCGATGCCGGCGAGCATGCCGTGCACGATGGCGGGGCTGACCGCGAGCGCGGTGCGCGCCACGCGCAGACAGCCGAGGCCGAGTTGGGCGAGGCCGGCGAGGACGGTGATGGCGCAGGTCGTCCGCCAGCCGTAGCGCTGGATGAGGTCGGCGGTGACGACCGTGAGCCCGGCGGCGGGGCCGCTGACCTGGAGCGGGCAGCCGCCGATCCAGCCGACGACGATCCCGCCCACGGCGGCTGCGACGAGTCCGGCCTGGAGCGGCGCGCCGGTGGCCAGGGCGATACCGAGGGAGAGCGGGAGTGCGATCAGGAAGACCGCGATCGAGGCGGACACATCGGCGCCCGCGATGCGGAAGCGGCGGGGCGGGTCCGGGGGCGGGCTGTGGGGGCGGTGGATGCGCTGGGTGTGCGTGGCGTGGGATGTGCGGGTGGGGACGCAGGCTGGCATGTTCCCGTCTCCTCCGGGCGGCGCGGTCGCGGAACAGGTGGTCCCCCATGGGGCACGGGGGCGGTCGCGGCCGTGGGTCACGGCGTACAGCGGCGGGATGAAAAATCAACGCTCAGTAAACAGATCGTAATGCAGAGTAAAGGGCAAGCATGGATTTTTGCGGCAAATGGGGTAACGGATCACTCAGAAGTGTGAAGTGGGCATTTCATCGGCTTGTCGTACTAATTCCTTCTCGGCCCCGTGCGACCTTGACGGCGCTGCCGGCTCGCCCCGGCGGCGCCGTCAGAGAACGCCCTCGCCGGCGTTGGCCGAGAGAAGGAAGAAGGTGGGCGGAAGATGGCCGCCACCCAGAGGATCGCCGCGACCGCCGTCGCCGCGGCCTTCACCGCGTCGCTCGCCGGTTGCGCTACGGGAACCGGTGCTTCCCACGCTTCTAAGGAAGGCGCCCAGGGCCCGCCGGCCCAGGCGCCCAAGAGCACGGTCCGGCTGATCGGCGACGGCTCCACCGCGTACACCGGGGCCCAGCCGCACCTGCTCCGGCCCGAACGGCTGAAGCCCGGTCAGAAGCCCCCGCAGTTCGTGGTCTTCTCCTGGGACGGCGCAGGTGAGGACAGTCAGCAGCTGTTCTCCCACTTCCGCCAGGTCTCCAAGGCCAACAACGCCACGATGACGTACTTCCTCAGCGGCGTGTACCTGCTGCCCGAGGAGAAGGCCGACCTCTACAAGCCGCCGCAGCACTCACCGGGCCGCTCCGACATCGGCTTCAACGACGAGCAGGGCATCGCCGACACCGTGAAGCAGCTGCGCCTCGCGTGGCTGGAGGGCAACGAGATCGGCACCCACTTCAACGGCCACTTCTGCGGCAAGAACGGCGGCGTCGGCGAGTGGTCGGTCGACGAGTGGAAGGACGAGATCGCCCAGGCCAAACAGTTCGTGAAGACCTGGAAGACCAACACCGGGATGACGCAGGCGGCCCCGCTGCCCTTCGACTACGACCAGGAACTCGTCGGCGCCCGCACCCCGTGTCTGGAGGGCCAGAAGAACTTCATGCGGGCCGCCGGCGAACTGGGCTTCCGCTACGACACCAGCGGCGTCAACAACCAGGTCTGGCCGCGCAAGAACCAGGGCCTGTGGGACCTGTCGATGCAGCTCGTGCCCTTCCCCGGCCACTCCTACGAGCAGCTCACCATGGACTACAACTTCATGGTCAACCAGTCCGGCACCACCACCCAGGGCGACCCCGGCAAGTACGACCGCTGGGGCGCCGAGATGCGTGACGGCCTGCTCAAGGGCTTCAGCCGGGCCTACGACGGCAACCGCGCCCCGCTGATCATCGGCAACCACTTCGAGTCCTGGAACGGCGGCACGTACATGCGTGCCGTCGAGGACGTCGTCGAGGCCGTCTGCAACAAGCCCGATGTGCGCTGTGTGTCCTTCCGGCAGCTGGCCGACTGGCTCGACACCCAGGACCCGCGGACGCTGGCCAGGCTGCGGACGCTGGGCGTCGGCGAGGCCCCGAAGCAGGGCTGGGAGTCCTTCCTGTCCGGCCCCCCGGCCCCCGCCCCGAAGGGCGTCCCCGGGGCACCGGCGGCCGGCCGGTAACCGCGCGACGGCCGCTGGACGGCGGCCCCGCGCGCGGGTGTCAGACGGCGGCCGCGACGCTCTCGCCGAGGACGAAACGGGGGTCGACCTGCGCCGCCAGGTCGGCCCCGGTCCGCTCGTTGCCCCAGGACTGCGCGTTCTTCAGGTGGAAGTGCACCATCTGGCGCGTGTAGCGCTCCCAGTCGCGCCGCTCGTACGCCGTGTCGACGGTCGCCTGCAACAGGCGCAGGGCGTCGCGGTTGGTGTCCTCCAGGATCGTGAACCGGGGCGGCCGGCCCTTCTCCATGGCGCGCACCCAGTTCGAATGCCCCACCGTCACGAGCAGGTCGTCCCCGACCTCGGCGCGGAGGAAGTCGATGTCGTCCTGGCCCTGCACCTTGTTGCCGACGACCTTCAGCTCGACGCCGAAGTCGTGGGCGTACTCCTTGTACTGGCGATAGACGGAGACCCCCTTCCGGGTCGGTTCGGCGACGAGGTACGTGACGTCGAAGCGGGTGAACATGCCGGAGGCGAAGGAGTCCGAACCGGCCGTCATGTCGACCACGACGTACTCGTCACGGCCGTCCACCAGGTGGTTCAGGCACAGTTCCACCGCTCCCGTCTTGGAGTGGTAGCAGGCGACCCCCAGGTCGGCGTCCGTGAAGGGGCCCGTGACCATCAAACGGACGGCGCCGCCGTCGAGTTCCACCGGTCGGGCGCAGGAGTCGTACACCGGATTGTTCTCGCGGACCCGCAGCAGCCGGGAGCCCTCGCCGGGCGGGGTCGTCTTGATCATCGTCTCGACGGAGGCGATGCGCGGGTTGGAGCCGCGGAGGTAGTCCTTGATCAGCGGGAGCCGTTCGCCCATCGCGGGCAGCTCCGCGGCCTCCGCCTCGTCGAGTCCGAGGGCGGGCCCGAGGTGCTGGTTGATGTCCGCGTCGATCGCGATCACCGGTGCGCCGACGGCGGCGAGATGGCGGATGAACAGGGAGGACAGAGTGGTCTTCCCGCTGCCGCCCTTCCCAACGAAAGCAATTTTCATGTTCACCAAGCGTAGTGTCCAGGTGGCTGTACGTGGCAGCCGTGCGTGAAGAAGACCACTCCTTCGAGGGGTGCGCGCCCTCGTTGCGTAATGTCGTACTCATGAGTACGACAGGCGCGTCCGCCGATCCGCTTGCGGCCCTGGGCTCGCTGCCCGGTGTGGCCGAGTCCGTGGAGTCCGTGCGCAAGGCCGTGGACCGGGTCTACGGGCACCGGGTCATGCGGCGCCGCAGCAACGAGATCACCTCCGAGGCGGCCCTGCGCGGCTCCCGGGGCTCGGCCGCGCTGTCCGGTGCGGACTGGGCCCTGGAGGAGGTGCGCCGACGCAGCGACTTCGGCGTCGACGACGAGGCACGCGTCGTGGGCGCGGCCCTGCGGCTGACCGCCGAGGCGGGCCAGCTGCTGTCCATCTGGCGTCAGTCGCCGCTGCGCGTCCTGGCACGGCTGCACCTGGTGGCCGCGGCGACCAGCGGGGACGAGGTCGGGCGGCCCCGGCAGGCCGGTGAGACGGTCGACGAGCCGCTGATCGAGCTGCCGCTGCCCGGTGCCACCGAGCTGGCCGGCCGTCTGGAGGGGCTGTCCCAGCTGATCATCGCGGGCGGCTCGGCGCCCGCGCTGGTGACGGCCGCCGTCGTGCACGGCGAGCTGCTCGCCCTGCGCCCCTTCGTCTCCCACAACGGCCTGGTCGCGCGGGCGGCCGAGCGCATCGTCCTGATCGGCAGCGGCCTCGACCCCAAGTCGGTCTGCCCGGCCGAGGTGGGCCACGCCGAGCTGGGCCGCGCGGCCTACCTGGCGGCCCTGGAGGGCTATGTCTCCGGGACCCCGGACGGCATGGCGGCCTGGATCGCCCACTGCGGCCGGGCGGTCGAGCTGGGCGCCCGCGAGTCGACGGCGGTGTGCGAGGCGCTCCAGCGCGGGGCGGCGTGAGGGTGAGCCGTAAAGGGTGAGCCGTGACAGGTGAGCCGTGAATGGCGAGCCGTGAAAAGTGACCCGTAAAGGGTGCGCTGTAAAGGGTGGGGCGTAAAGAAATGAGGCCCCGCGCGGGGCCTCACATGGGTTGCGGCGGTACGAGTCCTCGTACCGCCGCTGGCATGCTCACCCGGTTACCAAGCGTCCTCGAGATATTGCCCATCAGGCCGGGGACTTTGCCCGTCACCTGGTGCGGCTGGCCCGTAATCGACGGGTCGACGTCGCGTGGGTGCCCAGTGGTCATGCGCGGTCCGTGGGGCCAAATGCGTTGTTAAGGTGATCCTCTCGGATGTCCTTGGTCTCGCGGGCCGTTGATTCCTTTGTACTCCTGGCCCTGGTCAAGCGGAAGTCCTGGCACCAGTTCTTTACTTTTACTCTCAAACAGGAGCTAAACGGGCTCGCGCGGGACGTGCCTGCCCGCAGGTCTGGCTCTGTGTGCTCAGGCGGTCGCCGTACGGCGCCTGCTGGCGTACCAGACGAGGCCCGCGGTGGCGGCCGCGGCCCCTATGGCGGCCGCCGCGACGAGCGCCGGGCGGGGCGGCACGGAGAACGACGGGATCCGCTGCTTGAGCCGCACCGGCCGATGGAAGTCGAGAATCGGCCACCCGCGCGTGACGGCCTCTCGTCGCAGCGCCCGGTCCGGGTTCACGGCGTGCGGATGACCCACTTCCTGGAGCATCGGCAGATCCGTCACCGAGTCGCTGTACGCGTAACAGCGCGAGAGGTCGTACCCCTCGGACTCGGCCAGCTGCTTGATCGCCTCCGCCTTGGTGGGGCCGTACGCGTAGTACTCGACCTCGCCGGTGAAGCAGCCGTCCTCGCCCACGACCATGCGGGTGGCCACCACGCGGTCCGCGCCGAGCAGTTCGCCGATCGGCTCGACCACCTCGGCGCCCGACGTCGACACGATGACGACGTCACGGCCGGCGGTGTGGTGCTCCTCGATCAGCGAGGCCGCCTCGTCGTAGATGAGGGGGTCGATCAGGTCGTGAAGGGTCTCGGCCACGATCTCCTTCACCTGTTGAACGTTCCAGCCGCGCACCATCCGGGACAGGTACTCGCGGGTCCGCTCCATCTGGTCGTGGTCCATACCGCCGACGAGGAAGACGAACTGGGCGTACGCGGTCCGCAAGGCCGCCCTGCGGTTGATCAGCCCGCCTTGGTAGAAGGACTTGCTGAAGGTGAGCGTGCTCGACTTCGCAATGACCGTCTTGTCCAGGTCAAAGAAGGCCGCTGTGCGGGGCAAGGAGTGGTTTTCCACAACCATGAGCATAGGGGCAGCCCATTCGGCGTAAGGTGGGCGCGTGGGTTTGCCTGAGAGGGCTCTCGGGTACACCATGGAAGTCACGGATCGTTCGCGACCGTGCTAACGCGGTCCGGCTCCTCCCCCCCCGAGTCGGCCGTGGAGACGACCCCCGCTCTCCCCCCCGGCGGGGGTCGTCGCATGTCCGGATGCGTTTTCCCCTTCTGTACACGGCCCTGGTGCCGTGCCGAGGCGGCTGCGGCCGCCTCTTTTGCATGCCCAGGCCTCATCACTGTACGTAGCCGTCAGGCTGCTCTTCCGTAGCCGTCGGGCTGCTCTTCCGTAGCCGTCGGACTGCTCTGCGGAAGTCGCACAGGGGTGGCGTCGCCGTCACCGGTATGGGTGACGGCGATATTCACAAGCACCTGCCTGTCCACAGTTTTCCACCAAGATCCACACGATTTCCGGCTTCGTTGCACCGTGATTCCGACGCGTCCGCTCGGGCCGAGTTCATGGCCGGTTCCGTTTGCCCGACGCGTACGGCCGGTTTCTGCCCGGCCGTTCATATGGAGACCGGTTGCCCGGTTCTCCACACGTTTGGGAATCGCGGGGCCGCAGAGGCCGCGCGATCCGCAGCGAAGGGGGATGGAAGCCGTGGCCGGAGCCGTCACACACGACCCGCCGCCCACCGCCGGAGGCCGGCAGGGCAAGCCGTTGATCGTCACCGAGGACGCGGCGCTCCTCGACGACCTGCTGCGCCTGTGCGCCGCGGCGGGCGCCACACCCGAGGTGCACCACTCGGTGCCGGAGCGCCGGGGCCGCTGGGAGTCCGCGCCGCTCGTCCTGGTCGGCGACGACGCCGCACACCGGGTGCGCGGGGCCGCCCGCAGACGAGGAGTGGTCCTCGTCGGACGCGACCAGGACGACTCCGGCGTCTGGCGGCGCGCCGTCGAGATCGGCGCCGACCACGTGCTGATGCTGCCCGACGGCGAACAGTGGCTGGTCGACCGGATCGCCGACGTCGCCGAGGGCGTCGGCCGGCCGGCGCTCACCGTCGGCGTCATCGGCGGCCGCGGCGGCGCCGGAGCCTCCACGCTCGCGTGCGCCCTCGCCGTCACCTCCGCGCGCGAGGGCCTGCGCACCCTCCTCGTGGACGCCGATCCGCTGGGCGGCGGACTCGACGTACTCCTCGGCGGAGAGACCGCCGAAGGGCTGCGCTGGCCCGCGTTCGCCGCCTCGCGCGGACGGGTCGGCGGCGGGGCCCTGGAGGAGTCGCTGCCCGAGCTGCACTCCCTGCGCGTGCTCAGCTGGGACCGGGGCGACTGCGTCGCCATCCCGGCCCAGGCCGTCCGCGCGGTGCTCGCCGCGGCCCGGCGCCGGGGCGGCACGGTCGTCGTCGACCTGCCCCGCCGGGTCGACGACGGGGTCGCCGAGGCCCTGGCCCAGCTCGACCTCGGGATCCTCGTGGTCCCCGCCGAACTGCGCGCCGTCGCGGCCGCCGGACGGGTGGCCTCCGCCGCCGGGATGGTCCTGCGCGATCTCAGGGTGGCCGTACGCGGCCCGTACGCCCCCGGACTGGACGACCGTGAGGTGGCCAGGCTGCTCGGACTGCCCCTGGCCGGCGAGGTGCCCGTCGAGTCGGGGCTGCTCCGGCCGGACGGCGGCAAGGCGCCACCGGGCGCCACCGCGCGCGGGCCGCTCGCCCGCTTCTGCAACGCATTCTGGGAGCGGGCCCTGACCGAGGCGGGCGGCGCATGAGTACGGCACCCGGCCTCGAACGGCAACTGCTGGACGGCGTACGGCAGTGGCTCGCCGACAGCGGAGCCGAACCCACGCCCGCGCGCGTGGCGCAGGCCCTGCGCGAACAGGGCCGTGTCCTCGGGGACGCCGAGGTCCTCGGCGCGGCGGAGCAACTGCGCCGCGAACTGATCGGCAGCGGCCCCCTGGAGCCGCTGCTCGCCGACCCGTCGGTGACCGACGTACTGGTCTCGGCCCCGGACCGGGTCTGGGTCGACCGGGGCGGCGGCCTGGAGCTGACCGCCGTCGCCTTCCCGGACGCGGCGGCCGTACGACGGCTCGCGCAGCGGCTGGCCGCGGTGGCCGGGCGGCGCCTGGACGACGCTCGGCCGTGGGCCGACGCCCGGCTGCCCGACGGGACCCGGCTGCACGCGGTGCTGCCGCCGGTCTCCGTCGGCTGTACCTGCCTGTCGCTGCGGGTGGTACGGCCGCGCGCGTTCACCCTCGACGAACTGCTGGCCGCGGGCACGGTCCCGCCCGGCGGGGACCGCATCCTGCGGGCTCTGCTGCGGGCGCGGCTGTCCTTCCTGATCAGCGGCGGCACCGGCAGCGGCAAGACCACTCTGCTGAGCGCGCTGCTCGGGCTGGTCGGGCCGGGAGAGCGGATCGTGCTCGCGGAGGACTCGGCGGAACTGCGGCCGGATCACCCGCACGTGGTCCGCCTGGAGACCAGACCGGCCAACCAGGAGGGCGCCGGGCTCGTCACGCTCGAGGACCTGGTGCGGCAGGCCCTGCGGATGCGGCCAGACCGGCTGGTCGTGGGCGAGGTGCGCGGGCGCGAGGTCGTGGACCTGCTGGCGGCACTCAACACGGGCCACGAAGGCGGCTGCGGGACGGTCCATGCCAACGCCGCCGCGGACGTTCCCGCGCGGCTGGAGGCGCTCGGCACGGCGGCCGGGCTCGACCGGGCCGCGCTGCACAGCCAGGTGGCGGCCGCTCTGTCGGTGGTCCTGCACCTCGTCCGTGATCCCGCCGGGCGGCGGCGGATCGCCGAGGTGGACGTCCTGGAGCGGGACCCGTCGGGGCTGGTGCGGACGGTGCCGGCGCTGCGGTGGCAGGCGGACGCCTTCGCCCGCGAGCGGGGGTGGGCGCGGCTGCGGGAGCTGCTCCGGAGCGGAGACAGCGAGGGGAGCAGGGAGAGCGTTGGGAGCGGAGAGGGCGGAGAAGGGCGATGAACTGGACGGGTGAGATGCCGGCGGCCGTGGCCGTGGCGTGTGCCGGGGCGGCGGCGTGGCTGCTGGGCGGGCCGTACTCCGGGGCCCGGCGGGCGCAGCTGCTGCTGGCCGGGGGCGGGGTGGTCGGCGGCGGGCCCCCGTCCTGGCCGGAGCTGGCCCAGGAGCTGCGGCGGCTGCGCGGCCGGTGGCGGCCCGAGTGGTGGGCGCCGGTCGTCGGGCTGGCCCTCGCGGTGCTGGGCGCCTCGGTGCTGCCGGTCGTCGCGGGGGCGGCCGGAGTGCCCCTGCTGCGCCGGGTGCGGCGGGCCGCGGAGGCGCGGCGGGACGGGGAGCGGCGCGGGGACGCGGTGATCGCGCTGTGCGCGGCGCTCGCCGGGGAGGTGCGCGCGGGGCGGCAGCCCGGGGAGGCCTTGCAGCGGGCCGCGCGGGACACCGGAGGGCTCGGTGCGGCCCAGGCGGCGGTGCTGGCGGCGGCACGGTTCGGCGAGGACGTCCCCGAGGCCCTCGCGGCCGCGGCACGGCAACCGGGGGCCGAGGGGCTGCTGGGACTCGCGGCGTGCTGGCGGGTGGCCGTGGACCAGGGCGCCGGCCTCGCGGCAGGCCTCGACCGCCTCGAAGGGGCGTTGCGGGCGGAGTGCGACCAACGGGCCGACCTGAGAGCCCAGTTGGCGGGACCACGCGCCACGGCGGTGATGCTCGCCGGCCTGCCAGTCCTGGGCCTCCTCCTGGGCACGGCCCTCGGTGCTGACCCACTGCACGTCCTGCTGCACACCGGCGCGGGGCTGGCCTGCCTGCTCGTCGGAGGGGTCCTGGAGGGCGCCGGGGTGTGGTGGGTGCTGTGGATCGTGCGGAAGGCGGAGGGGCGGGACGGAGTGAGAGGCGCGTGAGGGGCGAGCTGGGAAGGGGCGTGACCGGGTGTGAGGGGCGTGAGGTGACGGGCTCCGGGGCGGGCGGGACGCGTGCGAGGTGGGTGACGTGAGCGGAGGCGTGATGGGCGGGGAAGTTTTCCACAGGCTGGGGGTGACCTTGGGGGTCGTGCTGCTCCTGGTGTGGTTGGCGCGGTGGCTGGAGACCGTGCGGCGCAGGCGCCGGGCGCGGCAGCGGCTGGCCGGACTGCTGCCCTGGCTGCCGGCGGCGAAGGCATCGCGCGGCGGGCTGCGGGTCACCGTGAAGCGGTGGCTGCCCGAGGTGGCGGTGGCCGGTGCCGCGTGCGCGGTGGTCGGCGGTGTCGGCGGCCTCGCGGTGGGGCTGATCGGCGCGGTGGTGCTGTGGCGGTGGCGTCGAGGGCGGCGGACGGCGGAGTCCGTGAGCGAGGTCGACGCGCGGCTCGCCGCCCGTCAACTGCCGCTCGCGGCCGACCTGCTGGCCGCGTGCATCGCGGCGGGCGCCGGTCCGGTGATCGCGGCGCAGGCCGTGGGCGAGGCGCTGGGCGGGCCTGTCGGGGAGGCGCTGGCGCGCGGTGCCGCCGAGGTGCGGCTGGGCGGCGAACCGGCCACTGCCTGGCGGAGGTTGGCCTCCGCACCGGGCGCCGCGGCGCTGGCCCGGCTGCTGGAACGGGCCGGCGTTTCGGGAGTGCCGGCGGCCGTGCCGGTCGCCCGGGTCGCGTCGGACGCCCGGGCCGACTGGACGCGTGCCGCGACGGCTCGGGCCCGGCGGGCGGGCGTCATGGTCACCGCGCCGGTCGGGCTGTGCTTCCTGCCCGCCTTCATCGCGGTCGGCGTCCTGCCCGTGGTGATCGGGCTCGCGGGCGGGGCACTGGGCGGCGGGAGGTGAGCGGGATGCGGTGAGGGGGCGCCGTAGGGCGCGGAGCGACTGATCGAACGACCGGTAGTGACCGAGTGACCGAGTGGCCGAGTGACCAGGCGGCCAGGTGGCCAGGTCGCCAAGTGACCAAGTGGCCAAAGTGAAACCGAAGCGGCTGACAGGGCCGAACCATACGGGGGTTGAGATGTACAAGGCGGTACGGGCGCGGCTGCGCGCCCTGGTGTGCGGGACGCGGCGCGGGCGGAGGGACGCGGGAATGGTGACCTCCGAGTACGCGATGGGGATCGTGGCGACGGTGGGCTTCGCCGTGCTCCTGTACGAGGTGCTCACGAGCGACACCGTCATGACGTTGTTGCAGGACATCGTGAAGCGGGCGCTCAGTGCGCAGATGTGAGCGGACGCGCGCGTGGCGGCGGTGGCGAGGCTCCGACCAGGGGTTCGTGACGGCGGAGTCGGCCGTGGTGCTGCCGGTGCTGGTGGCGTTCGCGATGGCGCTGGTGTGGGGGCTGCTCGTCATGGCCGCCCAGCTCCAGTGCGTGGACGCGGCCAGGACCGGCGCCCGGGCGGCGGCCCGGCAGGACCCTCCCGACGCGGTCGTGGCGCTGGCCCGCGAGGCGGCACCGAGCGGGGCGAGGGTGACGGTCGGCCGGGAGGGCGACCAGGTCCGGGTGGTGGTCGTGGCGAAGCCGGCGGTCCTGCGCGGCCTGCCGTTCGAGGTGCGGGAGGAGGCCGTGGCGGCGGCGGAAGACGTGGCGGCGGCAGAAGACGTGGGGGCGGGGCCATGAGGGCCGGCGATCGTAAAGACCAGGGCTCCGCCACCGTCGTGAGCCTCGCCGTGATCGCCGTCCTCTGTGTGGTGTTCGGCGTTCTGCTGGCCTACGGGCAGGCCGTCGTGACCCGGCACCGGGCCGCCGGTGGCGCGGACCTCGCGGCGCTCGCGGCGGCGGACCACTGGGCGGACGGCGAGGGAGAGGCCTGTGCCCGGGCGGGCCGGGTGGCTCGGGCACAGGGCGCGCTCCTGGTGCGGTGCGCGGTCGTGGGGGAGATCTCGGACGTGACGGCGGCGTCGGGGCAGGGCCCGTTCAGGGCCGAGGTCAGGGCTCGGGCGGGCCCTCCGGGGCCGGTATCACCGCCCCTTCCACCGGAGTTTCCCGCAGGGGCTTCTCGGTCGCCCCTCCCGCCACCGGAGGTTCCTGCGGGGGCTCCTCGGTCGCGCCTCCCGCCACCGGAGGTTCCTTCTCCTCCGGCGCCCCCCGAAGCAGTTCCGTGAGGAGTCGTACCGCGCCCCTCTTGTGCAGCGGATCGTTGCCGTTGCCGCACTTGGGGGACTGGATGCAGGACGGGCAGCCGGCGTCGCACTCGCAGGAGGCGATGGCCTGGCGGGTGGCGGTCAGCCAGGCGCGGGCGGTGTGGAAGGCGCGCTCCGCGAAGCCCGCGCCGCCCGGATGACCGTCGTAGACGAAGACCGTCGGGAGGAGGGTGTCGGGGTGCAGGGGGACCGACACGCCGCCGATGTCCCAGCGGTCGCAGGTCGCGAAGAGCGGGAGGAGGCCGATGGAGGCGTGTTCGGCGGCGTGCAGGGCGCCGCCGAGGATCTCGGGGTTGATGCGGGCGGCGTCCAGCTGGTCCTCGGTGACCGTCCACCACACCGCGCGGGTGCGCAGCGTACGAGGAGGGAGGTCGAGTTTCGACTCGCCGAGCACTTCACCGGTGATGACACGCCGACGAAGGAAGGAGACGACCTGATTGGTGACTTCGACCGAGCCGTAGCACAACCGGCCGTCGCCCCAGGGGATTTCGACGTCCGTCTCCAGGACGGAGATGGCGGTCGTGTCGCGGGCCACCGTCGAGTAGGGCGGGTTGGCCTCCTCGACGAGGGCGACGGAGTCCTCCAGGTCCAGGGAGCGGACGAGATACGTGCGGCCCTGGTGGAGGTGGACGGCGCCCTCGTGGACGGTGGTGTGGGCGGAGCCCGCGTCGACCGTGCCGAGCAGCCGGCCGGTCCCCGCCTCGACGATCTGCACGGGCCGGCCGCCCTCGCCGCGGATGTCGGTGAGGTCGGCGGCGCGCTCGCGGCGGGTCCAGTGCCAGGCCTTCGTCCGGCGGCGCAGCAGCTTCGCGGCCTCCAGCTGGGGCAGCAGGCCCTCGGTCTCGGGGCCGAACAGCTCCAGGTCCTCGTCGGTGAGCGGGAGTTCCGCGGCGGCCGCGCACAGGTGCGGGGCGAGGACGTAGGGGTTGTCGGGGTCGAGGACCGTCGACTCCACCGGGCGGTCGAACAGGGCCTCGGGGTGGTGGACGAGGTAGGTGTCCAGCGGGTCGTCGCGGGCCACCAGGACCGCCAGGGCGCCCTGTCCGGCGCGGCCCGCCCGGCCTGCCTGCTGCCACAGGGAGGCGCGGGTGCCCGGGTAGCCGGCGATCAGGACGGCGTCCAGACCGGAGACGTCGATGCCGAGTTCCAGGGCGGTGGTGGCGGCGAGGCCGAGGAGTTCGCCGGAGTGGAGGGCCTGTTCGAGGGCGCGCCGTTCCTCGGGGAGGTAGCCGCCGCGATAGGCCGCGACACGCCGGGCCAGCGAGCGGTCGACCTCGGCGAGCCGCTCCTGGGCGATCACCGAGATCAGCTCGGCGCCGCGCCGGGAGCGGATGAAGGCGACCGTGCGCACGCCCTGCACGGCGAGGTCGGTGAGCAGGTCGGCGGTCTCGGCGGTGGCCGTACGCCGGACGGGGGCGCCCTTCTCGCCCTGCAACTCGGTGAGCGGGGGTTCCCAGAGGGCGAACACCAGTTCGCCGCGAGGTGAGGCGTCGTCGGCGATCTCGACCACCGGGAGGCCGGTGAGGCGGCGGGCGGCCGCCGCGGGGTCGGCGGCGGTCGCCGAGGCCAGCAGGAAGACCGGAGAGGCGCCGTAGCGGGTGCACAGCCGCCGCAGCCGGCGCAGCACCTGGGCGACATGGGAACCGAACACGCCGCGGTAGGTGTGGCACTCGTCGATGACGACGTACTTCAGCGACTTCAGGAAGGAGGACCAGCGGGGGTGGGACGGGAGGATGCCGCGGTGCAGCATGTCCGGGTTGGTCAGGACGTAGTTGGCGTACTGGCGGATCCACTCGCGTTCCTCGAACGGCGTGTCGCCGTCGTACACGGCAGGTCGCACGGCGTTGCCCAGCGGTTGTGAAAGTTCCTTCACGGAGCGGTGCTGGTCCGCCGCGAGGGCCTTGGTGGGGGCGAGGTAGAGGGCGGTGGCGCCGCGCCCGTTCGGGGCCTCGGAGCCGTCCAGCAGGGTGGACAGCACCGGCACGAGATACGCCAGGGACTTGCCGGACGCGGTGCCCGTGGCGACGACCACCGAGTCGCCGTCCAGGGCGTGCTCGGCGGCCAGCGCCTGGTGGGCCCAGGGGTGCTCGATGCCGCGGGCCTGCACGGCCGCGATGACCTCGGATCGAATCCGGTCCGGCCAGACGGCATGGCGACCCGCCCGCGGGGGCAAGTGCTCCGTATGAGTGATGCGCGACGCCCGACTCGGGCCCGGGGCGAGCCGGTCCAGGAGCGCGCCCGGCGACAGCCGGGACGCGGGCTGTGCCGAGGATCGATCGGATCGGTGATTCTTGGCCATCGGCACCGAGTGTGTCACTGGCGTGACGGACAATGGAGCCAAGGCGTCGTGCACGCCTGCCGGTAAGTGATTGAATGCCATCGCGGCTGGCGAACCGTCCCGGGGGCTCCTGCCGAGGTGTCCCGCGGGACGACCGCTCGATAGCAAGGTGCTGGAGGATCCGTGGACCTGTCCCTGTCGACCCGTACCGTCGGCGATCGTACGGTCGTCGAGGTCGGTGGCGAAATCGATGTATATACCGCGCCCAAGCTGCGCGAGCAGCTGGTCGAGCTGGTGAACGACGGCAATTTCCACCTCGTCGTCGACATGGAGGGCGTGGACTTCCTCGACTCCACCGGGCTCGGCGTGCTGGTCGGCGGCCTGAAGCGGGTGCGTGCCCATGAGGGCTCGCTCCGCCTGGTGTGCAACCAGGAGCGCATTCTGAAGATCTTCCGCATCACTGGTCTGACCAAGGTGTTCCCGATTCACACCTCGGTCGACGAAGCGGTCGCTGCCACCGACTGACCACTCTGTGTCGGGCCCACGTGGTCCGGCATGGCTGGTTGAAAAAGTAGGGGGTCCGGGCTTCGGCGGCCCGGCCCCCCGACAGCACGCCCGTAGTTCCGAGGGGGACGTATGGCCACCGTTGAACTCCGCTTCAGCGCGCTGCCCGAGCACGTCAGGACCGCCCGACTGGTGGCGGCAGCGGTTGCGCGCAGGGCTGGAGTGGACGAGGCCGTTCTCGACGAGGTGCGGCTCGCCGTCGGCGAGGCCTGCACACGCGCCGTAGGCCTGCACCAGAGCGGTGGTATCACCGCCCCGGTGAAGGTGGCGCTGATCGAGGAGGAGAAGCAGTTCTCCATCGAGGTCGGTGACGAGGCGCCTCGTGTGGCCCCCGGCGACCGGGTGCCCGGCTCCGGCGCGGACGACGTGGACCTCGAGGAGGACGAGATGGGCCTCGCGGTCATCAGCGGCCTCGTCGACGACGTGGAGGTCACCGCCGGGGAACACGGCGGGCTCATCCGCATGACCTGGCCGACGACGCCCGCGGAGGCGACGCTGGCCTGAGCCGGCTCCCACGGCTCACTCACTCATCCAAAGGGCCCCACTCCGGTGGGGCCCTTTGGCATGCGCGCACCGGGGTACTCGTGCTTACAGTGGTCCCAGGAATGAATCATGGGACTTCTGAAGCGAGCGCATTTCGTGAATCAATTCACGATCAACGTCTTCAGGGCATTACTTGATGCGAAGGCGAATTCCGTTTACCGCACACTGTTTTGATCAGGTTTCGGTACCTACAATCCGTCCACATCTTGAGCTCAGCCCAAGCGTCAAGGAGGACGAATGGCGGGGCTTTCTACCCCTCATCTGCTGGACCACTCCACAACCATCGCTGCCGAGGTGCAGCTGACCGACGGCAACCGGCTGCTCGTGGTGGTCATCGGGATCGTCGCACTGGCCGCACTCGTGGTCGCGGGCGTACTGCTGCGCCAGGTGCTCGCGGCCGGCGAGGGCACCGAGAGCATGAAGGAGATCGCGGCGGCGGTCCAGGAAGGCGCGAACGCCTATCTGGCCCGGCAACTGCGCACGCTCGGCGTATTCGCCGTGGTCGTGTTCTTCCTGCTCATGCTGCTGCCTGCGGACGACTGGAATCAGCGCGCCGGACGATCGGTGTTCTTCTTGATCGGCGCGGCGTTCTCGGCGGCCACCGGCTATATCGGCATGTGGCTCGCCGTACGCAGCAATGTGCGGGTCGCCGCGGCGGCCCGCGAAGCCACTCCGGCCGAAGGCGAACCGGAAAAGGATCTCACCACCGTCTCGCACAAAGCGATGAAGATCGCATTCCGTACGGGCGGAGTCGTCGGCATGTTCACGGTGGGGCTCGGCCTGCTGGGCGCCTCCTGTGTGGTGCTGGTGTACGCGGCCGACGCGCCGAAGGTGCTGGAGGGCTTCGGTCTCGGCGCGGCGCTCATCGCGATGTTCATGAGGGTCGGCGGCGGCATCTTCACCAAGGCCGCCGACGTCGGCGCCGACCTGGTCGGCAAGGTCGAACAGGGCATTCCGGAGGACGATCCGCGCAATGCCGCGACCATTGCCGACAACGTGGGCGACAACGTCGGCGACTGCGCGGGCATGGCGGCCGACCTCTTCGAGTCGTACGCCGTGACCCTGGTCGCCGCGCTGATCCTCGGCAAGGTGGCCTTCGGCGACGCGGGGCTGGCGTTCCCGCTGCTGGTGCCCGCGATCGGCGTGCTCACGGCGATGATCGGGATCTTCGCGGTCGCGCCGCGCCGGACCGACCGCAGCGGTATGTCGGCGATCAACCGGGGCTTCTTCATCTCCGCGGTGATCTCGCTCGTCCTGGTGGCCGTGGCCGTCTACGTCTATCTCCCCGGTTCGTACGCGGACCTCGACGGGGTCACCGACCCGGCGATCGCGGGCAAGGACGGCGACCCGCGCGTCCTCGCGCTCGTCGCGGTGGCGATCGGCATCCTCCTGGCCGCCGTCATCCAGCAGCTGACCGGGTACTTCACCGAGACCACCCGCCGCCCGGTCCGCGACATCGGCAAGTCGTCGCTGACGGGCCCCGCCACCGTCGTCCTGGCCGGTATCTCCGTCGGCCTCGAATCGGCCGTCTACACCGCCCTCCTGATCGGTCTGGGCGTGTACGGGGCGTTCCTGCTCGGCGGTACGTCGATCATGCTGGCGCTGTTCGCGGTGGCGCTGGCCGGCACCGGCCTGCTCACCACGGTCGGTGTGATCGTCGCGATGGACACCTTCGGGCCGGTCTCCGACAACGCGCAGGGCATCGCCGAGATGTCCGGCGACGTCCAGGGCGCGGGCGCGCAGGTGCTCACCAACCTGGACGCGGTCGGCAACACCACCAAGGCGATCACCAAGGGCATCGCCATCGCCACCGCCGTCCTCGCGGCGTCGGCGCTCTTCGGGTCGTACCGGGACGCGATCACCACGGGCGCGCAGGACGTCGGGGAGAAACTCTCCGGGGAGGGCGCGCCGATGAGCCTGATGATGGACATCTCGCAGCCCAACAACCTCGTCGGGCTGATCGCGGGCGCGGCGGTCGTCTTCCTCTTCTCGGGGCTGGCGATCAACGCGGTGTCGCGGTCGGCGGGTTCGGTGGTGTACGAGGTGCGGCGGCAGTTCCGCGAGCACCCCGGGATCATGGACTACAGCGAGAAACCGGAGTACGGCAAGGTCGTCGACATCTGTACCCGGGACGCCCTGCGGGAGCTGGCGACTCCCGGTCTGCTCGCCGTCCTGGCGCCGATCTTCATCGGGTTCACGCTCGGCGTCGGCGCGCTGGGCGCGTACCTCGCGGGCGCGATCGGCACGGGCACGCTGATGGCGGTGTTCCTCGCCAACTCCGGCGGCGCCTGGGACAACGCCAAGAAGCTCGTCGAGGACGGCCACCACGGCGGCAAGGGGAGCGAGGCGCACGCGGCGACGGTGATCGGCGACACGGTCGGCGACCCCTTCAAGGACACCGCCGGCCCCGCGATCAACCCGCTGCTGAAGGTCATGAACCTGGTGGCGCTGCTCATCGCGCCTGCCGTGATCAAGTTCAGCTACGGCGAGGACAAGAGCGTCGGTGTACGGATCGTGATCGCGATCCTCTCGCTCGCGGTGATCGTGGGCGCGGTGTACGTCTCCAAGCGGCGCGGGATCGCCATGGGTGACGAAGACAACGCCGACTCACCGTCCAAGTCGGCGGATCCGGCGGTGGTTTCGTAGTTCGGCCGACGGGGCCCAGCTCAAAAGGCGGGCGGGTGGCGCGGGTTGACGCGCCGCCCGCCCGTCGTGTGGGGTGCTCGTTCCAGCCGTGAGGCTTCTCTCTCTTGGTGCAAATGGCTGCAAAATTCTGTATAGCGGACATTCGTTCTGGGGTTGTCGCCCGGTTGGCGTGTATGTTCCGGGGCCGAGAGCCATGGAAGGGACCAAACCGGTGAACAAGAAGCTCGCGGCCGTGCTGTCCGGCGGTGCGGTACTGGTACTGGCGCTGTCCGGATGCAGCAGCGACGACGGCAACAAGGAACTCGACGCCTGGGCCAAGAAGGTCTGCGACGCGCTGCCCGCCCAGGACGCGAAGGTCGACGCCGCCAACGCCGCGATCAAGCAGGCCGCCACGGACAACAACGCTCCGGCGAACGTCCAGAAGACCGACTCCCAGGCGTTCCAGGACATGTCCGACGCCTACAAGGCGCTCGCCCTGGCCGTCCAGAACGCCGGTACGCCGCCCGGGGTCGAGGAGGGCGAGAAGAAGCAGAAGGACGCGGTCACCGCGCTCAACGCGCTCTCCACCTCCTACGCGGGCCTGAAGACGAAGGTCGACGCGCTGGACACCAAGGACCAGGCGAAGTTCGCCGACGGCCTCCAGGACATCGCCACCGAACTGGGCACCCTCAGCAAGAGCGGCAACACCGCGCTGAAGAACCTGGAGCAGGGCGACGTCAAGGGAGCCATGGCCGAGCAGGAGAGCTGCAAGAAGGTGGCCGCGTCGGCGGCGGCCCGGGCGACGACGGGCTGACGAGCGCGTCGCGGCGAGGCACGTCGCGGCGAGGCGGGGCGAGGCGCTGAGGCCGCGCGGCGGCAGGCCGAGACCGTTCCCCGACGTCGTCCAGGGGACGCGATTCCGGTGGGTCGCGGGACGCGTCGCGGGACACAATGGGGGGCGTGAGTAACGCCACCCTGTCCCCCCTGCCCTCCGCCGACCGTCCCGACGTGGCCGCACGGCTGCGCGAGGCACTGCTCGCGGCCTCCTTCACGGCCGACGGGCTGCTCGATCTGCTCGGCGCCCCCGCGTACGCGGCACTGGCCCGCAGCGAGACCGTGCCCGCGCTCCGGGCGACCCGCGGGGAGGCGCCGCTGGAGACGCTCGCCCGTCTTTTCCTGCTCCAGCAACCCGTGCCCCACGCGCGCGTGGAGACGTTCCTGCCCGTACACGTGTGCGTGGAGAGCGGCTGGCTGGTGCGCGTCGGCGCCGACGAGGTCGCCGCGACCGTGGACGTACGGCCGTACGGCGGGCCGGACGGCGAGGACTGGTTCATCGTCTCCGACCTGGGGTGCGCCGTCGGCGGCGCCGGTGGCATCGGCAGCCGCGACGAGGGCGTCGTCCTGGGCGTGGGCGGCGCGTCCACGACCCTCGCCGGCATCACCGTCCGTACGCCCGTCGCCGCCGCCCTCGACCTGGGCACCGGCTCCGGGATCCAGGCGCTGCACGCCGCCCGGCACGCCACACGCGTGACGGCCACCGACCTCAACCCGCGCGCGCTGCACATCACCGCACTCACCCTCGCCCTGTCCGGCGCCCCGGCCGCGGACCTGCGCGAGGGCTCCCTCTACGAGCCGGCCAAGGACGACGAGACGTACGACCTGATCGTCTCGAACCCGCCGTTCGTGATCTCGCCCGGCGCCCGGCTCACCTACCGCGACGGCGGCATGGGCGGGGACGATCTGTGCCGCTCGCTCGTTCAGGGAGCGGGGGAACGGCTGAGCGAGGGCGGGTTCGCGCAGTTCCTCGCCAACTGGCAGCACGTGGAAGGGGAGGACTGGCAGGACAGGCTCAGGTCATGGGTGCCGCGTGGCTGCGACGCGTGGATCGTGCAGCGCGAGGTGCAGGACATCACGCAGTACGCCGAGCTGTGGCTGAGGGACGCCGGTGACCACCGGGGCGACCAGGCCGAGTACCAGGCGCGGTACGACGCGTGGCTAGACGAGTTCGAGGCGCGCAAGGTGAAGGCCGTCGGCTTCGGCTGGATCACCCTGCGGAAGACGGCCGCCGCCGAGCCGGTCGTCACCGTGGAGGAGTGGCCGCACCCGGTTGAGCAGCCGCTCGGCGACACCGTCCGGGCCCACTTCGAGCGGCTCGACTACCTGCGCGGGCACGACGACGCGGCTCTGCTCGCCGGGCGCTTCCGGCTGGCCGACGAGGTCGTCCAGGAGCAGGTCGGGCTGCCGGGCGCCGAGGACCCGGAGCACGTCGTGCTGCGCCAGCATCGCGGGATGCGCCGGGCCACCAAGGTGGACACGGTCGGCGCGGGCTTCGCCGGCGTCTGTGACGGCACGCTGAGCGCGGGCCGCATCCTGGACGCCATCGCCCAACTGGTCGGCGAGGATCCGGTGTCGCTGCGCGACCGAACCCCGGCGCAGATCCGACTGCTGGTGGAGCAGGGGTTCCTGGAACCGGTGGGGTGAGAGTTGAGGGTGGGGGTGGCGTGAAACGGGCGGCGGCTTCGGGCGGGCCGGAGTGTCGGCGGTCTGGAGAGTCGGGGGCCTGGGGAGAAGTGATCGGAAGCGATCGGGCGCCTGGCAAAACAAGCCGTAAGAAGGACTGAGAAGGACTCAGAAGGACTCAGAAGGACTAAGGAAGATCGGGAAGGGGCAAGAGGGCAGCGGCAACTCGGCCATGGTCGAGGGCGACAAATTCGAGTCACCCTCGATGCCGGCGTGGAGTGCGTCACGGTCGCTCGGTGATCGGCGAGGTCGACGGGAACACCGGATTTGTCAAGATCGTAAGCATCGTGTGCAGGGTGGGACGGCCCAGCGACGGGCCACGGAAGTCGACCGGAAAAGTACCCCGCCAGGTTCCGTGTGAGTCCCGTCGCGGCTGATCCGTTTCGAATCCGCCCGCTGGTCCGCTCGCTGGTCCGCCCGCCGGTTCGCTCGCCGGTCCGTTCCCGGTGCGCCCCGGGGGCTCGCCACCGGCTGCCCGCCGCCCGTTGACGGAGGGGTCCACCCAGGCCCCCCACAAGGGCCCACGCAGGCGGCGCCACGAGCCCCCCGAGATCCGCCGCCCCCGTCCGTAGCCCTCTCGTTCACCTCGGGTTCGCCGGGGCGCCGCCCGCGCGTGTCAGCCTCCCGTGGCTGGGGCGTGTGCGGGTGAGAGAAAAGGGGCGGGGCGGATCATGGAGAGCGGGCCGGCGATTTTCGCGGGAATGGTGTTCGCCCTGTTCGGAGGCGCGCTGCTGCTGTGGACCGCGGTCCGCCTGCGGCAGCGGGAACCCGTCGCCCAGGGTGTGAGCCCTGTCGCATCCGTGACCCTCGCCACGCTCGCCGGAGTCGTCGCGCTGGCCCTCGGGGCGTGGTGCTTCACCCGCCTCTGACACGCATTCCGGACGCCTTGCGGATGCCTCCCGGATGCGTTCCGCCTGCGGCCCGGACGTGCCGGAACAAGCCGCCGGACCTGGCTCCGGACCTGGCTCCGGACCTGGCTCCGGATCTGGCTTCGGATCTGCCTTCGGACAGGCTTCCGAACCCGGTTCCGAACCCGGTTTCGACCGCGGTTCCCCCTCGGTTCCCCCTCGGTTCCGACCCGGGTCCCCACCCGGTTTCGAACCCGGTTCCGATCTCCGCTCCGGACCACCTTCGAGGATCTTGCCCAGGCTTGCGTTTGAACCGTGTAAGCGGGGTCACGCCGTAAAGGAGAGGACGCGTTCCGGTCCGGCGGAAATCGACCGGTCGGCACTCCGGGCGGCAGGAATGGCGGTAGTCGGGTTACCGTTCGAGTGGCCGTTGCGGGCTTTTCCCGTTTGACACGGGGGCGGGATGTACCGTCACACTCCGCAGCGTCACCATGACCCGACCCCGGGAGCAAGGCCTGGGGAGGCCCCAGCGTCGACCGGAGAGAAGAGCGAAGTTGTCCCCGACCAGCGAGACCGCGAAGGGCGGCCGCCGACTCGTCATCGTCGAGTCGCCTGCCAAGGCGAAGACGATCAAGGGTTACCTCGGCCCCGGCTACATCGTCGAGGCCAGCGTCGGGCACATCCGCGACCTTCCGAACGGCGCCGCGGAGGTGCCGGAGTCGTACACCGGTGAGGTCCGTCGCCTCGGCGTGGACGTCGAACACGACTTCCAGCCGATCTACGTGGTCAACGCCGACAAGCGGGCCCAGGTCAAGAAGCTCAAGGACCTGCTCAAGGAGTCCGACGAGCTCTTCCTCGCCACCGATGAGGACCGCGAGGGCGAGGCGATCGCCTGGCACCTCCAGGAAGTCCTCAAGCCGAAGATCCCCGTCAAGCGGATGGTCTTCCACGAGATCACCAAGGACGCGATCCGGGCCGCCGTGGCCAACCCGCGTCAGCTCAACCAGAAGCTCGTCGACGCCCAGGAGACCCGCCGCATCCTCGACCGTCTGTACGGTTACGAGGTCTCGCCGGTCCTGTGGAAGAAGGTCATGCCGCGCCTGTCGGCCGGCCGTGTCCAGTCCGTCGCCACACGACTCGTCGTCCAGCGGGAACGCGAGCGCATCGCGTTTCGTTCCGCTGAGTACTGGGACCTGACGGGCACCTTCGCGACCGGCCGCGCGGGAGATCCGTCGGACCCGTCGTCGCTGGTCGCCCGCCTCCAGGCCGTCGACGGCAGGCGGGTCGCGCAGGGCCGCGACTTCGACTCCCTGGGACAACTGAAGAGCGCGAACATCCTCCACCTCGACGAGGCCAACGCCCGCGCCCTCGCCGCCGCCCTGGAGAACACGAACTTCTCCGTCCGGTCCGTCGAGTCCAAGCCGTACCGCCGCTCGCCGTACGCCCCGTTCCGTACGACGACGCTCCAGCAGGAGGCCAGCCGCAAGCTCGGCTTCGGTGCGAAGGCCACCATGCAGGTCGCACAGAAGCTGTACGAGAACGGCTTCATCACGTACATGCGTACGGACTCCACGACGCTGAGCGACACCGCCGTGTCCGCCGCCCGTGCCCAGGTCACCCAGCTGTACGGCGCCGACTACCTGCCGGCCCAGCCGCGCACGTACGCCGGGAAGGTCAAGAACGCGCAGGAGGCGCACGAGGCGATCCGCCCCTCGGGTGATCGTTTCCGCACCCCGGCCGAGACGGGTCTGACCGGCGACCAGTTCAAGCTCTACGAGCTGATCTGGAAGCGGACCGTCGCCTCCCAGATGAAGGACGCGACCGGCAACAGCGTGACGGTCAAGATCGGTGGCACCGCCGCCGACGGCCGGGACGTCGAGTTCAGCGCCTCCGGCAAGACGATCACCTTCCACGGCTTCCTGAAGGCGTACGTCGAGGGCGCCGACGACCCGAACGCCGAGCTGGACGACCGCGAGCGCCGCCTGCCCCAGGTCGGCGAGGGCGACGCGCTCAGCGCCGAGGAGATCACGGTCGACGGGCACGCCACCAAGCCCCCGGCCCGATACACCGAGGCCAGCCTGGTCAAGGAGCTGGAAGAGCGCGAGATCGGCCGCCCGTCGACGTACGCGTCGATCATCGGCACGATCCTCGACCGCGGCTATGTCTTCAAGAAGGGCACCGCACTCGTCCCGTCCTTCCTGTCCTTCGCCGTCGTCAACCTCCTGGAGAAGCACTTCGGGCGGCTCGTCGACTACGACTTCACCGCCAAGATGGAAGACGACCTCGACCGCATCGCCCGCGGTGAGGCGCAGGCCGTGCCGTGGCTGAAGCGGTTCTACTTCGGCGAGGGCACGGGCCACGGCGGTGCCGCCGACGCCGGCAACGGCGACGGGGACCACCTCGGCGGCCTCAAGGAGCTGGTGACCGACCTGGGCGCGATCGACGCGCGCGAGGTGTCGTCGTTCCCCGTGGGCAACGACATCGTGCTGCGGGTCGGCCGCTACGGCCCGTACATCGAGCGCGGCGAGAAGGACGCGGAGGGCCACCAGCGCGCGGACATCCCCGATGACCTCGCGCCCGACGAGCTGTCCGTCGAGCTGGCCGAGGAACTGCTCGCCAAGCCGAGCGGCGACTTCGAGCTGGGCACCGACCCGGTCAGCGGCCACCAGATCATCGCCAGGGCAGGGCGTTACGGCCCGTACGTCACGGAGGTGCTCCCCGAGGGCACCCCGAAGACCGGCAAGAACGCCGTCAAGCCGCGTACGGCCTCGCTGTTCAAGTCGATGTCGCTGGACACGGTCACGCTGGAGGACGCCCTCCAGCTGATGTCGCTGCCGCGTGTCGTCGGCGCCGACGCCGAGGGCCAGGAGATCACCGCCCAGAACGGTCGCTACGGGCCGTACCTGAAGAAGGGCACGGACTCCCGCTCGCTCCAGACCGAGGACCAGCTCTTCACGATCACCCTCGAAGAGGCGCTGGAGATCTACTCCCAGCCCAAGCAGCGCGGCCGCGCCGCCGCCAAGCCGCCGCTGAAGGAGCTGGGCGCGGACCCGGTCAGCGGGAAGCCCGTCGTCGTCAAGGACGGCCGCTTCGGGCCGTACGTCACCGACGGGGAGACCAACGCGACCCTGCGCTCCGGCGACAGCGTCGAGGAGATCACCCCGGAGCGCGGCTTCGAGCTGCTCGCCGAGAAGCGCGCCAAGACGCCGGCCAAGAAGACGGCCAAGAAGGCGCCCGCCAAGAAGGCCCCGGCGAAGAAGGCGACGGCCAAGAAGGCGGCCCCGGCGAAGAAGACGGCCGCCAAGAAGACCGCGGCGAAGACGACCACGACGGCCGCGAAGAAGACGACGGCCGCCAAGACGGCCTCGTCCCGGACGGCCCCTTCGGAGGACTGACTCCGGGCCGGGTCGGGAGACCGACTCCGGGCCGAATCGGGACCGATTGCGGGCCGGGTCGGAGGACTGACGTCGGTCGCGTCTCCTCCACTCCTCCGATCCTCCACTTCTCCACGGCGGATTCACGAAGCGAACGCCCCGGCATCACTTTGGTGTCGGGGCGGTCGTACGTGCGGACGGGCGCCCCGGGGTGTCAGTCGCTGCCGATAGGCTGAAAGCATGACGCGAGCCGAGCAGCCAACGGCCCACCACCCGGCCCCGGACGACGCCCTGGTGTCCGACTCACGCGAGCGCGCCGTGCGCGCCCTCCTGCGCGAGCCTCAGCTCAAGCGGTTGTGGAGCGCGCAGCTGGTGGGTGGTGTGGCGGACGCGCTGGCCCTGCTGGTGTTCGTCCTCCTCGCCCTCCAGGCGGCCATCGCCGAGGGCTCCTTCGGGGCCGGCTACCGGGGCGTGGCGTTCGCGGTGGCCACCGTGTTCGCCGTACGGATTCTGGCCACCCTGCTCTTCGGCGCGGTCCTCCTCGGCCCGCTCACCTCGCTCACCTCCCCGGAGGGCCCGCTCGACCGGCGCTGGACCATGGTCGGCGCCGACGGTGTGCGCGCAGCGCTGCTGCTCGTCGCGCCCCTGTGGATCGACTGGATGGCGGACGACGCGCTGGCCCTGCTGCTGGTCACCGTCTTCGTGACCGGCGTCGCCGAGCGCTTCTGGACGGTCGCCCGAGAGAGCGCCGCCCCCGCGCTGCTGCCCGCCCCGCCCCTGGAGGGAGCGACGGTACGGCCGCTGCCGGACCACATGGACGCGCTGCGCCGGCTCTCGCTGCGCACGGGCTTCCTGGCCATCCCGCTCGGCGCTGCCGCGCTGGTCGTGGCCTCGCTGGTGAACAACCTGCTGGGCGCGGGCATCGACTGGTTCGCCCAGCACCAGGCGGCCCTCGCGTCGTACGTCGCCGGGGGGCTCTTCGCCGGGTCCCTCTCCGTCGTCGTCTTCCTGGAACTGCCCTCGACGCGCACCCCGCGCGCGCGGTCCCCGCTCGAGGGCCTGCGCCGGCCCCGTACGGCCACCGGTGTCGACGCCGGCCGCACGGGCGCCATCCCGCTGCTGGTCCTCGCCTGCGCGGCCGTCGCCGGGGCGATCGCGGCCGCCGTCGCCGTGGCCGTCCTGCACGCCAAGGACCTGGGCGGCGGCCCGGTGCTCTACGGGCTGCTGGTGCTCGGGCTGACCGGCGGGGTCGTCGTCGGCGTGCGGACGGCACCGAAGGTGCTGGTGTCGCTGTCGCGGCGCCGGCTCCTCGCGCTGGCCATCGCCTTCACCGGCGTGGCCCTGCTGGCCGCCGGTCTGGTCCCGGACGTCACCACCGTGCTGCTGCTCACCGGCCTGGCCGGCATCGGCGCGGGCGTCGCCGCCAACACCGGGCACGCGCTGCTCGACCAGGAGACCGAGGACAGCCGCCGGACGCGGACCACGGAACACCTGCACGCGGTCGTCCGGGTGTTCGTGGCGCTGGCCGCGCTGATCGCCCCGCTGGTCGCGGCGCTGATCGGCCCTCACCGCCTGGAGAGCGGCAAGTTCGTGTTCGCGCACGGCGGCGCCGCGTTCACCCTGATGCTCGTCGGCGCGCTGCTGCTGCCGGTGGCCGCGCTGGTGCTCGCCAAGGTCGACGACCGTTCCGGCGTCCCCCTGCGCAACGACCTGCGGGACGCGCTGCTCGGCGGCGACGACCCGGTGCAGGCCCCGGCCACGACCGGCTTCTTCATCGCCCTGGAGGGCGGCGACGGCGCCGGAAAGTCCACCCAGGCCGAGGCGCTCGCCGAGTGGATCCGGGCCAAGGGCCACGAGGTCGTCCTCACGCGCGAGCCGGGGGCCACTCCCGTGGGCAAGCGGCTGCGCTCGATCCTGCTGGACGTGTCGTCCGCGGGTCTCTCGCACCGCGCGGAGGCGCTGCTGTACGCGGCGGACCGCGCGGAGCACGTCGACACGGTCGTCCGGCCCGCCCTGGAGCGCGGCGCGGTCGTGATCACCGACCGGTACATCGACTCGTCCGTCGCCTACCAGGGCGCCGGCCGTGACCTCTCCCCGACCGAGATCGCCCGTATCTCGCGCTGGGCGACGGACGGCCTGGTCCCGCATCTGACGGTGCTGCTGGACGTCTCCCCGGAGGCCGCCCGCGAGCGGTTCACGGAGGCGCCGGACCGCCTGGAGTCGGAGCCGGCGGAGTTCCACACGCGTGTGCGCTCCGGTTTCCTCACCCTGGCCGCCGCCGACCCCGGCCGCTACCTGGTCGTCGACGCGGGCCAGAAGCCCGAGGCCGTCACCACCGTCGTACGGGCCCGGCTCGACCGGATGCTGCCGCTGTCCGAGGCCGAGATCCAGGCCCAGGAGGAGGCGCGCAGGAAGGCCGAGGAGGAGGCCCGCCGCAAGGCCGAGGAAGAGGCCGCCCGCAAGGCCGAGGAGGAGCGCCTGGAGCGCGAGCGCCAGGAGCAGCTCGCCAAGCTGCGCGCCGAGGAGGAGGAGCGCAAGAGGCGCGAGCTGGAGGAGGCGCAGCGGCGCGAGGCCGAGCGTCAGGCCGAGGAGGCCCGTCGGCGCGCCGAGGAGGCGCAGCGGCGCGCGGAGGAGGAGCGCAAGCGGCTCCTCGCCGAGGAGAAGGCCCGCGCCGAGGAGGAGGCCCGCCGCAAGGCGGAGGAGGAGCGGCGCCGCAAGCAGGCCGAGGAGGAGGCGCGGCTGCGCGCCGAGGCCGAGGCGCGGCGCCTGGAGAAGCAGCGCAAGGCCGAGGAGGCCCTGCTGCGGGCCGAGGAGGCCCGGCGGGCGGCGGAGCAGGCCGCGGCGGCGGCGCAGGTCGGCCCCCGTCCGACGCCTCCGGCGCCGCCGGCGGCCGCTCCGGTCCCGTCGGAGGCGGTGACCGTGCCCACCCCGGTCGTGACGCCGGCGGACGCGGCGCGTGGCTCGGTGGAGGAGACCGCGAAGCTGCCCCGGATCCGGATGGACAAGGATCCCGAGCCCACCCGCGCGCGGATGGACAAGGATCCGGAGCCGGCCAGGGCGCGCCTGGAGAAGGACCCGGAGCCCGCTCGGGCGCGGTTCGACAAGGACCCGCTGGAGCAGCCGTCCGGGAGGACCGGCGGGACGTCGTCGGCGTCCGCCCAGGGCTCGGACACCGAGGTGACGGCGGAGCTGCCCCAGCCTCCGGTCCCGCCCACGGCTCCCACGACTCCAGTGACGCCCTCGGCTCCCGTGACCTCCGCGGTCGACGAGACGGCTGTACTGCCCCCCGTGCCCCCGGCGGGTGCCGCGGACGAGACGGCCGTCCTGCCTCCGGTGCCTCCGGCGGGCGGGGACAGGCCCGCGGACCGGGTGCCGCCCGGGTTCTTCCGCGACGAGCGGCCGGGCGTCGGGCCGGACGGGTCCGAGGACCGTACGCGTGAGATGCCGCAGGTCGACGAGGAGGGTGCGCCCCGGCGGCGGCCGCGCCCGGACTGGGCCGAGGAGACCCCGCTGGACGACCTGCCGTCGCTCGCGGACGAACTGCTGGGCCCGCGCCGGGACGACGACGGCTTCGACGACGGCCGGGACGGCGGGCGCGGGCGGGGCCGGCGGCGCTGAGCGCGTGCCGGGGGTGCCGGGTGCCAGGTGCTGCCTGCCGAGTGCCAGGTGCCGGAGCCGGTCGGGTGGGCGGGTGGACCGCGTTGTCAGTGGTCCCCCGCACAATGGAAGCGACCACCACAACCGGCGCATTTCAGCGGCCGGGCGCGGACGACGTGACGGAAGGACGGCGTGACCCATGACCGTGTGGGACGACCTCGTCGGGCAGGAGAAGGTCAGCGACCAGCTGGCCGCCGCCGCCCGGGACGCCGACGCGCTCGTCACCGCGGTCGCCACCGCCGCCCCGCGGCCCGAGGCGTCGAGGATGACCCACGCCTGGCTGTTCACCGGCCCGCCCGGTGCGGGCCGGACCCAGGTGGCGCGGGCCTTCGCCGCCGCGTTGCAGTGCGTGAGCCCGGACCGGGCGCTCGGCGGCGCCCCGGGCTGTGGGTTCTGCGACGGCTGTCATACGGCGCTCATCGGCACCCACGCCGACGTCACCACCGTCGCCGCCGTGGGCACGCAGATCCTTGCCGAGGACATGCGCGACACGGTCCGCAAGTCGTACACCTCGCCCGCCACGGGCCGCTGGCAGGTCATCCTCGTCGAGGACGCCGAGCGGCTGAACGAGAAGTCGGCCAACGCCGTCCTGAAGGCGGTCGAGGAGCCCGCCCCGCGGACGGTCTGGCTGCTGTGCGCGCCCTCCCTGGAGGACGTGCTGCCCACGATCCGCTCCCGCTGCCGCCACCTGAACCTGCGCACGCCGTCCGTCGACGCCGTCGCCGACATGCTCGTACGGCGCGAGGGCATCGAACCGGCCGTCGCCGCGGCCGCCGCCCGCGCCACCCAGGGGCATGTCGACCGGGCCCGGCGCCTGGCCACCGACCCGGCCGCGCGCGAGCGCCGCGCCTCCGTGCTGAAGCTGCCGCTGCGCGTCGAGGACGTCGGCGGCTGCCTCAAGGCCGCACAGGAGCTGGTCGACGCGGCGGCGGAGGACGCCAAGGTGCTCGCCGAGGAGATGGACGGCAAGGAGACCGAGGAGCTGAAGGCGGCCCTGGGCGCGGCCCAGGGCGGCCGGATGCCGCGCGGTACGGCGGGCGTGATGAAGGACCTGGAGGACAAGCAGAAGCGACGGCGCACGCGCACCCAGCGCGACAGCCTCGATCTGGCGCTCACCGACCTCACCGGCTTCTACCGCGATGTCCTCGCCCTCCAGCTCGGCTCCCGCATCGCGATCGCCAACGGGGACGCCGAAGACACCCTGGAGCGTCTCGCCCGCGGCAGCACACCGGAAGCCACCCTGCGCCGCATCGAGGCGATCGGCGCGTGCAGAGATGCCCTCGACCGGAACGTGGCGCCGCTGCTGGCGGTGGAGGCGATGACGATGGCGCTGAGAGCGGGCTGACGGAGGCCCGGCCCGCGGGGCTGCGGACGGGGCTGAGGACGGGCCGCGGCGGGCGGGGCCGGTGGCGGCCGTCGCGCGGGCGGAGTGAGTGTCGCGCGTCGACCGTGGTTGACGGCGTACCTCGTCCGTGGCACTTCGTGCACGTAAGGCGTTCGTGTCATCGCGCAGAGTTACGCTCGCGGAATGCACACCAGGCGCTCTCCCCGCAGGTTCCCGCGCAGGTCCCCCCGTAGGTCCTTCACCGGCGTCACCCTTCTCTCCCTCGCGGCGCTGCTCGTCCCGGCCTGCTCCACCGGGGGTGCCGCGACGTCGGCGGGTTCGGCGGCGCGGGCGGAGCTGGCCGCGCTGCCGAGGGCGACGCCGTCGGCGCTGGCGCCGTACTACGGGCAGAAGCTGGGCTGGCACTCCTGCGGCGTCCCTGGTTTCGAGTGCGCGACGATGAAGGCGCCGCTCGACTACGCCCGCCCGGGCGAGGGGGACGTCCGGCTCGCGGTCGCCCGGAAGAAGGCATCGGGACCGGGCGAGCGGCTCGGCTCCCTGCTGGTGAACCCGGGCGGACCGGGCGGTTCGGCGGTCGGCTACCTCCAGGGGTACGCGGGGATCGGCTACCCGGCCGAGGTCCGCGCCCGGTACGACATGGTCGCGGTCGACCCGCGCGGCGTGGCCCGCAGCGAGCCCGTGCGCTGCCTCGACGGGCGCGAGATGGACACGTACACGCAGGCCGACGTCACCCCCGACGGCCAGCGGGAGACCGGGGAACTCGTCGGCGCGTACAAGGAGTTCGCGGAGAGCTGCGGCGCCCACTCCGCCCGGCTGCTGCGGCACGTCTCGACCGTCGAGGCGGCCCGCGACATGGACGTACTGCGGTCGGCGCTGGGGGACAGGCGGCTGACGTACGTGGGGGCGTCGTACGGGACGCTGCTCGGGGCGACATACGCCGGGCTGTTCCCGGAGCGGGTGGGGCGGCTGGTGCTGGACGGCGCGATGGACCCGTCGCTGCCAGCCCGCCGGATGAGCCTGGACCAGACGGCGGGCTTCGAGACCGCGTTCCGGTCGTTCGCGAAGGACTGCGCGCGGCGGAGCGACTGCCCGCTGGGCGCCAAGGAGGCCGAGGTCGGCCGCAACCTCAAGGCGTTCTTCCGCCGCCTCGACACGCGCCCCGTCCCCACCGGCGACCCGGACGGCCGCCGCCTCGGCGAGGCGCTCGCCACCACCGGCGTGATCGCCGCGATGTACGACGAAAGCACCTGGGAGCAGCTGCGCGGGGCGCTGACCTCGGCGATCGAGGAGAACGACGGCTCGGCTCTGCTCGTCTTCTCCGACAGCTACTACGAGCGCGACGGCGACGGCCGCTACGCGAACATGATGTCCGCCAACGCGGCCGTGAACTGCCTCGACCTCCCGGCGGCCTTCTCCGGCCCCGAAGACGTACGGAGGGCGCTGCCGTCCTTCGAGAAGGCGTCCCCGGTCTTCGGCGAGGGCCTCGCCTGGGCCTCCCTTAACTGCACGTACTGGCCGGTGCGCGCCACGGGCGAGCCGCACCGCATCCAGGCGAAGGGCGCCGCCCCGATCGTCGTCGTCGGCACCACCCGCGACCCGGCGACCCCGTACCGCTGGGCCCAGGCCCTCTCCCGCCAGCTCTCCTCGGCCCGCCTCCTCACCTACGCCGGAGACGGCCACACCGCGTACGGCCGCGGCAGCGCCTGCATCGACTCCACGATCGACGCCTACCTCCTCCACGGCACGCCCCCGGCCCCCGGCAAGCGCTGCCGGTAGCCCTCGCTCCGGGGGTGGTCAGAGCACTCCCGGAAACTGTGTAGACTTACCGACGTTGCTGATCGCACCATAGTGCGGACAGCGCGCCGCCTTAGCTCAGATGGCCAGAGCAACGCACTCGTAATGCGTAGGTCTCGGGTTCGAATCCCGAAGGCGGCTCTGTGGAAGCCCTAGGACTCACTCGCCGTGACCTGGGGCTTTTGCTTTTGCCGGATGCGCCGACGGCGCTGAGCGCGGGGCGTGCGGCTGTCGAGGGTCTCAGTTTTGGTTTCAGTGGGGCCCGGGGCGGGCGCCGGGGGAGTAGGCGCGAAGAACTCGCCCATGCGCCGCATCGCGTCCTTCGACAGGTGTGATCTGCCCTTCACGTACCGCCTCGTCTGGCTGATCTGTGTGTGCCGCAGGATCTCCATGATCGTGGGCATGTCTACGCCCAGCTCGTTCAGGATCGTGCCGGCCGTGTGGCGGCTCCCGTCGTACAGGCGGCGGTCGTCGATCCCGGCCTCGGCGAGCAGCTGCTTGAACTCCTCGTAGTCGGCGCGCGGGTCGAGGGGGTGCCCGTCCGGCCGGGAGAACACGACGCGGTGTTCCTGCCACAGCTCCCCGGCGGCGGCTCGCATCTCTTCCTGGAGTGCCTTGTGGTCGCGCAGCCATCGGGCGTAGGCCATGGTCGACTTGACGTCGACTCCGGGGCGCACATGGTTCGCGGAGTGCATCGCACCCCGGTAGATCCAGTGCTCGCCCCTGGTCGTGCCAACGGTTCGGGTGGTTGGGAGGGCTTCGCGGGCCCAGTCGATGGCGGCCGCGTCGTCGAGGTCGACCACGGTCAGTGCGGCGCCCCCGGGGTGGCAGGCGAGGGCGGCGGCACGGAGCCACGCGGACGCCCACACCGGGGAGGTGAGGGTGCCTGGGTCGGTGGTGGCTGCGGCCCACGCGTGGCAGACGTCTGGGCACAGGCAGGGGCCGGCGGTCTTCATGTTCGGCCGTCCGCCGCCCGCGCTGGCGGTGCAGTTGGGGCAGTTGCCGAACGGGACCTTCCCCGCCCGCAACGGCAGTACGGGTACCCCGTGCTGGGCGAGCGCGAGCGCCGTGTCGAGCAGGGGCAGGGGGCTCACGCGGCCACCCCCCAGCGCGGGGGCGAGGGTGGCGAGGAACGCGCGGCCGATCCATTCGGTGTAGGCGGGCGGGAGGGCCTCGCGCAGCCTGAGGTGGTTGGTGGACCAGTCGATGCGCTTCGCCTCGCGGATCTCGGTGACGGTGGCCTTGCCTCCGCCAGCGCCGTAGGCGGCGACGTACGGGCCGTCCCGGTACTCGCCGTGGCGCCACCCGCGCACGTAGCCCCGGTGGGGGTGGACCGGCTGCGCGGTCGTCCATCCGCCGAGTTCGAAGTAGCGGTGCATGAGCACGGCCGGGCCGAACTGTTCCCCGCACAGGCGGACGTCCTTGCGTACCTCGGAGCCGGGCACGTTCTCGATGACGTACGGCCGCCCGGTGGCCTCCAGCGCTTCGCGGGTCGGGGCGATGAGGCGGGGTAGGTGCGGCCGATCGCCGCGTTGCGGGCGGCGTTCGTGCCCTTGGTCGGGGCGCCCTCGCCCTGGCACGGTGGGGACGCGTGGCTGAAGACGAACTCGTGCCCGTGGGCGCGGATGAACTCGATCGCGTCGCCCTGGTGGAAGGCGTCGCCCCGGTAGTCCGGCTGTGCCTGGATGTCGACACCGGTGATGTGGCAGTTCTCGAACGCGCGCCGGTAGCCCTCGGTGCCGCCGCCGATGCACGAGTAGGCGTCGAGCACCCGAAGGGGTTCGATCCGGGAGAGCAGGGCGAGGGCTCGCCCGATGGGGGTGGGTTGCTGCATGCTGGATGACCTCCAACAGGTCGGTTGCTGGCTGGTTGGGCAAGGGCGGCCCCGGGCTTTGGCGAGAACGAGGGCCGCCCTGCGTCGTTGGCTCGCTTGGACGAACGCTGGTGTCGTGAGGGGCGGTGCGAGTGGAATGGACTGCGCTGGTCAGCACCCTTGCGGGAGGCGGTATCGCCACGCTTTCAGCGGGAGCGCTTGAGTTCTGGCGATCGAAACGGCAGAGGGTTGACCAGAACACCGAGAACAAGCGGGTTCTCTACGGCTCGTATCTGGCGGTCTTGTCCAAGACGCGACACACATTGGGTGCTCTGGCACGAGCGAGGGAAATGCAGTCGACGGAGCGCGCAGCGGCAGTCTGGGATGCCTACGTGCTGTGCATCAGCCGTCGCTACGAGGTTGAGATCACGGCACCGACACGGGTTGTGGCTGCGGCGGAGAACACCCACCACGCGTTCCGCGATCTGTGTGTTGCGGTCGCAGACGGCGTGACGAACGACAGCGACGAATACGCGCAACTCCGGCAGGCTTACAAGGAGGCTCATTCGTTGCTGCGGCGTGCCATGAGATCTGACCTCGGCGCTGAGCCCTAGACGAGTAGTTCCGATTGCGGGGTTCTCAGACGGAGGGAGGGTGTCCAACATCGGGTTGTGACGACCGATTTAGACACCCTCTTGACGGCACTGTACGTGCATGTCGATGACCGTTTGAAGACCTCGCGGTGGCGCGGGCGTCCGCCGTGGCTGACTGATGCCGAGCTGGTGACCCTGGCGGTGGCCCAGGCCGTGCTGGGCTTCCACTGCGAGGCCGGCTGGCTGCGCTTCGCCCACGTCCACCTGCACCGGATGTTCCCCTACCTGCCCCAGCGGCCCGCCTACAACAAGCGGCTGCGAGCCGCGCTGCCCCTGGTCAAACGGGCCATCCGGTCGACTTTCGGGGTGTGGTCCGCGGCGTGGAGGTGTTCCGCCCCGAGCGGGACGTCGAGGTCGTGTTCCAGGGCATCTCCGTCTTCGCGGAACCCGCGGACGTCGTCGTTGCGCGGCTCGCCGAGAGTCACCGGTTGGACATCGAGGACGACGGACTGAACGTCACGGCTCCGGAGCTGTTCATCGGCTTCTGGAGGACGCACCCGGCCGCCGCTGGTTCGAGTCCGCTCTCGTCGCCGCCCCTGGTTATGGGGTCTGATCGGTCAGTGCGGCGGCGTGTATGCCTGCCAGGAGGTGGGCCAGGGCCGCGGGGGCGGTCGTGAGGACCGTGGTCGGGGTGTCGCTCTCGCGGAGGTGGCGGGTGGTGGGGGTGGAGGTGAGTTCGAGGCAGTTGTTGCCGTCGCCGAAGCCTGAGAAGGACGACTTCTGCCAGTCGCCGGGGGCCGTCATAGCGTGCATCACAGTTCCTTCGCCAGCCTATGGATGAAGTCACGCGAACGTTCGGGGTTCAGTGACACTGCTTCCACCTTACGAAAGAGCGTTCGAAGCGCGCCTAGTTGAGCCTCTGCGTCGATGTAGGCCGTGCCGTGGGGCGTGTCACGCAATGCCGTATCCAGCTTGGGCAACGTCCCTCCCGCGTACGCCATTGCGCTTGCGGCACCGGCGAAGCCGTCCAGGTCGAAGGGAATGACGCGTACGGTGACCTGGTCCGCCTCGGAGAGTTCCAGGACGTGAGCGAGCTGAACGCGTGAAGCGGTCCGGTCGCCGACTCTGATGCGGAGCGCCGACTCGTGGATCACCGCTTCATACGGGACCGGGTTGGGGTCCTCGAAGACGACCTTCCGGTCCATCCGGTGGCGCACGCGCAACTCAAGGTCTCCGTAAGGCAGTTCCGGGACCCGGTAGGAGAAAATGGCGCGGGCGTAGTCCTCCGTCTGAAGCAGGCCGGGGATGTACAGAAACTCCACGTCATGCCGGTAGGTGGCGTGGTGCTCCAGCTCGGCGAGGTCCAGGAAGGGCATGGGCAGCAGCCCCCGGTACTTCTCCCACCAGCCCTGGGTCCTGTCGGAGGCCATCGCGACCAGGGCATCGATGAACGCCTCGTCCAGACAGGCGTAGTGGGATGCCAAGCTGCGCAAGCGTTCCTCGCTCACGCCTGCGACTCCGGATTCCATCTGGCTCATCTGGGCCGAGTCCGACCCGATGAGGGCGGCCGCTTCGCGCGCCTTGAGGCCTGCGGCCTCACGCAGTTTGCGCAGTTCGGCACCTAGGCGTTCCTGGCGTGCGGTGGGCTGCCGTCTACGCGGCATGGGTTCCTCCTAGCCCCAACTGCCCTGGGGGCAGCGACTCGTTCGAGGGGAAGATTACGGCAGCGGCTTGCGGCGTCCCAAATTTTACCCGTACCGTCAGTGACGCGACGTACACGCTGCGGAAGTGCACCGCCCCGTCCTGCCGTGACGGCTGCGGCACTGCCACCGCGCGCCCAAGACCCACCTCACCCCACCCGGAGCTGTCCCATGCCCGAAACCGGCCGCGCCCCCGACTCCTGGGAGTACACCCTGTACATCCCCACCGACCCCCGCGCCGTCACCCTCTGCCGTCGCACCCTGCGCCTGATCCTCTCCCTCCATCACCTCACCCACCTCACCGACACCGCCGAGCTGCTGACCTCCGAGCTGGTCTCCAATGCCGTAACGCACACCAAGGGCCCCGCCGCCCTCCGGATCCGGTACCGCGACGGCGTCCTCCAGATCGGTGCCTGGGACGCCGACCCCCAGCCCCCTGAGCCACCCGGCAAGTTCGACGGACTCGTCGACGCCGAGAGCGGGCGGGGCTTCGCTCTCGTCCGGGCCTGTGCCGACACGTGGGGCTGGCAGCCGATGTCCCGGCTGGGGCGTCGCGGGAAGCTCGTGTGGGGTGACCTGTCGGCGGCGCGAGGCGAACGAACTTGTTCGTAACGAACATGTTCGTTACGGTGGAGGCATGAGCCCACTTCCTCCAGAATCCGAATCCGCCCCGCGAAGCCGCCGCGAGCGGCCCGCGAAGGCCGCCCTCACGTACGACGGCATCGTCGCCACGGCCGTACGGCTGATGCGGGCCGAAGGGCTCGGCCGGGTCACCATGCGGCGGCTCGCGCAGGAGCTGGACACCGGGCCCGCCTCGCTCTACGTGTACGTGCGGAACACGGCCGAGCTGCACGCGGCCGTGCTCGACGCCCTTCTCGGCGAGGTGGCCCCGCCCCCGGCGGACGGCGACTGGCGGGACCGGATCGCCGCCGTCCTCGGCTCGTACACCGAGGTGCTCTTCGCGCACCCGAGCCTCGCGCAGGCCGCGCTCGTCGCCCGGCCGTACGGGGCGCACTACCTCGCGCTGGTCGAGACGCTGCTGCGCCTCCTCCACGAGGGCGGGGTGCCGGACGAACAGGCCGCCTGGGGGGTCGACGTGCTGCTCCAGGTGGCGACCGCGACCGCGGCCGAGCACGCCGTCCGGGACGCCGACGGGGGCGCGGCTGCCGAGGAGGCTGCGGCCGCCCAGGCCCTGCGCGGCGCGGACCCGGAGCGGTATCCGCGCATCGCCGCGACGGCAGGCGAGCTGCTGGGCGGCACGCCGCAACAGCGGCTCGCATGGATCTTCCGATCGGTGGTCAACGGGGTCGCGAGCACACCGCGCGACCCGCGCTGACCGCCCCCACGCGAATCGAGGTCTGCCATGAACGTCCAGAACACCGACCAGCACACTGACGGGAATGCCGGTCGGAACACCGGTCGGAACACCCCTCACCACGAGATCGCCGTCGTCGGCGGCGGCCTCGGCGGGCTCACTCTCGCCCGCGTCCTGCACGTCCACGGAATCGACGCCGCGGTCTACGACCTGGAACCCTCGCGGGACGCCCGCAGCCAGGGAGGCATGCTCGACCTCCACGAGGAGTCGGGCCAGGCGGCGCTGCGGGCGGCCGGCCTCTCCGAAGGGTTCGAGCGACTCGTACTGCCCGGCGGACAGGCCACCCGGGTCCTCGACCGGCACGCCACCGTGCTCTGGGAGGAGGCCGACGACGCCGACGGCGGCCGCCCCGAGGTGGAGCGCGGCCGGCTGCGCGACCTGCTGCTCGACGCGCTGCCCGAGGGCACGGTGCGGTGGGGAGCGAAGGCCACAGACGTACGTGCCCTGCCGGGCGGTCGGCACGAGGTGACCCTCGCCGACGGCCGGGTCTTCATCGCCGATGTACTGGTCGGCGCGGACGGCGCCTGGTCGAAGGTGCGCCCCCTGGTGTCGTCGGCACGGCCCTCGTACACCGGGATCTCCTTCGTCGAGGGCGACCTCGACGACGCCGACTCGCGGCATCCGGTGAGCGCGGCCGTCGCCGGCGGGGGTTCGCTGTTCGCGCTCGGGGCGGGGTGCGGCATCTTGGCGCACCGGGAGCCGGACGGCAGTGTGCACGTCTATACGGCGGTGCGCGTTCCGGAGGAGACCTTCACCGCGTACGGGAAGGACGTCCCGGCCGCCGATGTCCTCGCGTACTTCGAGGACTGGGACGACACACTGCGGGCCCTGATCGCCGACGCCGACCACGGGCTGCTGCCCCGGCCGGTGCACGCGCTGCCGGTGGGGCATCGCTGGGAGCGGGTGCCGGGCGTGACGCTCCTCGGTGACGCCGCGCACCTGATGTCGCCGTTCGCCGGGGAGGGCGCCAACCTCGCGATGATCGACGGCGCCGACCTCGCCCGCGCGCTCGCCGACCACCGCGACGACCCGGAGAAGGCCCTCGCGGCGTACGAGGAAGCGATGTTCGCGCGGGCCGAGACGGCCGCGCGGGAGTCGGCGGACAGTCTGGACATGTGCTTCGCGGAGGACGCGCCGAGGGGACTGGTGGAGATGTTCGCCTCCCACTGAGCCCGGTCTCTCCGGTCTCTCCGGTCTCTGGGCCTCCGGCTTCTGGGCCTCGGGGTCTCCGGCCTCCAGGCCTCCGGGCCTCCCGCCTCGATCAACCCCCGCCGGAACCCCGAGGCCCAGCCCCTCCCTCAGCCCAGCACCCGCACCGGTGTCCCCTCCAGATACGCCCGAATCCCCTCCACCGCCTGCCCGTAGTACCGCTCGTAGTTCGCCCGCGACACGTACCCCAGGTGCGGAGTCGCCAGCAGGCGCGGAGCCGTCCGCATCGGGTGGTCGACGGGGAGCGGCTCGACGTCGAACACGTCCACCCCCGCCCCCGCGATCCGCCCCTCCCGCAGCGCCGCCAGCAACGCGTCCTGGTCGACGATCGCCGCCCGCGAGGTGTTCACCAGGTACGCCGTCGGCTTCAGCAGAGCCAGCTCGGCGGCGCCGACCAGCCCCCGGGTGCGGTCGCTCAGGGCCAGGTGCACGGACACGAAGTCGCTCTCCGCCAGCAGTTCCTCCTTCGAGGACGCGAGCCGCACGCCCACCTCCGCCGCCCGCCCCGCTGTCAGGTTCTGGCTCCACGCGCTCACCTCCATCCCGAAGGCCAGCCCCACCCGGGCTACCAGGCCGCCGATCTTCCCCAGGCCCAGGAGTCCCAGCCGCCGTCCGTGCAGGTCCGCGCCGACCGTCGACTGCCAGGGCCCGCCCGACCGGAGCGCCGTGTTCTCCTCGACCAGCCCCCGCGCCAGCCCCAGCAGCAATGCCCAGGTCAGCTCCATCGGCGGCGTCGACGAACTCTCCGTACCGCACACCGTCACGCCGTTCGCCCGCGCCGCCGCGTAGTCGATCACCGAGTTCCGCATGCCGGAGGCGATCAGCAGCCGCAGCCGGGGAAGCCGGTCGAGCAGCGACGCGGGGAAGGGGACCCGTTCCCGCAGGGTCACCACGCAGTCGAAGCCGGCCAGCGCCGCCGCCAGCTCGTCCTCCGTCCCGAAGTGCTCGGTGAAGGAGACGACCTCCACTTTCTCGCCCGGCAGGGACCAGTCGGCGAACTCCGTCGCCACGTTCTGGAAGTCGTCGAGTACGGCACAGCGCAAAGGCATGGTCTTCTCCTCCGGGTGAGGCGGGTCCGAGGCGAGGCTACGGTGGAACGGTGAGCCCCTCGGCCGCGACCGACGGCTACTCCGGCACCCCCCTCGCCAGGAAACTCGGCGTCAGGCCCGGACGCCGGCTGCGCCTGCGCCACGCCCCGCCCGGGTGGGCCGTACCCGATCTCCCCGACGGCGTCGACGTCGCACCCGGTGGCCCCCGTGACGCGGACGTCACCGTCGCCTTCTACCGCACCCACGCCGGGCTCGCGGCCGAAACCCCCGCCCTCGTCCGCGACCTCGCCGACGACGCCATGCTGTGGATCGCCTGGCCGCGCAAGGCCGCCGGACACGTCAGCGACCTCGCCGAGAACGACCTGCGTGACCTCTTCCTCCCCCTCGGCGTCGTCGACGTGAAGGTCGCCGCGCTGGGCGAGGACTGGTCGGGGCTGAAGTTCGTCCGACGCAGGGAAAATCGCCGTAAACGGGACACAAAGTGAACCGGCGTCAGAGCAACCTCCCCACTTGAGGCAACATCTTGGTGAACGACGGGCGTCGTCGGGCCGGATGGAGTGAGGGGTGTGAGGGACGTGGTGGAGCCGAGGATCGCCGTTGCCGTGGTGACGATGGGGAACCGGCCCGCCGAGGTCGACGCCCTGCTGACGTCCGTGGCCAAACAGGACCTGGCCCCGGCCCGAATAGTCGTCGTCGGCAACGGCTGCCTGCTTCCCGAGTTCGCCGAGCGCCTCTCCCTGCCCGGCGAGGTCACCACCATCGACGTCGACGAGAACCTCGGCTGCCCCGGCGGCCGCAACGTCGCCCTCGCCCGCCTGCGGGAGTTCGGGGACGTGGATGTCGTCGTCGAACTGGACGACGACGGTCTGCTCGTCGACCCCGACGTGCTGCGCCGCGTCCGCGATCTGTACGCCGCCGATCCCCGCCTCGGCATCGTCGGCTTCCGTATCGCCGACGAGCACGGCGAGACCCAGCGCCGGCACGTGCCGCGCGTCGGCGCCTCCGACCCGATGGAAGGCGGTTACGTCACCGGGTTTCTCGGCGGCGGCCACGCGCTCAGCATGGCCATGCTCGCGCAGACCGGCGACTGGCCCGCCGAGTTCTTCTTCGCGCACGAGGAGACCGACCTGGCCTGGCGCGCCACCGACGCCGGCTGGAAGATCCTCTACGCACCCGAACTGCTGCTCCAGCACCCCAAGACCTCGCCCGCCCGGCACGCCATCTACTACCGCGTCACCGCCCGCAACCGGGTCTGGCTGGTCCGGCGCAACCTCCCGCTGCCGCTCATCCCCGTCCACCTGGGCGTGTGGATCGCCGTCACCCTGCTGCGCACCCGCTCGCTCGGCGGGCTCAAGGCCTGGTTCGGCGGGTTCGTGGAGGGCGTGCGCAAGCCGGCGGGCGAACGGCGGCCCATGCGGTGGCGGACGGTATGGCGGCTGACCCGGCTCGGCCGACCGCCGGTCATCTGAGCCCAGTCGTCGAACCCGGGTCGTCGAACCCGGGTCGTCTGACCCCAGTCGTCTGAGCCTGGTCATGTGACCCCGGTCCGGTCGTCTGAGTCCGGGGCCGACTTGTCTTGAGCGAGTCCGGGACCGACTTGTTCTGAACGAGTCCGGAACCGACCGTTCTGTGAACGGCGCGCGGGCCCCGGTCGTTCACCTCTGACGACCGGGGCCCGAACACGCGCCCGGACCCGGCCGCGGCGGCGACACTCCCCCGAGTATCGCGTGTACACGCGCGCGCCGTCGGGCCAGATCCGATGGTGTGATCACATCAGACCGCACCAACGAATCGCTAACATATGGCCAACGGTTCTCCATGTCCTCGCTGGTCACCTGGCCTGAAGTCATCGGGCGAACCCGGGAGGCGACCGGAGCGGCAGCCGATTCCGGCGCGAACCGTCAAGGACAGGATGGCGGAAAGCCGTTGTGCCGGGGGGCGAAATCCCGCCGGTGCCACGGAGTGCCCGCCGGGCGGCGCACCCCGGCACGGGGGCGCGGGAAGGCGAGGGGCGGCGTGATACGGCGGCGCCAGTGCGAGCTACGGTTCGGACTCCTGGGACCACCGGTGCTGTACGCGCCGGGTGCTCCAGGTGCTCCGTATGCGCCGGGCGAGCCAGGTGCTCCGGAGTTCGACGCCGGTGCCGACCTCTCGTACGAGACCATCCGCAGCCCCAAGGTCCGCGCCCTCCTCGCCGTCCTCCTCCTCGACGCGGGCCGGGTCGTCCCCGTCGAGTCGCTCAAGGAGGCGCTGTGGGGCGGAGCGCCGCCGGCCTCCGCGCACGCCTCGCTGCACAACCACGTGACCAGACTGCGCCGCCTCCTCGACGACCCGGAGCGCCTGCGGGCCGTGCCGCCCGGCTACCAACTGCGGGTCGCGCAGGGCGAGCTGGACGTCCATGCCTTCGACCGCCACATCGCCGCGGCACGCGGGGCGTACGCCGCCCGCAACTGGGAGCGCGTCGTGCGCGAGTGCGCCGCGGCCCTCGCGCTCTGGCGCGGCACCCCGCTCAGCGGGCTCCCCGCCGACCTGGGGGGATACGCCTTCGTCCAGCGCCTTTGCGAGGCCCGGCTGCTTCTGCTGGAGTGGCGTTACGACGCCGAACTGGCCCTCGGCGGCAGTCGGCTGGACCGGGTCGTCCCGGAGTTGACGGCGCTGGCCGCCGAGCATCCGCTGCGCGAGGCGTACCACCGCCAACTGATGCTCGCCCTGTACCGCACCGGCCGCCAGGCCGAGGCCCTCGCCGTCCACCGCGATCTGCGCACCCGTCTCGTCGAGGACCTCGGCATCGAACCGGGCCCGGCGGTCCGCGAGGCCCACGTGGAGGTGCTGCGGGGGGTGGAGGTGGGGGAGACGGTTCGGGAGGCGGTGCCGGATGCGATGCGGGAGGCGGTGCCGGATGCGGTGCGGGGGGCGGTGCCTGGGGATGCTGTCGAGGAGGACACCCCGAGCAGCATGATGGGCAATGGCCCAGGTGACCCGGCCACTTCAGGCGCCCCGGCCGCCCCTGCCGCCTCGACCGCGGACCGCTGCCCACACGCGGACCCCGCCGTCCACCCCGCTCTCCACCCCGCCCAACTCCCACCCCCACCCGCCCACTTCACCGGCCGCGACGACATCCTCCGCCCGCTTGAGCGCACCCTCACCGCGGACGGCGGCACCCCCGTCGCCGTGATCAGCGGCATGGCCGGCGTCGGCAAGACCGCGCTCGCGCTCCACCTCGGGCATGCCCTGAAGGAACGTTTCACCAGAGGTCAGCTCTACCTCAACCTCCAGGGCGCCACCCCCGGCATGACCCCCCTTCCCGTCGGCCAGGCACTCGCCGCCCTGCTCCGCGACCTGGGCACTGAGCCCCGTCACATCCCCGAAAACCCGGACGCGGCAGCCGCGTTGCTGCGCACCCTGCTCGCTCCCACCCGCACGCTCCTCGTCCTCGACGACGCCGCGACCGCCGCCCAGATCCGCCCGCTGCTGCCTGGCGGCCCGGACTGCGCGGTGATCGTCACCAGCCGCTCCCCGCTCACCGCCCTCGACGGCGCCCACCGCTTCCCGCTCGCGCCCCTGTCCGCCGAGGCGAGCGCGGAACTGCTGCGGGCGGCGTCCGGGCGCGGGGCGGGTTCGGTGACGGGTTCGGCCGCGGCGACGGCCGCAGGCAAGGGAACCGAAAACACCGACGCTCCCAACTCTCCTGCAGCCCCTAACCCTCCCAACGCTCCCGGCACCCCCGGCACCCCCAGCCCCCCACCCGACCCCATCCCCACCCACCCCCTCGACAACCTCGACGCCACCCACCCCCTCATCGACCTCACCGGCCGCCTCCCCCTCGCCCTGCGGATCGTCGCCGCCCGTCTGGCCGCGCGCCGGGCCCTCACCCCGGACGCCCTCGCCCGCCAACTCGCCGCCACCGAGAGCCGGTTGTACCACCTGGAGTACGACGACCTGAGCGTCCGCCGCTCCCTCGCCGTCGCCCACGACGGGCTCGCCGCCTCCGCGCGCCAGACCGACCGGGACGCGGCCCTCGCCCTGCGCCGCATCGGCGCGCTCGACCTGCCCGCGTACGGCGCACCCCTGCTGGCCCGCCTCACCGGCATCGACGAGCGGCGCGCCGAGGCCGCCCTGGATCGGCTCGTCGACGTGGCCCTCCTGGAGGAGACGGCGTACGGCCGCTACGTGCCCCACGGCCTGGTGCGGGTCTTCGCGCGCGAACTCGTGGGGACGCGGGACGCCGGCGCCGCCGCCGAAACGGCCCTGCACTGGTACGCCGCCAAGGCCGAACACGTCCTCACCGCCATCGTCGAGCCCGGCCTCGACCGGGACGACCGCCGCCTCCCGACCACCGCCCAGCCCGACGCGCACGCGGCGCACGTCCGGGCCGTACCGCCCTTCACCGGGGCCGAGGAGGCCTTCGCCTGGGGTGACACGGAACTGGAGAACATCGTCGCCCTGGTGGAGAGCCGCGCGGACGCCGCCGGTGACGCGCCCCTCGTCTCCACCCTGCTGCGCCTGCTCTTCCCCTATCTCCAGCGCGCCGGCCGGGTCGCCGAGACGGAGGTGCTCGGGCGGACCGCGCTGCGCACGGCCCGCCGGCTCGGGGACGACGCGGCCGAGGCGTACGCGCTCGTCGACCTGGCCGGCCTGCACTTCCTGACCGGCCGCCAGAAGGACGCGCTCGCCCTCAACGGCCGCGCCCTGGCCATCTGGCGACGGCTCGGCCGGCCCTCCTGGATCCGCCGCTGCCTCAACAACCGGGGGCTGCTGCTGGAGAGCCTCGGCCGGCACGAGGAGTCCGGCGAGGCCCTGCGGCAGAGCCTGGAGTGCTCCCGCCGGCTGAACGACCCCTACGGCGAGGCCGTCACCCGCAGCCACCTCGGCAACCTCTACGAGCACACCGACCCGCGCGCCGCCATCGAGCAGCACCGGCGCTCGCTGGCCATCGGGGAGGAGATCGGCGCCGTCATCCTGCGGCACACGGCGCACTGCAACATCGGTTACGCCCATCTCACCCTGGGCGAACCGGCCGCCGCCCTGCCGCACTTCGAGGAGAGCCTGCGCATCCTGGGCGGCCACGGCGACTGGCACGGCGAGTCCCAGACCCGGCTGGGTGCCGTACGCGCCCTGCGCCTGCTGGGCCGTACCGAACGCGCGCTGGGGGAGTGCGCCGAACTCCTGCGCCGGGCCGGCACCCGCGCCGACCGCTACACCGACGGCCTGGCCCGCCACCAGTACGGTCTCCTGCTCCGCGCGCAGGGGCGGGAGGAGCGGGCGCACGAGGAGTGGCGCCGTGCTCTGACGGCACTGGACGGCACGGACGAGACGTCGGTCCTGCGGGAGCTGAGGGAACTGCTCGCCGGCGAGGGCCGATCGCCCGGCGAGGCCTGATCGCGCCCGGCGCACGGGCCGGTCACGCCGCGTCGATCGGCTCGGTCACGTCGCGTCGGCCGGCCCGGTCACTTCGCGTCGGCCGGCCCGGTCACTTCGCGTCGGCATAGCACTCCACCACCGCCGTGGTGAACGGAAACCGGACCGGCGTCTCCCCGAAGGTCAGCCGCCCGGCCAGGTCGGACGCCTCCCGGATGGCGGCGACGACCGCCTCGGCCTCCTCCTGCGGACAGTGCACGATGACCTCGTCGTGCTGGAAGAAGACCAGCTCGGCCGCCATGCCGGCGCAGCTGCGGCGCAGCGCGGCGAGCAGCAGCAGCGTCCAGTCGGCGGCGCTGCCCTGGACGACGAAGTTACGGGCGAAGCGGCCCCGCGCGCGTGCGTGGGAAGAGGCATAGCCGCGCCCCCACCGCTCCGGCCCGTCGGCCCCGGTCTCGGTTCCGGCCCCGGTCTCGTCGGCATCGTCCGGGATGCCCGCCTCCTCGGTGCCGTCGTCGCCGTCGCGGACGGCCGGCGGGCAGGTCCGCCCGAGCCAGGTCCGCACCAGCCGCCCCTCCTCGCCGGCCCGGGCCGCGTCGTCGACGTAGGCCACCGCGCGCGGGAAGCGGCGGCGCAGCGCGGCGAGGTTCTTCAGGCCGTCGCCGGAGGTCTGGCCGTAGACCGCGCCGAGGACCGCGATCTTGGCCTGGTCGCGGTCGCCGGAGAAGGCGCGGTCGGAGACGGACTGGTAGAGGTCGCTCTCGCGGCCCGCCACCTCCATCAGGCCGGGGTCGCGGGAGATCGCCGCGAGGACGCGTGGCTCCATCTGGTCGGCGTCGGCCACGACCAGCCGCCAGCCGGGGTCGGCGACCACGGCCCGCCGGATCACCTTGGGGATCTGGAGGGCGCCCCCGCCGTTGGTCACCCAGCGGCCGGTGACCGTGCCGTGCGCCAGGAACTCGGGCCGGAACCGGCCCTCGCGCACCCAGTCCTGGAGCCAGGACCAGCCGTGGGCGACCCAGATGCGGTACAGCTTCTTGTACTCGATCAGCGGCTTCACCGCCGGATGGTCGACGGACTCGATCTCCCAGCGCCGGGTCGACCTGATCCGGATCCCGGCCTGGGCGAAGGCCTTGATCACATCGGCGGGCAGATCCGGGCGGACCCGGCGGCCGAAGGCGGCGGACACCTCGTCGGCCAGCTCGGCGAGGCGCCGGGGCTCGCCGCCGCCCGCGTACCGCTCGCCGAGCAGGTCGTGCAGCACCGCGCGGTGGACGTCCGCGCTCCAGGGGAGCCCGGCGCGGTTCATCTCGGCGGCCACCAGCATCCCCGCCGACTCGGCCGCCGTCAGCAGCCGCATCCGGTCCGGGTGCTCCGCCCGGTCGTGGCGCCGCTGCTGCTCGGCGTACACCTCGACCAGGTCGGCCAGCGGCATCGGGGCGGACCGCACGGACTGCGGCTCGAACAGGGAGGACTGGGTGCCGGGCGTGGCGGAGGCCTGCGGCGGGTCGGGCGGCACGGGGCCGCCGCGCAGCCGGGCCAGGGCCGCGGCCGCGGAGCGGGGTTCCCCGTACCGCCCCTCGTGACCCAGGAGGAGGGTCTCGGCGTCCTCGACGTCGTAGCACCGCTCGACTCGCACCCCCGTGGCGAGCAGACGCGGATACACCTCGGCCGTGGAACGCCAGACCCAGCGGGTGACGTCGGGCCGCTCGCGCACGGCCCGGGTCAGCTCCGCCTCCCGCAGCACCGGACCTGCGGGCAGCCCGTCCGGACCGAGGACGGCCAGCTCCACGCCACCGTCCTCGACCGGAGCGAGCACCCACCGATCGACCACACTGCGAGTCTGCCAGGGGGGTCTGACAACGCCCCCCCTCGCCGCCCTCAGTCCTTGTCCTGCCGCCCATCCACGATGTCCGCCAGCGCCTTCGCGACGTACCGCTCGGTGCCGGGTTTGTCGATGCCGAGGCCGCTGAGGACGCCCTCGCCGTTCTCGAACTCGAGCAGCGCCAGCAGGAGGTGCTCGGTGCCGACGTAGTTGTGGCCGAGGCGCAGTGCCTCGCGGAAGGTCAGCTCCAGGACCTTCTTGGCGTCCGAGCCGTACGGGACCAGCTCGGGCACCTCGTCGACCGCGGGCGGCAGCGCGGCGGTCGCGGCCTCGCGGACCGCGTCCAGGGTGACGCCCTGCTCGACCATGGCCTTTGCCGCGAGGCCCTCCGGCTCGGCGAGGAGCCCTAGCACCAGATGGGCCGGCAGCCCCTCGGCGTTGCCGGCGGCCTTGGACTCGCTGTGGGCGACCATGACCGCGTTCCGCGCGCGCGGGGTGTAGCGGCTGAAGCCCTGGCCGTCCGGGTCGACGGACTCCTTCGGCACGAACCGCTTCTGCGCGGCCTGGCGCGTGACGCCCATGCTGCGCCCGATGTCGGTCCAGGACGCCCCGGACCGCCGGGCCTGGTCGACGAAGTGCCCGATCAGGTGGTCGGACACCTCCCCGAGGTGCTCCGCCGCGATGACGGCGTCCTGAAGCTGGTCGAGCGGCTCCTCGTGGACCTTCTTGATGGCCGCGATGAGGTCGTCGAGACGAATGGATGCGGTGGGTTCCGGTCGCTCAGTCATGTGTCAACCGTAGGTTGACATCCCCTCACTGTCAACCTCGGGTTGTCACTGGGTCCTGTTCGCCGCTGGTCCTGTTCGCCGCTGGTCCTGTTCTCCGTGCGGCCACGCGCGCGTGGCACCATCGACCGGTGAGCAGCACCCCCAGCACCGTCGACCGCGCCTTCCGGGCCGCCCTCTACGACGCCGCCGACGCCGCCCTCGACGCGGGCGCCTCCGTGCTCGCCGCCGACCCCGCGGCGGACGCCGAACTCGCGCGCCGCGGGACGGAGTTCGTGGCGGCGGTGTGGCGGCGCGGCTGGCAGCCCGCCGACGTCGTACGCATCGTGCGGCGGGACCTGGACGACGTCCACGTACGGCTGGCCGCCGCGCTGATCCGCGCGCAGGCGCCGGACGACAAGGCCCGCGGCCCCCGCTGGGCGGCCCAGCTCGCCGACCTGCCCGCCGGTGACCCGCCCCGCGCGGACCGCTTCACGTACGCCACCGCCGTCCTGGAGCTGTACCGCCTGCTGCTGAGCCTGCCCGCGCTCGAACCCCTCGACGAGCGCCGGGAACGGCGGCCGGGCCGGCGTTCCGACTCCAAGATGCTCACCCGTATCCGCGCCCTGCTCGCCAAGGCGGAGGCGACCGGCTATCCGGAGGAGGCGGAGGCGCTCACCGCGAAGGCGCAGGAGCTGATGGCCCGGCACAGCGTCGACGAGGCGCTGCTCGACGCCCAGGCCCCGGACCCGGACGCGCCCGGCGCCTGCCGGATCGGCGTGGAACCGCCGTACGAGCAGGCCAAGGCGGTGCTCCTGGACGCGGTCGCCGACGCCAACCACTGCAAGGCGGTGTGGAACGAACCGTTCTGCTTCTCCACGGTCGTCGGCTTCGAGGCCGACCTGGAAGCCGTGGAACTCCTCTACACCTCACTCCTGGTGCAGGCGCACTCCGCGATGACCAGGGCGGAGGCCGCCCAGCGGGCCGGCGGACGCAAGCGGACCAAGACCTTCCGGCAGTCCTTCCTCGCGGCCTACGCCCACCGCATCGGCACCCGCCTCACCGCCGCCGCCGAGACCCAGGTCAGCGACGACCTGCTCCCGGTCCTGGCCACCCGCGAGGTCGCCGTCACCGCCGCCACGGACCGCATGTTCCCGGCCACGGTCACCACCCGCCTGCGCGGGGTCACCGACGAGGCGGGCTGGACCCAGGGCGCCGAGGCCGCCGACCGCGCACAGGTCCGCCCCCGCACCCGCCTTCCCTGAGACCCGGACTCCTCTGACGTCCGGACTCCCCTGAGGTCCGGACGTCCGTGGATACGGGCGTCGTCAGTCGCCCGCCTGCTGGAACGCGCTCACCGTCGCATCCGCCGCGTCACCCTCGCCCTTCAGCGCCACATCGCCGTACGACCAGTCGAAGCTCTGCGTCTCCGTGGCGCCCGGCAGGCTGTACTTCACCGTCTTGACGGCGACGCTCTTGTCGCCGCCCTCGCCGCGCAGGTAGGTGATCGTGAACGAGGTGGTGCCCTGCTCCGGGAGCGTCACCTTCTGCGCCTCGGCGGCCGGATCGTTCGCGACGGTCGCAGAGGCGCCGCCCGCGACGAGGTCGACGCCCGGGAAGCCGTCCAGGGTGCACTCGGCGCCCTTGTTGGTCAGGGTGACGGTGACGTTGCCGCTGTCCCCGGCGGCGGGGGCGGCGTTGGCGGCCACCTCCTGGGACAGATCGGCGGCGGCGCAGGCGGCCCCGGCCGTCCCGGCGGCCTTGCTCCCGCCGTCGCCCGAGCCCTCCGAGCCGCTGTCGGCACTGGAGCAGGCGGTGAGGAGGAGAGCCGCGGCGAGGGCGGTGATGGTGATCGGAACGGCGCGCATGAGTGATCCCCTGAGGTTCGTGACGGTGCTCGAAGGATCATCACGCACGCGTGCGGCGAATCGTTCCGCACCCCCGCCCAACCCACCCGCGTGAGTGGTTCCGTACGGGACGCCGACGCCCCGGCGGGCGCCCTACCCGAGCCCGGCCGTCGGCAGTCCCGACGGCCACTGACCGCCCTCCGCCTTGGTGTACGTCTCCTTGCCGGCCGCGCCCTCCCAGGTGAGCTGGAGCGAGTCGTCGCCGACGGAGTCCACCATGCCGGTGGTGCGGTCCTTCGAGCCAGTCGTGCACTCGAGGCGGATCATCTGCATGCCCCCCTCCTGCCCGGCGGTCCCGCTGCACACGGTCCCGCCGGTCGCGAAGAGGGCGGCCTGCTTTCCGGTGATGATCAGCGCCACGGCCTTGCCGTCCGCCGTGGCGAGCCAGCTGCCCTCCAGCTCACCGGCGACCTCGGGCGTCGCCCCGCTCGCGCCCCCGGTGTCCGCCGACGCCGTGGCCGTGGTGGACGGCGTGGCCGAGGAGCCGTCGTCCGAACCGCCGTCGTCGCTGCACCCGGTCAGCGCGAGCGCGCCGGCCAGCGCGGCGGCGCAGGCCACGGCCCGCACCGGTCGCCGGGACGTGCCGCGCGAGAAGATCGCCGAAGTCACTGCAAGCTCCCAAGCTCTAGCCGGACGGAAGGTGCGCAGCAAGCTACCAGCACGGCTTGGCAGAACCTTGGGGGTGAGCTGAGCGAATCACCAGGACGACTTGCGCACCCCCGGCAGATGTCCCGCGTGCGCCTGTTCCCGCAGCCCCACCCGGGACAGCCCGAACGTCCGGAAGTAGCCCCGGGGCCGCCCGTCCACCTGGTCCCGGTTGCGCACGCGCGTGGCGCTCGCGTCACGCGGCTGCCTGCTCAGTTCCCGCTGCGCGGCGGTCCGCTCGGCCTCCGTCGAGGACGGCCGACGGATGATCTCCTTCAGCTCGGCCCGCCGCTCGGCGTACCGCGCGACGACCTTCCGCCGCTCGTCGTTCCTCGCGATCTTGCTCTTCTTCGCCATCGGTCCCTCAGCCCCTTCAGACCCTGACTCCCCGGGCGCGGATCCGCGCCACGGCCGCCTCGACGCCGAGCGCGTCCACGGTCCTGATCCCCTTCGTGCTCAGCCGCAGCCGCACGTGCCGGGCCTCGCTCGGCAGCCAGTAGCGCTTGGACTGGATGTTCGGGTCGAAGCGGCGGGAGGTCCGCCGGTGGGAGTGGGAGATGCGGTTGCCGAACCCGGGCCGGGCCCCGGTCAGCATGCAGTGCGCGGACATACGTGACGTACCTCTCTCGGACAGCTATCGCTAATGGAATTCATTTTCAGTAACATAGCAGCATGGCACGCAACGAACTCCGCCCGGTCATCAAGCTCCGCTCCACGGCGGGGACCGGCTTCACCTACGTGACCCGCAAGAACCGCCGCAACGACCCGGACCGTATGACCCTCAGGAAGTACGACCCGGTCGCCGGCCGCCACGTCGACTTCCGAGAGGAGCGCTGACCCATGCGCGAGGGAATCCACCCGGCCTACGGTCCGGTCGTCTTCCGTGACCGTGCCGCCGACTACACCTTCCTCACCCGCTCGACGATGACGAGCGAGAAGACGATCGAATGGGAGGACGGCCGCACCTACCCGGTCGTGGACGTCGAGATCTCGAACGTCAGCCACCCCTTCTACACCGGCACCGCCCGCGTCCTGGACACCGCCGGCCGCGTCGAGCGCTTCGAACGCCGGTACGGGAAGGCGGGCGGCGCGTGAGCCTGTCCGTCGTGATCGTCGGCGGGCTGCACGCCGACGCCCGCCGGGCGACGGTCGCGCGCCTGCTCGCCGACGTCCCCGGCAGCGTCGTACTCCACCACGACCTGGCGACGGCCGCGGCCGGCACGGTCGTGCGCACCGTCCGCGACGCCGGCGGCATCCTGTCCGCCGGCGAGGCGCCCCTGGTCAACGACTGCGCCTGCTGTGCCCTGCGCGAGGATCTGGTGCCCGAGCTGCTCCGCCTCGCCGAGGACGGCACCACCCGGCTCGCGGTCGTCGAGCTGTGGGACTCCGTCGAGCCCAAGGCCATGGCCGAGGTGGTCGTGGCCGGCGGGCTCACGGTCACCGGTGTGATCACCGCCGTCGACCCGGCCCTGCTCCTGCCCTGCCTCGGCAACGGCGACGACCTCGCCGACTGCGGCCTCGCCGCGGCCGCCACCGACCAGCGGACCGTCGCCGACACCTTCGCGCGTCAGCTGGAGTACGCCCCCGTGCTGGCTGTCGTCGACTCCGGTGAGGCCGACGCCGAGGACCGTGAGCTGCTCGCCCAGCTCCACCCGACAGCTCGCCGGGTCCCCGTCCCGGGCGGCCACCCAGGGGACCCGGCGGGCCCAGCCGCCCCCAAGGCGCACACCCCCGCCCCCACGGCGGAGGTGCCCACCCCCACGCCGGACGCATCCGCACGTGCATCCGCACCAGGCATCACCTCCGAGCTGGCCGCCGCCGCCCTCGCCGGCTTCGACGTCGAGGCGGCCGCCGCGGCCCAGCACCCGGCCTGCGCCCTCCTCCCCGCCGAGGCCGACGCGCACGGGGTGAGCACGCTCGTCTGGCACCGCCGCCGTCCCTTCCACCCGGAGCGGCTCTACGCGGCGCTGGAGGACCTGACCTGCGCCGCCGCCCGCAGCCGGGGCCGGTTCTGGCTCGCCGACCGGCCCGACACGCTGCTCCACTGGGACGCGGCCGGCGGCGCCCTGTGCGTGGAGCCGGCCGGCCCCTGGCTGGCCTCCCTGCCGGACGCGGCCTGGGACATGGTCCCGCCGGTGCGCCGCGCCGCCGCCGCGCTGGACTGGCACCCCGAGCACGGCGACTGCTGCCAGCACCTGGTCTTCACGTCCCCCGGCCTCGACCGCGACGGCCTCGAACAGGTCCTGGAGTCCTGCCTGCTCACCGACGCCGAGTACACCGCGGGCCGCGACGCCTGGAAGCGGTTGCCGCCCGCCTTCGACACCCTTCTGGAGATCTGACCCCATGCCGCGCAAGCCCGAGCGCAAGCCCGCCAAGCCCCGTCCCAACCCGCTCGACCAGGCGGGGATCACCTACATCGACTACAAGGACACCGATCTGCTGCGGAAGTTCGTCTCCGACCGCGGCAAGATCCGCAGCCGCCGCGTCACCCGGGTCACCGCCCAGCAGCAGCGCGAGCTCTCCCGGGCGATCAAGAACGCCCGAGAGATGGCTCTCCTGCCGTACGGCAGCCGCTGATCCCGTCCCGGGGCCATTGATCCGGACCCTTTCGGCGACCGTAGGACGACCCCGTCATCGGTACGAGTGGACACCCGCCGTCCGTCCACAGCCTCTGGACGGCCAGCTGCGCCACGCACCCGCCAAAAGCCGGACACCGCTCGCGGCCCCGGAACCAGAGCCCACCCCGCCCCCGCGTACGACCCCCGTGTCGTACGCGGGGGCGAGTGCTTGTCGCGTCCGGCCGGAGGGAGCCGGACCGCTTCCGGTCCCTCCCGGCCATCCCGGCACCGTCTCCCCCACATCTCCCGGCGGGACATGCGGAACCGCCACATCCGGAGGTTCGGCCTACCGTGCGGAGCGGATGACGGCCGTCCGGGGGAAGGGTGCCCGCGCGGGAGGCCGAGGTGACGGGCGTACGCTCCCGGCAGCCGAACCGTTGCCGTACCGACGGAACACGACGGCCGTGCCGCGCGTCTGTTCCTAGTGCACGAGTGGTTCGATCCGAACTAAATCACCGGTCCGGCAGGCCGACGCGTCGGGTAAAGCGGGCGTCAAAGCTGTAACCGTGCCGGCACCCCACGTGCACGTGCATCTGCTCATGCAACTGCACATGAACGGGGTTATGATCCGGGACAGTTGACCACGGCACCAATGGCCACACGAGCCAGTGCACCACCAGGGAGCGACCTGTGGACCACCACGTTGACGGGGGGCACGACGTGTACAACGGCATGACGGCCACACAGTTGTCCGGGGTTGCCTGGCAGAAGAGCCGGCACAGCAACTCGCAGGGGTCCTGCGTGGAGTTCGCGCGACTGCCGGGCGGTGAGGTGGCCGTGCGCAACTCGCGGTTCCCGGACGGCCCCGCGCTCGTCTATACGCGGGCCGAGATCGAGGCGATGCTCCTGGGCATCAAGGACGGCGAGTTCGATCACCTGATCGCGAGCTGACGTCCCCGTCCCTCGCGTCCGTCGGACATGGATGTCTCACATCCGGATAAGTCGCGCGTACCACCTGAAATCAGGCTGCAACGCGCGTAGAACCGCGGCGCCGAACGGTGCCGCGGTTCTTCATTCCGCCGGCGTGCGCAACCGGAACAGCGCCCAGACCACCTTGCCGCCCAGGGAGCCGGACAGCGGATGCCAGCCCCAGCTGTCGGCGAAGCTGTCGACGAGGAACAGGCCGCGGCCCGACTCCGCCGAGAAGTCCTCACTGTCCTGCGGCAGCGGGCTGTCGTGGCTGGGATCGCGCACCGCGCACACCAGTCGCTCGGTCCACCGCATCAGGTGCAGCCGCACCGGCGGGTGCTGATCCCCCGCGGGCGGGGCGGTGTCCGGGGACATCCCGTGTCGCAGCGCGTTGGTCACCAGTTCCGAGACCACCAGACAGACGTCGTCGAAGCGGTCGCCCACGTCCCACTGGCCAAGGGTTCGTCTGGTGAACTGCCGTGCCTCGCGCACGGCTTCGAAGCGGGGCGGAAGGGCGCAGGAGGCCGCGTTGGACACGGCCGCGGGATCAAGCGGCGGAAGGCCCTGCCGTAACGGCTCGAGCATGGTCGATCCATTCGTCCCCATGCGAGGCACTCCCGGGAGTCGCGGTCGTTGCGATGCAGCGGTGGCGCGGGACCATGGTTTCGGATGCGCACGGCGGATGCAAGGGCAGATGCACGTGCACGTGACCGAAATGGACCTCCCCGTACCGCTTCTTGGCCATTTTTTCCGCCATCTTCTCGCCTATCAGCGGCACTTCTCTTGCCTTCCTCTTCCCCTTCCCCTGCGCCGCTCTGTCCGTATCCTTTGGCTTCTTTCCATCTCTGTAATCGGACGAGTACTGCTCGAAGTGTTTTAGTGGCAGACTGCGGGGCCTGTGGACGGTTGGGGAGGCTGGCGAACGTGAGCGCGGGAGAGCCCGGATCGGTGGTGCGGCGGATGCTGCTCGGCTCGCAACTACGGCGACTGCGTGAGGCACGCGGCATCACCCGTGAGGCGGCCGGGTACTCGATCCGGGCGTCGGAGTCGAAGATCAGCCGCATGGAACTGGGCCGAGTGAGCTTCAAGACCCGGGACGTGGAGGACCTGCTGACGCTGTACGGCATCACGGACGACACCGAGCGCCAGGCGCTCGTCGGACTCGCCCGCGAGGCCAACGTCGCGGGCTGGTGGCACAGCTACTCCGACGTCCTGCCCAACTGGTTCCCCACGTACGTCGGCCTGGAGGGCGCGGCCTCCCTGCTGCGGGCGTACGAGGTGCAGTTCGTGCACGGCCTGCTCCAGACCGAGGCGTACGCCCACGCGGTCGTCAGCCGGGGTATGAAGGGCGCGAGCGCGGCCGACATCGACCGGCGCGTGGCGCTGCGTCTGGAGCGGCAGAAGTACCTGGTCGCCGAGAACGCCCCCGACTTCCACATCGTCCTCGACGAGGCGGCCCTGCGCCGGCCCTACGGCGATCGCGAGGTGATGCGCGGTCAGCTCCAGCATCTGATCGACATCTCCGAGCGGCCCAACGTACGGCTTCAGGTCATGCCGTTCAGCTTCGGTGGCCACTCCGGGGAGTCCGGCGCCTTCACCATCCTGAGCTTCCCGGACGCCGACCTCTCGGACGTCGTCTATCTGGAGCAGCTCACCAGCGCTCTCTACCTGGACAAACGCGAGGACGTCAGCCAGTACGAGCAGGCGCTCAAGGAACTTCAGGACGACAGCCCCGGCCCCGACGAGAGCCGGGACCTGCTGCGCGGTCTGATCCAGCTGTCCTAGGGTTTCCCCTCGGTTAACCGAGGACCGCACCACAACTCCCTTGAAACACACGTACGATGACGTGTGATCAGATCGTGACGTCGATCGCAGCAGGGGATTGAGGGATCACATGTCGTCCTACTTCACCGACCTGGCCCAGCAGTACATCGACGGCAAGTGGCGTCCAGGGACAGGGTCCTGGGACATCATCGACTTCAACCCCTACGACGGCGAGAAGCTGGCCTCGATCACCATCGCCACGGTCGACGAGGTGGACCAGGCCTACCGGGCCGCCGCCCGTGCGCAGAAGGAGTGGGCCGCCACCAACGCCTACGCCCGCCGCTCGGTGTTCGAGAAGGTGCTGCGGCTGGTCGAGGAGCGCGAGGCCCAGATCAGCGAGATCCTCGTGGCCGAGGCCGGCGGCACCTTCGGCAAGGCCGCCTTCGAACTCCACCTGGCCAAGGAGTTCCTGCGCGAGTCGATCCACCTGGCGCTGCGCCCCGAGGGCCGCATCCTGCCCTCGCCGATCGACGGCAAGGAGAACCGCGTCTACCGCGAGCCGGTCGGCGTGGTCGGTGTGATCAGCCCGTTCAACGTGCCGTTCCTGCTGTCGCTGAAGTCCGTCGCCCCCGCGCTGGCCCTCGGCAACGGCGTGGTGCTCAAGCCGCACCAGAACACGCCGATCGCCGGCGGCACCGTGATCGCCAAGCTGTTCGAGGACGCGGGGCTGCCCCCGGGCCTGCTGAACGTGGTCGTGACCGACATCGCCGAGATCGGCGACGCCTTCCTGGAGCACCCGATCCCGCGGGTCATCTCCTTCACCGGCTCCGACAAGGTCGGCCGGCACGTCGCCACGGTCGCCGCCTCGCACTTCAAGCGGTCGATCATCGAACTCGGCGGCAACAGCGCCTTCGTCGTCCTGGACGACGCCGATGTGGACTACGCGGTCGACGCGGCCGTCTTCAGCCGCTTCGTCCACCAGGGCCAGGTCTGCATGGCCGCCAACCGGATCCTGGTCGACCGTTCGCTCGCCGACGAGTTCACCGAGAAGTTCGTCGCCAAGGTGCGCACGCTGAAGGCCGGCGACCCGCGCGACCCGGCGACCCTCATCGGCCCGGTGATCAACTCCCAGCAGGCGGAGGCCGTGACCGGCGCCGTCGAGCAGGCGATCGCCGAGGGCGCGACCGCCCTGCTGCACGGCACGACCACCGACAACCTCGTCGAGCCGTCCGTCCTCACCGGCCTGCCCGCCGACTCCGCCCTGCTCCAGCAGGAGGTCTTCGGCCCGGTCGCCTTCCTCATCACCTTCGACGGCGAGGAAGAGGCCGTACGCCTCGTCAACGACACGCCGTACGGCCTGAGCGGCGCCGTCCACACCGCCGACGTCGAGCGCGGCGTGGCCTTCGCCAAGCAGATCGTCACCGGCATGTTCCACGTCAACGACGCCACCGTCCACGACGAGCCGATCGTCCCCTTCGGCGGCGAGAAGAACTCCGGCGTCGGCCGCCTCAACGGCGAGACGACCCTGGAGGCCTTCACCACCACGAAGTGGATCTCGGTACAGCACGGCCGCAGCGGGTTCCCCTTCTAGCCGCTGCCCCGGAGGGTGGGGGCGGGCGGGTGCCCGGCCCCTACCCTGGAGCGCATGTCAGCGATCCGTCTCCTCGTGCTGGGCGCGGTCCGCCAGCACGGGCGGGCCCACGGCTACCAGGTGCGCAACGACCTGGAGTACTGGGGCGCCCACGAGTGGTCCAGCGCCAAGCCCGGCTCGATCTACCACGCCCTGAAGCAGATGGCCAAGCAGGGACTCCTGCTCGCCCACGAGATCGCGCCGTCCACGGCCGGCGGCCCACCGCGCACCGAGTACGAGATCACGGACGAGGGCACCGAGGAGTACCTGCGGCTGCTGCGGGAGGCCCTGGTCGCGCGGGACCGGAGCATCGACACGCTCTCCGCGGCGATCGGCTTCATGGTCGACCTGGACCGGGCGGAGGCCGTGGACCTGCTCCGGCAGCGGCTGCGCGGGCTGGCCGAGTGGCGCGACGCCGTCACCGAGCACTACGTCCCGCAGGACGGGCCCGAGAAGCTCGGCCACATCGGCGAGATCATGAACATGTGGGTCCACACGGCCGACGGCGAGGCCGCCTGGACCCGGGGCCTGATCGATCGCATCGAGGCGGGCGCCTACACCTTCGCCGGCGAGGGCGACCCCTTCGTGGGCGTCCTGGCCGAGGGCGAGGAGAACCCGTACGCGACGGGGGAGCGGCACCCGGAGGACAACCGCTGACAGCCGTACGGCACCTGCTCGGCGGCCCCGGCGGGGAGCCGGGGCACCTCTGCGCGGCGGCGGGGTGCCTCAGTGGTGGAATCCGGTCGCCGCTCCCTTGTCCCGGGTCGTCGGGCCCGACTGGCTCCGCAGCTCCGGCAGGAGCCGTGTGAGGTCCTCCACGAACATCTCCGCGAGGTCCTCCGAGAAGCCGTTGCGGCACACCACCCGGATGACGGACAGGTCCTCCCGGTTCGGCGGGAAGGTGTACGCCGGCACCAGCCAGCCGTTCTCCCGCAGCCGCCGGGCGACGTCGAAGACGTCGTACGCAGTGACCTCCGGCACCGTGGTGAAGGCGAAGACGGGCAGCTGGTCGCCCCGGGTGAGGAGGCGGAAGTCACCGAGGGCCTCCACCTTGTCGGCGATGCCCAGGGCCACGTCCCGCGTGGACTGCTGCACCGCGCGGTAGCCCTCGCGGCCCAGCCGCAGCAGCGTGTAGTACTGCGCGACGACCTGGGCGCCGGGCCGGGAGAAGTTCAGCGCGAAGGTCGGCATGTCGCCGCCCAGGTAGTTGACCCGGAAGACCAGCTCCTCGGGCAGTGCCTCCTTGTCCCGCCACAGCGCCCAGCCGACACCGGGGTACACCAGCCCGTACTTGTGGCCCGAGGTGTTGATCGACGCCACGCGCGGGAGGCGGAAGTCCCACACCAGGTCCTCGTCGAGGAAGGGCGCGACCATGGCCCCGGACGCGCCGTCCACGTGCACCGGGACGTCCAGGCCGGTGCGCTCCTGAAGGGCGTCCAGGGCCGCGCACAGGTCGGCGATCGGCTCGTAGGAGCCGTCGAAGGTGGAGCCGAGGACGCCGACGACCCCGATGGTGTTCTCGTCGCACAGCTCGGCGGCGGCCTGCGGGTCCAGGTGGTAGCGCTCGCCCTCCATGGGGACCAGGCGGGCCTCCACCTCCCAGAAGTTGCAGAACTTCTCCCAGCACACCTGGACGTTGACGCCCATGATCAGGTTCGGGCGGGCGCCCGCCTTCGGGTTCCGGTTGCTCCAGCGGCGCTTGAGCGCCATGCCGGCCAGCATGCACGCCTCGCTGGACCCGGTCGTCGAACAGCCCACGGCCGCCGACGGATCCGGCGCGTTCCACAGGTCGGCGAGCATCGCCACGCAGCGCCGCTCCAGCTCGGCGGTGCGCGGGTACTCGTCCTTGTCGATCATGTTCTTGTCGCGGCACTCCCCCATCAGGAGGGCGGCCTGCGGCTCCATCCAGGTGGTGACGAAGGTGGCCAGGTTCAGCCGGGAGTTGCCGTCCAGCATCAGCTCGTCGTGGACCAGCTGATAGGCCGTCGACGGCGAGATCGGGGCGTCCGGCATCCGGTGCTTGGGCGGCGCCTCCCTCATGCCGCCGACCGGATTGGCCTCTCCGTAGAAGGGGTTGACGGACAGCGGGCGCTCATCGGGCTTCGCGGGACCTTTGTGCAACGCCATGGATGTGCCTCCTGAAGGATCGAACGGATGTCAGCGGACGGGAGTTCCGTCCGCCCGCGACTGCGGTGCGGCCGAGCGCGGTCCCGACGACCACCGCCGGGAAGATCCGCCCGCCCCGGAACCCGCAGCGCATGGCGACCACCGGCGCGCCGGCTTCACCACCGTCGGCGTGGCGAACTGGCCGGCCGTCCAGGCGCCGGGACCGGCCGCCGGCTCCGCGACCTCGTCCAGCCCCTTGAAGAGCGTCAGATGCCCGCCCAGGGCCGCCGACGGCCCCAGAACGCCCCCGCCGGGCAGCGCGGCCACGGACGCGACCACCAGCGCCGCCGGCAGATCGCCCCGGTCGGGCGAGCCCAGCCCGGTCGTCGCCGGGTCGGGCCCCGCGTGCCCCGGCGCCTTCCGCACCACCAGGCCCGGGCAGGATCAGGGGCGGCAGCGCGCGGGCGGGCGTCGCCGGAGCGGTGGGTGCGTGCCGCGCGGTCTCCTGGGCCACAGGCTCACGATAAGCGGGCGAAACGGACATGACATCCGGAGGTGCGGGCGTGGGGATCGCCGCAGCGGGCTTGCACCTCACGCCGCGTGAGGACCCACCGTGGCACGCGTACCTACCGAGAAGGGAGCGGAGAAGTGAGCTACTCCGTAGGACAGGTCGCGGGCTTCGCCGGCGTCACGGTGCGCACCCTGCACCACTACGACGAGATCGGACTGCTCGTCCCCGGCGGCCGCAGCCACGCGGGCCACCGGCGCTACGACGACGCCGACCTCGACCGGCTCCAGCAGATCCTGTTCTACCGGGAGCTCGGCTTCCCGCTCGAGGAGGTCGCCGCCCTGCTGGACGACCCGGACGCGGACCCGCGCGCGCATCTGCGCCGCCAGCACGAACTGCTGACCGCCCGGATCGAGCAGCTGAAGAAGATGGCCGCGGCCGTGGAACACGCCATGGAGGCACGCGAGATGGGCATCAACCTCACCCCCGAGGAGCGGTTCGAGGTCTTCGGCGACAAGGACCCCGAGCAGTACGCGGAGGAGGCGGAGGCGCGCTGGGGCGGCACCGAGGCCTACGCCGAGTCGCAGCGCCGGGCCGCCCGCTACACCAAGGACGACTGGAAGCGGATGCAGGCCGAGGTCAGCCTCTGGAGCGAGCGTTACGACGCCCTGATGGCCGCCGGGGAGCCGCCCACCGGCGAGGCCGCGATGGACCTCGCCGAGGAACACCGGCAGCACATCACGACGTGGTTCTACGAGTGCATGTACGACGTCCATGTCCGCCTCGGCGAGATGTACGTCTCCGACGAGCGCTTCAAGGCGTTCTACGACTCGATGCGGCCGGGACTCGCCGAGCACCTCCAGGAGGCGATCCGGGCGAACGCGACCCGGCACACCCCCTAGGAGCTGTCCGGCCCTGGTGGTGGGGGGGGGGGGGGGGGGGGGGGGGGGGGGGGGGGGGGAAGGCAAGGCCCCCAGGCCCCCCCCCCTCCCCCCCCCCCCCTCCTCCCCTCCCCTCTCCCCCCCCCCCCCCCCCCCCCCCCCCCCCCCCCCCCCCCCCCCCCCCACCGCCGTCCCGTACGCGCACACCTCGGTGCCCACGTCCGCCGCCTCCGACACGTCGAAGCGGAACGCCAGCACGCCGTTGGCGCCACGCGCGCGTGCCTGCTCGACGAGCCGCTCCATGGCCTGGTTGCGGGTCTGCACGAGGGTCTTCGTCAGCCCCTTCAGCTCGCCGCCGATCATCGACTTCAGGCCCGCGCCGATCTGGCTGCCGAGATGCCGCGAGCGCACGGTCAGTCCGAAGACCTCGCCGAGCACCTGCTCGACCCGGAGCCCGGGTACGTCGTTCGTGGTGACGACCAGTACGTCCGGCTGGGGTCCCTGACCGCCGCCGAAATCCTCGATGCCCATGTTCACAGCTTTGACCGAGGAAGGGCACAGTGCATCCTGGGGGAGGCCCTGGGAACCTGGTCCTGTGGCGCTGCGTTGATAGTTTGGGGCGGTCTCGCCGCCGCACCGATCGCCCTCACCCCTCAGGAGCCCGGAACCGTGACGACTCTTGCCCTCGGACCGAGCTGGCTGGACCCCGATTTCCTGCTCGACAGCTACGGCATCTGGGGTCTGCTGCTCATCGTGTTCGCGGAGTCCGGCCTGCTCATCGGGTTCTTCCTGCCCGGCGACTCGCTGCTGTTCACCGCCGGCCTGCTCATCACCTCGGGCCAGCTCGACTTCCCGTTGTGGGGCGCGGTCGCCCTGATCTGCGTCGCGGCCATCCTGGGCGACCAGGCGGGCTACATGTTCGGCAAGAAGGTCGGCCCGTCGCTCTTCACCCGCCCGGACTCCCGCCTCTTCAAGCAGGAGAACGTCGCCAAGGCCCACGAGTTCTTCGAGAAGCACGGCCCGAAGTCCCTGATCCTGGCCCGCTTCGTGCCCATCGTGCGCACGTTCACGCCGATCATCGCCGGCGTCAGCGGCATGCGGTACCGCTCGTTCCTGACGTTCAACATCGTCGGCGGCGTCCTGTGGGGCGCGGGCGTCACCCTGCTCGGCTCCTGGCTCGGCAACATCGACTTCGTCAAGAAGAACATCGAGCCGATCCTCCTCCTGATCGTCCTCATCTCGGTGATCCCGATCGTCATCGAGTTCATGAAGGCGCGCCGCGAGGCGAAGAAGAACCCCCCGCAGGCCCCCGCCGAGCAGCAGCGGCCGCCGTACCGGCAGACCCCGCAGCAGGCCGCGCACCAGCAGGCCCCGGTCATGGACGACGCCACGACCCAGCTCCGCCGCATCGACCAGCACGAGCCCTACGGCCACCAGGACGCCCAGCCCCAGCAGCCCCAGCAGCCCCAGCAGAACGACTACTACGGCCAGCAGTACCCCCAGCCGCAGCCGTACCCCCAGCAGGGGACCTGGGACCAGCAGCCCCAGCAGCAGCCGTACGGCACCCAGCAGAACGGCCAGTACCCGTACAACCAGGGCTACTGACAGCGCCCCGGGGCCGTCAGAACCCGCGGGTCCGCTTCGCCGCCCGGCGCTTCTCGGCCGAGCCGACCCGCAGGAACAGCCGGGACACCTCCGACCCCAGGTTCACTCCGATCGCGATGGCCATCGCCAGCGCCGCGGCCTTGGTGAGGGACACCAGGCCCTGGTCCACCTCGTTCTGCGCGATGGCCAACAGCCCGAAGTATGTGGCCGACCCCGGCAGCAGGGGCCCGATCGCCGCGGTCGTGTACGGCAGCGCCGACGCGAACCGGTAGCGCGACAGCAGCTGCCCGAACAGCCCCACGACCCCCGCCGCGACGGCCGTCGAGGGCACCGGCGAGATGTCACCGGCGTAGTGCATCGCGCCGTACACCGACCAGGCCACGCCCCCGTTCAGGGTGACGGCCAGCACGGTGGACCGTTCCTGCTGCAACAGCACCGCGAAGGTCAGCGACAGCAGCATCGACGCGCCGATCTGCCACAGCGGCCGCTCGGTGATGCCCAGGGCCGCGTCGGGGTTGAGATGCGCCCCCAGCTGCACCCCGACGTAGAGCATCACCAGCACCCCGACCACGATGCCCACGAAGAAGTACATGACCTCCAGCAGACGCGCGGCCGCGGTGATGTAGAAGCCGGTCAGCCCGTCCTGGACGCCCGCCACCAGCGCCCGTCCGGGCAGCAGGGCGAACAGCCCGCCGGTGATCACCGCGGAGGCTTTCACATCGACGTCGGCCAGGGTCAGCGCGACCCCTATCGCGGCCGGCGGCATCGCGGCCACCAGGAACTGGTAGAACTCCGGCAGCCCGCGCCCCGCGCACAGCCAGGCCAGCCGGTCGCCGAGCATCGCCCCGAGCGCGGCGGCGACAAACACGATCACGTCACCGCCGACCAGCACCGAGGCCGCGCCCGCGAGCAGCCCGCTCGCCGAGGTCAGCACCCAGGTCGGATACGGGTGCCGGTTGCGGCGCATCTCCGCGAGCCGCCGGTAGGCCTCCTCCAGCGAGAGATGGGCCTCCGGGTCGCTCAGGTCGTCCACGAGCCGGAAGACGGCCGCCAGCCGCGTGTAGTCGGTGCCCCGCCGGCGCACCGTCCGGGACGCCGTCACCGGGTCCTCCACCAGCGACGGCTGGTACGAGATCGACAGCAGCGTGAAGGTGACGGTCGGCTCGCAGCGGTCCAGCCCGTACGAGCGGCAGACCGCGAACATCGCGGCCTCCACGTCCTCGGCGCCCTCCCCGCCCGCCAGCAGCAGCTCGCCGATGCGCAGCGTCAGGTCGAGCACGCGCGGGACGGCCGGTCCGCCCTCCTCCGCCTTCACGGCGCGCTCCGGCGCGGGCCGCTCGGCCACCGGCATCCGCAACATCGTGCGCATCCGGTCCTGCCAGGGCACGTCCTTGGTCAGACTGACCAGGGGTATCCCGTCGGCCGGGGTGAACGCGGCCGGGGCGCTGCGGGCGCTGTACGTGCTCGGCCGGCTGAACGCCGACCCCTCCGGCTCCCCGGCGGGCGCCACGTCCAGCCCCTCCGGGACCGCGAACTCCGACGTGGTCTCCGACTCGCCGCCCGTCCTCGGGACGGCCAGCCCGTCCGGAACGGCGAACTCGGAGGTGACCTCGGGCTCGTAGGAGCCCCTCGCCTCGTCCGACTGCGGCTTGCGGTCCTCCGCCTCCGACACTGGGCAACGCTCCCTGAACGACACCTTCCGTAGGCCTCAGTATGCGCACAGACACGCGAAAGGGCCGCACGCGTGTGCGTGCGGCCCTTTCACAGCGGGGTCAGTGACCGCCCTGGTCCTTGAAGCGCTTGTAGGACCGCTCGATCTCGGCCTCGGCGTCGGTACGGCCGACCCAGTCGGCGCCCTCGACGGACTTGCCGGGCTCCAGGTCCTTGTAGACCTCGAAGAAGTGCTGGATCTCCAGGCGGTCGAACTCCGAAACGTGGTGGATGTCGCGCAGGTGCTCCACGCGCGGGTCGGTCGCCGGGACACACAGCAGCTTGTCGTCGCCGCCGGCCTCGTCCGTCATCCGGAACATGCCGATCGCGCGGCACTTGATGAGACAGCCCGGGAACGTCGGCTCGTCCAGGATGACCAGCGCGTCCAGCGGGTCGCCGTCCTCGCCGAGGGTGTTCTCGACGAAGCCGTAGTCGGTCGGGTAGGCGGTCGAGGTGAAGAGTCGACGGTCCAGGCGGATCCGACCGGTCTCGTGGTCCACCTCGTACTTGTTCCGCGAACCCTTCGGGATCTCGATCGTGACGTCGAACTCCACCGGTGGCTCCTCCATGATCAGCACATAGTTCTGGTGGTTAAGTGTCCCTCACGCAGGTGTGTGATCGCGAAAGGGGCTGGTGGTTGTGCCAGAGCTGAGGCCTTGGCGAGCCGCGAGACCGCATGTGGTGCGGGTCGCGGACGCCGTACGACCGCGTCTGGCACGGGCCGCAGGGATCGTAGGCCCTCGTCTCGCGCGGGCGGCGGCCGCCGCGAAGCCGCAGGTCGCACGGCTCACGCAGGCGGCGAAACCGCAGCTCGCGCGGATCACGAAGGCCGGTCCGGCCATCAGGTCCTGGCAGTACACCGCGGGTGCGGCGACCGCCGGCCTGGCGCTGGCCGCCGGCGCGGTGACCGCCGCCGGGCCCTGGGACTCCACCGGTCAGCGTACGGCCGAGCGGGACCGGGCCACCGCACTGGAACGCACGGGTGGCACAGATCACGGCCGTCGCACCGGTTCGTCCGGTTCGTCCGACACCGCGGCCGGTGCCCCACGGCCCGCCCCCAGCGCCGCCTCCGTCCTCTCCGGCCTCGGCGGCGCCACCAGCAGCACCGTGAAGTCCGCCCCGGCCGGCAAGGCCCTCGCCGCCGTCCTGGAGCCCCTCCTGCGCGACCCGGCGCTCGGCACCCGGCACACCGCCGCGGTCGTCGACGTGACCACCGGCAGCCGTCTGTACGGCGTCGGCGCCGACCAGGCGCTCACCCCGGCCTCCACCACGAAGATCGCCACCGCGGTCGCCGCGCTCAGCGCGATGGGCCCCGACCACCGCCTCACCACCCGTGCCGCCCTGGAACCCGACACCAGGGAACTCGTGCTCGTCGGCGGCGGCGACCCCACCCTGACCGCCCGCAAGGACGCCGAGGGCTGGGCCGACCTGCGCGCCCTCGCCGCCTCGGCCGCCAAGGCGCTCAAGAAGCGCGGCCTCACCGAGGTGACCCTCTCGTACGACACGACCCTCTTCACCGGCTCCGAAATTCACCCGATCGGGATCGACCCCAACCTCGCCCCCGTCACCGCCCTCAGCGCCGACCAGGGCCGCACCGACGACTCCACGAGCGGCACCGCCACCCGCGTGAGCGACCCGGCGGCCGACGCCACCCGCACGTTCGCCGGGTTCCTGAAGGCCGAGGGCATCAAAGCGACGTCCCCGGGCCCCTCGAAGGCGACCACGCGCGCGCAGACCCTCGCCACGGTCTCCTCGCCCCCGCTGTCCGACCTGGTCGAGCGGATGCTCACCAACAGCGACAACGACATCGCCGAGGCCCTCGCCCGCCAGACCGCCCTCGCGACCGGCGGCCGGGCCGACTTCGCCGGCGGCGGCCGCGCCGTCCACGCCCAGCTGAAGAAGCTCGGGCTGCCCATGGCCGGCGCGGTCTTCAGGGACGGCAGCGGACTCGACCGCGGCGACCGCCTCACCTCGAACCTCCTGACCGCCCTCCTGGTCGAGGCCGCCGACCCGGACCGCCCCGACCTGCGCCCGGCCCTCACCGGCCTCCCGGTCGCCGGCTTCACCGGCACCCTCAGCACCCGCTACGCCGAGGGCGCCGCCGGTGTCGTACGGGCCAAGACCGGCACCCTCACCGGCGTCAACGCCCTGGCCGGGACGGTCGTGGACCACGACGGCCACCTCCTGGCCTTCGCCCTCCTGACCTCCGGCACGACCGACCGGACAGCGGCCCAGACGGCCCTGGACAAGGCGGCGACGGCCCTGGCGGGCTGCGGCTGCGGATAGCCCGCGGCCGGCTTGTCCGAGGCCGTCCCGGGTGGTGCCTTTCGCACCCGGCACGGCCCCGTCGCCCTTCGCGGCCCTGCCCCAACCGGCAGCGACCACGTACGGTTGACGCATGACGAGCATCGGTGGTGTGGAGATGGTCGACTGGAATCTCGCGGTGGCGACCGCGACCCGGCTGGTGCGGCCGGGCCCCGAGGTGAGCCGTGACGAGGCCAGGGCCGTCGTCACCGAGCTGCGCCGGCACGCCAAGGCCTCGGAGGAACACGTCCGCGGCTTCACCCGGATGGGCACCGAGGACATCCACGACACCCCGATCCTCGTCGTCGACCGCCCCGGCTGGGTGCGGGCCAACGTCGCCGGTTTCCGGGAGATCCTCAAACCCCTCCTCGACAAGATGCAGGAACGCCGGGGCGGCGGTCCCGGCGGCGCGATGCTCGGCGCCGTCGGCGGCAAGGTCACCGGTGTCGAACTGGGCATGCTGCTCTCGTTCCTGGCCTCCCGCGTCCTCGGCCAGTACGAGACCTTCGCCCCCGCCACCCGCGAGCTCCCCGCCGGCGGCAGGAACGGCGGCCGGCTGCTCCTCGTCGCGCCGAACATCGTCCACGTCGAGCGCGAACTCGACGTCGACCCCCACGACTTCCGCCTCTGGGTCTGCCTCCACGAGGAGACGCACCGCACCCAGTTCTCCGCCGTCGCCTGGCTGCGCGACCACCTGGAGGGCGAGATCCAGTCGTTCTTGGGCGAGACCGACGTCGACCCCATGACCTTCCTGGAGCGCGTCCGGGAAGCCGCCCAGTCCCTCTCCGGGGGCCGTCCCGAGGGCGAGGAGGACGACGGCGGCCGCTCCCTGGTCGAACTCGTGCAGACCCCCGCCCAGCGGGAGATCCTCGGCCGGCTCACCGCCGTGATGTCCCTCCTGGAGGGACACGCCGACTTCGTCATGGACGGGGTCGGCCCGGCCGTCGTGCCGACCGTCTCCGAGATCCGCGAGAAGTTCCAGCAGCGCCGCGCCAAGGGCGCCTCCCGCCTGGACATGACCCTGCGCAAGCTGCTCGGCCTGGACGCCAAGCTCCGCCAGTACCGGGACGGCGAACGCTTCGTCCGGGCCGTCGTCGAGCAGGTCGGCATGGACGGCTTCAACCGCGTGTGGACCTCTCCGAACACCCTGCCGACCAAGGCGGAGATCGCCAAACCCGCGGACTGGGTCGCACGGGTGCACCGCAAGGCCGAGTCGTGAACCCGTGCGGCACGTCGTGAACCGGATCCGGCCGACGGCAGGCGAACGCCCCTTCAATCACCCGTCCGAGGGACCGTGGGCCCTCGACAGGCGTGCAATGCTCGGGGAACCGCCCGGTTCTGTCACCATCTACACACTCTGAGTGACCGGCCCGGGGTTCATCCCCCGAAAACTTCATGAAGGGAACCGGACAATGGGTCCCCATCCTGCGGTCGCGGCGATACGCCTGGCGGTCCGCCGCGTACTTCACGACATCCTCAACGACCACCAGCCCTCCGACACCACCGCGCAGGGCTCGTACGAGCGCCCGCCCGCGCCGCTCGTGCTCGTGGCGTGCTCCGGCGGCGCCGACTCCATGGCGCTCGCCTCCGCACTGGCCTTCGAAGCCCCCCGGCTCGGCCTGCGCGCCGGCGGCGTCACCGTCGACCATGGCCTCCAGCCCGGCTCGGACCTGCGCGCCGACGAAGTCGTCCTGCGCCTGCGCGAACTCGGCCTCGACCCGGTCGAGGCCACCGCCGTGACCGTCGGCCGCGAGGGCGGACCCGAGGCCGCCGCCCGCGACGCCCGCTACGCCGCCCTCGACGCCGCCGTCGAACGCCACCGAGCCGCCGCGATCCTGCTCGGCCACACCCGCGACGACCAGGCCGAGACCGTCCTGCTCGGCCTCGCCCGCGGCTCCGGCATCCGCTCCCTGTCCGGAATGGCCGAGGTCTCGGGGGCCGGCGGCCGTTACCGGCGCCCCTTCCTCCAGGTCGACCGGCAGACGGCCCGCAAGGCCTGCATGGTCCAGTCGCTGCCCGTGTGGGACGACCCGCACAACGCCGACCCCGCGTACACCCGTTCCCGGCTGCGCCACGAGGGCCTGCCCGCACTGGAGAAGGCCCTCGGCAAGGGCGTCGTCGAGGCCCTCGCCCGGACGGCCCAGCTCTCCCGCGACGACGCCGACGCCCTGGACGCCTGGGCCGGGCAGGCCGAGACCGCCGTACGGGACGCCACCGGCCTCCTGGAGTGCGCCAAGCTCTACGCCCTGCCGCCCGCCGTCCGGCGCCGCATCCTGCGCCGCGCCGCCATCGAGGCGGGCGCTCCGGCGGGTTCCCTCTTCGCCCGGCACATCGAGGAGGTCGACCGGCTGATCACCGGATGGCGCGGCCAGGGAGCCATCAATCTCCCCGGCAAAGTCGTGGCCCAGCGTCAGGGTGGCAGACTGGTGATTCGGCAAGGCTGAATCCCGACCCTCCGCACGGAGGGCTCGGGCGGCCGGTGGGACGACCGAAAGTGATGCGGGTGGACGCGAAAGACATGGGTGCGGACCTCAAGCAGGTCCTCATCACCAAGGAAGAGATCGACGCGAAGCTGGCCGAGCTGGCCGCGAAGATCGACGCCGAGTACGAGGGCAAGGACCTGCTGATCGTCGGTGTCCTCAAGGGCGCGGTGATGGTCATGGCCGACCTCGCCCGGGCGCTGTCCACCCCCGTCACCATGGACTGGATGGCCGTGTCGTCGTACGGCGCGGGCACCCAGTCCTCCGGTGTCGTGCGGATCCTCAAGGACCTCGACACCGACATCAAGGGCAAGCACGTCCTGATCGTCGAGGACATCATCGACTCCGGCCTGACGCTGTCCTGGCTGATCTCGAACCTCGGCTCCCGCGAGCCCGCCACGCTCAACGTGTGCACGCTCCTGCGCAAGCCGGACGCCGCCAAGGTCGCCATCGACGTCGAGTGGGTCGGATTCGACATCCCCAACGAGTTCGTCGTCGGCTACGGCCTCGACTACGCCGAGAAGTACCGCAACCTCCCGTTCGTCGGTACGCTCGCGCCCCATGTCTACGGCGGCTGAGCCGAACCCCTGCGACGACTGAGCCGGACGGGCCAGTCTTGTAGGACGATCGGGAACCCCAGCGGGTTTCGCACCGTTGGAGCAGGCAGACGGGTTCACCGGCTCTCCTGTGCGGCTTCGGGCCACAATGCTGGGGTACCGTCAGAAGAACTGTCTTATCAAACTCACTATGGCAGGAGGGACGGGGCGGCACCGCTCCGTATGGATGGACGTGAAGCGATACTTCCGTGGGCCGGTCATGTGGATCGTGCTGGCCGTCCTTGCCGTGGTCGTGTTGATGCAGGTCGTCGGCTCGTCCGGCGGCTACAAGACGGTGGACACCGGCCAGGTCGTTGCAGCGATCAACGACAACAAGGTCGAGTCGGCCAAGCTCACCACCGGTGACGAGCAGATCATCAAGGTCACGCTCAAGGACGGCGTAAAGGTCGAGGGCAGCTCGAAGATCCAGGCGAGCTACATCGGCGATCAGGGCGTGACCATCGCCAACACGCTGCAGACCAAGTACCAGGACAAGCAGATTCCGGACGGCTACACGGTCTCTCCGACGAAGCAGAACGCCTTCGTCGGGATCCTGTTGTCCCTGCTCCCCTTCGTCCTCATCGTGGTCGTCTTCCTGTTCCTGATGAATCAGATGCAGGGTGGCGGCTCCCGTGTCATGAACTTCGGCAAGTCCAAGGCGAAGCTCATCACCAAGGACACGCCGAAGACGACGTTCGCGGACGTCGCGGGCTCGGACGAGGCCGTCGAGGAACTCCACGAGATCAAGGAGTTCCTCCAGGAGCCGGCGAAGTTCCAGGCCGTCGGCGCCAAGATCCCCAAGGGCGTCCTGCTCTACGGCCCGCCCGGCACCGGCAAGACGCTCCTCGCGCGCGCAGTCGCCGGCGAGGCGGGGGTCCCCTTCTACTCGATCTCCGGTTCCGACTTCGTCGAGATGTTCGTCGGTGTCGGTGCCTCGCGAGTCCGTGACCTCTTCGAGCAGGCCAAGGCGAACGCCCCGGCGATCGTCTTCGTCGACGAGATCGACGCGGTCGGCCGCCACCGCGGCGCCGGCCTCGGCGGCGGTCACGACGAGCGCGAGCAGACGCTGAACCAGCTGCTCGTGGAGATGGACGGCTTCGACGTCAAGGGCGGCGTGATCCTCATCGCCGCGACGAACCGGCCCGACATCCTCGACCCGGCGCTGCTGCGCCCCGGCCGCTTCGACCGCCAGATCGCGGTCGACCGCCCGGACATGCAGGGCCGTCTGGAGATCCTCAAGGTCCACCAGAAGGGCAAGCCGGTCGCGCCCGACGTCGACCTGTCCGCCGTCGCCCGCCGCACCCCCGGCTTCACGGGTGCCGATCTGTCGAACGTGCTGAACGAGGCCGCGCTGCTGACGGCCCGCTCGGACAAGAAGCTGATCGACAACCACATGCTGGACGAGGCGATCGACCGCGTGGTCGCGGGCCCGCAGAAGCGGACCCGGATCATGTCGGACAAGGAGAAGAAGATCACCGCGTACCACGAGGGCGGTCACGCCCTGGTCGCGGCGGCCTCGCCGAACTCCGACCCGGTCCACAAGATCACGATCCTGTCCCGCGGCCGTGCCCTCGGTTACACGATGGTCCTGCCGGACGAGGACAAGTACTCCACCACCCGCAACGAGATGCTGGACCAGCTGGCCTACATGCTGGGCGGCCGCGCGGCGGAGGAGCTGGTCTTCCACGACCCGACCACGGGCGCGGCGAACGACATCGAGAAGGCCACCACCACCGCCCGCGCGATGGTCACCCAGTACGGCATGACCGAGCGTCTGGGCGCGATCAAGTTCGGCGGCGACAACACCGAGCCGTTCCTCGGCCGTGAGATGGCTCACCAGCGCGACTACTCGGAAGAGGTCGCCGCACTGGTGGACGAGGAAGTCAAGAAGCTCATCGAGAACGCGCACAACGAGGCCTGGGAGATCCTGGTCGAGAACCGCGACGTCCTCGACAACCTGGTGCTCCAGCTGCTGGAGAGGGAGACGCTGGGCAAGGAGGAGATCGCCGAGATCTTCGCCCCCATCGTCAAGCGTCCCCCGCGGCCGGCCTGGACCGGCTCCTCCCGCCGCACGCCTTCGACCCGTCCGCCGGTGCTCTCCCCCAAGGAGCTGGCCCTGACGAACGGTGCCAACGGCGCGACCCCGGCGATCTCCACCGCGAAGTCCACTGCGGCGGAGGCCACCCCGGTGGCGGAGCCGGCTCCGGAGGACCGCCCCGAGAGCTGATCAGGCTCCCGGAGCCGCAACCAGGCCCGGAATGGATGCCGCGCCCCCCAGGTTCTAGCCTGGGGGGCGCGGCATTTCCGTATGACCGGTTGCGTATGTCCGCAGATGAGGCGCGTGACCCACACGCGCGACCCACAGGAACGAGGCACCAGATGACCGACCCCGTGACGCTGGACGGCGAGGGCCTGATCGGCGAGTTCGACGAGAAGCGGGCCGAGAACGCCGTACGCGAGCTGCTGATCGCGGTCGGCGAGGACCCGGACCGCGAGGGCCTCAAGGAGACTCCGGCGCGGGTGGCGCGGGCGTACCGGGAGATATTCGCGGGTCTGTGGCAGCAGCCCGAGGACGTGCTGACCACGACGTTCGACCTGGGGCACGACGAGATGGTGCTCGTGAAGGACATCGAGGTGTTCTCGACCTGTGAGCATCACCTGGTGCCGTTCCGCGGGGTGGCCCACGTCGGCTACATCCCGTCCACCACTGGGAAGATCACCGGCCTGTCCAAGCTGGCGCGGCTCGTGGACGTCTTCGCGCGCCGACCGCAGGTGCAGGAACGTCTCACTACGCAGGTCGCGGACTCACTGATGGAGATCCTGGAGCCGCGCGGGGTGATCGTCGTCGTCGAGTGCGAACACATGTGCATGTCCATGCGGGGCATCCGCAAGCCCGGTGCCAAGACCATCACCTCGGCGGTGCGCGGGCAGTTGCGGGACATGGCGACGCGCAACGAGGCGATGAGCCTGATCATGGCTCGCTGAGTCAGGCCGCGGACGCCGCACCGTTGTTGTGGTCGTCGTCCTCGGGGAGCTTGCAGACGCGCTCCAGGAACAGGGCGGCCGCTATGACGCCGATGCCCGCGACGACGGAGAAGCCGGCGTAGATCGCCTGGTCGCGGCGGGCCGGGATGTCGAGGGACTCCAGCAGGAAGACGCCCGTGCCGCCGTACATGCCGGAGACGAGGGCGGCGACCAGGGCGCTGGCCTGGCCGAAGACGACCGCGCGGGCCGCCATCAGGGGGTCGACTCCCTTGGCGCCGGGGCGGCGCTCGCGCTGGGCCTTGAGGCGGGCGCGCAGCGAGAGCGCCGTGGCCAGCAGGACCACCGCGATCAGGGCGAGGACGATGGGGGCGGCCAGCGGGACGCTGGGCAGGGTCCCGATCGAGTTCCAGAGGCGGGCGCCCGCCCAGGACAGGATGCCGGCCACGAGGAAGACCCCGGCCAGCACCCTGATGCGCAGCTCTCTCACGGTGTCCCTTCAGCTCCCCCGGGTCTCCCGGACAGTGGTCGTCTTGACCTTAACGACTACTCGGGCAGGTGAAGTTCCAGGTCCTTGCGCGCGGTGACTCCCTCACGGGTGATCGTGTCGAGCAGGCCCGCGACCGGGCCGCGGCCGGGCAGTTGGGCCTCGGGCTCGACGTCGTGCCAGGGGGCGAGCACGAAGGCGCGTTCGTGGGCGCGCGGGTGAGGGAGGGTGAGGTGCGGGTCGTCGTCGACGACATCGGCGTACGCGACGATGTCGACGTCGAGGGTGCGTGCGCCCCAGCGCTCGTCGCGGACGCGGTGGAAGGCCTCCTCGACCGCGTGCGCCCGCTCCAGCAGGGAGGACGGCGGCAGGGTCGTCTTCAGCAGGACCACCGCGTTGAAGTACGAGGGCTGGCTGCCGGGCTCGACGCCCCACGGCTCCGTCTCGTACACGGGGGAGACGGCCTTGATGCGGACGCCCGGGGTGTCCTCCAGGGCGTCGATGGCGCCCTGGAGGGTCTCCAGACGGTTGCCGAGGTTGGAGCCGAGGGAGATCACGGCGCGCTGCGGGTTGTGCAGGGTGGTGTCGGCGGCGTCGACCTTCTCGACGACGGAGGCGGGTACCGGCTGTACGGTCGGGTCGCTGTGACCCTCGGTGAAGGACGCGGTCATGCTCGGCTCCGGGTGATGGTGACGGTCACGTCGTCGAAGGGGACGGTGATCGGCGCGTCCGGTTTGTGGACGCACACCTCGACCTCGTCTACCCCTTTGTGCTTCAGACAGGCCTGGGCGATGCGCTCGGCGAGCGTCTCGATGAGGTCGACCGGCGCGCCCTCGACGACCGCGACGACCTCCTCCGCCACGACGCCGTAGTGCACGGTCTTCGCCAGATCGTCGTCGGCGGCGGCCGGCCGGGTGTCCAGGCCCAGCACGAGGTCCACGATGAAGGTCTGGCCCTCCTCGCGCTCCTTGGGGAACACACCGTGGTACCCGCGGGCCTTCAGGCCGCGCAGTGCGACACGATCCACGCGAATCACTCCTGCAATCGTCGGTTTCGGCCGGCCCGTGCCGCGTGCGGGCGACACCCCGGCCTCGAACGAATCTACCTGCGAGCACTGACAGGGCCGGGCTCCGCCTGGCGTGGCCCGGCCGGGTGCCGGGAGTTTTCACCGGGCGTTTCCCTTGGGGAACCCGGCGGCTCACGGGGTGGTAGCCGCCCCTACCCGCGGGTTCGTGATTCCAACCACTCCTTGGTTCAGGAGGGGGAACGGGCGGGTTCGGGGGGTTGCTGATTGTTTGGGGGGATCATCCCTTGTTGTCGTCAGGTCACGGCGGCGGGTCTGCCGGTCCAGGGCGTCGTGTCCGCCGGTTCAGGGCGATGCGTCGGCAGGTTCAGGGCGATGCGTCCGCCGTCACGACGGTGCGTCGCCGTCCTCGTCGCCCTCGGGTTCGTCGTTCTCCGCCAGGACCGGGGAGGCGTGGTGCGACCAGAGCTTCCAGCCGTCGGGGGTGCGGCGGAACACGTTCGTGGCGACCACCAGCTGGCCCACGAGCGGCCCCAGCTCCTCGCCGGCCGACGGGGCGGGGCCGCCGCTGAGGATGTTCTCCGTGCAGGTCACCACGGCCGTGTCGCCGGTGACGGAGACATGGACGTCGGTCAGGAAGAACTGGATGTAGTCGGTGTTCGCCATGATCAGCGCGTACGACCGCAGCACGTCGCCGCGGCCGGTGAGCACCGGCCAGCCGGGGTGCACGCAGGAGATCACGCCAGTGTCCGCCGGGTCGTGGTACTCCTCGTCGACGCCGAGGTCGGCGGGGGTGAGCCAGAGCCCGGACACCGTCTCGAAGTCGCCCCGCTCCAGCGCCTCGTAGAAGGCGGTGTTGGCGGCCTCGACCTGTTCGACGTCGGTGTGGGGGGCGCTCACCGGGCTCCTTCCACGGCGCGCGCGACCCGCACGGCGTCCGCTGTCGCGCGGACCTCGTGCACGCGCACCGCCCATGCGCCGTTGTGCGCGGCGAGCGCGGAGACGGCGGCCGTGGCGGCGTCGCGCTCGCGCGCGGGGGGCGGTGCGCCCTCCGGTCCGGCCAGGACGCGGCCGAGGAACCGCTTGCGGGAGGCGGCGACGAGCAGCGGGTGTCCGAGTGTGCGCAGCCGGTCGAGGTGGGCGAGCAGGTTGAGGTCGTGTTCGGCGTCTTTGGAGAAGCCGAGGCCGGGGTCGACCACGACCCGGTCGGGGGCGATGCCGCCCGCCAGAACGGCGTCCACGCGCGCGTGCAGTTCGTTGACGACCTCGGCGACGACGTCGGCGTAGACGCCCTTGACGTTGCCGCCCTCGAGGAAGCCGCGCCAGTGCATGACGACGAAGGGTGCGCCGGAGTCGGCCACCACCGGGATCATCTCCGGGTCGGCGAGGCCGCCGCTGACGTCGTTGACGAGGGCGGCGCCGGCGGCGAGGGCCTGGGCGGCGACGGAGGCGCGCATGGTGTCGACGGAGACGACGACGCCCTCGGCGGCGAGGCCGCGGACGACGGGGACGACCCGGCGCAGTTCCTCGGCCTCGTCGACGCGGGTGGCGCCGGGGCGGGTGGACTCGCCGCCGACGTCGACGAGGTCGGCGCCCTCGTCGACGAGGTGGAGGCCGTGTTTGACGGCGGCCGTCGTGTCGAACCAGCGGCCACCGTCGGAGAAGGAGTCGGGGGTCACGTTGACGACCCCCATGACCGCGCAGCGGTCCCATTCCGGAAGACCCGCGACCCGTCCGCGTCCGCTCTGCTTGCTCATATGTTCAGCGTAGGCCCAGCGGCGGACGGGGACTCCGCCCGGCCCGGGCGCCCGGCGTTCGAAGGGGCCGTGCCGCGGCTCACCGGCCACGGCCCCTTCTCGCTCCTACGCCGCCCGCACGTCTCTCTCCGCCAGCCCGTGCGCACACACGCGTGCCGGCTTCGCGCGCCGGCGCAGGAAGCGGGGCAGGGGGACGGCGAGGTTGACGAAGCCCTCGGCCTGCATGGCGGCGAAACCGATGCGGGGCAGGTCGCCGGAGGCGCGGTAGACGACGAAGCGGGGCTCCCAGCGGGGCTGGAACTTGGCGTTGAACTTGTACAGGGACTCGATCTGGAACCAGCGGGAGAGGAACACCAGCAGACCCCGCCAGGCGCGCAGCACCGGCCCCGCGCCGATCTTCTCGCCGCGGGCCAGCGCCGAGCGGAACATCGCGAAGTTCAGGGACACGCGTGTGATGTCGAACCTGGGGGCGGCCTGGAGCGCGGCGACGATCAGCAGTTCGTTCATGCCCGGGTCCGCCGCGCGGTCGCGCCGCATCAGGTCCAGGGAGGCGCCGTCGGTGCCCCAGGGCACGAAGTGCAGGATCGCCTTCAGGTCGCCGTACGGACCGGGGGTCTCGTCGGCCTTGTGGGCGGTGGCGATGAGGCAGTCGCCGTCGGCCGGGTCGCCGACCCGGCCCAGCGCCATGGAGAAGCCGCGCTCGGTGTCGGTGCCGCGCCAGTCCTCGGCGGCCCGCCTGATCCGGTCCAGCTCGGCCTCGCCGAGGTCACGGACACGTCGTACCCGGGTTTCGTAACCGGCACGCTCGATGCGCTTGACCATTTGGCGCACGTTGCGCATCGCGCGGCCGGCGAGCGAGAAATCCGCGACGTCCACCACCGCCTCGTCACCCAGTTCGAGGGCGTCGAGGCCGGTCTCCCGGGTCCAGACCTCGCCGCCGGTCTCCGAGCAGCCCATGACGGCGGGCGTCCAGGAGTGGGCCTTGGCCTCGTCCATGAAGCGCTCGATGGCGCCGGGCCAGGCCTCGACGTCACCGATCGGGTCACCGCTGGCGAGCATCACGCCGGAGACGACGCGATACGTCACCGCGGCCTTGCCGCTGGGCGAGAAGACGACCGCCTTGTCGCGGCGCAGCGCGAAGTGGCCGAGGGAGTCGCGGCGGCCGTGCTTCACCAGCAGGGCACGCAGCCGGGCCTCGTCGTCCTCGGTGAGGCGCGCGGCCGGGTGTTCGGGCCGGAAGGCCAGGTAGACGGTGGTGACCGCGGTGATCCAGCCCAGGGCGCCGAGCGAGAAGGCGACGGTCCAGGACGTGTTGCCCGAGTAGTCGACCGGGCCCTCGAAGCCGAAGAGGCCGTACAGGACGTGCGTAATGCGATCGGCCAGGCTCGGGTCGCCGATCAGGCGGTTCGGGTGGACGCTGACGATGACCAGTCCGAGACCGAGGGAACCGGCGCCCATGAGGACGAAGTTGGCGAGCGCGCGCCAGCGGCTGCGCGGGTCGGGCAGGGCGGCGAACTGGTCGCGGTGGACCACCAGCGGCACCAGGAGCGCGAGGGAGATGAGCGCGCCCACGATCGAGTGGCGGTACACGAACTGGGCGGCCGCGCCCGCCGGGAGCAGCACCACCGCGGCGCGCCACGCGCGTCGCTTGGAGCGCTTGAGGCCGTGGGCGAGGAGCAGCAGCAGGACGCCGACGCTGAGCGAGAGCGCCGCGGCGAACGGGCCGAACGAGCCGGGCAGCACCTCGGCGAGGGTGTGCATACGGCTGTGCCGGAACCGCGGGAAGACACCCGCGGCCACGTCCAGCAGGCCGACGAGGGCACAGGCTCTGCCGACGAGGACGGGCACGGACTCGGGGCGCGGGCCACGCGCTACCCGCCGCACCAGGCCTGATCGATTCGGAACCCCGCCCGACATTTCCCCATCTTCCCTGACAGACATCGCATCCCGTTGTTCCGCGAGAGACCTTGGACCCGGTGCCGATTCGGGCATCCGGCGACATTGCGCCCTCTAGGACGGTGTCTGGGGGAGAGAGGTTCACTCGGCTCCTCAAAGCCACTGAAAAGGCCAGGGAAAGTCCGGGACAAGCCCTCGCGAAGGAGTCGGGGGGACGGGTCTGTGCCCGGACGGAGAGCAGGCAGGAAGCCACCGCATGGGTCTTACGAGCACCACAGTGCTGCTGTTGTCCGTTGCGTTCGCCTCGGCGCTGTTCGTCGGCACGGTGTGGCTGTGGCCGCGCCTGGCCCGGCGCGGCTGGCGGGCCGTCAGCGGACGCGTCGGCCTGCTGTTCGCCACGCAGTTGTCGCTGTTCGTGTCGGTGGGCCTCTTCGCGAACCAGGCCTTCGGGTTCTACGCCAGCTGGGCGGACCTCCTCGGCCGGGAGACGGACGTCGGCGTCGTCGTCGACCACACGGCGGGCGGCGCGCCGGGCGGACCCCTTCAGGTCCTCGACACCCGGGACGTGGGCGGGGGCGGGGGACGGCCGCGGTACGGCGGGCAGATCCAGAAGGTGGCCGTCAGCGGCCGTACGACACGCATCGCCACGCCCGCGTACGTGTACCTGCCGCCGGAGTACTTCGACCCGGCGAACCGCACGCGTACGTTCCCGGCGGCCGTCGTCCTGACCGGCTACCCCGGGACGGCGGAGGCGCTCGTGGACAAGCTGCACTACCCGCGCACCGCGCGGCAGCTCGCCAAGGACGGGCGGATGCAGCCGATGATCCTGGTGATGCTGCGGCCCACGGTGGCGCCGCCGCGCGACACGGAGTGCGTGGACATCCCGGGCGGGCCGCAGACCGAGTCGTTCTTCGCCAAGGATCTGCCGGACGCGGTGACGGCCCACTACAGGGTCGGGAAGAAGCCCGGCAGCTGGGGCATCATCGGGGACTCGACGGGCGGTTACTGCGCGCTGAAGCTCGCGATGCACCACCCGGACGTGTACGCGGCGGGCGCGGGCCTGTCGGCGTACTACAAGGCGCCGAAGGACCCGACGACCGGCGACCTCTTCCACGGGAACGAGACCCTGCGCAACGAGGCCGATCTGCACTGGTATCTGAAGAACCGTTCCGCCCCCGACACCTCTCTGCTGGTCACGAGCAGCAAGGTTGGAGAATCCAACTACAAGGCCACGCTGAAGTTCATCGACCAGGTGAAGGCCACGGACAAGACGAGGATCTCGTCGATCATCCTCGAAAGCGGCGGGCACAACTTCAATACCTGGCGACGGGAGATCCCGCCGACTCTGGAGTGGATCAGCGGGCGGCTGAGCGACCGGTGAGCGGGCGGGAAGCGGGCGGTGGGGGTCGGGTGGCGTCCGGCTCGGGTCGGGCCCTACCGGAAATGATCTTGTGTCCTGTTGAATTCGGCGACCTGTCTGTTTCCTGATGTCCTGTGAAGACTTCGGTATGGCTGTGTTTTTGCGGGGCGGGGCGCCAACATTCGCCTACGCGCGGTAAGTTTCTGGCCATGCCACGTGGACGTCACCGCCATTCCCCGCCTTTGCACAGGCTGCTGCCTCCCTCGGCGATCGCAGGTGTCTCGGTCGTCTGCGCCCTGGGACCCTGGCTGTTCACGGAGCCCATGGTGCTCCGAGGTCTGGCCGCGGCCGCCGCGGTGACGGCGGTCCTCGGCGGCGTCGTCATGCGCCGCTGGGACATGCAGGCCGGCAGGCACGTAGCCGACCTCACGCGCGCGCGTGCGAGCGACGAGTGGCGCTTCGAGGAACGCGTCGCCGAACTGGAGACAGACCTCGACGAATCGCGTGAGCTGCGCGTCAAGCTGGAACAGCGGCTGCGGGCCAAGCGCGCCGAGCTGGCCGGCCTGCGCAACGAGCACGCCGCCCTGCTGCGCCGCTACGCCACCGCGGAGACCGAGCGGGCGAGCGCCCTGGAGGGCCGCCGCCTGCTCGAGATAGAGACCACGGCGCCGCCCGCCCTGCCGCCCGCGCGCTCGGCGCAGGACCAGGAGACGGACGCCGCCGACACGCGCGAGACCGAGACTGCCGAGACGAACGACACGGCCGACGACATGACCGTTGGCACGGCCGACGACGCGGCCGAGACGAAGGAAACGGCCGTCGACACGGCCGGGACTGCCGACGAGCCGCTCGACATGAGCGGTGCCGCCGAGGAGGAGCCCGACGCTCCGGCGGCTTTCTCTCCCGAGGGTTCCAAGCTGTTCCTGCGTGCCCGGGTGGCGCTGATCAAGCTCGACCCGGACGCGGCCAAGGCCGCAAAGGCTGCCAAGGCCACCGAGACCGCCAAGGACGACGACCCGGCCGGTGAGGAGCCCGCGAACGCGGTCTCCGCCGAGACCGCGAGCGGTGCGAGCGGTACGACCGGTGCTTCCGGCGGCGACGCGGATGCCGCCCGGGAGGACGAGGCGGAGGGGAAGCCCGAGGCGGTCGACGAGCACACGCGCGCGGCCGCCCTCCACACGGTCGCCGAGCAGCACGAGAGCCCGGCGAGAGAGACCTCTTCGGGAGCCACCGCTGCCGAATCGCCCGCTCCGGAAGAGGCCGACGCCCTGGAGCCCCCGGCTCCGGCGCCCTCCCTCTCCGATTCGACCGCGCTCGTCCGGCGTCCCGCCGCCCCCGTGGTGCGGCCCTCCGGGCACTTCACCGTGCCGACCGCCGTCGCCGTCGTCCCGGCCACGCCGCCCGTACGGCGTCCCACGGCGGAGGGCGGGTTCGACTTCTTCGGCACGAAGAGCGCCACGTCGTCCGACGCTCTCGCGGACATGCACAACGAGGACCTCGCCGACGTCGTCGGGCAGGAGGCCCTGGCACTGCACAAGGCCGAGGCCGAGGCGGAGTTCAAGCCCGCCGGTGCGGAGGCGCGCGGTGTGGGCCAGGTGATCGACCTGACCGCGCACGACGAGACCGAGCAGATCAACCTTCACGGACTGCGCAGCGCCGCTTCCTGAACCGCCCCGAGAGCCGGTCGACCCCCGGGCCCCGCACCGCCGTCGTCAGGACGTCGGCCGCGGGGCCCGCGTCGTCTCCCGCGTCGTCTCCAGGGCCATCCACCGGTCGGGCCGCGCGTCCCGGCGCCCGGTCCGGGACCGCTCGGCCTGGCCGCGGAGCAGTTCCGCGGCCTCCTGTGCGTCCCGCAGCCGGGCCGTGACGGTCTTGTCGGCTCCCGTGTCCACATGGACGTCCGCGAGGCGCCAGAGGCGCTGCCAGGGCCCTTGGGACAGCCGTACGCTCTGCACCTTCGCATGGGGCACGAGCGACAGGTGCCGGCGCAGCAGTCCATGCCGGGCCGCGAACACCGCGTCCGTGACGGTGATGCCGTAGCCCCGCCACCACAGCGGCACGCACCGCCCGGCCCGGCGCGGCGGGCGGGACAGGGCATCCGTCGGCGGGACGGTCACGCCGGGCAGCACGCGCGCGATGACGGCCTCCGCCGCCACGCGCGGGGCGACCGGCAGGAGCACGGAGTTGGACGACCCGGCCACGTCCAGCTCCACGCGCACCCAGCCGCGCCGCCGCCACAGCAAGGGCTGGACGATCCGCACGGTCTGCACGCGTCCCGGGGGCACCGTCTCGTGGGCGCGGTCCAGGAGCCCGTGGTCGATGCGCAGCCCGTCCGGGGACTCGCCGACCCGCCAGTCGTACTCGCCGACGAACCGCCCCACGCTGCTCGCGCCCGCAGCGCCGAGCAGCGGCAGGCCGGTCGCCAGGACCGTGACCACGCTGTGCGTCGTCAGCCACAGCACCGGCGGTACGACGAGCGCGGCGGCCAGCGCACCCCAGGTCGCTCCGGTCAGCACCAGCGCGATCGCCAGTTCGCGCGCCGGTACGCGCACCAGCTCGCGCGCCGGCGCCTCGCCCACCTCGTGCGCCGTCTCGGGCGCGAAACCCGCCGCCCGCGCGAGCAGCTCGGCACGCAGCGCGCGGGCCTCCTCCTCGCCCAGGAAGGCCAGCTCGTCCTTCTTCTCCACCCCGACGACGTCGAGCCGCAGCTTCGCCACCCCCGCGACGCGCGCGAGCAGCGGCTGGGTGACGTCGATCGCCTGGATGCGCTCCAGCCGGATGTGCGCGGTGCGCCGGAACAGCAGACCGGTACGGATGCGCAGCTCGCTGTCCGTCACCGCGAAGTGGGTGAACCACCAGGTCAGGAACCCGTACGCGGCGGCCGCCGGGAGCAGTACGGCGAGCGCGATCAGCAAGGTCGTGGTGGTCAGCCGGGTCAGCTGCTGCTGCGTCTGGTTCGGGTCGTGCGCCGCCCAGCCGACGAGCACCGCGACGGGCGCCCAGGCCCGCCGGAACGGCGTTATGGGATGCAGCCGGCGCTCGGTGACGGGCCGCCCGGGGCGCTCCCCGGGTGTGCCGGACGCGTCGGGTAGGCCGTCGGCCCCGGACCCGCCCGCCAGCGCGCCGACTTCTGGTGCGTCGGATCCGCCGTCGTCGGCGCCCGGCGCCGTCACAGCCCCGCCGATCGGGCCTCGCCGAGCGCGGTGAGCCGGTCGCGCAGCCGCTCCGCCTCGGCCGGGTCCAGGCCCGGGATGGTCGCGTCGGTCGCGGCGGCCGCCGTGTGCAGCTGGACGCTGGACAGCCCGAAGTGCCTCTCCACGGGCCCGGAGGTGACCTCGACCAGCTGCATCCGCCCGTACGGCACCACGGTCTCCTCCCGCCACAGCACACCCCGGCTGATCAGCAGGTCGTCGGCGCGCTCGGCGTAGCGCCAGGAGCGCCAGTTGCGGCCGAGCAGCACCCAGCCCCAGCCGATCCCGGCCAGCGGCAGCAGCGCGAACGCCGCCCAGCCGGGGCCGGCGAGCAGGCCGAGCGGCAGCCCGGCGGCCACGGCCGCCAGGCCCAGCCACACCACCAGCAACAGCCGCCGCATCCGCAGCAGCCCCGGCGGCAGTCCGGTCCACACCGGCTCGTCCGCCGCCGTCTCCACGCCCCCCGGGCTCCCCGTTTCCATACGGTCAGCGTACGTAGGGGAGACTGTGCCCATGACTCCTACGACGGAGACCACGGTCGGGATCGGCGGTGCCGCGGAGAGCACCGACATGGTGCTGAACATCGGCCCCCAGCACCCGTCCACGCACGGCGTGCTGCGGCTGCGGCTCGTGCTGGACGGCGAGCGCATCCAGCACGCGGAGCCGGTGATCGGCTACATGCACCGGGGCGCGGAGAAGCTGTTCGAGGCGCGCGACTACCGGCAGATCGTCATGCTGGCCAACCGCCACGACTGGCTGTCCGCCTTCTCGAACGAGCTGGGTGTGGTCCTCGCCGTGGAGCGGATGCTCGGCATGGAGGTCCCCCCGCGCGCGGTATGGACACGCACGCTGCTCGCGGAGCTGAACCGGGTCCTCAACCACCTGATGTTCCTGGGCTCCTATCCGCTGGAACTGGGCGGCATCACCCCGGTCTTCTACGCGTTCCGTGAGCGCGAGGTGCTCCAGAACGTCATGGAGGAGGTCTCCGGCGGGCGCATGCACTACATGTTCAACCGCGTCGGCGGCCTCAAGGAGGACCTGCCGGCCGGCTGGGCCGCACGCGCGCGTGCCGCCGTCTCCGCCGTGCGCTCGCGCATGGACGTCTTCGACGACCTCGTCCTCGGCAACGAGATCTTCCGGGGGCGCACGCGTGGCGTGGGCACCCTCACGGCCCGGGCGGTGCACGCGTACGGCGTGAGCGGGCCGATCGCGCGCGGCTCGGGCGTCGACTTCGACCTGCGCCGCGACGAGCCCTACCTGGCCTACGGGGAGCTGCAGGACACCCTGAAGGTGGTCACCCGGAGCGAGGGCGACTGCCTCGCCCGTTTCGAGTGCCTGCTGGCCCAGACCCACAACGCGCTCGACCTCGCGGACGCCTGCCTGGACCGTCTCGCCGAGCTGGCGCCCGGCCCGATCAACCAGCGGCTCCCGAAGGTCCTCAAGGCGCCCGAGGGGCACACGTACGCGTGGACCGAGAACCCGCTCGGCATCAACGGCTACTACCTCGTCAGCAAGGGCGAGAAGACGCCGTACCGCCTGAAGCTGCGGTCCGCCTCCTACAACAACATCCAGGTGCTCACCGAGCTGCTGCCGGGCACGCTGGTCGCGGACATGGTGGCGATCCTGGGGTCGATGTTCTTCGTGGTCGGGGACATCGACAAGTAGGTCACGCCGGCTCGTCCGTCAGTGGGTTCGGAATTCCAACGGGCTGGAGCAGCCACCCGAAGTCGCCCAGCCCGCCCGGTGCGGTGAGTTCGGCGGCTTCCCCGGCGCTCGCGAGGGCGCGGACGTAGGCCGAGGGGTCCGTGGAGGCGAGCGCGAGCGGGGGGCGCGCGCCCGCGATGCCCAGGGCGTGCAGGGCGGCGCGCTGGGGAATCAGGGTCGCGCGCTCCGGCGCGTCCGCGGTCGCGTACCTGTCCGCACCCGCCGCCGTGCAGCCGTCCGAATCCGCCGTCGCATCCGCCGCCGTGCCCGCCTTCGCGCGGCCCGCCTCCGTACCCGCCGCGGCACACGCGTCCAGTGCCACGTGCGCCGTGATGTCGCACGACCCGTCCGGTACGGGAGCCGTCTCGCGTCCCTCCCGGAAACCGGTGAGGGTCCCGAACGGGGGCCGGGCGCCGGCCGTGTGGGCGTAGTCCACCGCCACCGCGAGCCCGCGCGCGACACCCGAGACGGCGGACGCCCAGGCCGTGTCCCGGGGCAGCCCGATCTCCGCGCGGAGCCCTTCCTCGGCCGGCAGCGGCCACCACCGCGCGAGCCACTCCGCCTCCGCCCCGGAGACGGGATCCCCGAGCCGCTCGGTGCCGTCGTCGCGGACGAGCACCAGCCGCGGTACGCCCGCGGAGTCGACCTCCGCGACCTCCAGGGGCACGTTGTCGAGCCACTCGTTGGCGAAGAGCAGCCCCGTGACCTGCGGCGGAGGATCGGCCAGCCACTCGATCCGGTGGGCGAGGCCCTCGGGACGGCCGGCGATCTCGACGGCGTACGCGCGCGTGCGGGCCGCCACGTCGGCGGGCAGCGCGGCGAGCACCCCGCTGACCAGTTCGCCGCGCCCGGCCGCCATGTCGACGAAGTCGAGCGACGCGGGCCGGCCCAGCGCCTCGTCCACACGGCACAGCAGCCGGGCCACGGCCGAGGCGAAGAGCGGCGACGCGTGCACGGACGTCCGGAAGTGCCCGGCCGGGCCCTCGGGCCGCCGGTAGAAGCCTCCGTCGCCGTCCGCCCCGTACAGGGCGGACCGGGCCGCCGCACGCCACCCGCGCCACTCGCCGAAACCGGTCACCTCTCGCGCCACCCGGACAGACTAGGCGTACAGGTGATCATCGCCTCCACCTTGCGGAGTACGCGCGTCGGGAACGGATCGGCCCTCCGGTTGACCCCCGCACACTTCCCCCTTCCCTACGCTGGGTCACGTGCAGCGCCTCTACGACTTCCTCCGCAGACACCCGACCTGGGTCGACGGCTTCTGGGCCCTCGTCCTGTTCGGGATCTCCGTGGCCGCCGGAACCGCCGGTCAGGAGCGGGGTGGCACCAACTCCACGGCGCTGCTCGTGCCCGTCGTCCTCCTGTTGTGCCTGGTCATCGCGTTGCGTCGGCGTATGCCCGAGAAGATGCTGCTGCTGGCCGCCGCGCTCGGGATCGCGCAGCTGGTGCTGAACGTCGGGATCACGGCCGCCGACTTCGCCCTGCTGGTGATCGTCTACACGGTCGCCGCGACCGGTGCCCGCTGGGCCTCCCGGCTCGCGCTGGTCATGGGACTGGGCGCGGCGACCGTGGCGAGCCTGCGCTGGCCGCAGGAGAACGTGAGTGTCCCGGGCCAGGTCGCGATCGTCGTCTTCCAGACGGTGCCGTTCGCGCTCGCGTGGGTGCTCGGCGACTCGGTGCGTACCCGGCGGGCCTACTTCGCGCAGCTGGAGGAGCGCGCGGCGCGCCTGGAGAAGGAGCGCGAGGCGCAGGCGAAGGTCGCGGTCGCCGCCGAGCGCGCCCGGATAGCGCGCGAGCTGCACGACGTCGTCGCGCACAACGTGTCGGTGATGGTGGTGCAGGCCGACGGCGCCGCGTACGTCCTCGACGCCGCACCCGACCAGGCGAAGAAGGCCCTGGAGACGATCTCCTCGACCGGACGCCAGGCCCTCGCCGAGATGCGGCGCCTGCTGGGCGTGCTGCGCACCGGGGAGCACCAGGAGGGCGGCGAGTACGTGCCGCAGCCGGACGTCGAGCAGATCGAGGACCTCGTCCAGCAGTGCCGGGGTTCCGGACTGCCCGTGGACTTCAAGATCGAGGGGACCCCGCGGCCGCTGCCCAGCGGTGTCGAGCTGACCGCGTACCGCATCGTGCAGGAGGCGCTGACGAACACGCGCAAGCACGGAGGGCCGAACGCGGGCGCCAGCGTCCGTCTGGTCTACTTCGACGACGGCCTCGGCCTCCTCGTCGAGGACGACGGCAAGGGCGCCCCGCACGAGCTGTACGAGGAGGGCGGCGTCGACGGCCAGGGCCACGGCCTGATCGGCATGCGGGAACGGGTCGGCATGGTCGGCGGAACCCTGGACGCGGGCCCGCGCCCGGGCGGAGGATTCCGCATCAGCGTGCTGCTCCCGCTCAAACCGGCGCATTGACGCGAACGCACGCCCCCCGTTGACACCTGTCACGCCCCGCGACACCTGTCACGCCCCGCGCCCCCGCCCCCCGTACTTGTAACCAACCCACGGAAGAGGACCCGATGACGATCCGCGTGATGCTCGTCGACGACCAGGTGCTGCTGCGCACCGGGTTCCGGATGGTGCTCGCCGCCCAGCCGGACATGGAGGTCGTGGCCGAGGCGGGCGACGGCGTCGAGGCCCTTCAGGTGGTGCGGTCCACGGCGGTCGACGTCGTCCTGATGGACGTCCGCATGCCGAAGCTGGACGGCGTGGAGGCGACCCGGCGGATCTGCGAGGAGCCCGACCCGCCGAAGGTGCTGATCCTGACCACCTTCGACCTCGACGAGTACGCGTTCTCCGGACTGAAGGCGGGCGCCTCCGGCTTCATGCTCAAGGACGTGCCGCCCGGTGAGCTGCTCGCCGCGATCCGTTCCGTGCACAGCGGTGACGCCGTCGTCGCCCCCTCCACCACCCGCCGTCTCCTCGACCGGTTCGCGCCGATGCTGCCGTCCACCGGCAAGGAGCCCCAGCACCAGGAGCTGGAGCGGCTGACCGGCCGCGAGCGCGAGGTCATGGTGCTGGTCGCGCAGGGCCTGTCCAACGGGGAGATCGCGGCCCGGCTCGTGCTGTCCGAGGCGACCGTCAAGACCCATGTGGGCCGCATCCTGACCAAGCTGGGGCTGCGCGACCGTGTGCAGGTCGTCGTCCTGGCGTACGAGACGGGGCTCGTCCGCGCGGGCGGCCACGGCTGACGCGGGGGGCCACGGCTGACATGGGGGCCGCCGGGGCCGCGTACGGGGCGGCTATCTGAGCAGGCCTTCCAGGAAGTCGCTGCCCAGCCGCGCCACCACCGCCACGTCCAGCTGGTGCAGCACGTACCGGCCGCGCCTGCGGGTGGTGACCAGTCGGGCCTTCTTCAGGACGGCGAGGTGCCGGGATATCTCGGGGGCCGTCATGCCCTGCACCTGGGCCAGTTCGGTCGTGGTGTAGGCGCTGCGCGCCAGATAGCGGCAGATCCGCATCCGGACGGGATGGGACAGGGCGGTCATCCGCAGCGTGAGCTGCTCGACCGACGGTGGCGAGGCGGGGTCGGGGGAGCCGACCGGGTAGTGCAGCACGGGCTGCCAGCCCGCCCGGTGCAGCACACTGAGGTGCGGCCAGCCGAAGCTGGTCGGGACGAGAAGCAGGCCGCCGTCTCGCAGCGAGGTGCGGCCCTCCAGCAGCTTGTCGACGACGATCCGCCCGGCCGCCTCGTCCAGCGTCACCACCGGGGAGACGGCGGCCAGCGCGTCCGCCAGCCCCTTGTGCCGCAGCAGCTCCGTCTTGTGCCGGGCGTCCGCCGCCAGCTGGTGCGACAGCCGGGACCAGGCGTCCGCGAAGAACGCCTCGTCGCAGTCCTCCAGGAAGCGGCGCACCCACGCACGGACGCCGGGCGGGTCGTCGAGCAGTCGCTGGGTGAACCGCACCTGCTGCGGGCCGCGATAGGCGGCGGCCTCCAGGGCCCGCAGGCGCGCGGACGCGTCGGAGAGGAAGTCCGCCGTCTGCATGTCGTAGGTGAGCGAGCACGTGATGAACTCCAGGGCCGCGTCCACGAACTGCTCGTCCGTCAGCTTGTCCAGGAGGTCCAGCTCCTCGGCGAGCGTGGCCCCCGGGAGCGTGGCGCCGCTCGGGATGCCCGCGTACGGCAGGAAGGTGTCCGAGAACGTCGTCCGCCACAGGAAGTCCGCCTCGCACATCCGGTCGGCGAGATGCGGGTCGAGCCCTGCGGTGACGCCGGTGGCCCAGCCCTGGAGGCGGGGGTGATGGCCGGGCTCGGACAGGGCGTGCAGCGCCATGCCCAGCTCGGCCAGGGGCGAGGGCACGACGGCGACCCTCTCCGGCCGCAGCCCCGCGATGTCGATGCTCACGCTCATGCCCTCATGGTGCACCCGGCCACTGACAACGCCGCCCTCGATTGACGGCTGCCGTCAAACGACGCGACGAACCCCGCCGGCCGGGCGCAACCTGGGACGACCGGGCCAAGGGGCGAGTCCGGAGGGCCCCGGGCCGCCTGCTCCGCCCGCACCACTCGCGCCCGACCCGCCGACCGTCCGCTCCTCCCGCTTCCCCCCCCGCCCGGAACTACCTCCCGGCCACCGACTCCACCCGGGCGACGAAGTCGGCGACCGCCGCCTTCACGTCGTCCGCCGTCCACTCCAGCCCTTGGGAGCGGACGGTCACCTCGGTGAACGACAGTCCCGGCCCGCCGGCGTCCCAGGGGGTGGCGAACAGCATCGTCCCGGTCTCCTCGGCCTGGAGTGCCGCCGCCTCGGCCGCCACATCGGGCTCGTACGGCAGCCAGACCCGGAACTCGTGGGTGTGCGGCACCTCGGGGTGCACGCGCGCCCACGCCACGCCCGACTCGGCGAACCCCTCGCGCAGCGCGGCGGCCACCACGCGCGCGTGCCGCACGTACTCGGGCAGCCGGGGCAGCGCCCGCTCCAGGCCGACGAGCGCCGACAAGGCGGTGGGGAACTGCTGGAAGACCATGCCGCCGTACCGGTGCCGCCAGGCCTTCGCCTCCTCGACCAGGGTGCGCGGGCCGGCGAGCGCGGCACCGCCGAAGCCGTCGAGGGACTTGTAGAACGACACGTAGACGCTGTCCGCGAGACCGGCTATCTCGTCCAGCGGGCGGCCGAAGTGGACGGTGGACTCCCACAGGCGCGCGCCGTCGAAGTGCACCACCGCGTCGCGCTCGCGCGCCGCCTCCACAAGCTCGGTCAGCTCCTCCCAGGTGGGCAGCACGAAACCGGCGTCCCTGAGGGGCAGTTCCAGCATCAGCGCGCCGAACGGCTCCTCGAAGCCACGCACCTCGTCGGCCGTCGGCAGTCGGGGCTCGCTCGTCAGCCGGACCGTGCGCAATCCGCTGACCACGGACAGCGCGCCCCGCTCGTGCACCTCGGGATGGGCCAGCCCGTGCAACGCGACCGTGGTGTCGCCGGTGCGGCCCGCCCAGCAGCGCAGGGCGACCTGCTGGGCCATGGTGCCGGTCGGGAAGAACGCGGCCGCCTCCGTCCCCAGCAGCGCGGCGACCCGCTCCTCCAAGGCCGCCACGACCCCGTCGCCGTAGACGTCCGCGCGCTCGTCCAGGTCGTAGACCTCGGGCGCGGCCTCCTGGAGCTGAGCGAGCCGCTCACGCAGCGTGCCCAGGAAGCCCCCGCGCGACAGGACGCGCTCGGCCGCCCGGAAGGCCGCCCTCCGCCGCTCCCGCAGCCGCTGCTGCGGCGACTTCCCCTCGTCCTGGTCGCTCTGCTTCGCCGTATCCGTCATGCGCGGATCATGCCGCGCGCCGGTTCGCGCGGGCACACGGATTTCCCGTGGACTCCCGCGCGGCGTTTCGCTGCGAGATTACCCACAGCCTGTGGACAGTCGGACTCCCCTCGAACCAATCGCGTTAACATGACGAGAAATCGTCCGGTACCCCGAGCGGACTGGAACGGAAGGCCGCCGTCGCGTGAGTACAGTCCAACAGCCAGACCCCAGGGACCGCCCCGCGCGGCTCACCGTCGGCGTCGTCGGCGCCGGCCGCGTGGGCCCCGCGCTGGCCGCGTCCCTCCAGCTCGCCGGGCACCGCCCGGTGGCCGTCTCCGGTGTCTCCGACGCCTCCCGGCGGCGGGCCGCGCTGCTGCTGCCCGACGTGCCCCTCGTCCCGCCCGCGGAAGTCCTCCGGCGGGCAGACCTGGTGCTGCTGACCGTCCCCGACGACGTCCTGCCCGGGCTCGTCGAGGGCCTCGCCGAGACCGGCGCCGTCCGGCCGGGCCAGCTGCTCGTGCACACCTCCGGGCGCTACGGCGCACGGGTCCTCGACCCCGCCCTGCGCGCGGGCGCGCTGCCGCTGGCCCTGCACCCGGCGATGACGTTCACCGGCACGCCCGTGGACGTCCAGCGCCTGGCCGGGTGCTCCTTCGGCGTCACCGCCCCCGACGAGCTGCGGCTGGCCGCCGAGGCGCTCGTCATCGAGATGGGCGGCGAGCCGGAGTGGATCGCCGAGGAGAACCGCCCGCTCTACCACGCGGCCCTCGCTCTGGGCGCGAACCACCTGGTCACCCTGGTCGCCCAGTCCATGGAGCTGCTCCGGGCGGCGGGCGTGGAGGCCCCCGACCGGATGCTGGGCCCGCTGCTCGGCGCCGCCCTCGACAACGCGCTGCGTTCCGGCGACGCGGCGCTCACCGGGCCCGTCGCGCGCGGTGACGCGGGCACGGTCGCCGCACACGTCTCCGAGCTGCGCCGGCACGCCCCGCAGGCCGTCGACGGCTATCTGGCGATGGCCCGCGCCACCGCCGACCGCGCGCTCGCCCACGGGCTGCTCAAGCCCGAACTCGCCGAGGACCTCCTCGGGGTGCTCGCGGACGGCCCCCATGGCACCCGCGACCCCGAGGGCCCGCACGGCACGCACGGCACCGAAGGAGATGCCGGATGACCACCACCCTGCTGCGCACCGCCGCCGAACTGCACGCACGCACGCGTGCGGGCCGCCGGGCCGTCGTGATGACGATGGGCGCCCTGCACGAGGGCCACGCCACCCTCGTACGCAACGCCCGGGAGATCGCCGGACCGGACGGCGAGGTCGTCGTCACGGTCTTCGTGAACCCCCTCCAGTTCGGCGAGGGCGAGGACCTCGACCGCTACCCGCGCACCCTGGACGCCGACCTCAAGATCGCCGAGCAGGCCGGCGCGGACGCCGTGTTCGCCCCGTCCGTGGACGAGGTCTACCCGGGCGGCGAACCCCAGGTCCGGATCAGCGCGGGCCCCATGGGGGAGCGGCTGGAGGGCGCCTCGCGCCCCGGGCACTTCGACGGCATGCTCACCGTCGTCGCCAAGCTGCTGCACCTCACCCGGCCCGACGTGGCCCTCTTCGGGCAGAAGGACGCCCAGCAGCTCGCCCTGATCCGCCGCATGGTCCGCGACCTGAACTTCGGCATCGACATCGTCGCCGTCCCCACCGTCCGCGAGGCCGACGGGCTGGCCCTGTCCAGCCGTAACCGCTTTCTCTCCCCGAAGGAACGGCGCACCGCGCTCGCGCTCTCGGGCGCCCTGTTCGCGGGCCGCGACCGGCACGCTGCCCAGGAGGCGCTGCGGGCACGCGCGCGTGAAGTGCCCGCCACCCAGGCACGGGCCGAGGCGCTCAGCGCCATAGGGGAGTCCCGCGCGGCAGCCGACGCGCACGCCGTCGCCAAGGCCGCCCCGGGGAACCCGGCGGCCGTTCGCGCGGCCGCCCGGCAGATCCTCGACGAGGCCGTCCGCCTCGACCCGCCGCTGGAACTGGACTACCTCGCGCTCGTCGACCCGTCGGACTTCACCGAGATCGACGACGACTTCACCGGCGAGGCCGTCCTGGCCGTCGCCGCCCGCGTCGGGGCGACCCGGCTGATCGACAACCTCCCCCTCACCTTCGGAACCTTCGGAGCCGCCTCGTGACCAGCACAGGCATACGACTGCACGCGCCCGCGCCCGGGTGGAGCATCTCCGCGGACGTCGTGGTCGTCGGCTCCGGCGTCGCCGGCCTGACCGCCGCCCTGCGCTGCGAGGCCGCCGGCCTGCGCACGGTCGTGGTCACCAAGGCCCGCCTCGACGACGGCTCCACCCGCTGGGCGCAGGGCGGCATCGCCGCGGCCCTCGGCGAGGGCGACACCCCCGAACAGCACCTCGACGACACCCTGGTGGCGGGCGCGGGCCTGTGCGACGAGGAGGCCGTCCGGATCCTCGTCACCGAGGGCCCCGACGCCGTACGGCGGCTCATCGAGACCGGCGCCCACTTCGACGAGTCCGAGGGCCGGCTGGAGCTCACCCGCGAGGGCGGCCACCACCGGCGCCGTATCGCGCACGCGGGCGGTGACGCGACCGGCGCGGAGATCTCCCGCGCGCTCGTCGAGGCCGTACGCGCGCGTGGCCTGCGCACGATCGAGAACGCGCTCGTGCTGGACCTGCTGACGGACGCGCACGGCCGTACGGCGGGCGTCACCCTGCACGTCATGGGCGAGGGCCAGCACGACGGCGTGGGCGCCGTGCACGCCCCCGCGGTCGTCCTCGCGACCGGCGGCATGGGCCAGGTGTTCTCCGCGACCACCAACCCGTCCGTGTCCACCGGCGACGGCGTGGCGCTCGCCCTGCGCGCCGGCGCCGAGGTCTCCGACCTGGAGTTCGTGCAGTTCCACCCCACGGTGCTGTTCCTCGGCCCGGACGCCGAGGGCCAGCAGCCGCTGGTCTCCGAGGCGGTACGCGGCGAGGGCGCCCACCTGGTCGACGCCGACGGCGTGCGCTTCATGGTCGGGCAGCACGAGCTGGCCGAGCTGGCGCCCCGGGACATCGTCGCCAAGGGCATCATGCGCCGCATGCAGGAGCAGGACGCCGAACACATGTTCCTGGACGCCCGGCACTTTGGCGCGGCCATGTGGGAGCACCGCTTCCCGACGATCCTCGCCGCCTGCCGCGCCCACGGCATCGACCCCGTCCACGAGCCCATCCCGATAGCGCCGGCGGCCCACTACGCGTCCGGTGGCGTGCGCACCGACTCCCGGGGCCGCACGACCGTCCCGGGCCTGTACGCGTGCGGCGAGGTCGCCTGCACCGGTGTGCACGGCGCGAACCGGCTGGCCTCCAACTCCCTCCTGGAGGGCCTGGTCTACGCCGAGCGGATCGCCGTCGACATCACCGACAGCCACGCGGACGACGGCCTGCACGCGCGTGTGCCCGCACCGGTCGAGCACCCCGAGCGGCCCGCGCACCCGCTCCTCGCCCCGGAGGCCCGGTTCGCGATCCAGCGGATCATGACCGATGGCGCGGGCGTCCTGCGCTCCGCCGACTCCCTGAAGAAGGCCGCCGACCAGCTCCAGCGGCTGCACACCGAGGCCCGCGACGCCCTCGACGAGAACGGCAAGACCGCCGAGCCCGGCGTCGACACCTGGGAGGCCACCAACCTCCTGTGCGTGGCCCGCGTCCTGGTCGCCGCCGCCGCGCTGCGCGAGGAGACCCGCGGCTGCCACTGGCGCGAGGACCGCGCCGACCGCGACGACGCCGACTGGCGTCGCCACATCGTCGTACGGCTGAATCCGGACCGCACGCTCGCCGTGCACACCACCGATACCGCAGACTTCCCCCCGACCCGGCAGCACCAGCAGGAATGGCAGTGACAGACGTGAGCACCCCCGACCTTCCCCTCGCCCAGAGCGGCGGCTGCGGCGACGGCTGCGCCTGCGGCGCCGACGGCGTCGCGGACGAGGAGTACCTGGAGTGCGGGCTCGACCCCGCGCTCGCCCAGCTCCTGGCCGACGCCGGACTCGACCCCGTCGAGGTCGAGGACATCGCCAACGTCGCGATCCAGGAGGACCTGGACAACGGCGTGGACGTGACCACGGTCGCGACCATCCCCGAGGACGCGGTGGCCACCGCCGACTTCACCGCGCGCGAGGCCGGCGTCGTCGCGGGCCTGCGGGTCGCCGAGGCGGTCGTCTCGGTCGTCTGCACGGACGAGTTCGAGGTCGAGCGGCACGTCGAGGACGGCGACCGCGTGGAGGCCGGGCAGAAGCTGCTGTCGGTCACCACGCGCACGCGTGACCTGCTCACCGCCGAGCGCAGCGCGCTCAACCTGCTGTGCCGCCTCTCCGGCATCGCGACCGCCACCCGCGCGTGGGCGGACGTCCTGGACGGCACCAAGGCACGCGTGCGTGACACCCGCAAGACCACACCGGGCCTGCGCTCCCTGGAGAAGTTCGCGGTCCGCTGCGGCGGTGGCGTCAACCACCGCATGTCGCTCTCCGACGCGGCCCTGGTCAAGGACAACCACGTGGTCGCCGCAGGCGGCGTCGCCCAGGCCTTCGAGGCCGTACGGGAGACCTTCCCGGACGTGCCGATCGAGGTCGAGGTCGACACCCTGCACCAGCTGCGCGAGGTCGTGGAGGCCGGCGCCGATCTGATCCTGCTGGACAACTTCACGCCCGGGGAGTGCGCGGAGGCGGTCGGCGTCGTCGGCGGGCGCGCCCTGCTGGAGGCGTCCGGCCGGCTCACCCTGGACAACGCGAAGGCGTACGCCGACACCGGCGTCGACTTCCTGGCCGTCGGGGCCCTCACGCACTCCTCGCCGATCCTGGACATCGGCCTGGATCTGCGAGCGGCTGAATAGAGAGCGGGAACCGGCCATGCTGCTGACGATCGACGTGGGCAACACGCACACCGTGCTGGGACTTTTCGACGGCGAGGACATCGTCGAGCACTGGCGGATCTCGACCGACGCCCGCCGTACGGCCGACGAACTGGCGGTCCTCCTCCAGGGCCTGATGGGCATGCACCCGCTGCTCGGGGTGGAGCTGGGCGACGGCATCGACGGGATCGCCATCTGCGCCACGGTCCCCTCCGTGCTGCACGAACTGCGCGAGGTGACCCGCCGCTACTACGGCGACGTGCCCGCGGTCCTCGTCGAACCCGGCGTGAAGACGGGCGTGCCGATCCTCTTCGACAACCCCAAGGAGGTCGGCGCCGACCGCATCATCAACGCGGTCGCCGCGAACGAGCTGTACGGCGGTCCGGCGATCGTCGTCGACTTCGGCACGGCCACCACGTTCGACGCGATCAGCGCGCGCGGGGAGTACGTCGGCGGGGTCATCGCCCCCGGCATCGAGATCTCCGTCGAGGCCCTCGGCGTCAAGGCCGCCCAGCTGCGCAAGATCGAGGTGGCGCGGCCCCGGAGCGTGATCGGCAAGAACACGGTCGAAGCCATGCAGTCCGGCATCGTCTACGGGTTCGCCGGCCAGGTCGACGGTGTGGTCGGCCGGATGGCGCGGGAGCTGGCCGAGGACCCGGACGACGTGACGGTGATCGCCACCGGCGGCCTCGCCCCCATGGTGCTCGGCGAGTCCTCGGTGATCGACGAGCACGAGCCCTGGCTGACGCTGATCGGACTGCGGCTGGTGTACGAGCGGAACGTCTCGCGGATGTGAGGCGACGGGCGGCCGGTGGGCGGGGCCGGAGCACGAGCCGCAGTGATGGGCGTCGACGGGGCCACCAGGGCGGATTCGGGCGCGTCGCATTCGCCTGCTATGTCAAATTTGTCTGATTAGCGCGTATCGTCGCGGCATGCCCACGCCCTACGGATCCCGCGGCGGCATGGCGTTCGGTGCGGAGGAGCTGCGTGTGCTCCGCCGCGCCCTCGCCCTCGCCCTCCACCCCGGTCCCGTCTCCGCCGAGGACGTCCAGGACTGCCATCGCCTCGCCGACTCCCTCGACGAGGCGATGCGCGAGGCGGCCCGGCTGCGGGCCTTCCTGGTGGCCGACCTCGCCCGGTACCGCGCCGCCCTGCCCGGCACCGCAGCCGGCTATCTGACACTCCTGGAGGAGGTCCTGGCCGCAGGTCACCGGCCCGGCCCCGACGACCTGGCCGCGCTGCGCGCCCTGCGCGGCAATCCGGCCGCCGCCGCCCTCCTGGAGCGCTGCCAGGTCCTCGCCGAACGGGACGTACGCGCCCGTCTCGCCCGCCGTACGGCCCGCGGGGCCGCTTCCACCGCTCCGCTGGTCCCGGCGTCCCGTACGCGCCTCCTGGCCCTCCCTGGAGGCCGTTCCGGCGACGACGCCGACCGAGTCCTCGCCGTGGCCCACGCGCCGCGCGGTCAGGACGGGCAGGACGGGCAGGGAGGGTCGGGCGGACAGGGCGGGCCGGCTGAGGAGCCGCGCAGAAAGCCCGCCGAGAAGCCGGCTCCGCCCGCACCGCGACCTGTCCCGGCGAAGCCCTCCACACCGCAGCCGGAGCGCCGGCCCGTCCCCACGCCGGGCGAGGTCTTCCCGCGCCGCAAACCGAGCCCGCCGCCCGCGGACCCGGAGCAGCGGCGACTCGTGGCGGGCTGAGGCTGAGGCGGCACCACCGGCGACGATCGGCCGCCACCAGCTGCCTCCAGCCGTCGCCACCAGTCGCCACCAGTCGCCACCAGTCGCGACCTGCGCCTCCGCCACCAGCCCCACCCCGCCCCGATGTCCCTTTCCTCCCTGGCTACTCTGGATCCATGGACTACGTCTCCGCGCTCGTGCCCCCGGTCGTCATGGCCGTGTTCTTCATCGGTCTGATCCGGGTGATCGTGAAGACCCAGGGCGGGGCAAACAAGGCCAAGGAGGACGCCGCCGTCGACGCCGCCCTCGCGCGCGCGGAGGGCGCCCGCCAGGCCTCCACGGGCCCCGACGCCTGACCGGCCGGTCCGCTCGCACCCTCGAAGGGCGCACGACTCCCACCCGGAGCCGTGCGCCCTTTTTGTTCATGTTTGCCGATGAAGGTGCACGTCCGGCACGCGATTGGCGAGATCTCCCATTATTGTTCTGAGTTGTGCCTCGCCCATTGGGAGAACTCGAAGACGCGGTCATGACGCGGGTGTGGAAGTGGAACCGCCCGGTGACCGTTCGAGAAGTCCTGGAAGACCTTCAGCAGGAACGGTCCATCGCCTACACCACGGTGATGACCGTTTTGGACAATCTCCATCAGAAGGGCTGGGTGCGCCGTGAGGCGGAAGGCCGGGCCTATCGATATGAGGCGGTCTCCACCCGTGCCGCCTACGCCGCCGCCCTCATGAACGACGCCTGGGCGCAGAGCGACAACCCCGCCGCCGCTCTCGTCGCCTTCTTCGGGATGATGAGCGACGAACAGCGACAGCAGCTGCGCGACGCCGTACGCATCGCCCAAGGTCCGGAAACATCCGAAGCCGCAAGTGCGGGGACTCCCGGGGAGAACCCCGCCTCGGCAACGGAGGACGACGGGCGATAGCGTCCGCACATGTCCGCAGAGAGCCCCTCCGCCGAGAACCCCGAAGTCACCGCTAAAGCCATCACCGTCCGGCGGGCCCGGACCAGCGATGTCCCGGCCGTACGCCGACTCCTTGACGCGTACGTCCGCGGCGGCATCCTGCTCGACAAAGCGACGGTGACGCTTTACGAGGACATCCAGGAGTTCTGGGTCGCCGAACGCGACGACAACGCCGAGGTGGTCGGCTGCGGCGCCCTGCACGTGATGTGGGAAGACCTGGCGGAAGTCCGCACTCTCGCGGTGAAGCCCGGCCTGAAGGGCGCGGGGGTCGGTCACCAGTTGTTGGAGAAGTTGCTGCACACCGCCCGGTGGCTCGGCGTTCGCCGCGTTTTCTGCCTGACCTTCGAAGTGGACTTCTTCGGCAAGCACGGCTTCGTGGAGATCGGCGAGACGCCCGTCGACACCGATGTCTACGCGGAGCTGATGCGTTCCTATGACGAGGGCGTCGCGGAGTTCCTCGGACTCGAACGAGTGAAACCCAACACCTTGGGCAACAGCCGGATGCTTCTGCATCTGTGATCGTCTGGCCCCATTCAGGCCGAGCACGCTTGCCCGGGTTCCCTATGTCCGAAACGCGCATGTTTCCGGGCGGAGGGCGGGCTGCCGGTCTCCGCTAGGGGTTTGTGTTTTCCCAGCAAAAGCGGTTTGCTTTCCGATGTAACGCAGTACTGCATATAACAGGGTGCGGCTAAACGGCGGACGCCGCGGACTCCCGGCCCTCACGTTATCGATGAAAGGAAATCCGGTGGCACAGAAGGTTCAGGTCCTTCTTGTCGACGACCTCGACGGCGGCGAGGCGGACGAGACCGTGACGTTCGCGCTGGACGGCAAGACGTACGAGATCGATCTCACGACTGCCAATGCGGACAAGCTGCGTGGTCTTCTCGAGGCCTACGTGAAGGGCGGCCGGCGTACCGGTGGCCGCGCCGCGGGTGGGCGTGGAAAGGCGCGCGCCGCTTCCGGTGGCAGCCAGGACACCGCTCAGATCCGCGCGTGGGCGAAGGAGAACGGTTACGAGGTCAATGACCGCGGCCGTGTTCCGGCGCAGATTCGCGAGGCTTACGAGAAGGCCAACGGCTGAGCGCACGCGCGCCCCAGCCGGACACGGTGGCACTCCGTGGCCAGCGTGTTCACCAGTCGTACGAGATCGGGGGCGCTCCCTACGCCCCCGAGGGCCGACATCGTCGGCAGCGAGGCCTCGACCTCGCACCCCGCCACGGGGGGCCGCACCCACACGGCGGCCCCCTGCAATGGCCCGGCGCGGTGGCGGCCCGGAGGCAGGGGGGCCTCGACGAACCCGCCCGCGCCGATCGCCGTCAGGCCCAGTGGCAGTGAGCCCCACTCCAGCCACTGAAGGATCCCCGCCAGTTCCTCCGCGCCGCCCGCGGCCACCAGCAGCCGCATCCGGTCCCCGCACACGGCCACCGGGAAGCCCGGCGCCGGAAGCGGATCGGTGCCACCGTTCCCCGCTGCGGGAATCGAACCGGCGCGACCGTTTCCTGTCGCTGTCGCTGTCGCTGCCGCCGCTGCCGATGGTGTCGCCGCCGCCGGTGTCGCCGCTGTCGCGGTTGCTCCGAGCCGGGCGGTGGCAGCCCCCGGTCGCCACAGCGCCGCGTACCCGGCCGAAGCCGGTACGTCCAGGACGTCGAAGCGCACGCCGGTCAAAAGTCGTACCGGCTCCCCGGGCACCGTCGGCCACCCCAGTTCGTTCTCGTACCAGCCGTGGACCCCTGTGTCCCTGCCTTCCGCCTCGGGAGCGAGCGGGCGGCGGGGGAGGGGCAGCAGGGGGTGCGCGGAGGCGGCCGGAAGGGCGGCCGGTGGCACGGAGGGGGGACCGGACGGAGGCACGAGCGGGTGTGAGAGCGGTGGGACCGAGCCAGCCATGCCAAGTGCAACCGCCCAAAAGTCCCGAGAGTTACGCTGGGTGTCGCCGCGCATGCGCAGTGTGCCGGAATCCGGAGCGCGCGGGGGTGTCGGGAGGCGCAAGGTTGTTCGCCCGTAGCGGAGGGAACCGGTGCGCAGGGCATGGAGTGTCAGTCCCAGCGGGTAAGACATGCCTAGTGGGAGGGGGCGACACGCAGGAAAGGGCGTCTCGCGTTCGCCATCGGCGTACTGATGGTGAGGGTAACTGCCTGGCCTGCGGGAACATCGTCTCGCACCATCGGGTTGGAGCAGATGTCGGCGTTCGGGGTCAGGAGGCCATCGACGGTGTCGGCAGTTGGAATGAGCGGTCCCCGCTTGCGGGACTAAGCTGCGGAAGGACAGGGAGGGGAAGTTCCCCCCACTGCCTGACCGCTCTGAGGAGCGATTAACGATGTTCGAGAGGTTCACCGACCGCGCGCGGCGGGTTGTCGTCCTGGCTCAGGAAGAAGCCCGGATGCTCAACCACAACTACATCGGCACCGAGCACATCCTCCTGGGCCTGATCCACGAGGGTGAGGGTGTCGCCGCCAAGGCCCTTGAGAGCCTCGGGATTTCGCTCGAGGCGGTCCGCCAGCAGGTGGAGGAGATCATCGGGCAGGGGCAGCAGGCCCCGTCCGGGCACATCCCCTTCACCCCCCGTGCCAAGAAGGTCCTGGAGCTGTCGCTCCGCGAGGCCCTTCAGCTGGGCCACAACTACATCGGCACGGAGCACATCCTGCTCGGCCTGATCCGTGAGGGCGAGGGCGTCGCCGCCCAGGTCCTGGTCAAGCTGGGCGCCGATCTCAACCGGGTGCGGCAGCAGGTCATCCAGCTGCTCTCCGGCTACCAGGGCAAGGAGACCGCCACCGCCGGCGGGCCTGCCGAGGGCACCCCCTCGACGTCCCTGGTCCTCGACCAGTTCGGCCGGAACCTCACCCAGGCCGCTCGTGAGTCCAAGCTCGACCCGGTCATCGGGCGCGAGAAGGAGATCGAGCGGGTCATGCAGGTGCTGTCCCGCCGTACCAAGAACAACCCGGTGCTCATCGGTGAGCCCGGCGTCGGCAAGACCGCCGTCGTCGAGGGGCTCGCCCAGGCCATCGTCAAGGGCGAGGTGCCCGAGACCCTCAAGGACAAGCACCTCTACACCCTGGACCTCGGCGCGCTGGTCGCCGGCTCCCGCTACCGCGGTGACTTCGAGGAGCGCCTGAAGAAGGTCCTCAAGGAGATCCGCACCCGCGGCGACATCATCCTGTTCATCGACGAGCTGCACACGCTGGTCGGTGCGGGTGCCGCCGAGGGCGCCATCGACGCCGCTTCGATCCTGAAGCCGATGCTGGCCCGCGGTGAGCTGCAGACCATCGGTGCCACCACGCTGGACGAGTACCGCAAGCACCTGGAGAAGGACGCGGCCCTCGAGCGCCGCTTCCAGCCCATCCAGGTCGCCGAGCCGTCCCTGCCGCACACGATCGAGATCCTCAAGGGTCTGCGTGACCGGTACGAGGCGCACCACCGTGTCTCCATCACCGACGAGGCGCTGGTCCAGGCCGCCACCCTGGCCGACCGGTACATCTCGGACCGCTTCCTGCCGGACAAGGCGATCGACCTGATCGACGAGGCCGGATCCCGGATGCGCATCCGCCGGATGACCGCTCCGCCGGACCTGCGCGAGTTCGACGAGAAGATCGCCGGCGTCCGCCGCGACAAGGAGTCCGCGATCGACTCGCAGGACTTCGAGAAGGCCGCCTCCCTGCGCGACAAGGAGAAGCAGCTCCTGGCCGCCAAGGCCAAGCGCGAGAAGGAGTGGAAGGCCGGCGACATGGACGTCGTCGCCGAGGTCGACGGCGAGCTGATCGCCGAGGTCCTCGCCACGGCCACCGGCATCCCGGTCTTCAAGCTGACCGAGGAGGAGTCCTCGCGTCTGCTGCGCATGGAGGACGAGCTCCACAAGCGGGTCATCGGCCAGGTCGACGCCGTCAAGGCGCTGTCGAAGGCGATCCGTCGTACGCGTGCCGGTCTGAAGGACCCGAAGCGTCCCGGTGGTTCGTTCATCTTCGCCGGTCCGTCCGGTGTCGGTAAGACCGAGCTGTCCAAGGCGCTCGCCGAGTTCCTCTTCGGCGACGAGGACGCGCTGATCTCCCTCGACATGTCGGAGTTCAGCGAGAAGCACACGGTGTCGCGTCTCTTCGGTTCCCCGCCCGGATACGTGGGCTACGAAGAGGGCGGCCAGCTGACCGAGAAGGTCCGCCGCAAGCCGTTCTCCGTCGTCCTCTTCGACGAGGTCGAGAAGGCCCACCCGGACATCTTCAACTCGCTGCTGCAGATCCTGGAGGACGGTCGTCTGACCGACTCCCAGGGCCGGGTCGTGGACTTCAAGAACACGGTCATCATCATGACGACCAACCTCGGCACCCGGGACATCTCCAAGGGCTTCAACCTGGGCTTCGCGGCCTCCGGCGACAAGAAGTCCAACTACGAGCGCATGAAGAACAAGGTCTCGGACGAGCTCAAGCAGCACTTCCGGCCCGAGTTCCTCAACCGCGTCGACGACGTGGTCGTCTTCCCGCAGCTGACGCAGGAGGACATCCTGCGGATCGTCGACCTGATGATCGGCAAGGTGGACGAGCGCCTGAAGGACCGGGACATGGGCATCGAGCTGTCCCAGTCCGCCAAGGAGCTGCTGGCGAAGAAGGGTTACGACCCGGTGCTGGGCGCGCGTCCGCTGCGTCGCACGATCCAGCGCGAGATCGAGGACACGCTGTCGGAGAAGATCCTCTTCGGCGAGCTGCGTCCCGGTCACATCGTGGTCGTGGGCACCGAGGGCGAGGGCGAGACCCAGACCTTCACCTTCCGCGGCGAGGAGAAGTCGGCGCTGCCCGACGTCCCGCCGATCGAGCAGGCGGCCGGCGGTGCCGGGCCGAACCTGAGCAAGGAGGCGTAAGCCTCACGGCGACGCCAGAAGGGGCCGGTGCTTTCGAGCACCGGCCCCTTCTGCATGCCTGTACGCGGTGACGGCGCCGCTCGTGAGCGGCGCCGTCGCGGCCTCGTACGTGGTGACGGCGTCGTCGGCGCCGTCGGGTTACGACAGCTGGCCGTCGTAGTCCGGCAGCTTGTACGTCTTCTCGGCGTGCCCGCCCGAGAGGTCGGTGGCGCTGTTGCCGATGTTCGCGATGATCGTGTAGCCCTTGTTCTCGATGTCGACGCGCTGGGCGGTCTTATACGCGGCGACGTCCTTGAAGAGGTCGAGGAAGCCGCGGACGTAGAGGCCGGAGACCTTGTAGCCGACGTACTTGAGGTTGTAGTCGGTCACCCCGGAGATGATGCCCGGGCGGGCGGTGACGAAGAACAGCGAGACGCCGTGCTCCTGGGCGTACTTGGCGACGTCGAGGACCGGCTTGTTGGCCGGCTGCGGGTAGCTGAAGCCGAAGTCCGTCTCGAGGGTGGTGTTGTCGATGTCGAGGACGATCGCCTGCTTCTCGCCCGGCTTGGCGGCGGCGATGCGCTGCTTCAGGTACGGCAGGGCCTGGTTCATCACGGCCTGGCAGTCGGTCTGCCAGGTGGCGTAGTCGACGTCCTCCGCCGCCGCGGCGGCGACGGCGACGGTGGTGGAGGTGGCCGTAGCGGCCTGGGCGCCGGCCGGGACGGCCATCGCCGTGACGGCGGCGGTGGCCACGGCGGTCATGGCTATACGGCGCGTCCAGGTGCCTCGGGTCATGGTGGGGGGTCCTCTCGCGTCTTTGCATTGCCGGGTGTCGTGGGCATGCTGATCGGTGGGGATGGCCTGAGGGGAACCAAAGGGTTACTGGCGGAAACCAGCGGGTTACTGGACGGTAGACGGTGATGAGAGGCTGGTCACAGACCCCTGCATGCGATCGTGACCGGGGTCACAAGTGCCCTACGAGGCAGGGGAGTAGCCCCCGTCACATCCCGAAGTCCCTTGGGTCGGGGGGTCGGTGACATGCCGCACAGGCCGTTCGGCGGGTACTAGCGCGGGTAGTGGATCAGTCGATTTGGGCAAAAAGGACATACATCCCAGGGGTCTGAAGCGGCCCGAGCCTCCGGCGTGGTTCGTGTCCAAATTGCGGCGTTGAGGGTGTCTGTCAAGGACTGTGAAGTTTTGACCTGAAGTACTAGCTTCCGTCGTAGATCACACGTTTGGGGGTCTGTGGGCCCCGGGGTTACCAAGGGATGGCCATCCGGCGGACGTCCGTGTGCCGGGTGGTTTGTCTGTCCCCGAACCCATGAGGTCTTCGATGTTCCAGCGCGTCACTTTCCGTTCCTCCCGTACGTCCCTGCTTCGCAACCGCGTGGCCGTCGGGGCCGCCGCCCTCGGTGCCTCGGTCGTGCTGGGAGCCGGAGTGGCGTCCGCCGCCGCGCCCGCCGCGGCGCCCGTCGCCGCCGTCGCCGCCAAGAAGGCCGTCGCGGCCACCGGCTGGGTCAAGCCGGTCGCGAAGTACGCCAAGTCCGCGAGCTTCCACCAGGCCGGTGCCATGTGGCAGTCCACCCACAGCGGGCAGGACTTCGCCGTGCCGAGCGGCACCAAGGTCGTGGCCGTGCACGGTGGCACGGTCGTCAAGGCCGGCGGCAACGGCGCCGGTGACGGCCCGGCCTACGGCAACGCCGTCGTCATCAAGCACGGCAACGGGACGTACTCCCAGTACGCCCACCTCTCGCGCGTCGACGTGAAGGCCGGCCAGATCGTCAAGACCGGTCAGCGCATAGCCCTGTCCGGCAACACGGGCAACTCCAGTGGCCCGCACCTGCACTTCGAGATCCGTACGACCGCGAACTACGGCTCGGCCATCGACCCGGTCGCCTTCCTGCGCGCCAAGGGTCTGAGCCTCTGAGCCACTGTGTCTCTGGGGCTCTGAGCCTCTGAGCAACCCCGCGCATCGCTCGCCGAGGAGCCCGCTGGTCCGTCAGGACGGGTGGGTGCCCTCGTGGGCCTGGGTCACCAGATCGACGGCGACCTCGAGGACGGCCGCACGCTTCTCCTCGGGGTCGCCTTCGAGGTCCTGGAGCAGGAACATCCCGGCGTGCAGCGTGAAGATGGCGCTCACGCAGCGGACCTGCTCGGTGAGCCGGGCGTCGGGGTCGATGAAGATGTCCCGCAGCCCGCGCATCCGGTCCTTGAAGGAGTCGCCGATCTGGAGCTCCCGGACGGTGGCCTGGTTCTCCTGCATGAAGCGGAAGAGCGGGGCCGCGTCGGCGAGGATCTGGCTGTAGCGCCGTACGATCTCCTGCTTGGTCTCCAGGGTGTGCGGCTGCTCCTTGCCCCACTCGATCAGTTCCTCGATCGGCTTCGTCAGATCCTGGAAGATGCTGACGATGATCTCTTCCTTCGTCTTGAAGTGGTAGTACAGGGCGGCCTTGGTGACCTCCAGGCGCTCCGCGATCTCGCGGAGGGAGGTCTTCTCGTAGCCCTGCTCGGCGAAGAGTTCGAGTGCGACGTCCTGGATGCGCTGGCGAGTGTTGCCGCGGCGCTGCCGCTTCGTGCCGTCCATGGTGACGTCCATCCTCGTACTCCTCGAGCTCCTATGAAACTTACTTGACGACCGGCTAGTGACGGGTCTACCTTCCCCAGTGTAGTAACTAGCCGGGCGGCAAGTAAGTGGGCGGGCCGAGGCGGTACCCAGGGGAGTGGGAATGATGGCGGACATACGGACGGTCGAGCCGGAGCCGGACAAACAGCCGAAGAGCGTGCGGGTCGTCCTGCTCGCGCTGATGATCACGATGATGCTCGCGATGCTCGACAACATGATCGTGGGCACGGCGATGCCGACGATCGTCGGCGAACTCGGCGGACTCGAACACCTTTCGTGGGTCGTGACCTCGTACACCCTCGCGACGGCGGCCTCCACCCCGATCTGGGGCAAGCTCGGCGACATGTACGGGCGCAAGGGCGCCTTCATGGCATCGATCGTGATCTTCCTGATCGGCTCCGCGCTCAGCGGCATGGCCCAGAACATGGGCGAGCTGATCGGCTTCCGCGCCGTGCAGGGCCTCGGCGCCGGCGGTCTGATGGTCGGGGTCATGGCGATCATCGGCGACCTGATCCCGCCGCGGGAGCGCGGCAAGTACCAGGGCATGATGGCCGGCGTCATGGCGCTGGCGATGATCGGCGGCCCGCTGGTCGGCGGCACCATCACCGACAACTGGGGCTGGCGCTGGTCCTTCTACATCAACCTGCCGCTCGGCGTGGTGTCGCTCGGCCTGATCAGCGCCGTCCTTCACCTGCCGAAGAAGCGCTCGCAGGCTCGCATCGACTACCTGGGCGCCACGCTGCTCACCGTCGGCATCACCTCCATCGTCCTCGTCACCACCTGGGGCGGCACGGAGTACGCCTGGACGTCCGCGCGGATCATGGAGCTGATCGGCATCGGCGTCGCCTCGCTCATCGGGTTCGTGTTCTGGCAGACCCGGGCCGCCGAGCCGATCGTGCCGCTGCACATCTTCCGCAGCCGCAACTTCACCCTGATGTCCCTGATCGGCTTCATCACCGGCTTCGTGATGTTCGGCGCGACCCTCTTCCTGCCGCTCTACCAGCAGTCGGTGCAGGGCGCCTCCGCGACCAACTCCGGCCTGCTGCTCCTGCCGATGCTCGGCGCCATGCTGGTCACCTCGATGGTCGCCGGCCGGGTCACCACGAACACCGGCAAGTACAAGGTCTTCCCGCTGGTCGGCAGTGTGCTGATGGTCGTCGGCCTCTACCTGCTGTCGACGATGGACACCGGTACGACCCGGTTCACCTCCGGTGTGTACATGGCCGTCGTCGGTCTCGGCATGGGCTGCCTGATGCAGATCACCATGCTCGTCGCGCAGAACAGCGTGGAGATGAAGGACATGGGCGTCGCGTCCTCGTCCACCACCCTCTTCCGTACGCTCGGCTCCTCCTTCGGGGTCGCGATCATGGGCGCCCTGTTCAACAACCGAGTCCAGGACGTCATGTCCGAGCGGGCCGGCGCGCTCGGCTCGAAGATCACCGAACAGTCCGCGCAGCTCGACGCGGCCAGCCTGGCCAAGCTGCCGGCCGCGGCCCGCGAGGCCTACCAGCACGCCGTCTCGGCCGGTACCCACTCGGCGTTCCTGCTGGGTGCCGTGGTCGCGGTGGCCGCGCTGGCGGCGGCGGTGTTCGTCAAGGAGGTCCCGCTCAAGGGCGCCGGACCGCAGAAGCCCGACGAGGACTCCGCCGACGGTGCGGCCGCGGCGGCGCCGGTCGCCGAGGCGGTCTGATCCTCCGCTGATGTGAGGCCCCCGGTCGGTGTCCGCCCCGGGGGCCTTCGTCATGTCCCGATGGCCCCATGTCCCCAGTCCCCGCTGTCACTGCTCCGTGCCACCATCGGCCTCATGGACAAGATGCGGCAGTTGCGGCTGGCCAAGGACGCCATGGACCGTGACTGGGCCGATCCGCAGCTCGACCTGAACGCCGTGGCCGCACACGCCGGCTACTCCCGCTACCACTTCGTCCGCGCCTTCAAGGACGCGTACGGCGAGACACCCGGTCAGTACCTCACCCACCGCCGGATCGAGCGCGCCGAGGAGATGCTCCGCACCGCCGACCTCAGCGTGACCGAGATCTGCCACCTGGTCGGCTTCAGCAGCCTCGGCACCTTCTCCACCCGCTTCAAGGCCCGCACCGGGCTCACCCCCAGCGAGTACCGGACCAAGCATGTCGGCCGCGGCGCCTCGCTGATCCCCGGCTGCTACGCGATGCTCTGGGCCGGCGGCTTCCCCACGACACGGCCCACGCCACGGCCCTCGCCGAAGCCTGCGCCGAGGCCCGCCACGAGAACCGCAACTTCGGAGAAGCACCCCGACCCCGGCCCTGCCTACGGTGACGCACAGGACCCCTCGAACGACAGGAGAGCGGAACCATGATCAAGGGCCTGGGCATCACCACCGTGTGGACCTTCGACCAGCAGCGCACCAAGGCCTTCTTCACCGAGAAGCTCGACTTCGAGGTGCGCACCGAACTCGCCATGGGCGACATGAGCTGGGTCACCGTCGGCGCCAAGGACCAGCCGGACGTCGAACTCGCCCTGATGAGCCTCGACGGCCCCGGCCTCGACCCGGACTCCTCCGAGGCACTGAAGAAGCTGGTCAGCAAGGGCGTCATCGGCGCGGGTGCCTTCCGCACGGACGACTGCCGCGGCGACTACGAGACGTTCAGGGCGCGCGGCGTCGAGTTCATCCAGGAGCCGCGGGAGCGGCCGTACGGCATCGAGGCGATCTTCCGTGACGACAACGGCAACTGGTACTCGCTGACCGAGCGCAGCGAGGAGCTGGACTTCTCGAAGGACTTCGGCTGACAGACCCGTACGAGCCGAAAGGGGACGGGCCGGGGCCCGAGCTTTCGGCTCAGGCTCCCGACAGCGGCATCATCGGGTAGCTCCCCGTGTTCGTCGGCGCGTGCTCGGGCAGCCACAGGACCGCCACCGCCCCCTCGGCCGATATGTGCTCCGGCGCCCCGGCCGGCCGTACGTTGCGGAACGTCAACCGGGCGCCGAGGACCCGGGCCTGGCCCGCCGCGATGGTCAGACCGAGCCCGTGGCCGTGGCCGGCGCGGTCGGCGCTGCCGGTGCGGAACCGGCGCGGCCCCTCGGCCAGCAGATCCCCGGGGAAACCGGGGCCGTGGTCGCGGACCCGGATGACCCGGCCCTCGACGGTGACCTGGATCGGCGGCTTGCCGTGCCGGGCGGCGTTGGCCAGCAGGTTGAACAGGACGCGCTCCAGCCGCCGGGGGTCGGTCGTGACCATCGACTCGTGCACCACCCGTACCTCGACCGCCGGATCCTTGGCCGCCACCCGCCGGGCGACGAACTCGCCCAGCAGGATGTCCTGAAGCTCGGCGCGCTCCGAGGCGCCGTCGAGCCGGGCCACCTCCAGGACGTCCTCCACCAGGGTGCGCATCGCCTTCGCCCGGTCCAGGACCAGCTCCGTCGGCCGGCCCGGCGGTAGCAGCTCGGCGGCCGTCAGCAGGCCCGTGACCGGGGTGCGCAGTTCGTGCGCGATGTCGGCGGTGACCCGGCGCTCGGCCTCCAGCCGCCGCTGAAGGGCGTCCGCCATGGCGTCCACCGCGCTCGCCAGGTCGTCGGTCTCGTCCCGGACGACCCCGCCGATCGCGTCCCGCACCCGGACGTCCGGCTCGCCCTTCGCGACCTGGTTCGCCGCGGTCGCAGCCTTGCGCAGCCGGCGCGACAGCTGCCCACCAATGAGCACGCCGAGCGCGCTGCCGCCGAGGACGACGGCGATGGAGCCGATCACCAGGGCCTGGTCCAGGTCGTTGAGGATGTCGGTGCTGCGGTCGGTGAACCCGGTGTGCAGGGACAGGACATGCCCGTCCTTGAGCGGCACGGCCGCCCAGATGTCCGGGCCGCCCGCGCTGTCGGAGACGAACGTCGCCCGCCGCCCGTCGTCGACCTTCTCGCGCAGCGCCGGCGGCAGCCTGTGGTCGTCGATCTTGATCTTGGGGAAGTTGGCCCGCCCGGTCTGCTCGTAGTTGCGCTGGGCGATCTGGACCCGCTCGTCCGCGAGGTCGCGTGCGTTGTCCAGCATGGAGACCCGGGCGGCGTTGTGCACGACCAGGCTGAGCACGATCGCCACCAGCGCGCCGACCAGTGCGATCGCCGCGCTGAGCTTCCACCGCAGGCCCGTGCGGATGCCCGCGCGCTCCACGCGGTCGGAAACCAGGTGCCGGAACATCCCCCGCATACCCCCGCCGCTCAGGCCTTCAGTTTGTAGCCGAAGCCACGGACGGTCTCGATACGGTCCTGGCCGATCTTCGTCCGCAGCCGCTGCACATGGACGTCGACGACCCGGGTGTCACCGCCCCAGCCGTAGTCCCACACGCGTTCCAGCAGCTTGTCCCGGGAGAGAACCGTGCCGGGGGCGGAGGAGAACTCCAGCAGCAGGCGCATCTCGGTCGGCGTCAGCGCCACCGGCTGCCCGGCCCTGCGGACCTCCATACCCTCGGTGTCGACCTCCAGATCCCCGAAGGTCAGCACACCACCGTCCGGCGGGGCCTCCTCGCTCCGGTCGCCACCGCCCGCGTGCCCGAAGCGGCGCAGCACGGCGCGGATCCGGGCGACCAGGACGGCGCCGTCGAAGGGCTTGGTCACGTAGTCGTCGGCGCCCGCCTCCAGGCCCAGCACCACGTCGATCGAGTCGGCGCGGGCCGAAAGCATGATCACCGGCACGGTGGACTCGTCGCGGATGCGCCGGCACAGGCTCACGCCGTCCAGACCGGGCACCATGACGTCCAGCAGCGCGATGTCGGGGCGGTTCGCCCGGAACGCCTCCAGGCCGGACAGGCCGTCGGGCATCGCGGTGACCGCGAAGCCGTCCCGCTCCAGGGCGAGCTGGGTGGCCTCGCGGATGACGTCGTCGTCCTCGACGAACAGGACGTGTGTCTGGTCTGCCATCCCGGTGCTCTCAGTCCTCGTTTGGGTGTCGGTCGTAGTCGTCTGGTGTCGGTTGCCGTCGCCAGTGTGACGTGTGCCTGTCGGAGCGCCCCCTGAGGGGGACGCGTGGGCGGTGTCGCGCGTTCATTCGGCGGCCGCGACGAGTGCTCCGTCCCCGCCCGCTCATCCATTGATCGGAACGAGCGGCCCGATCGGTTCACGATGCCGGAAGATTTTTTTGACCGGCACCGGAGGGCGGCCGTCCTGAGGTCCTACAGGCTCCCGGGTCCTACAGGTCCCCGAGGGTCCCTGAGGTCCTACAAGTCCTCGCCGGCCGCTTCGCTGTAATCGTTGTGCCAGCTGAACGCCTTGACGAAGCGGCCCGAGACCCATCGGTAGGTGATCACGTTCTCGCCGGAGGGGTTCGACACCGGGTCGCCCCTCTCGTACACCTGCTTGGTCACCACCAGGTCGCCCCGGTCTATCTCCGCGTAGACCGGAGGCTCCTCGGTCCGGAACACGTTCTCGTACCGGCCGTCCGTCTCCCGGTATACGTACGAGCCGACGCCGACGGCGTCGCTGCACGTCAGCACATTGACCACGATGTCGGTCTCCGGGCCGTCGGTCAGCTCGCCGTACGACACGTCGACCGGGTACTCGTCGCCGACGCAGGGCGCCAGCTGGTGCTTGACCTCCGGCGAGACCTGGGGGTCGTCCTTGACGAGCTGGACCGCGTCCACCCGGCCGAGGGTGTTGGTGGGGGCCGTCGAGGGTGTGGCGGCCGGGGCGGCGCCCTCCACCGTGTCGGAGTGCGCCGGTCCTTCGTCCCGGGCGCCGGTGCCGCCCGTACCGCACGAGGAGAGGAAAAGGCCGAGGGCGGCGAGCACGGACATCGCCGTGATCGCCGCCTGGAAGGTGCCTCGGGCCCGTGGGGGCCCGGCCTGGGTCAGGCCGCCGCGCAACGCTCCCGCTCCTCACGCTCCAGCGCGCGTGCGTCCAGATCGCGGGCCTCCAGCTCCTCGCGGAGCCGGGCGAGCGCCCGGTGCAGCGTGCTCTTGACCGTTCCGGCCGACATGCCGAGGGCGGCGGCCGTCTCCTCCGTGGACATCTGCTCCCAGTGTCGCAGGACCACGACACTGCGCTGCTTCGGAGCGAGCACCTTCATCGCGTCCATCAGCAGGGCGCGGTCCGCGTGCTGTTCGGTGGAGTCCTCCACACAGGCGTCCGGGAGCTGCTCGGTGGGGACTTCCTCCAGCTTGCGGGCCCGCCACCACTCGGTCCGGGTGTTGATCATGACCCGGCGCAGGTAGGCGTCCGCGAGCCGCTTGTCCGCGATGCCCTCCCAGCGGCCGTACGTCCGGGCGAGCGCCGTCTGGAGCAGGTCCTGTGCGTCGACCGGGTCCGGGACCAGCCGGCGGGCGCTGCGCAGCAGCGCGTCCTGCCGGGTGCGGACGTACTCCTCGAACTCGAGCACCTCGCCCTGCGCCATGGTCAACCCCTCCGTTTTCCCCGTTCCGGCTCGCGGTCGTCCGCCGGTTTCCTGCCGTGGTCCGTCGTCGTCGTGCCCTCGGTGGGCACGCAAACGAAGCTACGGAGGTGTTGTCACGGGGCTGTCCGAAGCAGCCTGCGGCTAGCGCTCGGCTGTCCGTCGGTTGTGTAACGGAACTGGGTTCGGGGTAAGGAGGCAGGCCGGATCATCCGTCTAAGTGCGGATTTTGACGGACGGTGCGTGTGACGGTGGCGACCGCCGACTGTGATGAAGGGCCGTGACGGAGCCGGTTGCCTGTGACGTGACCGTGCGTCAGGTCAGCGGCAGGCGGTACAGCCCGCCCGGCAGCGGCTCCACCAGACCGTCGGAGACGAGGCCGTCCAGCGCACGCGCGCGCTGCACCGGCTCGTGCCACACCCGGTCCAGGACTGCCTGCGGCACGGGCGCGTGCGCGTCCCTGAGGACGGCGAGCAGCTTGCCGCGCACCTGCCGGTCCGTACCGGCGTACGTCTGGCCGCGGCGCGGCGGGCCGTCGTGATCCGGCTTGCCCGCGATCCGCCAGGCACACTGCGCGGCGATCGGGCAGCGCACGCACGTCTCGTTCTTGGCCGTGCACACCAGCGCGCCCAGCTCCATGGAGGCGGCGGCCCAGCGCGCGGCGGTCCGGTCGTCCTCGGGGAGCAGGGCGCGGGCCAGCTTGCGCTCGGCGGCCGTGGTGGCGTTCGGCGGGTACTGCACACCCGTGACGGCCCGCGCGAAGACCCGGCGGACATTGGTGTCCAGCACGGCGTGCCGCTGCCCGTAGGCGAAGGAGGCGACGGCCGCCGCCGTGTACTCGCCGATGCCCGGCAGCGAGAGCAGCTGCGCGTGGTCCGACGGTACGTCGCCGCCGTGCCGCTCCGTTATGGCCACGGCGGCGCCGTGCAGCCGCAGGGCGCGGCGCGGGTAGCCGAGCCGCCCCCACGCGCGGACGGCCTCGCCGGGGGCGTCCGCGGCCAGGTCGGCCGGGCGCGGCCAGCGGGCGAGCCACTGCTCGTAGACCGGCAGGACCCGGCTGACCGGGGTCTGCTGGAGCATGAACTCGCTGACCATCACGCCCCACGCGCCCGCCTCGGGGTGCCGCCAGGGCAGGTCACGGGCGTTGTCGTCGAACCAGTCGATGACGGGGGCGTGCAGGTCCGCTCCGGAGACGCCGTCGGCGGGGCTGCTGTGCGGGGGCTTCGTGGGCGCAGTCATGGCCCTTCCGATCCTGCCATGCGCGATGGGGCACACGTGCGTACCGCCACTCGCCCGGGTCCGGTCCAGGAGAGCCGCCACACGCGCGTGCCGTAGCCATGGCCAGAGGTGCAAGCGGCGCCGCTGCAAACATCCGGGGGGTGCGCGCGGGCGTGAAGGCGGGCGCGCGGACCGGGGATCCAGGATGATGATCCGGAAAAGTTGTACTCCGGGCGGCGGGTGGGGCCAGCGAACGCGGCGATCTCTCGTACAGTTTGCGCCGTGGGATCTCTGCGCAATCCGATCGGGCCGCTTCCCTCCTCCATCTACTGGCGACGGAGGGTCGTACTGCTGTCCGTGATCGCCCTGTTGGCGCTGCTCATCACCTGGATCGTCACCTCGGGCGGGGGTGGCGGCGACGACAGCGCGAAGGGGTCCAACGGCAAGAATCCCGTGTCCTCGATCACCCCGGGACCCTCCGGGTCGGGGCCTGCCATCAGCCAGGCCCCGGGCGGGCGTGACGAATCGACCGAGGGCGCCGACGGCGGAGGTTCCGGCACCGGCTCGGGCGACGACGGTTCGGGCTCCGACGCGGGCGGCGGCGGCACCGACGACGGCGCCAACGGCAGCGGAGACGGAGATGGAAACGGAAGCGGCAGCGGTTCGGGTACGACCCTGCCGGCCGGCACCACACTGCCCAACTGCACCGCCAGCGTGGTCACGTTGACGCTGAGCAGCGTCCGCAACGAGTACTCGCCCGACCAGACGCCGACCTTCCGGCTGACCGCGAAGAACTCCTCCGGCAGCGACTGCAAGGTCGATCTCGGCCCGAAGAAGGCCGTGTTGACGATCACTCAGACCGGCAGCACCGACGCCTACTGGTCCTCGGCCGACTGCCCCAAGGTCTCCGGCAGCCTGCTGTACCGCGTGCCGTCCGGCGACACCTTCACGTACACCGTCACGTGGAACCGCAAGCCGAGTGCCGCCGGGTGTGCCACGCCTCCGGCCGGGGTGGCCGGTGCCGCCACGTACCTCGTGGAGGCGCAGGCGCCGGGGTTCGCGAAGGCACAGACGTCCTTCGTGCTGACGGACGACTGAGCGGACCGGGGCAGGGGGCGCCCGGTGGTGCGCCCGGGCGCTGGGCGTCCGCGGGCGCGCCGAGGGAGGGCGTGCGACGGACGTCCCACCCACCCATGAGGCGTTCGACCTCTGAGGTGCTTCTGAGGTGCTTCTGAGGTGCCCTAGACGTACCGCTCCAGGATCGAGGACTCCGCCAGTCGCGACAGCCCCTCCCGGACGCTGCGCGCCCGTGCCTCGCCCACGCCGTCCACCGTCTGGAGGTCGTCGACGCTGGCGGCGAGGAGCTTCTGGAGGCCGCCGAAGTGCTCCACCAGGCGGTCGATGATGGCGCCCGGCAGCCTCGGGACCTTCGCCAGGAGGCGGAAGCCGCGCGGGGAGACCGCGGAGTCCAGGGCCTCGGGGGAGCCGGTGTAGCCCAGCGCACGGGCCACCGTGGACAGTTCGAGCAGCTCGGCGTGGGTGAGCGCGTCCAGCTCGGACAGGGCCTCGTCGACGGTGCGGGAGCGCTTCGCTGTCGGCTCGGGGACGTAGTCCCGCACGACCAGCTCGCGCTCGGGCTCCAGGCCCGCGATCAGCTCGTCGAGCTGAAGGGCGAGCAGACGGCCGTCCGTGCCCAGTTCGACCACGTATTCGGCGATTTCGGTGGCGATGCGGCGGACCATCTCCAGACGCTGTGCGACCGCGGAGACGTCCCGGACCGTCACCAGGTCCTCGATCTCCAGCGCTGACAACGTTCCCGCGACCTCGTCCAGGCGGAGCTTGTAGCGCTCCAGGGTGGCGAGGGCCTGGTTCGCGCGGGACAGGATCGCCGCCGAGTCCTCCAGGACACGGCGCTGTCCGTCGACGTACAGGGCGATCAGCCGCATCGACTGGGAGACGGAGACGACCGGGAAGCCGACCTGCTTGGACACGCGGTCCGCGGTGCGGTGCCGGGTGCCCGTCTCCTCCGTGGGGATCGTCGGGTCCGGGACCAGCTGGACGCCGGCCCGCAGGATCTTCGACAGGTCGGAGGAGACCACGATGCCGCCGTCGAGCTTGCACAGCTCGCGCAGACGCGTGGCCGAGAACTCGACGTCCAGGTCGAAGCCGCCCGTGCACATCGTCTCGACGGTCTTGTCGGAGCCGAGCACGATGAGCCCGCCGGTGTTGCCGCGCAGAACCCGTTCGAGGCCGTCGCGCAAGGGTGTGCCCGGAGCCACAGCGCTCAGCGCGGCGCGCATCAGGCCCTCGGCACCGGAACTCCCACCGGACTTTCCGGGAGCTGCCGCCCGGTCGTTGGCTGCCACTGCACTCCTCCGGTCGCAGGTTCTGAGGCGCTCCCGTTTCGCGCACTCGGTTCGTACGGACGGGCGAGACCTGGGCAAAGTCTACCGGCGGTCCTCCGCCTCCCGTGGGGCGTCTCGGTGACGCGAGCGCGGGAGGACCCGCAGGGCGTCTCCCATGTCCGCGACTTCCAGGACCTTCATGCCGGCCGGGACCTTGCCCGGATCGCCCGGGACGAGCGCGTGGGTGAAGCCCAGGCGGTGGGCCTCGGCGAGCCTGCGCTGCACGCCCGTGACCCGTCTGACCTCGCCCGCGAGGCCCACTTCGCCGATCGCGACCAGGTTCTTGGGCAGCGGGGTGTCGCTGGCGGCGGAGGCCAGGGCGAGGGCGATCGCCAGGTCGGCGGCGGGCTCGGAGAGCCGCACCCCGCCGACCGTCGCCGAGTAGATGTCCCGCTTGCCGAGCGCGCTGATACGGCCGCGCTGCTCCAGGACGGCCAGCATCATCGAGACCCGGGACGTCTCCAGGCCGGAGGTCGTACGGCGCGGGGAGGGGATCTGGGAGTCGACGGTGAGCGCCTGGACCTCGGCGACCAGCGGACGGCGGCCCTCCAGGGTGACCGTCAGGCAGGTGCCCGGGACCGGTTCGTCACGTCTGGTCAGGAAAAGTCCGCTCGGGTCGGCGAGGCCGGTGATGCCCTCGTCGTGCAGTTCGAAGCAGCCCACCTCGTCGGTCGCGCCGTAGCGGTTCTTCACGCCCCGCACGAGGCGCAGGCGCGCGTGCCGGTCGCCCTCGAAGTGCAGGACGACGTCCACCAGGTGTTCGAGGAGGCGGGGGCCGGCGATCGCGCCGTCCTTGGTGACATGGCCCACCAGGAGGGTGGACATGCCCCGCTCCTTGGAGGCGCGGATCAGGGCGCCGGCGACCTCGCGGACCTGGGCCATGCCGCCTGGGGCGCCGTCGATCTCCGGGGAGGCCACCGTCTGTACGGAGTCCAGGATCAGCAGGGACGGCTTCACCGCGTCCAGATGGCCGAGGACGGCCGCGAGGTCCGTCTCGGCCGCGAGGTACAGGTGGTCGTCGATGGCGCCGATGCGGTCGGCGCGCATACGGACCTGGCTCGCCGACTCCTCGCCCGTGACATAGAGCGTGCGGTGCTCGTCGCTCGCCGACTTCGCCGCCACGTCCAGCAGGAGGGTCGACTTGCCGACGCCGGGCTCGCCGGCCAGCAGCACGACCGCGCCGGGGACCAGGCCGCCGCCGAGCACCCGGTCCAGCTCGGGGACTCCGGTGGTGCGGGCCATGGCCTGCCGGCCGTCGACCTGGCCGATCGGGACGGCGGAGGTGGTGACGCGTCCCGGCGCCGTCGTACGGACCGCGGGCGTGCCGTACTCCTCGATCGTGCCCCATGCCTGGCATTCGGGGCAGCGGCCGAGCCACTTGGCCGTCTGCCAGCCGCATTCCGTGCAGCGGTAGGACGGGCGGTCCTTGGTGGTCTTCGTACGGGCAGCCATGGGTCACACCGTAACCGCCGCCACCGACAGCGGGGGGTGCCTGTGGACGAGCGGGGACCCGGCATCGACAGGCACTTGTGGACAAAGCAGGACACCCCCTGTGATCCGGCCACATCCCGTCACGAACGAGCCATGGGACCCCCCTCTCCTGTCCCCTATTGAGGGATCGTTTCACCCGTACGGATTAAAAGGACTCAAGGGACAAGAAGAGTGCGTTCCGTGCCGCCTACGGTCGCACGGGTGATGAGCAGCAGCCCGGAAACCTCGACCCGCACGACCGGCGCACACCGGGCGCACCGGGAGGTGCGCGGGCGCACTGCGCCGCGCACCCTGGTGCAGCGCCCGCCCGCACGCTACGAGCCGTACCTGGACGGGCTGTTCACCTACTGCCTGTCCGTGCTGTGCGACCACGACGCGGCCACCGCCGCCCTCGGGGACGTCCTCGCGCTCGCCGAGCGGCGCGGCCAGCGCGCCCCGGACGCCGCCGGCGACCGCAGGGCCTGGCTGTACGCCCTGGCCCGCTGGGCGTGCCTGCGCAAGCTGGCCGAGGCCAAGCAGAAACGTCAGAGCACGCACGCGTCCGGCCGCACCGGCGGCGGCCACCGCCGGCCGGGCAGCCGGCCCACCGAGCCCGCCGGGACCGCCGTACCGGACGAACTCCAGGAGCGGCGGCGGCGCGAACTAGCCCTGCTCGCCTGGCCGGAGGCCGCCGGCACCACCCCGGAACAGCGCGAGGCGCTCGAACTCGCCGTACGCCACCACCTCGCCGCGCACGAGGTCGCCGCCGTCCTCGGCAGGGACCAGGCGACGGCCCGCGAGCTGCTCGCCACCGCCGCCTGCGAGGTCGAGCGCACCCGCGCGGCCCTCGCCGTCGTCGAGACCGGCGGTTGTCCCGGCGTCGCCCGGCTCACCGGCGAACACCAACTGGTGCTCAGCGCGGCCCTGCGCCGTGAACTCGTCCGGCATGTCGACGACTGCCCGCGCTGCCGCCGGACCGCCGAGCGCGCCGCCCCCGGCCGCTGGCCCGGCGCCGGTGTCACCCCCGCCGAGCTGCCCGTCCTGGAGGCGCCCCGCGCGGAGCTGCACATGGCCCTGGCGCACGCCCCGCGCGCGCGGGGCGCGGCCCTGCCGCGCTACGACCGGCGCGGCTTCCCCATGGACCCCAAGGACCGCGCCGCCCGCCGGGACCGGCTCCGCGCGCGTGCCGTCACGACCACCGTGGTCGCCACCGTCGTCGCCGCGCCCGTGCTCGCCCTGTGGGCCGCCTACCGGGGCACCCCGGTGGGCGAGGGCGCCGAGGGGCACTCGCCCACCGCCGGCGAGGCGCAGGGCCCCGGCGGCCTCGACGGAGAGGCGGCCGGCGGCTACGAGAACGCGGGGAACGCCAGCACCCGTCCGGGCACCGGCTTCGCCGAGGACGACGGGCCGGACGTCTCGGTGGAGGTCGTCAGCGTCACGGGGCTCGGCACCAAGAGCGCGGGCCGGCTGAGCGTGACGGCCGCCACCAGCGGCGACACCACCCTGATCACCCTCACCGCGTCCGAGGACGCCGAGGAATCGATCCGCTGGTCGGCCACCACCGGCGCCCACTGGCTCTACCTGAGCCGCTCCACGGGCACCCTGAGACCCGGCGAGTCGGCGACGGTCAAGGTCCACGTCGACCAACTGCGCGAGCCCGCCGGGCACTGGCACGCGCGCGTGGCGGTCGCCCCGGCCGGCGTGGTCGTGTCGATCGACGGCTACGGCAGCGCGCCGCGCCCCTCGGACCCCGGCACCGGACCTGGCACCGGACCCGGTCCCGGCCCGCACCCCGGCGGCCCGTCCGGCCCGCCCGCGTCCTCGCCCGACCCGGACCCGACACCCACGCACCCGACGCCCACGGATCCGGGCTCCCACGAGCCGCCTCCGAGCGACCCGCCGCCCACGACCGACCCGGAGCCCACGCCCACCGACCCGCCCCCGACCGACCCGGGCTCGGCACCGCCACCGGGGGACGGCGGCGACACGAGCCCGGCGGCCTCGTAGGGCATGCGTGCGGACGACGCTCCCTCGGACGAGACCCACCGGTCCCCAGAGATGCGCAGGTCAGCCCGCCGAACCCGCCGGAGGGGCGGGATCCGCCGGATGCGGCGCCAGCAGGGGCAGCTGCGACGCCAGACGCTCCTCGCACAGCTCGACCAGCCGGTCGTACCCGGCCTTGCCCATCAGCTCGGTCAGCTCCGCCCGGTAGGACACGTACACCGGGTCGCCCGCGCCGTGCGCCGAGGTCGCCGACGTGCACCACCAGTGCAGGTCATGGCCGCCCGGACCCCAGCCGCGGCGGTCGTACTCGCCGATCGACACCTGGAGCACGCGCGTGTCGTCGGGCCGGTCGATCCAGTCGAACGTCCGCCGCACCGGAAGCTGCCAGCAGACGTCCGGCTTGGTCTCCAGCGGCTCGCGGCCCTCCTTGAGGGCCAGGATGTGCAGCGAGCAGCCCGCGCCGCCCGCGAAGCCCGGCCGGTTCTGGAAGATGCACGAGCCGTTGAACGGGCGGGTCTGCCGCGAGCCCTCTTCGTCCTCCGAGATCCAGCCGTCCCGGGTGCCCTCGTCGTGGTGCTGCCAGATGTCCGGCGTGAGACGTGCCACATGATCGGCGACGCGCTTCTCGTCCTCCTCGTCGGAGAAGTGAGCACCGAGCGAGCAGCACCCGTCGTCCGCGCGGCCGGCCTGGATGCCCTGGCAGCCACTGCCGAAGATGCAGTTCCAGCGAGAGGTCAGCCATGTCAGATCGCACCGGAAGACCTGCTCGTCGTCCGCCGGATCAGGGAACTCCACCCATGCGCGCGCGAAGTCGAGGCCCTTCTCGTCCGCTGCCAGGGCCTGCTTCGACATCGTCGGTGACTTCACCGAGCGCACCGGCGAGGAGCCCTTGGTCGATTTGGCAGCCTTGTCGGCCTTTGCTTCCTTCGCCTTTTTCGTCTTTGGCACCCGTCCAGGGTAAGTCGCCCACACCCCTTCACGGCACCGTCCCGGTGCGTACACCTGGGGCGGAGCACGGCACCTCTGGCAGTAGCGTTCCTTTCATGAGACTCGGTGTCCTCGACGTGGGATCGAACACGGTGCATCTGCTGGTCGTGGATGCGCACCCTGGCGCGCGCCCGCTGCCCGCGCATTCGCACAAGGCGGAGCTGCGCCTGGCCCAACTCCTCGACACGGACGGCGCCATCGGCCCCGACGGGGTCGACCGGCTGATCGGAGTCGTCCACGAGGCGCTCCAGGCCGCCGAGGACAAGGGCGTCGAGGAGCTCCTGCCGTTCGCGACCTCCGCCGTGCGCGAGGCCACCAACGCCGACGACGTCCTCGCGCGCGTGCAGGCCGAGACCGGCGTCGAGCTCCAGGTCCTCACCGGTGCCGAGGAGGCCCGCCTCACCTTCCTCGCGGCCCGCCGCTGGTTCGGCTGGTCGGCGGGGAAGCTGCTGGTCCTGGACATCGGCGGCGGCTCCCTGGAGATCGCGTACGGCATCGACGAGGAGCCCGACGCGGCCGCGTCGCTGCCGCTGGGCGCCGGCCGGCTCACCTCGGCCTGGCTGCCCGGCGACCCGCCCGACCCCGAGGACATAAGGGCCCTGCGTCGGCACGCCCGCGCGCAGATCGCCCGTACGGTGGGCGAATTCAGCCGCTTCGGCGCCCCCGACCACGTCGTCGCCACGTCGAAGACGTTCAGGCAGCTCGCCCGCATCGCCGGCGCCGCCCGCTCCACGGAGGGCCTCTACATCCAGCGCGAGCTGAAGCGGGCGTCCCTGGAGGCATGGGTGCCGCGCCTGGCCGGCATGACGACCGCGCAGCGCGCCGAGCTGCCCGGCGTCTCCGAGGGCCGCGCGGGCCAGCTCCTCGCCGGCGCCCTGGTCGCCGAGGGCGCGATGGACCTGTTCGGTGTGGACAGCGTGGAGATCTGCCCGTGGGCACTGCGCGAGGGCGTGATCCTGCGGCGACTCGATCACATGGGGCCCAGCTCGGGGTCCAGCTCGGCCAGGGCTTAGCTCGGCCAGGGCTTAGCTCGGCCAGGGCCTTGCTCGGCCAGGGCCTTGCTCGGCCAGGGCCTTGCTCGGACAGGGCCTTGCTCGGCCAGGGCCCCCGCTCGTACCGGAAGGGAAAGGAGCGCGCCGGAAGGGAAAGGAGTGCGGGGAATGTGCGCGATCGGCCACAAACACCCCGCACCCGCCCGTGGCGCACCCCACAACGGCGAACGAGCGCCCGGTCGCACTCACCCGCACCCCGTAACCTGTCCCCCATGGCAGAGCCAGTCGTGCGGATCCCGGATGCGAAGGTCGCCCTGTCGACGGCGTCCGTGTACCCGGAGTCGACGGCGACGGCCTTCGAGATCGCCGCGCGCCTCGGCTACGACGGTGTCGAGGTCATGGTCTGGAACGACCCGGTCAGCCAGGACATCGAGGCGTTGCGCCGGCTGAGCGACCACCACCGGATCCCGATCCTCGCCGTGCACGCCCCCTGCCTGCTCATCACCCAGCGCGTGTGGTCCACCGACCCCTGGGTCAAGCTCACGCGCGCCCGCGCCGCGGCGGAGAAGCTCGGGGCGACTACGGTGGTCGTCCACCCGCCCTTCCGCTGGCAGCGCCAGTACGCCCGTGACTTCGTCCGGGGGATCTGGCGGATGGCGAACGAGACCGACGTACGGTTCGCCGTCGAGAACATGTACCCGTGGCGCTACCGCGACCGCGAGATGCTCGCCTACGCCCCGGACTGGGACGTGACGAAGGACGACTACCGGCACTTCACGATCGATCTCAGCCACGCGTCGACGGCCCGCACGGACGCGATGCAGATGATCGACCGCATGGGCGACCGGCTCGGCCATGTCCACCTCGCCGACGGAAACGGTTCCGCCAAGGACGAGCACCTGGTCCCCGGCCGCGGCGGCCAGCCCTGCGCCGAGCTGCTGGAGCGGCTCGCGCTGAGCGGCTTCGACGGCCATGTCGTGATCGAGGTCAACACCCGGCGGGCCATGTCGAGCGCCGAACGCGAGGCCGACCTGGCGGAGGCCCTCGCCTTCACCCGGCTGCACCTGGCGTCGGCGGCGAAGGTGCCCCGCCCGTGACCGACGCCGGCGCGACCGAACCCGCCGCCCGCCGCCGGGGCCGCCCCCCGCGGGCCGAGTCGGCCGACACCCGGGACCGCATCCTCGCCGCCGCCCGTGAGCAGTTCTCCGAGCGGGGGTACGAGAAGACGTCCGTGCGCGGGATCGCGAAGGCGGCCGGGGTGGACTCGGCGCTCGTGCACCACTACTTCGGCACCAAGGAACAGATCTTCGAGGCGGCCATCGAGGTCGCCTTCGTGCCCGCCCTCGACGCGCCGGCCGCGATCGCCGAGGGTCCGCTGGACGGTGTGGGGGAGCGGCTGGCCCGCTTCGTCTTCGGCGTCTGGGAGAACCCCGCCACCCGTGCGCCCCTGCTGGCGATCGTCCGCTCGGCTGTGAACAACGACACCGCGGCCGCCGTCTTCCGCCGCCTCGTCGCCGCCCAGGTGCTGCGCCGCATCGCCGCGCAGCTCGACCTGCCGGACGCCGAACTGCGCGCCGAGCTGGCGGCCGCGCAGCTGGTCGGGTGCGCGATGCTGCGGTACGTGATCAAGGTGGAGCCGCTGGCCTCGGCGGACATCGAACTGATCATCGCGCGGGTGGCACCGGTCGTACAGGGGCATCTCACCGGGCCCTGAGCCGCCAGAGGGAGGCGATCATCGGCTTCTCGGGCCGAGACGCGCCCGAGCCCTGGGACCGAGACACGCATCCCGTATTCCGGACACCTCGTCCCGCACCCTGGATGACCGGCGTACGCTCTTTAGCAGCCCTATCTGTCTGAAGGAGCGAGCGACGATGCCCGAGCTGAGGTCCCGCACAGTCACCCACGGCCGCAACATGGCGGGCGCCCGCGCCCTTATGCGCGCCTCCGGTGTACCCGGTGCGGACATCGGCCGGAAGCCGATCATCGCGGTGGCCAACAGCTTCACCGAGTTCGTGCCCGGCCACACCCACCTCCAGCCCGTCGGCCGGATCGTCAGCGAGGCGATCCGCGAGGCCGGCGGCATCCCGCGCGAGTTCAACACGATCGCCGTCGACGACGGCATCGCGATGGGCCACGGCGGCATGCTGTACTCCCTGCCCTCCCGCGACCTGATCGCGGACAGCGTGGAGTACATGGTCGAGGCGCACTGTGCCGACGCCCTGATCTGCATCTCCAACTGCGACAAGATCACCCCGGGCATGCTGAACGCCGCCCTGCGGCTCAACATCCCGACGGTCTTCGTCTCCGGCGGCCCGATGGAGTCCGGCCGCGCCACACTGGTCGACGGCACGGTCCGCACCCTCGACCTGGTCGACGCGATCTCCGACGCCGTGAACGACAAGATCTCGGACGAGGACATCCTCCGGATCGAGGAGAACGCCTGCCCGACCTGCGGCTCCTGTTCCGGCATGTTCACCGCCAACTCGATGAACTGCCTGACCGAGGCCATCGGCCTCTCCCTCCCCGGCAACGGCTCGGTGCTGGCCACCCACACGGCCCGTAAACAGCTGTACATCGACGCGGGCCGCACGGTCATGGACATCACCCGGCGCTACTACGAGCAGGACGACGAGACCGTCCTGCCGCGCAATGTCGCCACCTTCGCGGCCTTCGAGAACGCCATGGCGCTCGACATCGCGATGGGCGGCTCCACCAACACGATCCTGCACCTGCTCGCCGCCGCCCAGGAGGCGGGCGTGCCCTTCGGCCTGGAGGAGATCAACGCCGTCTCCCTGCGCGTGCCCTGTCTGGCGAAGGTCGCGCCCAACGTCGCCAAGAACCGCACGTACTACATGGAGGACGTGCACCGCGCCGGCGGCATCCCCGCCCTGCTCGGCGAGCTGCACCGCGCGGGCCTGCTCAACGAGGACGTGCACGCCGTCCACAGCCCGTCCCTGGGGGACTGGCTGAAGACGTGGGACGTCCGCGCCGGCTCGCCCTCGCCCGAGGCGCTCGAACTGTGGCACGCGGCCCCCGGCTGCGTCCGCTCCGCCGAGGCCTTCTCCCAGTCCGAGCGCTGGGAGGCGCTGGACGAGGACGCCGAGGGCGGCTGCATCCGCTCCGCCGAGCACGCCTACTCCAAGGACGGCGGCCTCGCGGTCCTGCGCGGCAACCTCGCCGTCGACGGCTGTGTCGTCAAGACGGCCGGCGTGGACGAGTCGATCTGGACCTTCGAGGGCCCGGCGGTCGTCTGCGAGTCGCAGGAGGAGGCCGTGGAGAAGATCCTGAACAAGCAGGTCACGCACGGCGACGTCGTCGTCATCCGCTACGAGGGCCCCAAGGGCGGCCCCGGTATGCAGGAGATGCTCTACCCGACGTCGTTCCTGAAGGGCCGCGGCCTCGGCAAGACCTGCGCGCTGATCACCGACGGCCGTTTCTCCGGCGGCACGTCCGGTCTGTCGATCGGCCACGCCTCTCCCGAGGCGGCCTCCGGCGGCACGATCGCCCTTGTCCAGGACGGCGACCGCATCCGCATCGACATCCCGAACCGCTCGATCGAGTTGCTCGTCGACGACGCGGAACTCGCGCGCCGTGAGCAGTCGTTGAACGGGGTGTACGCCCCGTCGAACCGCGACCGCAAGGTCTCCGCCGCCCTGCGCGCCTACGCCGCGATGGCGACGAGCGCGGACAAGGGCGCGGTGCGGGACGTGAGCAAGCTGGGCTGAGCGCTCAGCCGGGGCCGCCTCCGCAGTGCGGGGGCGGCCCTTCGCATGTCTCTCGTCGCCGGCCGACGGCCCGGCGCTTACGGGCTCAACGCCTACCGGCCCGGCGCCTACCAGCCCGACGGATTCCGCCCGTCCACCGCGAACACCGTGCCGTCGGGAGCCCCGGCGTACACCCGGCCGCCCGCCACCCCGGGCGCCGGCAGGGCCGACACGACCTCGCCCGCGTTCGCGCCGAGCCGCAGCGCCGTCTGCCCGACCAGCTTCCCCGCGTCGGCGTCCACGGCGAGAAGACGGCCGTCCGCGGCGCTGAAGTACACGTGCGCGCCGTCGGCGACCGGCACCGAACCCCGGCTCACGGCCGTCTGGAGCGACCACAGCTGCTTCGCCCTGACCGTGTCCACGGCCACCAGCGCCCCGTCGAAGGCCAGCAGATAGACCCGGTCGCCGCGCACGGCGGCCCGCGCCTGCTGGAGCGGGACGTTCAGCGTCACCCGCAGCGAGACCTTGCCCTCCGGGTAGTAGCGGACCACGGCGCCGACCTTGCCGTACTCCCCGCCCTCCGCCAGCAGGACCAGGCTGTCCTCCGTGGTACCCACGAGTGTCAGCGTGCCGCTGAGCAGCTCCTCCCAGCGCACGTCCCCGGTGGCGGGATCCACGGCCGTGACCCTGGTGCGCCCGTCGTCCGACGCGGTCGTCGCGTACGCCAGCGGATCCTTCGGGAACGACACGAAGTACGGCCGGCTCTGCCCCGGGATCCGCCGGCTCCACACGGTCCGGCCCGACGCGGCGTCCACACCGGTCACCGTGCCGTCGGCCGCCGTCAGCAGCAGCGTGCCGCCGACGGTCTCGACACCGTCGTACGCCGACACGTCCCGCTTCCAGCGGACGGCGCCCGACGCCGGGTCGAGGGCCTCCACCCGCTTGCCGGACTGCGTGAGGACCAGCGCCAGCCCGCCGGCGAGCACCGGCGCCTCGCGCGGCCGGTCGCCCTTGTCGAGGGTGTGCCGCCACACCACGCGCCCGTCGGACGCGTCGAGCGCGGACACCAGCCCCGACTGGGCGCAGAGCAGCCGCCGCGCGTCGTACGCGCACTGCGGCATGCCGCCACCGCCACCGGCGTCGCTGGCGCCGTTGCCGCCGCCCGTCGCCGGTGTCGCCGTCCAGCCGCTGAAGGCGGCCGACGCGGACCGTGACCCGCCTGCCGTGCCCCGCCCGCTCCCGTCCGTGCCGTCGTCCCCGCCGAGCACCAGCGCGGAAGCGAGCACTCCGCCCATGACGACGACGGCCACGGCGCCGATGGCGAGCCCGATACGGCGGCGCCGACCCGGCGGCTCGGCGGCCGTGGCCGAAGCCCCTGACCGCCCGCCGTCGCCGGGCCCGCCCCCGGGCGTGGCACCGGACTGCTCCTCGTCCCCGGCCGCGTCCGCCCGCGGCTCGTCCTGCGTTCGCTGCGACGGTATGAACGCCTGCGTGTCGTACGAGGCGGCCACCGACCGCAGTTCCCGCATCAACTCGTCCGGCGTCGGCCGCTCCTCGGGCTCCTTGGCGAGGCAGCGGCGCACCAGCGGCGCGAGGTTCTCCGGTACGCCCGTCAGGTCCGGCTCGTCGTGCACGACCTGGTAGGCCACGACGTAGGGGCTGTCGGAGTCGAACGGCCCGCGCCCCGTGGCCGCGTGCACCATCACCGAGCCCAGCGCGAAGATGTCGGCGGCGGGCCCGACCTCCCGGGGCCGCCGGAACTGCTCCGGCGCCATGAACGGCGGCGTCCCGATCAACTTGCCGGTTTCGGTCCGCAGTTCGCTGTCCTTCGGCCGCGAGATACCGAAGTCGATCACCTTCGGGCCGTCCTCGGCGAGCAGGACGTTGCTCGGCTTCAGATCCCGGTGTACGACCCCGACGCGGTGGATGTCGCGCAGCGCCTCAGCGAGCCCGGCCATCAGCCGCCGCAACTCGCCCGAGCCCATCGGCCCGTTCCGCTTCACCTGCTCGGCGAGCGTCGGGCCGGGGATGAACAGAGTGGCCATCCACGGCCGTTCGGCCTCCGGGTCGGCGTCGACGACGGGCGCGGTGAACGCGCCGCTGACCTTCCGGGCGGCCCCCACCTCCTGCCGGAAACGCCCCCTGAACTCGGGATCCCGTGCGAACTCCGCGTGGACGACCTTCACCGCGACCTTCATCCCGGAGGTGCTCCGGGCCAGGTGCACCACGCCCATGCCACCGGAGCCCAGACCTGACTCCAGGCGGTAGTGACCGGCGTACTCCGGAAGTTCCGCTTCCGCGCCCGCTCCGGTGTTGCGCTGTGGCGTCATGGACCACCCCCGTGCTGTTCAACCGCGCGCGCGACGCACGGAGCCTAGTCGATGACTCGAACGGGACAGAGGCGGCTTGCTAGCCTCCATGTGCGAATCATGCACATGTGTTTCATGGCGTGGTTTAGGGGAATCAACGTGGCCTCATGGCATTCATGAGGTTCGACGGGGGAGGTTTTTCATGTCTGTTGACCGTGTGGAAGAGGTCGAGAGCGCCGGTGCGGCGGAGGCCGTCGCGACGGCCGCGACGGCAGGCCTCACGTACTACCCGGTCGCCCCGGGCGTCCGGCTGAACGTGCGCAGCGGCCCCGGCACCAGCTACCCGATCGTCAAGGTGCTGCCCGAGGGCATCAAGGTCCCGATCTTCTGCCAGTCGCCGGGCACGACGATCAGCGGCCCGTACGGCACGACGAACATCTGGGACAACATCGCCGACGGCCAGTTCGTCTCCGACGCGTTCGTCAGGACCGGCAGCGACGGCTACATCGCCCCGCGCTGCGCCTGACCCCGCCGCGTCCGGCCGTGGGGGGGGGGGGGGGGGGGGGGGGGGGGAGGGGGGGGGGGGAGGGGGAGCGGGAGACCCACAGGCCGAGGGCAAGACACCACAAGCAACAG
>NZ_JBVJAB010000012.1:288921-297638 GCF_055591025.1 Streptomyces sp. NPDC041784
CTTGTCCCCACCTCCCCCCCCACCCCCCCCACCCCCCCCCCCCCCCCCCCCCCCCCCCCCCCCCCCTCCCCCCCCCCCCCCCCCCCCCCCACGACCCACCCGGGAGCCCCGCCCCGCCCGGCGCCATAATCGTCCCGTGAGCGACGAAAACGGCACCCCGGACACCTCGGCGGGCTCCTCGGACACGCGGGCCGACTCCCCGGACCGCCGGCCCGGCCCCCCGGAACCCACCCCCGCCGCCCCCGCGGGCAAGGCGGCCCCCGCCGCCCCCCGCCCCGAGCCCCTGCGCTTCTTCGGCACGACCTGGGTGAACCACGACCAGGGCTACGCCGTCCGCCGCGCCGGCGTGACCGTCGGCGCGCTCGCCGCCACGACCGCCTCCTGCCTCGTCCTACGCTTCGCCTACGAGGGCCTGGCCGTCGCCGACATCGGCGGCTTCGTGAACCTGCTGGTCGTCGTGATGTTCGCGATCTGCAGCGCCCTCGCCTTCCGCAACACCTGGGAGAGCTTCACCAAGCGCCCCGACCCCGACCGCCAGGCCTCCCTCCGCGGTCTGCTGGCCATCGGCTTCGTCGGCTCGCTCGTCGCCTACTTCTTCCGCTCTCTCACCGAGGCCCCCGGCGAGAAACTCCACCGCGCCGAGTACGAGACGGCCCGGCAGCAGCACGAGAAGCGCACCACCCGCCGCACCGGCAACCCCGCGAAGAAGCGCCGCCGCACCTGACCCCCGAGGCCCTGCGCGTCCTGTTTCCGGGCGGCGCGCCGGCGCCGTGGTGGAACACCGGCGCACTCGACGTCCGTGGATCGAAGTCCAGGCGCACCGCATCGAACGCCGCTTCGGCATCGACCCGGTGGTGAAGAAGGACGCTTGGGAAAGGCACGCCTGCAACTCCCTCAGGGCCGCGGGGCTGTGCCGAGGTGCGGCTGCCGCCGCACGGGCGCGACCGGCCCCGGAAGACCCGCACCCGACCGCCGACAGGTTCCGGGTCCGTTCATGTGTTGGGCCGCACCTCCGCGATCCGCTCCGGCGTACCCGCACCCCCCTCCGCGACAGCCGAGCGCAGCTCCCGCGTGGCCGCCCACCCCTCCAGGGCCGCCGCGCAGGCGTGATCCACATGCCGCAGCCCCGCCAGCTCCAGCCGCACCGTCCGGTCGCGGGGCAGCGCGTCCAAAGCGTCCAGCAGCTTCGGCAGCCGCAGGAACGTCGCATGACCGACCACCCGCACGACGATCCCGTCGTCCCCCCGGTCCTCCGTCTCCACATGCACATGGCTGATCTCCCACGCCGTCTTCGCCACGGCCAGCGCCAGCCCGATCAGCACCCCCTCGAACAGGTTCCCCACCACGATCGCGACCGCCGTGACACCGAGTACGAGGACCTCCCCCCGATGCCCGCGCCACAGCGCCCGCACCTCCCGCACGGGCACGAGCTTGCACCCGGCGTACACCAACAGCCCGGCCAGCGCGGCGACCGGGATGACTCCCAGCACCCCGGGGACGACTGCGGTGAACAGCAGCAGCCACACCCCGTGCAGCACCCGCGACACCTTCGTCCGCGCCCCGGCCTGTACGTTCGCCGCGCTCCGCACGATGACCGCCGTCATCGGCAGCGCGCCCAGCACCCCGCACACCGCGTTCCCCGCGCCCTGCGCCATCAGTTCCCGGTCGTAGTCCGTCCGCCGTCCGTCATGCAGCCGGTCCACCGCTGCCGCGCTGAACAGCGACTCCGCCGACGCGATCAGCGCGAACGCCACGACCGTCCCGATCACACCCACTTCCGTCAGCCGTCCGAAATCCGCCGCCTCCGGCACCCGTACGGCATCCCACAGCCCCTGCACCTGGACCCGCCGCACATCCAGGTCGAACGCCCAGGTCGCCCCGGCCGCCAGCGCCACCGCCACCAACGGCGCCGGAACCAGCCGCGCCCCGCGCCGCCACCGACCCCACAGCAGCAGCACGACCATCGTGGCACCCCCCACTGACAACGCCACCGGATCCACCCGCCCGGGCAGCGACACCAGCCCGGCGAGCTTCCCGAGCCCGCTCCCCGGCGCCGCCGCGTCCCCGAGGGCGTACACCTGCCCGGCGACCAGCACCAGCCCGATCCCGGCGAGCATCCCTTGCACGACGGCCACGGACACGGCCCGGAACCATCGCCCGAGCCGCAGCGCCCCGAGCCCGAGCTGCACCAGCCCGGCCCCGAGCACGAGCACCCCGAGCACCTGGAGGCCGTACGCCTGCACGGCCTCGTACACCAGCACGGTCAGCCCGGCGGCCGGCCCGCTCACCTGGAGGCTGCTGCCGGGCAGCAGTCCGGCGACGAGCCCGCCGACGATCCCGGTGACCAGCCCCAGCTCGGCGGGCACACCGGACGCTATGGCGACGCCCACACACAGGGGCAGCGCGACGAGGAAGACGACGAGGGAAGCGAACAGATCGGCCTTGTGGACACCACGGCGCAACACGGAGCACCTCCGGTAGGGAACGGGAGATGCGTGGGCGCGCCGCACCGGGGGAGGGCGCGGCGACGAACCGCGCGGCAGCGGCCGTAGCCCTCACCGCGCATGAATTCCATTGTCAGTTGAAACGACCGACCCCGCGGCGGGTTCCTGTGCCCACCGTGTGAACACAGAGTCGAAGGAACCGGAGCATCCGCCTCCAATCCCACCGCCACGCGCCTGCGCCGCCGCGCACACCCCACCCAGCCTGGAGGGTTGACGAGCCACCACCCCGAGAGCATTATTCATCGCATGATGAATTCGACGAGCGAGCCCTCCGACCCACCCCCCGACAGCCGGTCGGCGTCCTCCGCCCCCACCGGCCACGAACCCGTGCGCCCCGCCATCGACGCCCGCGACCTCACCGTCGTCCGCGGCCCCCGCACCGTCCTGCGCGCCCTCGACTTCACCGTCCCGCGCGGCCAGATCACCGGTCTCCTCGGCCCCTCCGGATGCGGCAAGTCCACGCTGATGCGCGCCGTCGTCGGCACCCAGGCCAAGGTCGCCGGCACCCTCGACGTCCTCGGCAGCCCCGCCGGCCACCCCTCCCTGCGCACCCGCATCGGCTACGTCACCCAGGCCCCCTCCGTCTACGACGACCTGACGGTCCGCCAGAACCTCGACTACTTCGCCGCGATCCTCGACCCCGGCCGCGCCGCGTCCGACCGCCGCCACGAGAACGTCACCCGCGCCATCTCCGACGTCGACCTCACCACCCACGCCGACGCCCTCGCCGGCAATCTCTCCGGCGGCCAGCGCAACCGCGTCTCCCTCGCCGTCGCCCTCCTCGGCACCCCGGAACTCCTCGTCCTCGACGAACCCACCGTCGGCCTCGACCCCGTCCTCCGCCGCGACCTGTGGCAGCTCTTCCACGACATCGCCGCCTCCCGCGGCGCCACCCTCCTCATCTCCTCCCACGTCATGGACGAGGCCGAGCGCTGCCACCGCCTGCTCCTGATGCGCGACGGCGAGATCCTCGCCGACGGCACCCCGGACGCCCTGCGCGAAAGCACCCACTCCGACACCGTCGAGACGGCCTTCCTCCACCTGGTCGACCAGGCCGCCGCGGCCGCCCGCGAGAAGGAGACCACCCGATGACCACCTCGGCCCCCGCCACTCCCACGGCCCCCACCGGCGCCCTCAACCTCTCCCGCACCACCGCCACCGCCGCACGCGTCCTGCGTCAGCTGCGCCACGACCCCCGCACCATCGCGCTGATGATCCTCATCCCCTGCGTGATGCTCTTCCTGCTGCGCTACGTCTTCGACGGCAACCCGCGCACCTTCGACAACATCGGCGCCTCCCTCCTCGGGATCTTCCCGCTGATCACGATGTTCCTGGTCACCTCCATCGCCACCCTGCGCGAACGCACCTCCGGCACCCTCGAACGCCTCCTCGCCATGCCCCTCGGCAAGGGCGACCTCATCGCCGGCTACGCCCTCGCCTTCGGCACCCTCGCGATCATCCAGTCGGCCCTGGCCACGGGCCTCGCGGTCTGGTTCCTCGACCTCGACGTCACCGGCAGCCCCTGGCTCCTCCTCCTGGTCGCCCTCCTCGACGCCCTGCTCGGCACCGCCCTCGGTCTCTTCGTCTCGGCCTTCGCCGCCTCCGAGTTCCAGGCGGTCCAGTTCATGCCGGCCGTGATCTTCCCCCAGCTCCTCCTCTGCGGCCTCTTCACCCCCCGCGACGCCATGCACCCCGCCCTCGAAGCCGTCTCCGACGTCCTCCCCATGTCCTACGCCGTCGACGGCATGAACGAGGTTCTCCACCACACCGACATGACAGCCACCTTCGTACGGGACGCCCTGATCGTCGGCGGCTGCGCGCTACTGGTCCTGACCCTGGGCGCCGCGACGCTACGACGCCGGACGGCGTGACGGACAGAGGTGAGCGCAGCGAATACCGCCGTCCGCCCACCGGACACCCACGCCACACCCACACCCCCGATGGGAGGATGAACAAGGACGACGCAACCTCCGGAGGGCCCCGCACCATGACTCAGAAAGTCGCAGTCCTCGGCACCGGCAAGATCGGCGAAGCCCTGCTCAGCGGAATGATCCGAGGCGGCTGGCCCCCGGCCGACCTCCTCGTCACCGCCCGCCGCCCGGAACGCGCCGAAGAACTCCGCACCCGCTACGGAGTCACCCCGGTCACCAACCCGGAGGCGGCGAAGACCGCCGACACGCTCATCCTCACGGTCAAGCCGCAGGACATGGGCACGCTCCTCGACGAACTCGCCCCGCACATCCCCGCCGACCGCCTGGTCATCAGCGGCGCGGCAGGCATCCCCACCTCCTTCTTCGAGGAGCGCCTCGCCGCCGGCACCCCGGTCGTCCGCGTTATGACGAACACCCCCGCCCTCGTCGACGAGGCCATGTCCGTCATCTCCGCCGGCACCCACGCCACCGCCGACCACCTCGCCCACACCGAGGAGATCTTCGGCGCTGTCGGCAAGACCCTCCGCGTGCCGGAGTCCCAGCAGGACGCCTGCACCGCCCTCTCCGGCTCCGGCCCGGCGTACTTCTTCTACCTGGTCGAGGCCATGACCGACGCCGGCATCCTGCTCGGTCTGCCCCGCGACAAGGCCCACGACCTCATCGTCCAGTCCGCGATCGGCGCCGCGACGATGCTCCGCGACAGTGGCGAACACCCCGTCAAGCTCCGCGAGAACGTCACCTCCCCCGCCGGCACCACCATCAACGCCATCCGCGAACTGGAGAACCACGGCGTACGGGCCGCCCTCATCGCCGCCCTCGAAGCCGCCCGCGACCGCAGCCGCCAGCTGGCCTCCGGCAACAACAGCTGACCCGCTCCAGGGGGCGGCGGATCACGCGGCCGCGGCCGCCACGATCTCCTTCGTGGTCACCACCCGCGCGAAGCCGCCCCCGTGCAGCGACACCGCCGACGCCTGGGCCAGCTCCTCCGCACTCCGCCGCCAGCCGAACGGCCCCTCCAGATCGAAGGTGTACGTCGCGTCGTACGCGAACAGCACGTCGTACCCCAGGTTCCCGCCCATCCGCGCCGTCGTCTCGGCACACATGTTCGTCTGGATCCCGGCCACCACGATCTGGCCCGCCCCCTCGCCCGTCAGCCAGGCATGCAGATCCGGCGTCCCGAGAAACGCGGAGTTCACCGACTTCGTCACGAGCAGCTCGGCCCCCGCACCCCGCCCGCGCCGCCGCTCCACATAGTCCTTGAACCCGTTGCCCTCGTACCCGCTCCGCAACGGCGAATCCGGCTTCGACGAGTCATGCCGTACGAACACGACCGGCCGCCCCGTCGCCTGCCATACGTCGATCAGGGCGGCGATGTTGTCGTCCGCCTCCGGATTGTTGCGCGTACCCCAGTAGCCCACCTCCTCGAATCCCCGCTGCACGTCCACGACCACCAGCACTGCGTTCTGCGCGATGTCCATGCCCACGATCGTGCCGCCCGGCCCGCCCACCGCCCAGCGGTACAAAAGCCAGCGATCGATGATTTACTGCCACCCATGGCAGACAAGGCGACCGCGACGACCAGGGCAACCGCGACGCCCAGGACGATCACGACAGCCACGGCGGCCACGGCGGCCACGACAGCTATGGCGGCCCCTGCCCCAGCCCCGACCTACCGAGTGGCGCTGGTCGCCTTCCCGGGTATCCGGGCCTTCGACGTCTCCGTCATCACCGAGGTCTGGGGAACCGACCGCACCGACCGCGGCGCCCCCGCCTTCGACCTGCGCCGCGTCGCCGCCGACACCACCCCCATCCCCATGCGCGGCGGTCTGGCCCTCCACCCCGACCGCACCCTCACCTGGCTCCCCCGCGCCGACCTGATCGTCGTGCCCGGCCTCGATGACCACCTCACTCCCGCACCCACCCCCGTCCTCGACGCACTACGCCGCGCCCACGCCCGCGGCACCACCCTCGCCGCCCTCTGCGGCGGAGCCTTCACGCTCGCCCAGGCCGGCCTCCTCGACGGCCGCCGGGCGATCACCCACTGGAACCTGATCGACCTCTTCCGCGCGCACCACCCCCACGTCAGCGTCGTCCCCGATGTCCTCTTCATAGAGGACGACAACATCTGGACCGCCGCGGGAACGGCAGCCGGCATCGACCTCTGCCTCCACCTCGTCCGCCGGGCCCACGGAGCCGAGGCAGCAGCCACCATCGCCCGCTCGATGGTCACCGCCCCGTTCCGCACCGGCACCCAGGCGCAGTTCATCGAGCACCCCACGCCCCGCGCCGACCGCGACGCCGACGCCCTCGCCGCCGTACGCGAACACGCCCTGCGCCACCTGCACGAACCACTCACGGTGGCCGACCTGGCGGCCTACGCGGGTATGTCCCCCCGCAGCTTCGCCCGCCACTTCACCGCCGCCACCGGCACCACCCCCCTCCGCTGGCTTCTCGACCAGCGCATCGCCACAGCCCAGAAACTCCTCGAACGCACCGACCTCCCCATGCCCGAGGTCGCCCGCCGCGCCGGCTTCGGCAGCGAGATCACGATGCGCCAGCACTTCGCCTCGCGCCTCGCCACCAGCCCACGCGCCTACCGAGCCGCGTTCAGCACCTCATCCGCCACGGCCCCGGACGATCCGTCCGTCACCGGTGGCAGCAACCCGATCGCGCGATAAGCGGTATCCACGACCGGCCGCGCCATTCCCCGAGCCTTCTCCGCACCAACCCGAAGCACCCCCTCCACATACGCGGGATCCGCACACAACTCCCGGTGCCTGACCTGCACCGGCCGCAGGATCTCGACCACGGCCTCCGCCGTGTCCTTCTTCAAAGCGCCGTACGACTGGTAAACGGCCGCCAGATCCTCCGGGTTCCCACCCGTACAAGCGGCGAGGATCTCCAGCAGATTCGCGACCCCCGGCCGCTCCACCCGGTCGTACACGACCTCCCGCCCGCTGTCGGTGACGGCCCGCATCACCTTCTTCCGCACCACGTCCGGCTCATCGAGCAGATAGACGATCCCCGGCCCGGAGTCGTCGCTCTTCCCCATCTTCGAAGTCGGCTCCTGGAGGTTCATCACCCGCGCCGCCACCACCGGATGGGTGGCCTTCGGCACCACGAACGTGCGCCCGTACCGCTGGTTGAACCGCACCGCCAGATCCCGCGTCAGCTCGACATGCTGCGTCTGGTCCTCCCCCACCGGCACCTCGTCGGTCCCGTACGCCAGGATGTCCGCCGCCATCAGCACCGGATACGTCAGCAGCGACAGCCGCACACTCCCCCCGCGCTCCCGCTCCCGGGCGGCCTTCTCCTTGTACTGGATCATCCGCCGCATCTCCCCGTCACTGGCCACGCACTCCAGCACGTACGACAGCCGCGCATGCTCATCCACATGGCTCTGTACGAAGACCGTGCACAACTCGGGGTCCAGTCCCGCCGCCAGTAGCAGCGTCGCCGCCTGCCGACTGAGCCGGCGCACCCGCGCAGGGTCGTGCTCCACGGTCAGCGCGTGCAGATCGACGACGCAGAACAACGCGTCCGCCCGGTGCTGATCGACCTCGGCCCACCGCCGCATGGCCCCCAGATAGTTCCCCAGGGTCAGATGCCCGGTCGGCTTGATCCCGCTGAAAACCCGTGCCATCTCCACTCCACCTCCTGGTCGAGGCCGCCGTCCCGGCCGGCCGACCCTCAGGAGTCCTGGAGGGAGAAACAAGAACGGCCGCCGGGGCGGCGGCCGTTTGTCGCATACGTGAGCACGGCCGCCGTCAGGCGGCCCACCACAGCTGGGTGCTCGTGCACGTACGCGTAGTCATGGGGACACGGTACGCCTCCAGAGTGCTGCTGGGGCGTGGGTTGACACACCCCCGGCGGATACGTAGTGTTCTCCGAGTTGTCCGACGTGAGCGCCGACCCCGGTCGGTCCCCGGACAGCCATTCCGCAAGTACCAACCACACCTCGACGAGCAGTCGTTTCGTCTGCCGTCGTGTCATTGGCATGCGTATTCGCGAAATGAGGAATCCGCGTTCGAAAGGACGCAGCCCCCGATTGGCTTCGGGAGCCGGGAATCCGCTAAAGTCTCACTCGTCGGAACGGCCCAGCGGCCGGGAAGACAACCCCCTCTGACTGGGAATCAGACGCCGAAAGGATCTGATAGAGTCGGAACCGCCGGAAAGGAAAACGCGAGAGCGGAAACCTGGAAAGCACCGAGGAAATCGGATCGAGAAAAGATCTGATAGAGTCGGAAACGCAAGACCGAAGGGAAGCGCCCGGAGGAAAGCC
>NZ_JBVJAB010000013.1:0-293717 GCF_055591025.1 Streptomyces sp. NPDC041784
GGCGCATCATGCGCCCACTCCTCGGGCACGAACAACCGCCACTGCAGCGGACAGGAGGCAGTGTCGGAGACCGCGTGCACGCTCACCGCGACCTGACAGTTGGCCTGCTTGCCCAGCGCCCCGCAGTACTGGTGCGCAACCGCCACCGACATCTTCCCGTCCTTGGGGAACGACACATCATCGACCGCCCAGGCATCCGGGCCGATCAGCGGCACCATCCGCTCCGCGATCCGCCGCCGCACCGGCACCGGATCCCACGTCGACTGGTTCACGAACTGCTGCAAATTCTGCTCGTTGCCGTCCGGCAGCCGCTCCGCCATCGGCTGGATCGACTTCCGCCGCCCGTCCAGCATCAGCCCCCGCAGATAGCAGTCCCCCTTCGCCCGCTGATCCTTGCGCGGCACCGACGCGAACACATCGGCCACGAATAACGCCAACTTCGCCCGAGCACGGTTCACTTCATGTGCGTCCACACCACCAACATGCCCCCAAACAGGACCGCGAGACAGACCTAACTGAGTCCTACTAGCTAGGGCTTGCATGGCAATTCGCCTCCACCAAGGGTCCTCTCAGAATCCGGGGGCCGGCATGAAGCTCGGCCACCACGAGGGCACGCCGCTGGGGCAGGAAGGGGTGGTGGCGCCGTCCCAGAAGATCGAGACGACGCACCACACAACGGCGAGGAGCGTCACCGCGAGGGCGAAGGCATGGAGAAGTGGCCGGTTCCCGATGAGGACGCCCACCCCGACCCAGACCAGCAGCAGGAGCGCCCAGAGGCCCGGGATGAAGAGGAAGAGGAGGAAGCCGCCGTTGGCCGCGTTGTTCACTCCCACGTCGCAGGCGTTCCACGACCTTCCCAGAAGCATGGCGGTAAGCACCGCGAGAGCCAGCCCCGCCACCACGCCGAGCCATCCATGCAGCCGTCGGCTCCCCATACGCCCCCGCTCGCCGTCCACTCCGGGAAGCGCCGGATCCGCACCGCTTGTCACTGTATCTATCCACCCGTTGCGCCAGCCTGACCATGAGGGATGACAATGCCTTGATCCTAGTAATCACATGATCTGCTGGACCGGCCGAGGGGGCCTCGCGGGTTGAAGGCGATGAGGTCCATGGACCGGGCGATGCGTTCGGGGTGGAGGGTGATGGTGGACGGGTGCGACATGGTCGTACTCATTCGCCTTGGCACGGAGATGGCCACGATCCGGCATGCCTGCAGCCCCGGCAACTGCCCAAACGGCTGGGGGTCATGGGGGGCTGGGGGTCATGGGGGGCTGAGGGTCATGGGGATCGCGGCCGCAGTCACTGACCTGGCAAAACAGGATGTCACGTCATGCGCCGGCACCCGCCGTCACGATCATGCAGGCCCTCCTCACGCGTAGGCCTCGGGTTCGAATCCCGAAGGCGGCTCCACTGGATCCCAGCCCAGACACTTTCTGAGCTGGGATCCAGTGTTCAGTGGGTGTGACGGCGGGGCGTGCCTCAGGCGGTCAGGGACTTCCACAGGGTGATCGGGCGGTCCTCGACCGCGACCTGGTCGTTGTGCCCGTGGCCGTCGGCGATGGAAATGATCCGGTATTTCTGCTGGTGGAACACCCAGAACAGGCTCAGCCCGTTGATGCGTTGCATGTCCGGCACGGCGAGGAACTCGTCCACGCGGGAGATGCCGGCCAGTGACTGCCACAAGCTGAGCGAACGGTCGCCGCGTTCGATGACGTCGTTGTGTGCGGAGCCGTCGGCGATCGAGATCAGCCGGTAGACCTGCTGCCCCAGGGACGAGTGGAAGAGCCAGTAGTAGCTCTTCCCATTCTGGCGCTGCATGTCGGGCACCGGCAGGAAGGCGTCCACCTGCGCGATTCCGTTGAACGAGGCCCAGGCCGAGATCGGCCGGTCGGGCCGGTCGACGGCGGCTGCCGCCTCCGGGGCGAGCCCGGACTCCGCTCCGTCCGCGACCGAGATCAGCCGGTAGACCTGGCGGCCTTCCACGGTGTGGAACAGCCAGTACCGGCTCCGGCCGTTGACACGCTGCTCGTCCGGCACCGGCAGGATCGCGTCCACCTTCGACACGCCGTCGTAGCACGGCCAGGTGGACAGGGGCCGGTCGGGGCGCTCGACGACGTCCTTGTGCTCGTCGCCGTCGGCGATGGAGATGGTGCGGCAGACCGCTCCGTCGCCGCCGGTCCCGAAGGCCCAGTACCAGCTCTTGCCCTGGTCCCGTTGGCGATCGGGGATCGGCAGGAAGGCGTCGGTCGGCCGGACGTTGTCCGGGAGCTTGTCGGTGAGGCGGCCGTCGCCCAGCAGCCGCAGTGTGGTGAGCGAGGGGACGAAGGCGTAGACCGAGCCCTCGGTGGTGACGAACTGATGGAAGCTCAGCTCGGTCGTCGCGTTGGGGCTCTCGAAGGCGACCTTGCCCGTGGGGCCGACCATCGGGTCGGGGCCGGGCTTCGCAGGGCGGTTCGGCGGGAAGTCGACGTTGTTGATCCAGCTCTTCTGGATGAACTCGAACTGCTCGACGAGGTCGGACTGGTAGCAGACGAAGAGCAGTCCGCGCGGGTGGTCGGGGCCGCCGGGGCCGTCCGAGGCCGGATCGAAGGGCGCGCCGTAGGGGGCGCCGCGGCGGATGATCCGGCGTCGGTCCATGACCGGGTTCTCGGGGAACGGGTCCGCGCCGGGCTTCTCCTGCAGGCCGTCCCGGGGATTGGTCTTGCGCAGGTGGGAGAAGAGCGGGGTGATGAACCCCTCGGGGTCGTTGCGGTAGCCGAAGTCGTTGTCCTGGCTCGCGAGGGCGTTGTCCGGCATGTCGGCGTGCGGGCACTTGGCGACGGGCGTGCCCGAGCGCCAGCGGCCCACCAGCCGGGCGGCCAGCCATTCGGCGGTCGCCTCGTCCGGCACCACCTTGGCCTTCCTCAGGACCTTCAGTTGCGCGGTGACCTGGGCCCACCAGCCCGGGACGTCCTGACCGAGCCGGCGCACCACCTGGAAGCTGCCGTTGTTGGCCCACTCGGGCATCTCGTCGTACGGAATCCCGCCGACCCTCTCGTGCCCGATCACGAACTCACCAGGCGGGATCAGCCGGGTGCCCGGGTGGTCCTTGACGTACTCCGGCCGCTTCGGGTCGGGCTCGTCGAAGCCGATGACCCCCGGCTCGCTGACCCCGTCCTTGAAGCCGAAGTGTTCCTTTCCGCGGCGGGCGCCCGGCAGCGTGGCGCCGTTCTGCTGGAAGACGATCACGATCTTGGCCTGAGCGGCTGCCTCGCGCTGGGCGGTCAACGCGTCCTGGAGCCCCTCGGCGGTGTCGGAGGCGACGGTGATCACGGCGTGCACGGTCTGGCCCTTACCGTCCCCGAACAGCCAGTTCTCGGGTGAGCTGTCGCCGGTGTCGCCCAGTGAGCGCTTGTGGGACCCCTCCTTGAACGCCTCAAGGGTGCCGCCCTTGCGTACCGAGGGCAGGGGGTCCTTGCCGCCGATGAGGACCTTCAGGCCCTCGTAGGTGAAGCTGACGTTCGTCCAGGTGGCCTTCAATGTCTGCGGGTCGTCGCCGCCGGTGGCCTGTCTGGCCTTGCGGAACGCCGCGTTGAAGGTGGCCACCTGTCTGGTGGTGGAGATCTGGGAGGCGAGCCGTTTCACCCAGGTGCGTGCCCGCGGCGGGTCCTCGAACTTGAGGAAGAGCAGCGTCATGCGGTCCTTCTTGAAGCCCGCGATCACATCGCCCTGGATGTCGTCACTCTGACGCAGCTTGAGGTCTTCCGTCATGCTTTCTCCTTGACGGTCGCATATGCCATGGGATCATCATGGTAATCACAAAACTACGCTATGTGATCGATGTGAGGACGGGGCATCTCCGAGTCGGCTGCGCGTCGCGATCCCGCGCCGTAGCCCAGAACCCCCGTCCCGCAAGGGTTCTGACCCGCTTGGCCGTCGAGAGGTCACCCGCCTGCCCGGCATCGCGCGACATCGGCCGTCCGGCACGTGAACACTGTGAGTAGTCGCTTACCTGCGTCGTGTGCCTATGCCGGATGCCTATGTCGTACGCCTGCGTCATGTGCACTCGTCATGCGCTCTCGTCATGCGCTCTCGTCATGCGCTCTCGTCATGTGCTTGCCATCGGACCGGTGACACGGCGCGGCCCGCGACGCCACCGCTGCGCGCCCTGCCCTCTCTCTCGCAAGGAGTCCCATGTCCCCCAGGAACCTGCCCGGTCCGTCGTCCAGACGGATGCTGTACGCGGCGATCTCCGCGTGTGCCGTCTCCGCGCTGACACTCACCGTGCTGTCGTCCGGCCCGGCCGCCGCCCACGGGCACGGCGGTGACGCCCCCTCGGCCGACCGGGCGCAGGCCGACCCGGACGAGGCGACGGTCATCGGCAAGGAGCACGCCGAGGAACACGCCATGACCAGGAGGGCCATCAAGGCCGTCGGCGAGTACCCGCAGTCCACCCGCACCGAGCGGCTCAAGGCACTCGCGGCCTCCCAGGCCACGGTCAACGCGGACTTCGACGCGCTGGACGCCGGTAAGTTCCGAGAGTACTTCCAGTCCCCGGACTTCGCCGCGCACATCGCCATGCTGCCCACCGGCAAGGTGCTGCTGTTCTCCTTCGAGCGCATCGAGAGCAACCCCCAGAAGGAGCCGGCCCCGACCGACACCATCGGCAAGGAGAACGCGGGCCGCGCGTACCTGTGGGATCCGGCCAAGGGCACCGGCGCGAGCTCGTTCACCAAGGTCACGCCGCCCGTGATCAACATGCCGGACGGGCTCAACCAGCCCCGCCCCGCGCCGTTCTTCTGTGCCGGCCACTCCTTCCTGCCCAACGGGATGCTCGGCGTCTTCGGCGGCAACCTCGGCGGCAACGGCGGTACCGGCGCGAAGCTCTCCCTCGTCTTCGACCCGTGGGAGGAGAAGTGGTACCAGAACCAGGACATGGCGGTCGGCCGGTGGTACCCGTCGGTGGTGACCGGCGCGGACGGGCGGCAGCTGATCATGTCCGGCCAGTCGGAGCTCGGCTGGGGCACCCCCACCTCGATCGTCGAGCGCTTTCCCGCCCTGAACAAGCCCGTACCCACGGCCAAGACGGACAAGCCGGAAGGCTGGGCGGTGGAACGGTTCAAGGCCGACGCCCCGTTCAAGCGGGACTACCCGCACCTCTTCTCACTGCGGGACGGCAAGATCTACGGCCTGGGCCGGAACCCCGAGCAGCAGTGGAAGTTCGACACCGCCGCCGAGACCCGGACGGACCTGGCACCCCGTCCGGACAACATGCCGCGCAACTACGGTTCGGCCGTGCCGCTCCCGGCCGGTTTCAAGGGCCCGGACTCGGTGGTGGTGCTCGGCGGGGACCGGAACGACCCGAACACGTATCAGCTGGTCGGCGGCCAGTGGAGCAAGGAGAAGGCGAGGGCGTTCGGCCGCACCCAGGACGACACCCTGCTCATGCCGGACGCCACCCTGATGACCGTCAACGGCGCCTTCGACATCCGCGACTACGGCAACGGCCCGTACAACCCCAACGCGGACCTGAAGTACCGCCAGATCGAACTGCGTGACGAGAACGGCAACTGGAGGCTCGGCCCGGCCCAGCGGCTGCCGCGCGGCTATCACTCCAACGCCGTGGTGCTCCCGGACGGCCGGGTGATGGTCACCGGTGACGAGCTCCAGCAGCTCGCCAACGACCCCGACATCACCGACGACATGAACGGCAGCATCGAGATCTACGAGCCGGCCTACCTCCAGCAGGGCAGCCGCCCCCACCTCGGCATTGTGTTCAACCCGTCCGTCGGGTACAACGACAAGATCACGGTGAGCAGCAACACCGCCGCCGACGTCACCCGTGCCGTCCTGCTGGCGCCGACCACCGCGACCCACTCGGTCAATACCAGCCAGCGCCACCTCGACCTGCGGATCAAGAGCCGCAGCGGCAGCTTCCTCGAACTCCAGGCGCCGCCGTCGGCCAATGCCGCCCCTCCCGGCTACTACATGCTCTTCCTCCTGAACGAGGAGGGCGTGCCCAGCACCGCCGGCTGGGTCCAGGTCAAGCCGACCTCGGGCGGCCAAACCCTGGGGGCGAGCCTGCGTCCGTAGCGACCGCCTGACTTGTCGGGCCTGCTGCGAATTCCGCGGGAGGCTCCGCTGAAGCCTGGCTCAGATGCCTTCTGAGCTGGGCTTCATTCGTTCGGGGAAGCGGTGGCTCTGCCAGTCGCAAGTGCAGGGATCGCAATTCGTCGGCGTGGCTGTTCTACGGTGCGTTGTGCGGGGCGTTGTGCGGGGGGTGTGACAGGTCGACGCCAGGCGGCATTCAGCGGACGAACCACGCCCTGCCGTGTCGCGCACCAGCACGACGAGGGCTGCGCCAGCGTGGCCCGACCCGCACACCGCCACCACGAAGGAACTGCCCGGGGGCGGCCGCATCCGACCAAGAACGCCGCTGCCCGGTGGTCAGGCCAGGTCGGGTACACCCGCGTCAGCAGGGCACCGCGAAGTCGGTGCGCCACGACGCTCGTCACGGTGGCTGCACGCGGCGTGCCAACCTGCGGCCCCAGGTCTGGCTCGGCACTTCAATGCAGCGGTAGGTCAGCAGGCACAGGGGCAGCAGCACGGTGAAGAACGCCGCTTCGAGCACGAGATTGTCCTGCCGCCGCCGGCCCATCGTGCTGTCGATCACCGCCAGCAGCACCGGATGCACCAGATAGACCGAGTAGCTGATCGTTCCCAATCCGGTCAGCATCCGCGGTATGCGCCGGCGGCGCGACGCCAGTCCGGCGCCGAACGTGAGCACAGCCAGCAGGAATGCGACGATCCAGCCTCGCCGTGTGAAGTGGCCATCGTCGCCGTACCAGTACGCACTCCCCACGGCACAGGCGACCACCATGACGGCAGTGCCGGCCGCATAGCGCCAGGTGCCCTGACCGTTCTCGGCACGGTAGACGGCGGTGCCGAGGAACATCACGGCGAGGATCACCAGACCCTCCCACAGCGGGACCGTGCCGTTGAACGGGACCAGGACGAGCGCCAGCACCCCGCCCAACACACCCCCGAACCCCCGGAGCACGGGTGACCTGGCGCTCGCACAGCAGATGGCGACCCCCATGGCGATCGAGGCGAACGCGATCAGCGGGCCGGTGCCGACCAGGCCGGACAGGGCAGAGGCCGGCAGCACCACCCCTGCCGTCACGCTCACAGCGGCGAGCCCGGCCAAGATCACGGCGAGCGCCGCAGACTGCTGGTGAAGGCGGACCGTGAAGAGAGCGACGACCAGAAGGTAGAAGGACATCTCGTACGAGAGCGTCCACAGGACGAGCAGGAGATTGGGTGTCCCCAGTAACTCCTGGAGCATGGTGGCGTGGGCGACAGCCACGGTGGCAGCGTTCTGCTGACCGAAGTCACGCATCTCCGCAATGCCCAAGAGGTTGACGGCAAGGAGCGCAGTGACGACAGCTGCCCACAGCGGGTACACACGGAAGATCCGTCCGATCCAGAACGTCCTGACGCAGCCCCGGCGCTCCAGCGAAGCGGGGATGATGTAGCCGCTCACCAGGAAGAACACCATGATGGCGTAGCGGCTGGTGTTGAACTGCGGCATCAACTCCCGCCGGAAGTCCGCCATGAAGGTGTACGAGGAGTGGTCGAACACCACGACGAGGGCGGCGATGCCGCGCAACGCGTCCAGCCAACCCAACCGCGACGGACCGGCCGCCGCGATGATGGCCAGTAATCGTGAAGTGACGGACAGTGAGCGTTTCGGTGAAGCAAGGACGAGGGGTGGGGATTCCATGCGTAGACGAAGTCCTTCGGTGAGGTGTTCGTTGGGCTTGTCGTGAGGCGGTTGCCGGCGTGCTCCGCAGCGGGCGGGGGGAGATCGTCAAACCTTCGATCCGGCCGACGAAGGTGCGGCCGCAGGGCGACGGAAGGGCGGCGGAAGGCAGCAGGACGCGCCTGATGTGGTGGTTACGCCGCGATCACCCGTGTGATGTTCAGTGGCTGACCAGCCCCGAGAAGGGGGCGAGCATACCCATCACTCGCGCTGCGGCAGAGAGCGCGCCATGGGCCGTGCCCCCGTGCCCCCGTGCCCCCGTGCCCCCGTGCCCCCGTGTGCCGGTTGCCTGGCGCCCGCGGAACTTCGCCTCCGCGGCTTTGGCGAGATACTCACCGGCACTCACCGGCACTCACCGGCCGCCTCGGACTCGGTTCCTGTGCACTGTTTCATTCCTTCCGGTGCGGTCCTGACTTGCAGGGACTACTCCCCAGGGGCGACGTGGACCCGCTGGGTGCGCTTGCAGGACGCCCCCTGCCAGTCGCCAACGACCAGCAGGGAGTTCCCCGCAGAGCGGTCCCCCGCGCCGCTCACATCACCGAGTCCAGCGGCTGGAGCATTGTTCGGCAGTACCGTTCTGGCGGCCGAACAATGAAACGGGGCGCGCGAGTCTTTCGGGTGTCGTAGAGGCGCATGGATCGGCTGCCCGCTGTGATGCAGGGGCGGCCGGAGGGGGTGAAGGTGTGGCGGGGCGTCGTGAGGTGCCGGTGGATCCGGCGGCGGGTCCGGTGCAGCGGTTCGCGTTCGAGTTACGCAAGCTGAGGGCGGAGGCGGAAGGGATCACCTACCGGTCACTGGCCCAGCGGGCGGGCTACTCGGTGACCACGCTGTCGCAGGCAGCGGCGGGCGCCCAGTTGCCGACGCTGCCGGTGGCCCTGGCCTATGTGGGGGCGTGCGGTGGAGATTTGGCGGAATGGGAGGCCCGATGGAGGGAGGCGGTGGAGGAGTCCGCCGGTGAGGGCTCTGGGGACGACGACGGATCACGCACGCCGTACCGGGGTCTGGCACGGTTCGAGAGCGGGGACAGCGGCCTGTTCTTCGGCCGGGACCAGCTCACCGCCGATCTGGTCGACCTGCTGCGCCGCCGACGGTTCGCCGCGGTCTTCGGCCCCTCCGGCAGCGGCAAGTCCTCCCTGCTCCGGGCCGGCCTGATACCCGTCCTCCGGCGTACGCAGGAGCCGGGCCTGCGCCCGGCCGCGATCCGGGTCCTGACACCGGGCGCACACCCCGCCCGCAGCCACGCAGCCGTCCTCACACCCGCGACTCCCCTCGACCGCAGCGTCCTCAGCGGCGGAGCGGACACGTTCGTGATCATCGACCAGTTCGAGGAGGTCTTCACCCTCTGCCACGATGCGGCCGAGCGCGCTCGCTTCATCGATCTGTTGCTGACGGCCCGGCAGCCCGAGAGCCGCCTGCGGGTGCTGTTGGCGGTGCGCGGCGACTTCTACGGCCGCTGCGCCGAGCACCGCGAGCTGGCCGACGCACTGCGCGATGCCAACCTCCTGGCCGCAACGATGAGCCAGGCGGAACTGCGCGACGCCGTCGTCAAGCCGGCCACGGCCGCCGGGCTGACCGTGGAACGCGCCCTCACCACCCGGCTGGTCGAGGAGGTCGCCGACGCGCCGGGCGGGCTGCCGCTGCTGTCCCACGCGTTGCTGGAGACCTGGCACCGCCGCCGTGGCAAGACACTGACCATGGCGGGGTACGAGGCGGCCGGTTGCCTGGACGGCGCGATCGCCAAGACCGCCGAGAAGGTCTACGGCCGGTTCACCGAGGACCAGGCATCTGCCGCCCGCCGGGTGTTGCTGCGCATGGTCGCCCCCGGTGACGGCACCCCCGACACCCGTCGCCCCGTCGAGCGCGCGGAACTGCCCGGCACCGGCCGGGATGACACCGCCCAGGTGGTGGAGGCGCTCGCCGGGTCGCGGCTGCTCACCCTGGACGGCGACACGGTCGAGATGGCCCACGAGGCCCTGATCACGGGCTGGCCCCGGCTGCGCGGGTGGATCGAGGAAGACCGCGAACGCCTCCGTGTGCACCGGAACCTGACCGAAGCGGCAAACGCCTGGCGGGAACTGGGCCGCGAACAGGGCGCTTTGTTCCGGGGAAGCCGGCTCGCCGCCGCCCAGGAGCACTTCGGCGGCGCACCGCGCGAGGACCTGACCGACCTGGAGCATGCCTTCCTCGACGCCGGCCTCGACCACGAGCGGAAGGGCCGTCGCCGGTACCGGCTGGTGCTCACCGCGGTCACCGCCGCCCTGTGCCTCGCCCTCGTCGCCGCCGGCCTCGCCGTGGGGCAGTGGCAGAGCGCGGTCACCGCCCAGCATCTGGCCCAGTCCCGCCAACTGGCCGCCCAATCCGGTGCATTGCTGGACTCCGAGCCCGACCTCGCCTCACTGCTCGCCGTCCACGCCTACCGAACCAGCCCGACCCGCGAAGCCGCCGCCGCCCTGTATGCTGCCGCGGCGCTACCGCTGCGCAAACGCCTGATCAGCGGCACCAAGCCCGTGGATTCCATCGCCCTCAGCCCGGACGGACACACCCTCGCCGCCCACAGTGGAGACGGCAAGGTGCGGATCTGGGATCTGCCCGAAGGCCGGCTCCGACACACGTTCACCGGCCACAACACCGGCGATGTCGCCGCGTTCAGCCCAGACGGACGTACCCTCGCCGTCGCTACGGCCAGTGGCACCGGCGCGCAGATAGGCCTGTGGGATCCGGTCACCGGCAGGAAGCTCAGATCCTTCACCATCCCCGACGGCTCGGTACGCGGGATGGCCTTCAGCCCTGACGGTCGTAAGGTGGCGGCCTCCTCCCCGGCGGCTGTACGGGTGTGGGACGTGGCCACCGGCCGGCGTCACAGCTTCAGGGGCCACCCCGACCCGCGGGCGGTCGCCTTCGGCCCTGACGGACGTACCGTCGCCGCGGTAGACCGCAACGGAGTGGTGCGGGTGTGGGACGTGGCCACCGGCCGTACCCGGACCACCCACGACAGCCACATCGAGGGCCATGCGGTGGGCTTCAGCCCGGACGGCCGGACATACGCGATCGTCCGCGCCGACGGTTCGGTGCAACTGCGTGAGGTGGCCACTGGCGTCGTCCGGCGCACCCTGGGAGACGGTCCCGTCGAGTTGAGCAAGGTGGCCTTCGCCCCGGACGGGCGGACTCTCGCCATCCCGGGCCCTGGGGACGCAGTGCGCCTCTGGGACACCGCCTCCGGCACAGCGCGGGCCACCGTGACCGCCGGTCACCACGGGCTGGGAGCCATGAACGTGGCCCTCAGCGCGGACGGCCGCACCCTGGTCACCAGCAGCAACTCGGACCCCACCGTCCGCGTCCACCGCCTATCCGCAGATCACCCGCAGACCACTCTGCCAGGCCATGCCGGCACGTACCTCACCGACCTGGCATTCAGCCCGGACGGACGGACGGTGTCCACGGTTCACCAAGGGCCGCCCGCCGGCCGTGGGTCGGTACAGCTCTGGGATGCCAGGACCGGTGATCCCGAAGCCGCACAGGTACTCGACACCGACCCAGCACTCCGGGGAAAGCAGCTGCCCGTCACGGATTCCCGCCTCCGGGCCGTGGGGTTCAGCCCGACCGGGCGCGCCCTGGCTGCCTGGGCCGTCAAGAACAGGGTGATCGAGGTCCGTGACGTTGCCACGGGCCGCCTACGCCAAAGCCGTGCCCTGGGCGCCGTTCAGACGGCGGCCTTCAGCCCCGACGGGACACGGCTCGCCATCGTCGGCAGGGGGGAATCGGTGCACATCTGGCACCTTTCAACCGGCGCCCTGCACAACGCCGGCACCGGCCACGGCCGACCCGTCAGGGCGCTGGCGTTCACCCCGGACGGCCGCACACTCGCCGTCGCGACCGTCGAGGCCGGCGACGAACAGGTCACGCTGTTCGACGCCGCAACCGGCCGCACACAGCGCACCATCAAGCCGGGCGCCCGGAGCCCGCTGTCCCTCGCGTTCAGCCCGGACGGGCACACCCTGGCCACCGCGAGCAGCAGCAACGGAGTCGTGAAGACGTGGGATGCGGGCAACGGTCAGCTCCAAGACAGCTTCAGTGTCAGCGGTGAGGTGGGGTCGCTGGCTTTCAGCTCCGATGGACGCACCCTGGCCGCAAGCAGCGTAAGAGGAGTCCAGCTGTGGGACCTCGCCACCAGCCAGGCCAGAATCACCCTGCCGACCCGCTCGCTCGCAGCAGTGGCGTTCAGCCCGGACGGACAAACCCTGGCGATCAGCACGGGCGGCTCCGTCGGGCTGTGGAACGTCGAGTTGCCCGACCCGGCCCGCGCGATCCGCACCATTTGCGAGGCCATCGACACCGCTCTCACCCCTCTGGAACAGTCCCGCTACCTGCACGACCAGTCCACTCAAACCGGCTGCCAGACGGCCGCGCGATAGGGCCTCACTGCATCACCACGCAATGCGAACACCGGCCCCAGGAGCCGACCCTGGTGGAGCCTCTGACGCGTCAATAGGGACTGGCCAGGGTGGGTGTGGGCAGGGTGGGTGTGGGCAGGGTGGGTGCCCGGCGGCCGTGGAGGGTCCGGGTGTCGGGTGTCCGGGGTTGCCAGTCAGGTGGCGTTCTCCCTCGGGTTGAGGGTGACGGTATAGCCGGGCTGGTTGACCTGGTCGAGCTGGTTGAGCTGGTTGAGGGCCCGGCGGGTGGCGCGTTCGGGGTCGCGCTGGGCGAAGTCGGTGCCGCCAAGGTCATGGTCGGGGGAGGTTGTCGGTTGTGCGCACATGCGCGTGCCGGGAGCGCGGCTGCACATGGCATCCGCGCCACCAGGGCTTCGGCGGGCCGGTGCTGCTCACTCCCACCCGCGATCGCAGCGGCCGCGCATGGCGGCTGGCCGACACCTGCGCCGTTTGCGCGGCAGCGACCCGCAACGCCGCCGTGGTGCCGGACACCATGCTCAGCCCCGAACGGCCCGCGACGGCGGTACGTCGTTGCAGGACACCGCGCATTCGGGACAAGCCCCAGCGGGTGTGGGAGAGACACTCGCCCACCTCGCGTCCGCGCCTGCCGAGTATCAGGTCCTCTGCGGCCCGGCTGCCGGCCCTGCAGTGCGCCACGCCATGCAGTGCGCCCTCCGCGTGAACGCGGGCAGCGAGGTCCGCCTGCCGGCCGCCTGCTGCGCGGCATGCGCCTGCACCGGCGCGGCGAGGTGTGGCAGGAACTCGTCCCGGGCGACTGGATCGAGCCCCGGGGCGCACCGCCCGTCGGTACGCCGCCCACTGGGCGCTACGGCCTGCCCTGCTGGTCGTATCCGCGGCAGCTGCACCAGCCGAGCGGCTGACCGCACTCGTGCCGGCGGCACACACCATCGCGGCCGGCTGCGCGGCCGATATGGACGTCGTCGCACGCCTGTGTGGGCACTCGTCTCGGCAGACCGCGGAACTCCTCGACCGGCTGGTCGGCGTTCGCGTCCTCAGTTCCTGGCAGCACCAACAGGGAACCGACGAGGTGTTCTGGCAGGCGGCTACGGAAAGGCCTCACCGAACCATCTGCAGCGCAGACAGGCACCGGTGCTGACCGACCACCTGTTCCCAGCCTTGCGGATGAGGAATGCCGCATCCCGCATCCGTAGTATCACTAGGACACGAAAGAGCAGCAGTAACCACTGACGGACGCAGCGGCAGTTGGAAGAGTCCGCATCCGAGTCCGGGCGCGGGCCTGCGAGGTCCATGAAGGAGCGTGAGGATCATGTCTGACACCACGACCGAAACAAACGGGGTGACCTCCCAGTACGCAGCTCAGGTGGCCGGTGACCTGGAGCACAATCTCAAGGAGCGGGAACGCCTCGCCGGTGAGATCGCCGTGCTGCAGGGCCAGTTGGACGCTCTGGAGAAGGACCGGACGGTGCTGCTGAACCTCCAGCAGGCACTCGGCTCCGTCTCCTCCCCCGCCGCGCCTATTGCCGAGCCTGTTGCGAAGGTGCCCGCTGCCCGCAAGAAGGCTGCGACCACGGCGGGCACGGCCAAGCAGACGAAGGCCAAGAAGTCCGCCACAGCGGCCGGCAAGCCGGCCGGCAAGCAGAGGACGCCCCGCACGACGCCCGCCGAGCCGGCTCCGCCCTCGCTGGTCTCCCTGGTCCGCGAGCACCTGGCAGGCCAGAGCGAACCACGCTCCGCAGCAGAGGTCGCCCAGTCGCTGGGACAGCAGCATCCCGAGCGCGGCATCAAGACGACCGTCGTGCGCACCACCCTCGAAGGGCTGGTCGCCAAGAACCACGCCCAACGCACCAAGCAGGGCTCGTCCGTCTTCTACACCTCCCCCGAAGCTCCGCCGCGGGCCGAGGACCAGGCGCAGGACCAGCCGGCCTGACCTCTGCCCTCAGGCGAGGGGAGCGTCGAAGCCTTCCCGGTTCTTGCAGGTGAAGCCGTGTTCCCGCCTGCTGCGGGCGATCCTGTCCTCGAGCACCGCTGCTGCGGCCGCTGCCGAGCGGTGCGGTGGGCTGAGCGACTGCGGTCAGGAACCTGGTCCAGAACCGGACGTGGCGCAGTTGGCGTTCGAGGATGGAGGCGACCAGGGCCTGGCGGCAGGCCGACTTCACGCCGTAGGCCTCGGCGATGCCCCTCACCTGCGCCGCCTGGCGTTGCAGCGGCACGGACCATGTGGAGAACATATCGGCGGGTCACCGGGGAGACAGCCCCGCTTTGGCCCGCCAGTAGTCCGCGTCGTGAGGATCTGCCAGCCAGCCGGTCAGACGTTCAGCGCCGGCACGGAAGGCCTGGGGCAACAAGGCCTCCTCGGCGGCCACGATCCTGAGGGCGTCGACGTCATGCGTGGCGTGATCGGTCTCGCACCAGCAGGCCACGTTCACAGCCGTGTCGACCGCGAGCCCGCCCGCGTCTGTCCACACCACCTGAAGCAGGAACTCCAGCTGCTCGCCACCCTCGGCGTGCCCGATGACATCCAGTCCGAGGATGATCGGCGTCCCCACCCGCGCCCCTGGGAAGGCGGCGTGCTCCGGGAACCACTCCCAATCCGCCGCGCCTCTACCAGCACGAGCCGCGTCGACCGAGCGGGCCGCCTGATCCAGAGAGTCCACATCAGCCGGCGACAGGAGTGGGAAAAGCACGGCCATGGGGACGTCGTCGAAGTTGCCTCGCATGAGTCGATCATCCGTGGCTCCGGCTCGCACGACGAGCCCTGCGCAGATTCCTGTGGTGGCCCTGTGGGAGCCCACAGCTTGGAGCGCAGCAACTGAGCACGTTCATCCGTACCTGGTTGAGCACTTCGACGAGTACGCCGACAGATGTCAATAGACGCCACCGGCCTGACGTTCCCGAAGACCGTGTTGTTCGGTCCGGGGTCGTGGTGGCACACGCACAGCGCGCTGTCGACTGTCGCCCACGCCAAGGCCGGTCCGTTGAAATCGCCAGGCCCGAAGAAGTCGGCGTCCGCGCCGACGATGAAACAGCGCTGCTACCGCGGCCAGGCCGCCACCCAGCCACACCCGTCCGACGCGGGTGTCGAGCCCTTCAGCCACCGTTACTCCGATTCCGGCCGTGGGCGCAATGTGCCGTCGAGCGGAAAGCCGGCGGCGGCCGCGATCCGGTTGCGGGATGCGAGCAGTCGGGTTCTCAGGGCCGTCAGGTCGACGTCCACGAGCACGCCGTCGCGTTTGACCACGCGGCCGGCGACGAGGACGGTGTCCACCAGACCGGGGTGGCCGGCGCTGACGATGGTGGCGGCCGGGTCGGTGACCGGGAAGACGGTCAGGTCGTCGGCGCGCAGCAGGATGACGTCGGCGTCCTTGCCGGGCGTGAGGCTGCCGGTTCGGGCATCGAGTCCGCACGAGGCGGCGGCGTCGACGGTGGTGAACGCCAGCAGGTCGCGGGAGCGCAGGCCGCCGTCCAGGCCGCGCCGCACGGCGAAGGCGGTGCGCATGGTGGAGAACATGTCGCCGCCGACCGACGGGACGTCGTCGATGGACAGCGTCGGGCGCAGGCCGGCGGCCAATGCCCGGCCGGTCATCGGCGTTCCGAACCCCATCTTCAGCTCGACGTCCGGGCTGATCGACACCGAGCTGCCCGCGTCGGCGAGCATCCGCAGTTCTTCGTCGCTGATCCCGTTGGCGTGCACGAACGTGGTGGCGTCCCGGAGCAGACCGTGCTCGCGCAGATCGGCAACCGGGCGCTGCGTACCGTCAGAGGCGATGTGCAGGCTGGTGCGCAGGCCGAGTTCGGCTGCCAGCTTCAGCTCCCGGGCGACGGTGTCCATGCTGGTGACCTCGGGTCCGCGCAGCCCCAGCGCCATGGTGACCAGGCCGTCCCCGGCCAGGTCGGAGCGGACGCGGCGGATGTCGGCGTCGACGGGGTCGGGGGTGCCCCATCCGGCGCCGAGGCAGAAGATCGACCGCCCCGGCGCGTCCCGCAGCGCGGCGCCGGCGGCGTCCTCGTGCTCGTGGCTCTGCGCGACGTGGTACCAGTCCAGCATCGTGGTCACGCCGGAGTGCAGGGCCTCCAGGCGGCCGAGAAGGTTCCCGCACAGACGTCTTCGGGCTGGTAGTGGGGTTTGACCGTGCCGTGCATGGCCGCCGCCCACTCGGGGAACGTCCAGTCCGCGCCGACGCCTCGGAACACGGTCTGCCAGGTGTGGCGGTGGTTGTCCACGAAGCCGGGCATGACGATCCGGTCGGTCGCGTCGATCACCTCGGCGTCCGGCGCGTCGACGCGCTCGGCCACCTCGACGATCACTCCGTCCTCGAGCAGCACGTCACCGCGGTCGAGATCGCCGACGGCCGGGTCCATGCTGACCACGGTGCCGCCCCACTCCCCACAGCACGGCTCTCACCGTCGACGACTTCAGCCGCACCCGCCGCCTTCCAGCCCCCGAACGGACCCTGGCGCGCCGGGTCCGCCACGGCGAGCGTGGAGATCGCCGTCCCCGCCCACAACGAGTAGCGTGCCCTGCCGGGCGGTCTGGCACCCTGCAGTCTGTACCTCGACCGCAGCGTCCGGATCACTCCTCCCGCCACAGCGGTACCCGCTCAGTCGGCGCCGCCGTCAACACCGTCCGGCTCGTCCGCGGCTGGGTTGCGCAGCGGGCGCAGGCCGCCGCCGGCCGGATTGGAGGTGCGGAAGCTGTAGCGGCCCAGCACGTTGCGCTCGCCTGCTTGAGCGGGGAGAGCCAGGCGACGTCGTCGTTCAGGACGTCATCGGGATGAATCCGCTCTGCTCCTGAAGGGTGACGCAATGCTTTCCCGACCGTCGTCGTCTGTTGGCGGGGAAGGGATTCGTCGGTCCAAACGATCGGCGGCGTCCCTCGCGGGCGCCCCGCGTCAGAAGTGGAGTCGGCTTTGGTACCGAACGGAACCTACATGATCGCCCGTCCCGGCGAGCAACTGCTCACGATGGAGGACGGGTCGTCGGAACCCAAGACACCCGTTGTGCTGCTGCCGCCCACCGGCAACCCCGGCGAGCAGGAGTGGCAGCTGGAGGAACTCAGCAACGGCAACTGCACGATTCGCAATCTCAGGAGCGAAACGTATCTGGCCTTCGACGGTGACCCGGAGATGAACAAGCCGGTCGTCGGGTACCCCGAACCGCGCGAATGGGCGCTCTACCAGAGCGCGCAGCCGCACACCTTCCACGTCGTCGTCCCGGGAGGCCCCGTCGACGGCCAGGAGCTGGCCCTGGACCTCAGCCTGCTGCGGATCTTCCCGCCCCGCATCGCCCTGAGGCCACTCGATGTAGACGATGTACGCCAGGCATGGACCTTCCAGTTCATGGAGTAGACGTCCAGAATCGAGTGCCCGGGCCGCCGGCGGCCGACCCGGGCACCGGCCCGAAAAGCACGGCCCTGCTCACCACGGCCGCCTATCGAGTGACAGCCAACCTGCATCCGTGTCAACCGTCGTGCAGATTTCACGCTGCTGCTGGTCACTGGCGCTCGAAGCGGGAGGCGCAGCGTCTGGGACAGGTATCCGGTGCCGCCTGGCGCCGTCACGGTCAACTCGCCGGTCTCGAAGCGCTCCTGCCGTGCGATGAGTCTGAGCAGCATGGACTTTCCGGAGCCGTTGTCACCGATGGCACCGACCTTCTCGCCCGGCTTGACGGTGAGGCTCACCTGGTCGAGTACGACGTGGTCGCCGTATCGCTTGGTGATGTGGTTGGAGTGAGTTGTGACGTACGCGTGATGCCGTTCCCCCTTTTCTCGGCCGGGCCGGTCGATGTCGTTCGATGACGTCTCCGTGCGTGCGGTGCGGGGCGGGGCGCAGCGAGGCCGGCGAGGGGGTAGTGGGCGTCGTATGGGATGTCTCCTCTGGGCGGGGGCAGGGCGTGACGGCGGCGGCGTGGGATCAGGGAGCGGCCGGTGCGACCCACTCGACGAACTGGACGATCACGCCGTTGGGGTCGGTGATCTGGAAGAGCCGTTCGCCCCAGAGCTCCTCGCGCAGCGGCATGGTGATGTCCACGCCCGCGGCCTGCAGGCGCTTCTCCTCGTCCTCGATGCCGGTGGTGGTGAAGGCGAGGATCAGGCCGGAGGCGTGCTGGTCACGCTGGTCGGCCGGCAGGATCTGGATGCCGCGGGCGAGCAGGACGATGTCGACCGCGGCATCCGGGCGGGTCAGGGAGGCGAAGCCATCGGCGGCGGCCTGCTCGGTGTAGCCCAGGTGGGTCGTGAAGAACTGCTGGGAGGCGGCGACGTCATCGACGGTGAGCGAGACGGTGGAGGCGGTGATCTGCAAGGTGTTTCTCCTCATGGGTTTCGGGGTGGGGAGTGGTGCGTGCCGGTCGGTCGAGGTCGCGCGCCGTGATGCGGGGTTCGGGCAAGGGCGCTTCCGTTCCTCGCCCCATGGGAAATTTATGACGGACGTAAACTTAGTCCAGCCACCTCGAAGGTGTCAACATAAAAATACTACGAGTGTAAGATTGCCCCATGAGTACTGACGTCACCTCGTCCGCACCCCCTGCCGGCCTGCGGGAATCGAAAAAACAGGAGACCCGGCAGCTCATCTCCGACCACGCCACCCGCCTCTTCATCGCCCAGGGCTTCGAGCAGACCACCATCGCCGAGATCGCCGCCGCCGCACGGGTCGCCAAGAAGACGGTGACCAACTACTTCCCGCGCAAGGAAGACCTGGCCCTGGACCACCAGTACGCCTTCATCGCCTCCTTGGCCCGCACCGTGACCGATCGCCAGGCCGGTGAGTCCGCCCTGGCGGCACTGCGCCGCACCTTCACCGATGCAGCCAGGGCCGCCGAACCGGTCGCCGGGTTCTCCGGTCACGACTTCGCCCGCATGATCGCCGACAGCCCCACCCTCTCCGCCCGCCTGCGCGACCTGCACGACCTGCGCGAGGCAGCCCTGGCCGACGCTCTGGCCCAGGCCACCGGCACACCCCGGGACGACATCACCCCCCGCGCCGCCGCCGCCCTGCTCGGCGCCGTGCACCGCACCCTGTTCCAGCGCATCCAGGAACTCACCCTCGCCGGCGAGGACAGCTCCCGGATCTCCACCACCGTCACCGCGGAGGCGGACAGCGCCTTCGGCCTACTGGAGCCCTCACTCGCCGACTACGCCACGGCATGACTGTCTCGCCCCATGGCGACATCCGAGAGTCGGCGGCATCCCGCGCAGCCCGATGCTTACGGCCCCGGAGACCTCGTGGGGCGCGCGGGCGAGCTGGAGCTGATCGACTCACTGCTCGCCGGGCAGGACATGATGGGGAAGACCCGCTTGACGAGACGGACCGTATCGTCTAACTTCTCTTTCATCGGCAGGCAGATTGTGCTCCTTCTGCCGGCCACACGATCCTGTCGCCCAGCAAAGGACTGCTCTTGCACTGTGCTTCCGTCGACACCACCGTCACTGCTTCTCCTCTCACCGCGTCTCAGATCGCCCTTGCCGAGGTGACCAAGCGCTACGGCGACCGCATGGTGCTGGACCGCGTGTCTCTCACTGTCCGGCCGGGCGAAAAGGTCGGGATCGTCGGGGACAACGGCTCTGGGAAGTCCACGCTCCTGCGGCTGCTGGCAGGACAGGAGCCTGTCGACAACGGCAGCCTGACCGTCATGGCACCGGGCGGGATCGGCCACCTTCGCCAGACTCTCGATCTGCCCGGTTCGGCGCGCGTGGGCGATGCCGTGGATCACGTACTGGGCGAACTGCGCGCCCTGGAACACCGTATTCGTGTCGCCGAGGCCGCACTGAGCACGGCAGGCCCTGCTGAGTTCGAGCGCTACGCCACACTGGTGGCCGAGTTCGATGCGCGGGGCGGGCACGGAGCGGATCGCCGGGTCGAGGTGAGCCTGCGCCGGCTCGGCGAGCACGCGCCACTGGACCGGGAGCGTGTGCTGAGCACCCTCTCCGGAGGGCAGCGCTCCCGGCTCGCGCTCGCCGCGACCCTGGCCCTGTCCCCCGAGCTGCTGCTGCTCGACGAGCCGACCAACGATCTGGACGACGAGGCCGTGGCCTGGCTCGAAGGACATCTACGCCGTCATCGGGGCACGGTCATCGTGGCCACGCACGACCGGGCATTCCTGGAACGCGTCACCGACACCATCCTGGAAGTGGACCACGATCAGCGCACGGTACGGCGCTACGGCAATGGATACGCCGGCTTTCTCACCGCCAAGGCGGCAGCCCGGGCCCGGTGGGTGTGGGATCACGAGCAATGGCGCAATGAGGTCGCCCGACAGGAACACCTCGCCGACTCCAGTATCGGGCTGCTGACCGAGATCCCCCGCAAGGGGCCGTGGGCGTTCAGCGGCGCCGGCGCTTTTCGAGCCCGTTCGCGGGCACACGGCGCACAAAGCCGCATCCGGAACGCACGCGAGCGGTTGCAACGGCTCACGGAGCACCCCGTGCCGCCACCTCCGCAGCCACTGCGGTTCACAGGCCGCGTCGAAGGCACGCCGACCGCCGAGGAAACATCAACGGCAGCGCACCTGGAAGGCGTCCTGGTCAAAGGGCGGTTGTACGTTCCGTCCCTGAACCTCGCCCCTGGTGACCGACTCCTCGTCACCGGCCCCAACGGTGTCGGCAAAAGTACCCTTCTCCAACTGCTGGCAGGGGAACTGACGCCTGACGCCGGTACCGTGCGCCGACCGCGCCAGGTTGGATTCCTACGTCAGCAAAGCGCGCCCGACGACGCCTTCGATGCCCGAACGCTGCTCGCGGCATTCGCGGCCGACAGGGCGGGGCAGCCCGACGAGCACGCCGACGCACTCCTTGCGCTCGGCCTGTTCCACGCCGCCGACCTCGCCGTTCCCGTACGGAGCCTGTCCGTCGGGCAGCGCCGCAAGCTCGAACTGGCCCGGCTCGTGACGGCCGGCCCACTCGATCTGCTCCTGCTCGACGAGCCGACGAACCACTTGGCCCCCGCCTTGATGGAAGAGATCGAGGCAGCCCTGGCCCACTACACCGGCACGCTGGTCGTGGTGACACATGACCGGCTCCTGCGCGAACGCTTCCACGGGCCCCGCCTGGAACTACCCATGGCCGCCGAGAGGACGCGCCAGAACTGACGACCGTGAGGCGCCCGACCGTCCACGCCGAATGGCCGCTCAGAGATCCGCGACCGCAGGGCCAGAACCGAGCCTGAGCCGTCGTACGGCGACGCACCCAGCCCTCCAGCACCACCCGCTGGACGCTGTCACCGTCACCGACAACGGCGGAACCTTCGGAGCCGGACGACGCATACCGTCGCGACAACGAATCTCCGACTCGGGTCACCCGTACCACAGCCGCAGATCGCGCCCGTGACCTGCAGTGACGCTGGACGCAGGGCAGCCACCCAGCATGGAGGCGGCCTGTGATCTATCGTGAGTGGGGAGTGCCGGTGCAGCGTTCCGGCCTGGCGGCGGGGCGGCGTAAGCAGGGCACCGTGCTACGCGCTTCAAGTCGGTCAGCATGTGCTGTTCGAGGAACCGGACGTTCGCGCGCCTGGGTCACGGCGCACGGCATACCTGTCGAGCCCCGCTGCCGGGCGTCGCAAGGACGCGGACGCTGACCGCGGGACGGGATGGTGACCGATGCACCCGGCAAGGCGGTCGACGGTTACGAAGCTGGGTGCCGTCGCAGCGATGAGTCTGCCGTCGCCCACAGGTCCACCTCCCGACCGAGACAACGAATCGGGAGTAAGGCATGGGTCTCATCCACATCGAGCTGTTCGCAACCCTCGACCTCGTCGGGCAGTCGCCCGGCGGCCCCGACGAGGACCCGGTGGGGTTCCCGTTCGGCGGCTGGCAGGCGCCCCTGCTGGACGAGGTCGCCGGGGCGCAGGTCGGTGCCGCGTACGAGGGCACGGACGCCCTCCTGCTCGGTCGGCGGACGTATGACATCTTCGCCGCCTACTGGCCGCACCAGGAGGGCGGCGCGGACAACGAGATCGCCACACTCTTCAACAGCGTCCCGAAGTACGTGGCCTCCCGCGGCAGGCCAGACCTCTCGTGGGCCGGGTCGACGCAGCTCGGCCCGGATCTGGCCGGCGCGGTGCGCGAGGTCCGTGACAGACACGAGCACGTGAAGGTCGTCGGGAGCCTGAACCTGGTGCAGACCCTCCTGCGCGAGAAGCTCTTCGACCGTCTCGACCTCTGGGTGCACCCGATCGTGCTCGGCGTCGGGAAGAAGGTGTTCGACGGTGGCGCGGTACCCACGAACGTCACCCTCCTCGAACCGCCGGTAGCCGGTCCGAAGGGCACCGTGTACCTGCGCTACGGGCTCGCCGACGGCACGCCCGGGACGGGGGACATGAGCGCACCCGATCGCGGTCTGGGGCGCGACGACTGAAGCCGCCCCACGCCAGGTGCGTCCGTGTCGTTCCCGGTCGCATCCGCGTGTGCGCGTGTGCGCGTGTGCGCGTTGCGGGCGGCGGGTCGTGGAGGGGTCACGAACTGCTTGGCGTGGTTCTAGCCGGACGCTACGGATGGGCCGGATGGTCCTTCTCGGTGTTGTCGGTCAAGTCAGGATCTCGACGTACCCGTCGGTTCCGTGCACACGGATCCGCTGCCCGTCCCGGATCAGCCGAGTGGCCTGCTCCACGCCCACGACGGCCGGCAAGCCGTACTCCCGGGCGATCACTGCGCCATGGGTCATCAAGCCGCCCACCTCCGTCACCAGGCCCGCGACTGCGACGAACAGCGGCGACCAGCTGGGGTCCGTGTGGGTCGTGACCAGGATGTCGCCCGCCTCGAGATCGGCCTCCGCCATGTCAAGGATGACGCGGGCCCTCCCCTCGATGGTCCCGGCGGACACCGGGAGGCCGATCAGGGCACCGGCCGGCACGTCGTCGCGCCGGTACGCCCCGGTGAGGGCCTCGCCGTCCGATGTGAGGACCCGGGGCGGTGTGAGCGCGTGGTACGACCGGAACGCGTCCTTGCGCTGCTGGATGAGCTGGTCATCCACCTGGTTCGAGCACACGACGTGGTGGAACTCCTGGAACGTGAGGTAGAAGATGTCCTCCTGCTCAGGAAGCACGCCTGCCTGCACGAGGCGCTCGCCCTCCTCCAGCAACGCCTGCTTGTAGACGAAGTAGCGGCTGACGATGCCGTACTTCGGGTACTCCCGGTACCCGATGAAGGTTCGGACTCGGTCGATCATCCGCTTGGCCTCGTCGGCCTTCTGGTCCCCGTCCGGCAGGGCTCGCAAGCGTGACAGCACGTCCTGTTCCTTCTTCTGCGCCTTCTGCCGGCCTTCCTCGAAGCGCCGCTCGGCGGCGCCCGGCTCGAAGTTCCTGACGTTGTCGAGGATCACGGGCACGAGCGTGGTGGGGCGCTCGCGCCAACGCGGCCTCGTGATGTCGATCTCGCCGACGCAGCGCATGCCGTACCGGTCGAGGTAGGCCTCGATAGCGTCGCGCGCTTCGGTCCCGCCCGCGAGCTTCGCCAGCCTGTCCAGGAAGTCCTCGTCCTCGACGCCCTGCAGGAACGCCACCACCTCCGGATGCGGGCGGATCACGTCCGCGACGTCGAGCAGCGCCAGTCCCATCTCCGACGTGACGTTGCCGGGGGCGGACAGCGTGAGAGTGTCAGCCGCGTTCTTCTCGCCCAGCCACTCCCACAGCTTGTCGTTGAGCCACCACGTGGCCTCCATTCCCGCCATGATCGCCTGAAGGTTCAGCGGATCACTGAGGACTCGCTTCTGCTCCTCGAAGGCATCCAGCAGGAAGTCGAACAGCGCCGGTCCGGTCTTCGTCCGGATGTCGCGCTCCAGGGCGGCGATGGACGCCTGGCTGCGCTCGATCAGCTCGGTGACGATGGCCGGATCGGTCTCGATCGGGACGGATGCCTGGCCGACCGGCGGCCCGCCGAGACCCGCGTCCGGGAGCGACGGGACGAAGTCTTCGTGGTCCAGGACGGTCTCCAGAGCGTCCCTGACCAGCGGATCGCCTCTCCCCATGACGTCCAGGAGGGCGGCGCGGCTCGCGGGCGAGGCCAGGCGCGGGGTGACGTCGACGAACAGTCTCCCGCCGGCCTCGTGCATCGGCGCCATCGCCGTCAGCTGCCACATGGAGAGCCCCAGGGGCTTCATGGGGTCGGTCATCATCTGCCCATGACCAACGGAGACGTAGACGTGATTCTCCTGGTCGCCGGTCTCGGGGATGGGGAACAGCGTCGTGATCGGCCGGCTCTGAACGATCTGGAAGTCATCATCGATCAGGCACCATTCGATGTCCTGCGGGCTGCCGAAGTGCGCTTCGATCCGCCGCCCGAGCTGCACGAGCCGCACCACCTGCGCATCCGTCAGCGCCGGCTGCTCCTGCCGCTGCGAGTCGATCGCCACTTCCTGCGTACCGCCGGCCGGCAGGGCGTGAACGGCACGCTCTTTGACGGCGATCGCCTTGGCGACGACTTCGCCGTGTCGCACCTTGAAGACGTCCGGGTTGACCAGGCCGCAGACCAGGGCCTCGCCGAGGCCGAAGCCGGCGTCCACGGTGGCGACCTTCCGGTTGCCTGTGACGGGATCGGCCGTGAACAGGATGCCGGCCGCCTGCGGGAAGACCATCTGCTGCACGACCACGGCCATGTGGATCGTACGGTGGTCGATGCCGTTCCGCTGACGGTAGGTCACGGCCCGCTCGGTGAACAGCGAGGCCCAGCACCGGCTGACGTGCTGGAGGATCGCCGCCGGCCCCACGACGTTCAGGTACGTGTCCTGCTGGCCGGCGAAGGAGGCCGTCGGCAGGTCCTCTGCCGTCGCGCTGGATCGGACGGCGTAGGCGGCCTGCTCGCCGAGCCGGGCGAGCGCGCGGATGATCGCCGCCGCGAGATCGCCCGGGATGGGGATCCCTTCGATGGTCCGGCGGATCTGCGCGCTGAGCGTGCGGATCACCTCCCGGTCGTCCGGGTTGAGGCGTGACAGCTGATCGAGCCGATCGTCGATCGACGGCACTTCCGCCATGATCCGCCGGAAGGCGTCCGTCGTCACGCAGAAGCCGGCCGGCACGCGGATGCCTTCGATCCGCGACAGCCCGCCCAGGTGCGCGCCCTTGCCACCGACGACCGCGACCTGCGTCTCGTCGACCTCTTGAAGATCCCACACGTACTGCTCGATCATCGCGATACCTCTGAGGCAGCCGTGTCCCGTTGCACTGCACCGGCCGATCGAATCACCGGCGCCTCCAGCTCTGTCGAACCTCTTGTCCGGCACGTCCTCGTCGCTGGCTGCCCGCCCTCTGACGCACCGCCCGACCGCTCCGCCCGGTCGGGCGGCGCGCACCCCCACACCACCGCCCCGAGCGCTCGCGATCGCACTGCCAGTCCCACCCCGGGCAGTCCCACCATTGGTTCGACGTCACCGCGTCCCCCATACGTCAACACACGCACGTCGTGCCCTCATTTCCGCAGGTTGTGGCCTCGGCCGACGATTTTGCGCCACCACCCGGGCCTTGCCGCAAGCCCCCCAGTGGGCTATACGTTAAGAGTGGCAAGGAGAGAGATCTCCTTGCCTATTCCTATTTCCTTTGCCTTTTGCAGTCCGCTGGAACCGACAGGCTTCTCGCGAAGCAGTGGCGCGCCGCGTACGGGTAGGCGTCGTTGGCCCAGGCGGAGGCTCGCCGCCCGCTCACGGACCGGTGACGCCGTCCGATCCCGTCTCGACAAGCCGCCCTCGCTCCCACCGGCGAGCCGGGCGACGACCTTCTCGCCGCTGCCGTACAACCCGACCCCTGGCCTTTCTCGGTCTCGCCGCCACCCTCTGCTGCTACAAACGGCTTCTCCGCCTCGCCACATAGGGCACGGTCTCAAGACCAAGGACAACTTCTTCGTCGCCGCGTACCGGGCCGCCGCCGAGGCCCTGTTCACCGAGGCCAGCCGGATCACCGAGCCCAGCGGCGGACCTCGCGGGATGCTGAACGCCGCGATGATGCGTACCTGGTGCCGCCTGCTGGCTGCCGAGCGCCGCCCCGACCGGCCGGTACCGCCGATGGCCGGTACCGCCGCGATCGGGGCGGTTGTACATCTGCCGGCCACCGCCATCGAGGAGGGCCCGGACCTGTCCTCGATGAGCGCCATCCTGGCCGACACCGCCTACCGTCTGCTGCCCGCCAGACGACCCGGCCTCACTTCAGGTGTCGGTCCAAGAACCGGCACCCGTCCTCCAGTTCGAACCACGGGGTGCCGGTGTGCCCTCCCAGATTGGCGTGCAGCGTCTTCTCCTTGCTGCCGAAGGCGTCGAACAGGTCCAGGGCCCGTTGCCGGGGGTTCCCTTCGTCGTCCCACTGCAGCAGGAACAGCAGCGGAACGGTGACCTGCCGGGCCTCCTCGCGCTGGGCACGGGGCACGTACCCCCCGGCGAAGAAGCCTGCGGCCGCGATGCGCGGCTCGACCACCGCCAGCCGAATGCCGAGGGCGGTCCACCCCCCGGAGTACCCGACCGGGCCGCCGATCTCGGGCAGCTCAAGGAGGGCGTCCAGAGTGGTCTGCCATTCCGGGACCGCATTTTCGACCAGCGGGCCGATGAAGGACTCGAAGATCTCGTCGACCGGCTCGCCGGCCTGCATCGCCCGCCGGAGGTCGGCGCGGGCCTGCTCGTCGGCGGCGGAACGAGGACGGTCACCGCACCCAGCGGCGTCGATGGTGGCCACCGCATAGCCGCGCGCCGCGGTGTACCGGGCCCGGGCCACCAGCCGGGGTTCCGCCTTGGGCAGGCCGTTGTTGTGGGCCATCAGGACCAGCGGGGCCGGTGCGGATCCAGGTGTCCACAGGGTGCCGGGGATCTCGCCGAGGGTGAATTCGCGCTCGAGGACGCCGTCATCGAGGCGCTGTTCAGAAGTGAATTGCACGGTCGTGCCTTTCGGGAGGGCTCTTGAACGGCGCTCCCGGACGACCTATCGCCCGACCGTGACCCCGGAGGAGAGCACCCATGTCGATACTGCGTTCACGGGTACCACCTCCTCATTCACTCGCACGGCTTCCGGGAGATTAGCAACGGTCGCCGTGGCCCGCCAACGGGTTTTTGCGGAGGCTCCGTGGCCGAATGCCGCCTCACCACATAGAACCTGATCGGGCACAGGAGGTCGGGTCTGGGAGGAGAGTGCCTCCCCTTGCCGTTGGCTTAGCCTGCGGGCCGCACTGGGTCGTCTCCTTTGCAGCGCGGGCTCACGTACATGGTCTGCGGGCGTGGAGGGCGAAGGCCGGAGGGGCGTTGCGCCAGATGGTCCGGCTGGGCACAACCTCCTCGAACAGTTCGACCAGCAGGCGGCGGAAGCGCTCGGCCAGGGGCAGCGGGACGACGTGGAGGCAGGAGAACGCGGTGAACGCGGTGAAGACTCCCTGCGGTCCGAGCCGGGCGGTCGCCGACTTCATGAGCTGCTGCTGGGAGCCCGGGAACGGTCAGGCCGGACCGGAAGCCGGGAGCCCCATGGGGAGGCCGCAAAGGCGGTAAGGGGGATGAGTACGGCGGAGGCGCACCCGGCCGCCGAGCCGCCGGGCCGGCGCCGCCGTATCGGGCTCGCCATCGGCGCCGTGGCCGTCGTCGTCATGGGCGGAGCGCTCGCTTCCGCGCTGGTGCTCGGCGGGGACGACGACGCGGACGGGAGCGGGCGGGGCACGGCAGGGCCATCTGGCCCTTGGCGTCACGCCGGTCGTCGCAGTGCGCGTAGGCGTCGACCAGTTCGCGGAGGGCGAGCCGGTCGGCGGCCTCCGCTTCGGTGACTGACGTATGGATACTCACGGCGACATCTCCTTCGCAGGCCGCGGCGCCATCACTGCACGCCCCTGGTTCAGGGTTGCCGCCGGGCAGGTGAAAGGTCCTCACCGGATTCCGGTGATTCCCGCCGGCCGGCCTGCGGTCCTTGCTGCTCCGTACGCCTCTACGCCCCGAGCGTCTCTACACCCCGAACATCTCTACACCCCGAGTATCTCTACACCGCGAACGTCTCTACACCCCGAACGTCTCTACGCCCCGATCCGGGTGATCTGGTCCGTCCGCAGGATGCGGGGTCCGGAACCGTCGAGCCGGGCGACGGCGATCATCGCCCGCCCGAGGTGCTCGGTGCTGGTCACGTAGCGAGGCACCACGCGGCGCAGGAGCGGATAGAGCCAGGACGTGAGCCGGTAGGCCAGGCGGTACCACCGCGTTCCGGAGGTCTCCCCGTGGACGGGCTGGATCCATCCGGGACGGAAGGCGTACGTGCGCATGTCCATCGCCATCAGCGCATTCTCCGTCCGGCCCTTCACCCGGGCCCAGAAGACGCGCCCCCGCTCCGTGGCGTCGGTGCCTTCCCCTGACACGTACACGAATGTCACGTGTGGATTGTCGGCCGCCACCACTCGCGCGGCCTCCAGGGTGTAGCCGTACGTGATCTTCTCGTACTCCTCGGGGCTGTGCCCCACCGACGACACTCCGAGGCAGTAGAAGCACGCGTCCGCCCCTGACAGCTCCGGTGCGATCGGGGTGAGGTCGGAGAAGTCGGCGTGCCGCACTTCGCGAAGCTTCGGCGCGTTCTTGCCGAGTGGTCGTCGTGCGACGGCGATGACCTCGGTCACCTCGGGGTCTTCCAGGCATGCGCGCAGGACGCCTTGTCCGACCATGCCTGATGCCCCGAAGAGAACTATCTTCACGTCTACTCCGTACGAGTCAGTTCCGAACCGCGGCGGCGGACGCCGTGCGGTCGTGGTGGATGGGGCCGTCGAGCCGCCCGAGGGGCAGGGCGGTGCCACCGTGGCGTACGGCGATGAACTCCGCCGCGATCGCCACGGCGGTCTCCTGGGGCGTGCGGGCACCGAGGTCGAGGCCGATGGGGGAACGCAGGCGCGCGAGTTCCTCGTCGGTCAGCCCGGCTTCGCGCAGTCCGACCAGTCTCTCAGTATGGGTGCGGCGCGATCCCATCGCGCCCACGTAACCGACAGGCAGCCGGAGAGCGACCTCGAGCAGCGGTACGTCGTACTTGGGGTCGTGGGTGAGGACCACGACAGCCGTGCGGGAATCCACCTCGGTCCGACTTCAGGTAGCGGTGCGGCCGGTCGACGACCACCTTGTCGGCATCGGGGAACCGGCCTTCGGTGGCGAACACCGGGCGGGCGTCGCAGACCGTGACCCGGAACCCCAGGAAGGTGCCGATGGCCGCGACCGAGGCCGCGTGGTCGGCGTCGATATCGGCCGGTCCGGTGGTGCCGTACACCCGCTCGGGCCGGACCGCGAGGGTCGCGCCCGAGCCGTCCAGCACATGGGCCACGGCCACCGAAGACGCGCCGGAGACCGCCTCGACGACCTGCGGAGGAGGGGACGGCTGAACGAAGACCTCGACGGTGCGGCCGCAGGTCAGGCCGACGGCGAACGCGGTGTCGTCGGAGTGGCCGAAGCCGGCGCGCACCGCCACGCCGGTCTCCGTCACCTCGCGGCACAGCTCGTACACCGCGCCTTCGACGCAGCCGCCCGACACGCTGCCCACCGCCTCGCCGTCCTCGGCCACGGCCATGGCCGCGCCCGCCTGACGCGAGGCGCTGCCATGTACGCCGATGACGGTGGCCGGGCGTACCGCACCCCCGCACGGTGCCAGGCACCGAGTCGCTGGGCGATCTCACGCATGGAGTGCTCCTACAGCTCGACGGCGGGCTCACGGCGGGCTAATGGCGGGCTCACGGCGGGCTAGACGCGTTTGTCGGGGGTGATCGGGAGGTCGCGGATGCGCCTTCCGGTCGCGTGGAAGACGGCGTCGGCCACCGCCGCGTCGACGCCGGTGGCGGCGATCTCGCCGATACCCTTGCCGCCGATCGGGCTCGCGTGCTCGTCGACCTCGTCGACGAACGCGACGTCGAGGTCGGAGGGAATGTCGGCGTTGACGGGCAGCGCGACGCCGGCGAGGTTCTTGGACAGCCGGCGTCCCAGGCGCTCGTCCTGGCCGCTGCCCTCCATGGTCGCCTTGCCCCAGCCCCAGACGATGCCGCCGAGGATCTGCGCTCGCGCCATGCGCGGGTTGACGATCCGCCCGACGCTGTAGCGGCCGACGGCACGGCGCAGGCGCAGGATCCGGAGTTCGGGGTCGAAGCCGATCTCCACGAAGATCGCGCCGAAGGTGTGCAGCGCGTACTCGCTGTCCTGGGGCGCGAACGAGCCGACGCCGACCGGTTCCTGGACACCGGCGGCCTCCATCGCCGCCGTGAGGCGCTTCCTCCACCGCGTGCCCGGACACCGCGTGCCCGGGCACCGCGTGCCCGGAGCGGTCGCGCAGCTGCGCCGGCGCGTCCTTGGCAGCGGCCATCACGGCGGCGCCGACGCCCATCGTCGAGGAGGACCCGAAGGTCGGTCCGGCCTCCGGCAGGGCGGTGTCACCGATCTCGCAGCTCACCTGGTCGGGCTCGAGCCCCAGCACCTCGCACGCGACCTGGGTGAGGACGGTGACGATCCCGGTGCCGATGTCCTGGGTGCCCGACCGGATCACCGCCCGGCCGTCGGCGTGCAGCCGTACCACTTCCAGCTCCAGCCGCGGCACGGCACGTGGACTGTCCGCAGGCGCCGGACAACGTATTGGGCGCTCACCCGACAGCAACTGACGGAATTCGTCAGCGAAGTCGGATTCACGGACCTCGCCTGGCACAAGCCAGCGGACAGCGGCTTCTACCAGCCACTACTCACCGTCCGAACTCCCGCTTCTGCAGCCTCATGGTTGGAAGTCGAAGCCGCCCTGGGTCTGTGCTGCCGGGTGTGTGTGGACGAGGTCGGCACCACTTCTTCGGCGCTGTCCGAAGGCCGACGCCATGGGACGCCTGACGGCTGAGCGGCCTCGGCACTCAGTTCCTCGACACCGTCTGTGCCGTGGGTTTCGCGGGTTTCGCGGGTTCAGCCAGTGAGTTCCCGCTCGTTTTTTCCGATGTTCAGGACGGTCTCGCGGAACGAGGCGACGACCGGGCGGAGATCGATCTGGTGCCAGGCAGCCCACAGGCGCACGGACCTCTGGAACCAGGGGAGTTCGCGGACCGTGATGCCTGGTGTGTGGCCGTTCAGCATGCTCTTCTGTACGAACGCTGTGCCGAGCCCGGACGCGACGAGGCCGAGTGCGGTGAGGGATTCCGGGGCCTCGAGTCGGATGTCGGGGGTGAACCCGGCGGCGGCGCAGTACGCGACGAAATTGTCCCGCCAGGCATGGTCCTGACTGTTCTCGATGGCGATCCACGGCTGGGAGTCCAGGTCTTCGGGCAGGATCTCCGTCGCGTCGGCGAGGGAGTGGCTGCTCGGCATGGCCAGGAGCAGAGGGTCCTCGAGGAGGAGGGCGCAGCGCAGGTCCGGGTCCGTCTCGGACGGTGCCTCCGGGACCAGGGCGATGTCCAGGCTGCGTTGGCGCAGTCCCTCGAACTGCTGTGGAGAGGTCAGGTCGTAGAGGGCGACATGGATTCCGGGGCGCTCGTCCTGCAGCGCGCGCAGGGCCTGGGGCAGGAGGCCAGTGTGCATGGCGTCGCCCACGTACCCCACGCACAGGCCGCCCTCTTCGCCCCGGCCGAGGCGCCGGCCCAGGTTCTCCAGTCGGTCCGCGTGCCGCAGCAGGGCTGTGGCCTCGGTGAGGAAGACGCGGCCGTCGGAGGTGAGCCGGAGGCGTTGCTGGCTGCGCTCGAACAGCGTCAGACCCAGGTTCTTCTCCAGCTGGGCGATCTGCCGGCTCAGCGGCGACTGCGAGATGTGCAGGCGTTCGGCGGCCCGGCCGACGTGTTCCTCTTCGGCGACGGCCACGAAATATCGGAGTTGTCGCAGGTCAAGCATGTAAGACCTCTCGGGACTCAAGTGTGTCCAAGCAAGTCTTGGACAGTCTTATCCCTCGATCCTAACCTCGACAGGGCAAGAGACGCGGAGCGGAAAAACCCTCCCGAACTACGCGTCACGTCATGGAGAGAAGGATCTTCCTCATGGGCATCAAGTCCCTTCTGCCGGGCACCCTCGGCTTCGGTACCGCACCGCTGGGCAACATGTTCCGCAGCATCCCGGACGAGGAGGCCGCGGCCACCGTCGAAGCCGCCTGGGACCAGGGCATCCGCTACTTCGACACCGCCCCGTTCTACGGCGCCGGTCTGTCCGAGATCCGCCTGGGCGAGGTGCTGGCCGGCCGGCCGCGCGACGAGTTCGTGCTCAGCACCAAGGTCGGCCGTGTCATCCTCGACGAGCTGGAGGACCCCGCCGCCCGAGACCTGGGCGAAAAGGGCGGCCTGTTCGAGCACGGCCGCCCGAACAAGATGATCGACGTCTACACGGCGGACGCCACCCTGCGCTCCATCGAGGACAGCCTCACCCGCCTGAGGACGGACCGCCTCGACATCGTCTGGGTGCACGACGTCGCCCAGGACTTCCACGGCGACGACTGGCTGGCCGTCTACGAGACCGCGCGCACCGGTGCTTTCCGCGCCCTGCAGCGGCTGCGTGACGAAGGCGTCATCAAGGCGTGGGGCCTCGGCGTCAACCGTGTGGAGCCGATCGAGCTCACCCTCGACCTGGACGAGCCCCGGCCCGACGCGTTCCTCCTGGCCGGCCGCTACACCCTCCTCGACCACAACCGGTCCCTGCAGCGCCTGCTGCCCGCCGCCACCGAGCAGGGCGTCGACATGGTCGTCGGCGGCCCGTACAGCTCCGGCGTCCTCGCCGGCGGTCGGCACTTCGAGTACCAGGAGGCCCCGGCGGAGATCGTCGCCAAGGTCGAACGGATCAAGGCACTGGCCGCCGAACACGGTGTGAGCATCAAGGCGGCCGCACTGCAGTTCGCACTGGCCCACCCCGCCACAGCCGCCGTCGTACCCGGCGCCACCAGGCCCAGCCGCATCGCCGAGGACGTCGCCGCCCTCGCCGAGAGCGTCCCGGCCGCCTTCTGGACCGCCCTGCGCGACGAAAAGCTCATCGCCGCCGACGCCCCCACCCCCACCGCCTGACACACCGCAGCACAGCACGGCACACCGCAGCACACAGCAGGAAGCACGGAAGCACTCACCATGGCCACCACCACCACCGCATCTCTCGACATCCCGCAGAGCCCCGACAGCGTCTGGCAGCTCATCGGCGGTTTCGGATCCCTGCCCGACTGGCTCCCTTACATCCCCGAGAGCGAGCTGAGCGAAGGCGGCCGCGTACGCCGTCTGACCAACCAGGACGGCGGCGTCATCGTCGAACGCCTCCAGGCCTTCGACCACGATGCCCGCAGCTACTCCTACGCCATCGAGCGGGCGCCGTTCCCGGTGACCGGCTACCTGTCCACTCTGCAGGTGCACGCCGTCCCCGGCCGCCCCGACGTCTCGCGCGTCGAATGGTCCGGCACGTTCACCCCCGTCGGTGTCACCGACACCGACGCCGAGGAGCTCTTCCACGGCATCTACGTCGACGGCCTCGCCGCACTCCTGAAGACCATGAGCGCCTGAAACAGAACAGCATCACCGAGCGCCGCCCGTGGGTACTGGCGGCGCTCAGTGAGCGTTTTCAGCGTGGCCACTGATTCCCAATGATGTTGTCAAGCGGCGGTAGTGACCCACTGTGGTCGGGTCATATCGCTGTCGCGCCTGCGCGCGCCGCAGCGGTCTCGAAGAGCTTGTGGTCACGCAGGAGGGCCCAGAGCACGTTCAGGCGGCGCCGGGCGAGGGCCAGGACGGCTTGCTTGTGGGACTTTCCCTCCGCGCGTTTGCGCTGGTAGTACCGCTTCGATTCAGGGCAGTACACGGTGGCGACCTGGGCAGAGAGATAGAACATTCGCAGCAGTCGCCTGCTGTAGCGCCGGGGCCTGCGGAGGTTACCGCTGACCATGCCCGAGTCACGGGGGACCGGGGCCAGGCCGGCCACACCGGCGAGCCGGTCGGCGCTACCGAACACAGACATGTCTCCACCGGTAGCGGCGATGAACTCGGCTCCCAGCGTCATGCCGATGCCGGGCATGCTGGTGATCACCTCTGCGTCGGGATGCTCCCGGAACCGGGCCTCGATCTGGGCTTCGAGCTCCGAGATTTCCTCGTCGAGGGCCGTCACCGCCGCGGCCAGCGTGTGGACCATCCGCGCGCAGGTCCTTCCCCGGGAACGGCGGTGAACTGGGCTTCTCCGGCGGTCACCGCGGCCTCGGCCGTGCTCCTGGCAGCAGTGCTGGTGCGCACGCCGTGGTTCTTCAACCAGGTCGTGAGCCGCGACCGGCCGATCCTTCGCAGGGCTGCCGGGGTTTGGTAGCCGGCCAGCAGAATCAGTGCGCTCTTGGAGGTGCTCAGATCGAAGGCACGCTCCAGGGCGGGGAAGTACTCCAGCAGCTGCGCGCGGAGGCGGTTGATCGCGCGAGTGCGGTCGGCCGCGAGGTCGATCCGGCGCGCGGTCAGAATCCGCAGGTCTACTGCGATCTCACCGAGCTCCTGCAGAGGCTGCAGGTCGCGGCGCATGCGGGCGGTGTCGGCGATGATGAACGCGTCCTTAGCGTCCGTCTTCCCGCTGCCCCGGTAGGCCGCTGAGGCGTGGTGCACGGTCCGGCCGGGGATGTAGAACAGCTTCTGGCCGTGGCTGACCAGCAGCGCGATCCACAAGGAGGCCCCGCCGGCATTCAGGTCGACGGCCCAGGTGACCGGGCCGCCGTCGGCTATCCCGATCGCTCCGGTCACGTCATGGAGCCCACCGATGTCCTCGGCCCTGGTGCTTGCCAGGCGGGCGAGGCCGGTCACCCGGTCGAAAGGTTCGGCAACCGTGTAGATCGCGGCCAGTGTGCGCAGCGCGCTCTGTGCCGGCGCGGACGTCTCCGGCCCGCTCACCCCCGACGGGTGCCGATCCAGACCGTCGCCACCCGCTTTCACCCGGCGGTTCGTCCCCGTCTCCGTCGCCCTGGCCGCACTGACCTGCGCGGTCACCGACGACGCCCGCCAGGCGATGACCATGCTGCTGGTCGGCTGCTCCTGCGCGGCCGGCCTCGCCAACCCGACCGCCATCAGCGCCGGCCGCCACCGGCAACGGCGCCCGCCGCGGCACCCTCATCGCGTTTCTGCGAATGCGTCTGCGTGAATGCGTCTGCGCGTGCGTTTCTGCGAGGCTGACGGACATGACGCTGCACACAGCCTCGGAATTCCTGCAGTTGACCCGTCCCGGGGACGTCACCCCGGGACTCAGACAGGAAATCGTCGCCTGTTGGGAGGCGGTGGCCAATGCCGGCGGCGCGGTCCTCGCCACCGAGTTCCCGTCGCTGCCGGTGAGCGCACGCGACGTAGGTCCCGTGGTCGACGGGCTCGTCCACGGCCTGCACCCCCGGCACGGCAGACTGCTCGTCGCCACCGCCGGCGGCTCGCTCGCCGGCTGGCTGATCCTCCGCCGGGAGCCGCATCCGCTCGGCGCGCACTGCGGCACGGTCAACCACGTCCAGACACATCTGCGCTTCCGCGGCCGGGGAATCGGTGCCGCGCTGATGCATCGGGTCCGTGACATCGCGCGGGACGAAATGGGTCTGGAGCGGCTGTCGCTGTCCGCGCGAGGCGGTGTCGGGCTGGAGGAGTTCTACCGCAAGGTGGGCTGGGTGGAGGTCGGCCGATGGCCCGGTGCGTTGCGGATCGCCCCGGGCGACGACCGGGACGCGATCCTGATGAGCCTCACCCTCTGACCCCTCTGAACCCTCTGAACGCTCTGAACGCTCTGAACGCTCTGAACCCCCTGAACGCTCTGAGCCCTCCGAGTCCTCTGACCTCTCCGACCGTCCCGTTCCAGCCGTCCGACGTCGGGAAACGGTCGGGAAACGGTCCCTCCCCCACCGGGCCGGTCCCAGAAGGCCCGGCGGGGGTTACGGTCGTTATGACCGTTTGCCGACACCGGTACGTTTTCCTCGGCGGGGAGGAACCGCTGGTATGAGCGACGACTCGTTGTACGACGACCCGTTGTATCTGGAACCGAGGCTGGAACCGCGCACAGCGGCTCTCCTGGAGTCGGCACCGCTTCTGCACACCCTCGTGGACGCGCTCGGATCCCCTCTCAACATCGTCCTGCCGGACCAGATCGCCGAGAACGTACGGCGCTTCCGCTCGGTCCTCGACCGCCACCAGCTCGCCGGGCAGATCTACTTCGCCCACAAGGCGAACCGCTCCAGTGCCCTCGTACGACGCCTCACCACGACGGACGCGGCACTCGACGCCGCCTCGCTGCGTGAACTGCAGCACGCCCTCGGGTCCGGATTCGCGGGAGACCGGATCATGGCGACCGGCCCCAAGGACCCGGAGTTCCTCTGGCTCGCCGCGCGCAGCGGAGCGAGCCTCAACGTCGACGGCCCAGCGGAACTGGAGCAGGCGGCGGAATTCGTCCGCTCGTACGGACTTCCGCGCCTGCGCGTCCTGTTACGCCTGTCGGGATTCGAGACGTCCGGAGCCAGACGACTCTCGCGCAGGAGCCGCTTCGGCACCTCCGTGAAGTCCCTGCACCACCTGCTCGACGTCCTCGACCGCCACCGGGAGGCGCTGGAGCCGATCGGTGTCGGCTACCACGTCGACACCACGAGCCTGGACGAGAAGGCGGTCGCACTCGAAGGGTGCTTTCAGGCCATGGAGGAGCTGCGGATCCGTGGATTCCGGCCGCGAGCGATCGACGTCGGAGGCGGCTTCGGCGTCAACTACCTGGCCCACGCGGCCCAGTGGGAGCGCTACACGACCGAGCTCACCCACGCCGTCATGGGCAGCCGCCCGCCCCTGACCCGGGACGGGCACGGCTACGGCCTCCGGGTCGAGAACGGCACGCTGAGGGGCGCTCTGAGCCTGTACCCGGCGCATCGGCCCGTCGCCGGTGCCGCGTATCTCGACGCACTGCTCTCACTCCCAGCCCCGAGCCTGGGGCGCCCTCTGGGCATCCTGCTCCTGGAAAGCCTGTACGACCTCTACGTCGAGCCCGGCCGGGCCCTTGCCGACCAGTGCGGGCTCACGCTCGGCAAGGTCCTGGAGGTACGGCTGACGGACATTGGAGAGTGGATGGTGCGCCTGGCGATGAACGCGGGTGACGTCGGTCTGGAGGACCACGGAGTCCTCGTGGACCCCGTGGTCGTGCCCCACGAGGCGGCCCCGCCCGACGCGACGGGGCCGGTGGGTGTGCATCTCATGGGCAACCTGTGCCTGGAGGCTGATCTGATCACGCGCCGGACCGTGTTCCTGCCCCGGCTGCCGCGGCCCGGCGATCTTCTCGCCTTCGTCAACACGGCCGGCTACTGCATGGACTTCGGTGCCACGCACGCTCAGCAGCAGCCCGTCGCCCGGAAGGTCGCCGTCCGCCAGGAGGCCGGGCGCTGGCGCTGGTGTCTGGACGAGCACTCCTGGCCGCTCACACATACGGGGGATCCGCAGGGATGAGGTACGACAGCATCACCGACGCCATCGGCGACACACCGCTGGTCCGTATCGACCCGGCCGTGCACGGCCTGCGCCACATCGACCTCTACGCCAAGCTGGAGATGCTCAACCCCTTCGGCTCGCTGAAGGACCGGGCCGCGTGGAGCATGACCCGGCAGGACATCGCCGGGGCCAAGGAGCGCGGCGAGACGATCGTGGAGCTGTCCAGCGGGAACACCGCCAAGGCCCTGGCCCTCATCGCCGGCCTGCACGGACTGCCGTTCAAGAGCGTCACCAACCGGATGCGCATCCCCGAGGTCAAGGAACTGCTCCTGCTGCTCGGCGCCGAGATCGAGGAGTTGCCCGGACAGACCGAGTGCCTCGACCCGACCGACACCGACGATCCGCTGACGCTCTTCCACCAGCAGCTGAACCGGCCCGGCAGCGCCCACCTGCACACCGACCAGTACTTCAACGCCCTCAACACCGAGGCGCACGCCACCGGAACCGGCCCAGAGATCATCGCGGACCTGGACGGCCGGTCCCCCGACTGGTTCATCGCCTGCGTGGGCACGGCCGGATCGTCCACCGGCGTGGCCCGCGCCCTGCGCGCGCACGACCCGGCGGTGCGCGTCGTCGGACTGGTCGGGCAGAAGGCGGACTTCATCCCCGGCATCCGCACCCTCGACGAAGTCCAGGAAGTCGGCATCTTCGACCCGGCGACGTACGACACGCTGGAGGCGGTGAGTGCCGACGATGCCATCGACGGCATGCTGACCCTGCTCCGCCGCTGCGGCCTGCTCGCCGGACCCACCGGCGGAGCGGCCTACTACGGCGCTGTCCGCCATCTCCGTTCGGTGGACGCCGAATTGACGGAACGCAGGACAACGGACCGCAAGACGACGGACCGCAGGACGACGGACCGCAGGACAACGGACCGCAGGACGACGGACCGCAGGGCAACGGACCGCAGGACCGCGGTCTTCATCGTCTGCGACCGGGTGGAGAGTTACCTCGGCTACGTCCGGCAGCGCCGCCCGGACCTGCTGGGCCGCCCTCCCATGAAGAACTCGCCCACCACACTGACCGACACCGAGATCCGCACGGCGACGGTCATCGATGTCGACGACGCCCAGAAGTGGATCGCCGAGCAGCGCCCGCTCGTGGTCGACCTGCGTGGGCCTTTCGCGTACGCGGCACTCCACATCGACGGCTCGATGAACATCGTCGACGAGCTCTTCGACGAACTCGTACGCGGCGGGCTGCCCTTCAGTAAACGGCAGCCCGTACTGCTCGCGTGCCCGGTCGGCGAGAAGTCCGCCCGGTACGCGGCCCTGCTCACCCGCATGGGCCACCCCGACGTGCGCAGCCTGGCCGGCGGCATCATCGCCTGGCGGGACGCCGGCGCGCCGCTGGTGCGTGACTGACATGGCCGATCCCGCCGCGGAGCAGGCGGAACCGGCGGAGCAGGCGGATCTGGCGGACCTGGTGGAACTGGCCGCGTGGCAGCGACCGTTGCGCGCCCAGTTCCCGATCATCGTCCAGCACCCGGACCTGGCCTACCTGGACAGCGCGGCCACCACCCAGAAGCCGCAGCCCGTCCTGGACGCCGTACAGACGTATCTGACCACGTCCAACGCCAACGCGGGCCGGGGCTCCTACCCCTGGGCCAACACCACGACGGCGCTGGTGGAGAACACCCGCGAGCGAATCAAGGAGTTCCTGGGCGACCCGGACCCGGAGCGGTCGTCTGTCCACTTCACCAGCGGGACCACGCAAGGGCTGCGGACCGTCGCGCGGGACTGGCTGCCCGGTCTCCTCACCGACGGGGACGAGATCGTCGTCCCGTTCGCCGACCATCAGGCGAACCTGTCGCCATGGCTGGAGGCCCAGGAGCTGCTGGCCCGCCAGGGCGTGCGCATCCAGGTCCGGCAGCTGCCCTACCAGGCGAGCTCCGGCGACTACGACCCACAGGCCCTCGCCGCGATCATCGGCCCCCGCACCCGTTTCGTGGCCGTCACCCACGTCCATCACGTCTACGGCGTCGACATGAACGTGCACCGCATACGGCAGGTGGTAGGGCCGGAGGTGCCGATCTGCCTGGACGCCGCGCAGAGCATCGGCCATCTGCCGGTCTCCGTGGCCGAACTCGACGTCGACTTCGTGGTGTTCTCCGGTCACAAGGCGATGGCCCTGCCCGGTTCCGGCGCGATCTGGTCCCGCGGCCGGCGTGGACCGGACTTCCGTCCCGGCGGGTGGAGCGGCACTCCCAACACGGTCGGCATCGCCGGGCTGGCGGCGGCACTCGACTGGCTGGACACCGCCGGTAGCGGCCGGATCGAACGCTGGACCGTGGCGCTGACGTCCCTGCTGACCGACGGGCTGGACCGGATGGACGCCTACGAGGTCCTCGGCTGCCGGCAGAGCCTCGCGGCCGGGTCCGACGTACAGCGACGCCGCAGCCTCGTCACCTTCCGACACCGCGAGATCGGCTCCCAGGACCTCGGCTTCATCCTCTTCAGCCACGGCTTCATGGTGCGCACCGACGGCCACTGCCAGGCAGGCCGGAGCGCGGAGGACGGCTCGGTACGCGTGAGCCTGCACGTACACAACACACCTGAAGAGATGAAAGGGTTGCTCACCACCCTCGCCACTCTGCAATGATTTCCATTAACAGAGTCGGGTTCCGGAGGCGGAGGCAGTGCGACCGGCATGAGCGTGAGTACGGCGACGGCGGCACGATGGGTGGAACGCTGGGAACGCCAGCAGCAGTTGTACGCGGTCGACCGCGAGGAACGATTCGAGGTCATCGCTGACCTGGTCGAGCATGTGACCCGCGACCGCCCCACTCCCCTGGTACTGGACCTGGGAAGCGGACCCGGCTGCCTGGCGGCGCGGCTCACCACCCGCCTGCCCACCGCCGAGGTCCTCGCCGTCGACGCGGATCCGCTGCTGCTGGAGCTGGGCAGCGCCCACTACGGCAGTGCCTTGCGGTACGTCAGGACGCTGATCGGCGAGCCGGGCTGGCTCGAGACGCTCGCGTTGGAACGCCCCGTGGACGCGGTGGTCTCGACCACGGCCCTTCACTACCTCGGCGCGGATACCCTGCGGCGGGTCTACCGGGAGCTTGCCGGGCTGCTGCGCCCCGGCGGCATCCTGATCAACGGCGACCACATCAGCCCGGACTCGACGAAGGTCTCCGAGCTCGCGACCGACATCGGACGCCGCCGGGCCGAGCGACACGCCGTACCCCCGTCGTCCGAGGACTGGGAATCCTGGTGGTCGAGCGCGGCCACCGACCCTGAGCTGGCCCCCCTCCTCGCCCTGAGCGGCAAGGGCGGGCGACCTCGATGCGAGGGCAACGACCTGACCCTGTCCGGCCATGTCACCCTCCTCTACGAGGCGGGATTCGAGCACGTCGGAGCCGTCTGGCAGGTGGGCCCCAGCCACGTCCTGGCCGCCGTCCGGTGAACCCCCGGTGATGGAGACTGCGGCGGTGGCGTCATGGCGGCTGAGCCCGGGGCACCTACGCGCCTACTGTGGTGGATATGACGCTGCGACGGCTGTACGCGGGTCATGACGGGGCCGCCCGATTCGAGTCCTGGGAGCCGGAGGAGACGGTGATCGCCCGCCCCGGTGATCTGCTCCTCGTCGAGGACACGACGGGTACCAGACACGCCAGCAGCACGAACACCGACTTCGAGGCCCTGATGATCGTGCTGAAGGGACTGAGCACACCTTCGCCAGGCAGTACGAGGCGACGACGCGCTGGGTATCGATCTGGGCCCACCGTTCGCGACGAGGGCGACCACCTGGACCCCGCCGCGCGGTGCGCGATCGCGCCGGCCGTCCGGCCGTACGACCCGGGTGCCTGACGCGTCGGCATCGGCTCCAGCGAGGTGCCGGACGGTCGGTCCGCCGGTCCTCACCCCGTCCTCTCCCGGGCGGAGGGTCGCTCCATGGCGTCGTCCAGATGAGCGATGACGGCCGGCACGTCATCGCTCTCGGTGCTCCGGATCAGCTGCAGGGCCGGCCGGACGAGGACGCCCGGTCGCGCTGTCAACCGTGCGAGCACGGCGGCCCGGATGTCGAGCCGCTCGATGGTGGCCTCACGCTCTTCTTCGTTCTGGCCGGCGAGCAGGACGGCGTTGTACCACGCCTCCTCGCGGGACTGACGGACACTGAAGTCGAGTATCTGCTCATCGGTGCGGGCTCCGACCTGATCCAGCAGTGACATGAGGGGCGACAGGGCGCCGACCGAGTCCTGCACCGCCAGCGCCACCCGCGCAAGGATGTCGTTGATCAGCAGAAAGTCGCGCCGCATCGCGTGGATGGCCTGACCTGGGCTGGTCCGCGCGGCGGCGATGGCCAGGTCGAGGTTGATGTGCGCGTTCACGCCGAGTATCAGGTGCTGGACGATGATGGTGTCGGTGTCGTCGAGCAGGCCGAACGCCTCGCGCCAACAACGCGGCCCGCTCCGGTCATGGCGCCAGGCGTCGTGCGCGTCGAAGTAGCGGTTGCCGAAGAGCGTGTCGAATCGGTCCATTCGGGCGCCGTCGTCGAACAGCCCATCGTGAATGGCCGTGCGGACCTCAACCGTCACCTGTCGGTACAGCGCCGCGAAGTACCCGATCCGGTCACCGGCGCGGCCGGCCTCCCGCACGATCCCGGCAAGCCCGTCCACGACATCGTCGATGTTCTCAGCCGCCATGCCCAACTCCCTCTCCCAGTCCCCTCGTTCGGCCCGCACTCGTGCCCTGCTGTCCGCAGTGCCGGGTACAGCCCCGTCCTACCACCGCACACCGTGGCAGAGTCCCCGCCTTGCACGAACCGAGACGGCCGCGCTCATCTCCCCGCCACGGCCACGGCCGCGGCACGCACCGGGAAACGGCGCGGTCCCTGCCCGGCCCGAAGGCATGCAGGCAGCTGGATCGCGGGCGATCTGGCCGATTCCGTCGAGGAAGCGACGTGTTGTCTCGGCCACGGGGGGGCTGCGACGACGCCGACCGGTGAGGCGACGGCGGCGTGCCCGAAGTGCTGCGGGGCACCTGCGGCGCCTGCCTGCCCGACGTCGCGCGGCCGCAGGAGCCTGCGGGCTGCGTCGCGCTGCCCCTTGGATCAGGGCTTGTTTCCGCACCGTGCGGGTTCGGCAGTCTGATATCAGGTGGCCCGTTGGTCACGGTGGAGACCACCCGCTTGTGAACGATGCAGTACGGCCCGGTGCTCGCCTGGTTCGGCCGCCTTCCGGGTCACGGTCACCACGGTGACCGTTTTGCTGGCCACGGCTGGATTCTGCCTGGTGAACCGCCGGATGGGGTGCCCCTTGTGTCCGGTGGTGTGGGAGGGGAGGCCGGGCGATCCGGCCCTCCCCTGCGGTGGTCGGGGGCTGTGCCGACGGATCAGGGAGGGACCCGCACCGACCGGGGGCCGCCGATGCAGGACACCGCCCGGCCGGGGGCCAGGACCGCCACGAGGTTGGTGCAGGACGCGGTGAAGTACACCTGGACCGACTTGTCCGTCTCGTTGACGACCTGTTGGGCGGGACCCTGGAGGGTGAGGCAGACGTCATGGGTGCGACTGAGATCATGAGGGTTCCCCTTTCTCTGTACGGCGCCGGCCCTGGATCTGACGTCCCACGAGGGAATCCCCGTCTGCGGGCGAGCGGCAGAGGGTGGTGATGTCCGTGACCCGAATGCGCACACATGTCGCACGATCGGGGCTCCTACGACGGCCTGGTCTTTCTGGAATCGATCCATCCCCTCCTTGGGGCCCCACCGTCCGGCGACCCCGTCGTCACCAGCCGTTCTGCTCGCGTGGTCGTCACGGCGACGCTTCTCCGGACGCCTTGCGGTTCCCCTGCTGCCGCCTGGGAGCTGTTGGCATGCGCATCCGGGGATCGGAAGCAGACGTCCCACGGAGCCAGGCGTCGAGCTGCCTGCGCGAGAAGGGAGGGGAACGTGGATTGTTCGTCAGACAGTTCCCCTCGCTGGACGCGTCGACAGCCCCCAGGTGGCCGGCGTGGTTGAGCCGGCGCCGAGCCGGACGCCGGGACGGGGGAAGCTGAGGATCACGTCAGTGTCCGGGTGCTGATGGTCGCCTGGCCGGGTTCCGGGTACGCGGCCGCACGGAGGCGCGAATCGCGGGTGCTGTCCGGGACCCGTCGGCGGTAGGTTCACGCTGGTATGTGACGGAGAGAATGCCCTGAGGGGCGGGCGATACCCGGGGGGGGCGACGCCGATGATGTTCGGATACTCGGACGAGTGGTGGGTGCTACTGCTGTACCCGGCGGTGCTGTGGGTGCTGTTCGGGCCGTTCGCCATGGTCTCGCTGGGGGCGTGGTGCGCCTCCGCGCCCGGCCTGAGGCCTCGGCTGTGGTCGGTGCTGGTCCCGCTGATACCGGTGGTGACCTCGGCGATCTTCATGATCTTCCCGCTGAGCCGGTGGGAGCGGCCGGTGCGGGTGGACGGTGCCGTGGAGCCGCCGGAGCACTTGGACGATTTCCTCGGCTACCTGGCCGTGTACGTCGGAGGCATCACGTTGCTGCCCTGGCTGCTCGGCTACGGCATCACGCGCCTGGTGCGCTTCATACGGGCCCGCCGGTGCGGCCCGGGGAAGCCGGGCGGGGCGCGGCCCACGGCAACGGAGGCGGACGCGGCGTAGGTCGCAATGGAATGTAGCCCCACCCCGGCCGCGTCGCATGCTGATCCGGCATGCTGGGCCCGGCTGGTAGGCAGGACGGCGGCAAGGATCGCGTTGATCGTCTGGGTGAACGGAGCGTTCGGCAGCGGGAAGAGCACGCTGGTCGACACGTTGCGTCCGCGCTGGCCCAAGGCCCTGGTCTATGACCCGAAGATGGTCGGCTGTGGCGGCGGCAGGTCGCCGACCTGGCTGTGGGACTGGTCGAGGAGTACCGACGCCCGGTCCTGGTCCCCATGACCTTGGTCCACCCCGGCTATGTCGACGAGATCTTCAGCACGCTGAAGGACGCGGCATCGATGTCCACCACTTCTTCCTCAAGGTCTCCCGGGACGACGTACTGGAGAAGCGGATCGACCGCCGGATCCATGCCCCGGACGATCCCGAGCGGGAGGAGCGGGTCCGGCGCTGGTGCAGGGACAGGATCGAACCGTGCACGGCTGCGGTCGAGACCTGACCGACGACACGGTGTTCCTGGACGGCGTGCTGCCCCCGCGGGAACTGGCCGATCAGGTACTTGCCCAAGCACGAAGTCCTGGTGACAAAAGAGGGGCCCACAGGCCGCGCTGCGCGAGTAGGAGACCTGAGAGCGGCCGGATACTCCCGTCGGCTGCAGGCCGCACGCGGCAGATCCCGAGCACCCGGCGGAGGTATGGGCGGCCCGGCACACCGGACGGCGCCGCATCGCCGCCCTGGTGAACGCCTCCGGCCAGGCGGCCTGCGACCCCGAACAGGACCCTCGGGGCGGGACGTGGGCGCGGGAACGCGCAGCGCACCGCAGGGAGCTCGGGACCGGCGCCCGGCGTGGGACCGGGAGCGCCGGGACGCGAGGGACGAACTGCGGGCGGACCTGCGCGACGGCCGCCGTGACGGGCCACACCCCGTGCCACCGGTGCCCGCGCCGCCGAGAGCGCGCGGTTGACGGTTCGCTGGGTGGGTGTGAGTGACGGCCCGGCGGACGTCTGAGAGGAGTCGTCACCCAGGGGCCGGCGCCGACGCGCGGTCGGCGAGCAGGTCGACGACGGCTGCACAGCCGCATCGATTCTGCGTAGCTCACACGGGTGATGGGCTGCCTTATCGCCTGGTCAGGGGGCTGCAGGGCCGGTAGGAGTGGTGATCCTAGCTGGCCGAGTCCACACACTCCTCTCAGGTAAGGACCCTTTCCATGCACAAGGGCATGCTTCGTTTCGCCGCTGTTGTCGCGGCCACCGTCGCCGGATTCATGGCGACGGGCGTCTCTCAAGCCACGGCGGCGGACCGACAGGTGGCCGCTGTGCCCACGCAAGCACGCCCTACGGCGGTGTACGGCCCGTACGCCAGCTACGAAGTCTGCTGGATAGCCGGCAATCAGGGGCAGCAGGCCGGGCAGTGGCAGTCGTTCTACTGCGCGCAGAACGGCACCCCCCAGTGGTGGTTGTTCACCACCCCGTAGTCGGTGTCGGCAGCGACAGCAGCTGAGGAGCACCATCGCGCAATGCCGGGAAGCCCGCGCCCTTACCTGCCCGATGGCAGGACGAACCCAGCATGACCCCGGTCCCAGTAGCCCGGCCTCCCGATTCAGATCGCTGAAGACAACGGGCTGTGGAAGGTGAACGCTGCGCCGAGGAGAACGACCACACCACTGCCGTGGCCTTGCGCCCCAGAGCCGGACGGTGCCCTGAAAGGCCTGTACCGGCCTGACCCGAACCGTGTGATGAAAGCCGGCGGAAGACAAATGCGTCGACAGCGCCCCTCACTACCCGGCAAAGTAGCCGCCCGTGACGAGCAGTGAGCTGTGGACCCGTGCGACCGCCGAACGCTACGACGCCGAGGAGACCGAGACGTCCTCGGCCGCCGTTCTCGGACCGACTCTCACCTTCCTTGCCGAGCTCGCCGGAGACGGCCGGGCACTGGAGTTCGCCATCGGAACCGGACGAGTGGGCGTCCCGCTCCGAGAACGCGGCGTGCCGGTAGTGGGCATCGAACTGTCCGAGCACATGGCAGCGGTCCTGCGGCGCAAGATCGACGAGGACACGCTCCCGGTAGCCATCGGAGACATGGCCACCACCGTCGTCCCCGGCGAGTTCACCCTGGTCTATCTCGTCTACAACACCATCACGAACCTGCTCACGCAGGACGAGCAGGTCGAGTGCTTCCGTAACGCCGCACGTCATCTGGGGCCCGGCGGCCGATTCGTCATCGAGCTGGGCGTGCCGCCGCTACGGTTCCTGCCACCCGGCCAGATCGCGGTGCCGTTCGATGTCTCTGAGCAGCATCTCGGCTTCGACACCTTCGACCTGGTCGAGCAAATTCTCGTCTCGCACCACTTCACCCGCGACGGCGACGACGGCCGCTACCGCCGCAGCAACTCCCGGCACCGGTACGCCTGGCCGGCAGAGCTCGACCTGATGGCAAAGATCGCCGGGCTCAAGCTGGAACGTCGCGTCGCGGACTGGGACGGGGCGCCGTTCACGCAGGACTCCGCGAAGCACATCTCCGTGTGGCGCAAGCCAATGTGAGGTCGGCCACCGGGCCGTCGACGTAAGCCGTGCCTGTCTTGAAACTCCTATCGGGAGTCCAGCCGCCGCCGGCAGAGCCCGTGCGCAAGTGACGCCGCCCCACCACCGGAGACCGGCCGAACAGTCCTGGTGGCCAGGGAGTGGGCGGACGAGGCCGCCTGGCTCACCGGGCGCTCCGCTGACCGCAGCAGCCGTCGTCTCTACCTGTCTACCTGGTGGGCCGGGCCGGCCTGAACCGCCGTCGCGACGGTCGGCGTGCTGCCGCACGCCCGTGACCATCGCCCTGGCGACGGTCAGGCCGGCAGCTAGCGCGGCGCCGTGAAAGCTCCGGGGCCGGGACCCCGAACGCCGTGACCGACCCGGGACGGGGCTCAGCGCACCGGGAAGCCGAAGGAGTAGCCCTGCTCCTTGAGCCAGGGGAGGATCCGGCGCAGGGACTCGACGGTCTGGGAGCGGTCGCCGCCGGCGTCGTGGAAGAGGAGCGTCGGCCCATTGGGCAACTCCCGCTCGACGGTCGCAACGATGGCATCCGTGCCCGGCCGTTCGAAGTCCTTGGAGTCCACGTTCCAGCCCAGGGGGCGCATGCCCCGGGAGGCGGCCAGCTTGCGGCTGTAGGGGGTGAAAGCCCCGCCCGGCGCGCGGTAGTACATCGGCCGCACGCCCCCGGACGCCTCGGTGATCATGCGTTCGGCGTCGAGTATCTGCTGCGACTGGTAGGCCTGGGACTTGTTGTCCATGGTGGTGTCGTGCGACACCGAGTGGTCGCACAGGCGGTGCCCGGCCGCGACCACCTTCTTCACGAGGTCCGGGTGCGCCTGCGCCTGCGTCCCCACCATGCAGAACGTGGCCTTCACCCCGTGCTCCCGCAGCACGTCGAGCATCTGGGGGGTCCACACGGGGTCGGGGCCGTCGTCGATGGTGATGTTGACGCCGCGCGCCCCCTTGTCCGAGGCGTGCGCGATGGTCACCGCCACCGGCTTGACGTCACTGCCCGGCGTGGCCGACGCGCCCGCCTGAGGCGACGAGCCGCCCACGGCACCGGCCTGCGCGGTCCACACCGAGGCACCGGCGGCCAGCACCGTCACCCCGAGCGCCGCCCCGACCATCTTGCCGTACCAGCCTCGCCCGCCGCCGTGCCGTGCCATGTCCGCCCCGCCTTCCCGCAGTTCCTCGCCGATCCTTGGTCGTCTTCCGACCACCTGACAGGACGAGGAGCGGCGGCCACGGGATGCGTCTGTTACCGATCACGGACAATTCCGGGGGAGTTCGCGGACAACTCGGCGAGCAGCGGCCGGACCTGGCCGGTAGGCGCGACCCCACCTCCCCCGCCACCGACGTGCCGACGTGCCGACGTGCCGACGTGCCGACGTGCCGACTACGGTGACCCGTCGGAGTGACGTCCCTCAGCGGTGGCGGAGCCAGATCAGAACATGCGGCGATCGTGGTCGGGCCGTGCGTCCGGGGACTGGCCGCGACGCTGAGTCCGCCGCACGTTGCCCTGCCGTCGTGCGGAGCAAGGAGAGCGTCGGGGTGGTCCTGGTCGGCGGCGGCGGGTCCCCCCGCCGCCGCCGATCACCATGCCGCCGAGCCAGGCGGCAAGGGCGCTACCCAGGTCGAAGGCCCCCGACGTCGACGGCCGAGGCGAGCGTCGGAGCACCGAAAGCCTGGTCCAGGACCCGCTTGTGCAGCGGCAGCACATGCCCGCGGTTCTCCGAACGCCTGGACCACCTACAGGCTGAGCGCGTCCTCCACGTTGTTCATCCAGGGGGTCACGGAGTTGGTGTCGGGCGAGACGTAGAAGGCGGGGGTGGTGGCTGTGAGCGGTGTCTGCTCCAGGTCGGACTCGGTGTTCATGGTCATCGCGATCGAGCCCACGGTCCTCCCCTTGCCGTCGTCGGCCCCGCCCATGAGCCCGGCGTAGGCCGACTCACCCGGCTCGAGCCGGAGTGCGTCCTCGATTCCCGGCGCCTCGCCTCGTTCCGTGGCCTGTCCGTCCAGATCACCGAAGGTCACGACCGGATGGCCCAGCGCCCTGCACGCCTTGGTGCCCTTGTTGGTGATCTTCAGGAGGTAGCTGCTGGTCGTGGGTTCCGCCAGGCTCGCGGTGAACTTCACGTCGTACGTGCTGCACGGGAAAACGTCGTAGTCGGCCGACGAACTGTCGTCGTCGCCGGACGAGCCGCCGGCCGCGGCCCCCGACGGAGCCGTCGACGGCGCTGACGGCTTCGACGGTACGGACGGCTCCGCCGACTTGGACGCACTCGCGGTCGGCGTCTTCACGGCCCCGCCCGCCGCGTCGTCTTCGGTGGGCCCACATGCGGTGAGTGCGAGAGCGGAAACGGCGGTGAGGACGACGACGGCTCTGCGAACGTTGCTCATAGTGTTGTTCCCCCGATTGAGAAGCGTGAAGTCTGCCTGGCTGCGCACAAGCGTCCCGCGGGTTCTTCACAGCTTGGTGACAGGATCTCGCCGGATCAACCACTGTTGCCGGTGCGCAGGCATGAGGTGGTCGGTTAGAGAAGTCAATGGCGGATCTGCCGCGCGGCCCGGTGCAAGCCCGATCCCTCGCACCTTTACCTTCCGTCAGCGCGCGATGGGCACATGCTCGCTGCGAGTCGGTACGCGTCGTTAGCCTGTTCGCCGACCCGTGGCGATTCCTCCACCATCTCGATTTCCGCCCCCTTGACCTGGGCAATTGCTCGCACTCAAGCAATAGGTACACCTGCCCGAGTGACCCGTGAGTCGATCCGTCGTGTTGCGGAGGTGACGGAGCGTCGGTTGCCTCGTCAGTGGCGTACAAAAAGAGGCGCCGCACAAATGGCCGGACGCTGCTCCGCTGGAGGGTTCTCGTGGGCAAAACAAACGTTGGCATCGGTATCGGCCTGATGGTCGGTGCCCTGGCTCTGCAGATTCCAGTCGCTGCCGCCGCCGGTGACTCAGGTCTCGACATCCGCTCGCGGCACGCCAGCCACGGCTCCACGGTCACCGTCAGCACCACGGCCTGCGGCGCGGACGTGACCTACGGCAAGGGCCAGTCCGAGGTGGCAGGAGCGTTCCACCTCTTCGAAGGCGAGAGCAAGGGGGTGCTCACCGGCGAGTTCACTGTGCCGGAAGGATCTTCGTCCAGCACCGACACCGTCACCGTCAAGTGCCCGCCGCGGGTCAAGATCACGGATTCGTACCAGCTCACGTCACGCCGACCCGACGGTGCCGTCGAGGCCGGCTTCGGAGACACCGGGAACACAGCCCCGCAGCTCGCTCTGGGCGGGGCCCTGGTCGCCGCAGCCGCCGCCGGGTGGCTGGTGAGGATGCGTCACCGCTCGAACGCGAACCGAGACTGACCGCCCGTATCCCCCGTCGGCTCCCGGGACCCCCTTCTCCCGGGAGCAGACGCGAGGAGCGAATCGTTTCCCCTCTCCCCCGCCGCAACCAAGAGATTCGACCGCGATGGCCCCCGGGCAGACCACCGACTCCTCCCCTCCCTCGTTCATCCCGTCGGCCAGGCTTCTGGCCTGGACCCTCGTGGCAGGTACCGTGCTGGTGGCCGGTGCGGTGCACGACGGTCAGCCACCACAGCCTGCGGCGGGACAGGCTTTCTCCCCCCTGCCAGGCCCCACGGCCCCCCACCGCACTGCCTCCACAACGGAACCCGCCGTCCCGCCGCTGCCGCCCTCAGAGCCACTCCGGCTCCGGATTCCCGCCATCAACGTGAACGCCCCCGTCACAAAGCTGCGCCTTGACTCATCGGGGGCGCTCCGGCCCCCGCCCGCCGACCATCCCAACCTCGCCGGCTGGTACGGCGAGGGCACTGCGCCGGGATCCGTCGGGACAGCCATCGCTGCGGGGCACGTGGACCTGCGCACCGGTAACCCTGGCGTCTTCTACGAACTCGGCACCGTGTCCAAGGGCGACACGATCGAGATCACCCGGGCAGACCAGCGCACGGCCGTATTCAGCGTCAACGCCGTGGAGGTCTACCACAAGGAACGTTTCCCGAGCGAGAAGGTGTACGGCAGCTCCGAACGGGCCGAACTACGGGTGATCACCTGCGGCGGCGGCTACGACAAGCGCACCGGGTACCAGGGCAACATCGTGGTCTACGCGACGCTCACCGCGGTGAGATGACGTCACCGGCAGGCCCGGCGGATCTCGCCTGCCGCACCGCCTCCTCCAGCAGAGCCGCAGACCCACCCCCACCGGCACCCGTACGTGCCCTTCCCGCGCCCCCTTCGAGGCCCACTCGAAGTCCGGCCGGTGAGCACGACACCGACCCGAATGGGAACACGCCGCTGGCGTCCGCCCGCGATATGAAGGGGTTCTTGAACTTCCTCCGGAAGGACGCGACGGCACAGGTGGGCGGACGCGCGCCCGGGTCGACGGACTCTGCGACCGCGTGGTCCGGCCTAAGCCGTCAGGCGGCCTGGTGCTGGAAGGTGCGGCGATAGGCCGTGGGCGTGATGCCGAGGGCGTCACGGAATCGGGCGCGCATGTTGGCGCCGCTGCCGAGGCCGCACCGGATGGCGATCTGTTCCACCTGGAGGTCGGTGGTCTCGGCGCCGTCAGGGGGTCGACGAAGAACGCGGCCGCGGAGGCGGGGATCTGTGCTTCGGCTTCCTCACGCGAGTGGACGATCACGGGCTGGTAGCCGTTCTCGCTCAGCGTCTGTTGTGTCGTGGTGTCCAGAGCGGGGCGCACCAGCAGTCTCCTCGGCTCGTCCGGCTGCGGCGGTGACCCGTCCCGGACGGGCTGCAGGCACAGCGCACCGATTGCTGCGACGGTGGCGCCGGCCGGGCCGGGCGGCCGGTGCGCGGGGGTGTCCGCGGTGCCGGCGGGTCCGTCCGCGTTGGAGGGCGTATGCGCCTCGTCCCCGTCCGCGACCGGCAGTTCGAGTGTGAAGGTGCTGCCGTCCGTGCCGGGTGACCGGTGCGCCTGCAGCACTCCGCCATGGGCGCGCACGACGGCGCGCGCCGACGCTCTCGTGTGCCGGGTCTCCTGCGGTGCGAGGGCCGCGCACGTCGATCTGCAGGACCGTGCCGTGCTGCGCCGCCGTCACGATGACGGTGTCCTCCTGGGAGCCGTCGGCCACGGCTCTCGCGTGGTCCGCGAAGCCGACGCCCGCGGCGCCCGCGACGTCGGCGATCAGATGGGCGAGTGCGGTGGCGACCCGCTGCGGGTCCAGGTCTGCCTCGATGGCCGGGGTGCGCACGGTGACCGGCGCATGTCCCGGCCCGGTCAGTTCCACTGCCGCGTCGACGGCTGACGCGATGACCGCCTCGATCGTCACCCTGCTCCGCGTGATCGTTTCGGCCCCGCAGTCCAGACGTCGGCAGGCAACAACGTCGCGCACCAGCGCAGTGACGCGTGAGCAGGCGGCCGACAGGCGGTGCAGGGCCTGGTTCGACTCGGGCCACAACTGCCCTGCGGGGTCCGTGGCAAGCCGGGACCTCTCATCACGCAGCGTGCCCAGCGGCCCGCGCAGAGAGATGCCCAGAACAGCCAGCAGCTGCGCGTGGGCCTGCTCGACGGCTTCCTTCTCGGCGGCGAGGGTGTCGTACGGCCGCCGGTCGGTGAGGGTCATCACGGCACCGACGAGCTGGTCGCCGTCGCGCACGGGGGCGGTCGTCAGGTCGACGGAGACCTTGTCCCCGCCCTTGGACCACAGCACCTGCCCGCGCACCCGGTGCCTGCGCCCGGAGCGCAGGGGGTCGGCCAGCGGCGACTCCTCGTACGGCAAGGGTGAGCCGTCGGCGCGCGAGTGCAGGACGAGCGGGTGCAGCTCCTGCCGGCCCAGCTCGTCGGCCCGGTAGCCCAGCATCCGTGCGGCGGCGGGGCTGACGAGGACGATCCGGCCGTCGGTGTCGGTCCCCAGGACCTCTTCCGCGGTGGCCTGCAGGATCGTCTCGGTCTGCCACTGGGAGGGGGCCAGTTCGTTCATGATGTCGGCGGTCCACGACAGGTCGCGTACCACGAGCATCAGCGGTTCGCCGGCCGCGGGGCTGCAACCGCCGGAGGTCTGCCCGGCGTTGCCGGATTGCGCGGCGATGACCTCGACCGGGAACTCGCTCCTGTCGGTCCGTCGCGCGACCGTCCGCACCGGCTGAGCCCGCCCGGGCGGGTTCACACCGCCGGGATGCCGCACCGAGCCCGCAGTGAGATGGAGGTCGAACCGCGGCAGCAGATCGAGCAGTCCGCGCCCGACGAGCGGAGTGTCCGACGCCCCGAAGACGTCCAGAGCTCTGAGCACGGCGGAACACACCACGGCACCCGGCGGTGAATCCCTCGAGCACCTCCTGCACGTCGGCCTCGCAGAACGAGCGGGAGGAACCCCCACCACACTCGGTCAGCTCGCCGCCGGGACCTGCCAGGCAGGCATGCGGCCGGCTGCCCACCGTGCCAGCCTCGGCCAACGTGCGGAGCACAAACCGCTCCCCCTACCGCCCGGAGAACCCGCATCGGGGGCGCGCGGCAAGAGCCTGGTCGTGGCGCTCTCTGCGGTCGGTGTGCCACTGGTGCCAACCGGAGGACCCACCACGCTTCCGGCGTACACCGAAGCTGAGTTGAGCCGCTGAGCCGCTGAGCCGCTGACCTGCAGATCCGCGAATCCCTCCACACCGTGACGCCATTGGCGACATGCATGGCATCACATTTGGCTCGCCAATGGCGCCATGAGTGTGCCATCATGGCGCCATTGGAAGCACGCGCCTCGGCCTCGTCGGCCAAGGGGTGCGCGTTTCGCGGAGTGAGCGATCAAGGGGGACGGATCATGGATACGGCGCGGAGTAGACAGCAGGCAGCACCCGGCGCCTTCACCGCCTTCGCCCGCTTCGTGGTCTGCGGCGGCGGGGTGGGGCTCGCCTCCAGCTTCGCCGTGGCGGCCCTCGCCTCCTGGATCCCCTGGGTCCTGGCCAACGCCCTGATCACCGTGGTCTCCACGCTCCTCGCCACCGAGCTGCACGCCCGCTTCACCTTCGGCGCGGGCGGGCGCGCGACCGGGCGCCAGCATGCGCAGTCGGCCGGGTCCGCAGCGGCCGCGTACGCGGTGACCTGCGGGGCGATGCTGCTCCTGCAGCAACTGGTGGCGACACCCGGCGCGGTGCTCGAGCAGGCCGTCTACCTGTCCGCCTCCGCCCTCGCCGGCGTCGCGCGGTTCGCGGTGCTGCGCCTCGTCGTCTTCGCGCGCAACCGCTCGCAGGCCGCGGCCACCGCCCGCCCCGCCCGTCCCGTGCACGCGACCGTGGCCCGCGCCGCGGCCCCGGCCGACCCCGCGGTGCTCTGCCACGCCGCATGACCGTCCCGCCAGGGCCGCGTGCCGCGCAGGCCGACAAGCGGAAAACTCCCGACGAGCTACGGCTCGCAACTCCCGGAGCCGGGCCGGCCGCCGAGGGCGGGCAGTCGCTGGACCTCAACGGCGCCCGCACCGCGGGAATCCGTCGCCGAACCTTCGCCGCCAAGGCCGGCCGCGTCGCCCGGTCCAGCGCCGTACCCGACGGATCCGCCGACGCCTGATCCGGGACGCCCCCCGAACACCGCAGCCTTCGTATACGAACGTTTCACCAGCGGATGAGGCACACCACCGAGGCCCCGGCCGACCCGACCACGGCCCTGCCCGGCCACCCCCGACAGCAATGGCCAACTGCACTACGCCGGGCGGAACTCCCGGCAGCGGCTCCGAGCACAGCCGGTCGAGCCAGTCGAGCCAGTCGTGACCGCGTAAGCCGCCGAAGCCGCAGACGGCGCCGACGGCGTGTCCCCGGATACGTCCGGACAACGGCGGCACCCGGTCCGCCTCGTACACACGTGCACCGACCTCACGCCCGGCCGACACCCTCCGTCCGGGGACCGCGCCCAGCGCCTGTACGCGAGCCACGCATGACACTCCCCCATGGGACGCTCCGCCACGCGCGCCTCCGTACCTGACGGCGGCCGTGCCCAAGCGTGCCGCACGGTGACCGCTACGGCATGAACCGCCACGAGGCGCTCAGGCGCGTCTCGCCACATGTCGGACCATCAGCAGGCCAGACTGCGCGACGAAATCGGGTTGCAGTCGAAGCCCCCCGACGCGGATGCTTCCGCCGTGAAGATGCACCCCGACCAGCTGACGGTGTCACCCGAGACGGCACGCACGTTGGTGGATCAGCAGTTTCCTCAGTGGCGGAACGTGCCCGTCAGGAGCATCGCTGCACAGGGCACGGAGAACGCCCTCTTCCGTATCGGCGATCGGTTCGCGGCTCGATTCCCCCTCAGGCCCGCAGGCGTCGAGCCGACCCGGCGCCGGCTGGAATCCGAAGCGGAAGCGGCTCGCGAGCTGGCCGGCCGCACGCGTTTCCCCACGCCCGAGCCGGTCGCGCTCGGTGAACCCGGGGCAGGCTACCCGCTCCCGTGGTCGGTGCAGACCTGGCTGCCCGGGATCGTGGCCGCCGACAAGGACCCCGGCGAATCGGTCGCCTTCGCCCGCGACCTGGCCGATCTCATCGGCGCCCTACGCGCGATCGACACACGTGGCCGCACGTTCGCCGGCACCGGCCGAGGAGGCGACCTGCACTCCCATGACGCCTGGATGGAGACCTGTTTCAGGCGCAGCGAGCACCTCCTGGACGTTCCCCGGCTTCGCCGCATCTGGGCAACCCTGCGCGATCTGCCGCGAGGCACGGCCGAGGACGTCATGACGCACGGTGACCTGATCCCCGGCAACCTCCTCGTGTCCGCCGGCCGGCTCGCGGGGATTCTCGACGTCGGCGGCTTCGGGCCGGCCGACCCTTCCCTGGATCTCGTGAGCGCATGGCATCTGCTCCAGGCCCGGACGCGGCAGGCGCTCCGCGATCACCTGGGCTGCGACGACCTCGAATGGCAGCGAGGCAAGGCGTGGGCCTTCGCTCAAGCGATGGGGTTGGTCTGGTACTACGTCGAAAGCAACCCGGCCATGAGCCGGACGGGCCGACGGTCCCTGGAACGCATCCTGGCGGACACACCGCTTCGGTCATCGACGTGACGACGATGACATGGATGTCGGTCAGGCAGCGGCCCCATCACGGCCGGGGCGATCGGTGCCCGCACTGATCGTCGTACCGGCTTCCCGACGATGCGGCAGGCCATCAAGGTGACGGATGCCCAAGTGACGAGCATACGAAAGAGTGGAGAACGTCAACTGACCGATAATCGGCTGGAGTTGGGCAAGCGCGGCATTCAGATCTGCGTCACTGTGACGCAGTACCGAACGCTTCCTGTCGCTGCGGCCAAGCCCTCGTAACAGAACCGAGCCTGCGGGCCGACGTCCGGCCGAAGCCGTTCACCACAGGCCGGGCAGCACCAGGCGGCCCCACAGCCGTCACCACCGGCCACACCACCAGACCAGGGTGTCCAGTGCCTGACCGCCCCCAGGGACCACGAAATCCCGACTCCAGGAACGGCGTCGATAAATCAACCTGACAGGACAGTAGGACACTAGGAATCTGCCAGCCACGCCAGCAAGCGGCCCCGTGACCAGCAGCGGCCGACGGCCTCGGCGCGCAGAGACGACCCGTCGAACACCGCCAGCCCGATGATGCTGTGGCCAGAGGCGCGGCGATCGCCAAGTGTCGGTATCGTCGGCGCGACTCCGACCCCCTCCGCCGACACCCACGCCACCGCCCGGCCGGCCGCCGCTTCGTCGAGGCGGTGCAGGAAGCGCAGGCGGCTCTCGAGCGGAAAGTACGACAGCGCCCACGTCGTGGTGACGACAGGCAGGGCGTCCGCGGGCACACGGGCGAAGGCATCGGGCAGCACCTCGACGGCATCACCTTTCAGCAGCAGCGGAGGGTTCGCCGCCGCCAACGCCATCTCCGCTTCGAGCCTCGCGACCCGATCCCGCTGGTCCGGCCACAGGCAGGCGCGCAACCACCGGGCGTCATCCGCGTCGGTCACGTCGACCGGATCGAGGTCGACGCCGACCCGGGCGACGACCTCGGGCATCACCCGCGCCGGGACGGGCCGCTCTCCCACGACCGAAGACGACAGGTGCACGGCAGACGACGGATCGCCCAGCGACTGTCCGTCGCTGTACCTGATGCCGACACGATCGACATGGAGACTGAACCCAGCCGAACAGCCCACGTCGATCAGCCCGACCGCATGCGCGCCCACCCGGCGCGCCGCTTCGGCAATGGCCGGATACAGCACGGCGCCACGTCCGGTCTCGTCGGTCCGCGTCCGCCGACGCACGGCGACGGCCACGACCGAGTCCGTCATCCGCACCAGCGTGTCGATCGCCGCGCCGGCGGCAGCGTCGCCGTCCGCGGCGGCATAGGCCGCGGCAAGTTCCGGGGCCCGTCCTGCGAGGGCGAGGTCGTGCAGCGCGGCGAGGATCACCGTCGGGTGCCGCTTGCGCGCCGGCGCCGCCCCGATGGCGCGCAGCGCCTCGCCGGACTCACTCAGGGCGACGGCGACGCGCTCGTACAGCGGCGATGTTCCGGCGGCGTCGACCTCACCGAAGCGCCGGTACACCTGAGCGAGAGTGCGGGCCCTACCCGCGGGTACGGCGCTTCCAGCGGTCGGCCCTGGCATACGACGACTCTAGCCAATGGAACGAAGACCCCGCCCCTCTACCTGGCACAAGAGCGCCCAGGAGATCCCCCGACCGACTCGCCGGCCGCTGCCCCTCCCTCAACCAACAGCGAACGCAGCGAACCGCTGCCCTTCCTCTTCCTCTTCCTCTTCCAGTGTCAAAGCAACGCCGCGAACCGGCGAGGCCGCGCCTCGGGCGGCGGAGTCTGTCCGGACCAACCTCACCGGTGTCCGCCCCGGCCGGCTACCGAGGCCCTTCGCGCGGGTCTTCCGCGTCGAGTCCGCGGCCGGGCACCATGGGAAGATGACACAGCAGTCCACCGGGCAGCCGGCGGGGGAGGCGGGGGCGACCCGCTCGGTCGGGGAGCTTCTGCTCACGTTCCTGGCAGGCTCCGTGCTCCTGCCCGTCTTCCAGGGTATGACGAGCCGGGCGGGAGAGGACCTCTACGCCTGGGTGCGGGGGCTGTTCCCCGGCAAGAAGGCGGAAGCCGCCGAGGAGCGGCTGATGAACGACGGTCAGATCTCCCTCGTCGACCCCGTACGCCGCGTGATCTTCGAGCTCCCCGCAGATCTGACGGACCGTGAGGCGGCGGCCATCCTCAGCCTCAGGCTGCCCACGGCCGCTGACACCTGGTTGCTGATCAGAAAGGACTACGCGCGGCGGATGTGGCTGATCGAGCCGACGGACGCACCGCCGGAGGAGGGCATCGAGACTACGGCGGCCGAGGAGCCGCCCCCGGCGGGCCTCGAAGCGTGAGACGTCTCGACGCCCTGGCGCGGGCAACCCAACTCATAGAGTGCTACTGGCAGTTGCGCGAGGAGCCCGAGGACACGGCGGCGCTGGAATTCGTCACGGCCCTCCTCTCGACGGAGACCGATCACGCCCTCGCCGTGCTGGCCGAGGCGATGGCGCTGGAACGTCTCGCCGTCGATCGTGAGGTCGACATGGACAGCCTGGACGGTGAAGCCATCATCGCCTACGGGTGGGTGCAGTTCCTGCGGGCCCAGGTTCTACCCGATGGCCGTAACGCCGCCGCCAAGAGACAGGCGATGTACGTCCTGTTCCTCGCCTACCAGTACGACCCCGCGAGCGTGCCCGAGGAGAGCCTGCCGACCTTCATCGCGGCATCCCCCGAACACGCTCTGTCGCTCGGCTCCCGCAAACTCGACGAATACCGAGGCTCCCTCGATGCCGGGACCCTCTTCCTGGCCGTAGAACTGCTGGAAGGTGCGACAGCCGACCTCGACCCCGACAGGCCGGACGCGGACGAGTGGTTCGATCAACTGGTCGCCGGCTACTCCGCCCTGTCGCACCATCACCTCGTCCTGTTCCTGCGCAGCGGGGCGGCCGAGCAACTGGACCGGGCCATCGACATCGCGCGTGTGGCGCTCGCCCACAGCCCCGCCGCGGCGTGGCCACCGCTCGCCGACCAACTGTCGGACTGTCTGCGGGTGAAGGCGGAGGCGTACGGTGACGCGGCCGCCGTGGAGGAGGCCGTGGCGCTCAGCCGGCGCGCGATCGAGTCGGCCGCGGCGCTCGGTGACGTCAGTCCACGCTTCCTGTCCCGGCTCGCGGTGGCGCTGCGGATCGCGTACGGGCTGGCGCCGACCCTCGACCGCATCGACGAGGCCGTCGACTACGGCCGCCGAGCGATGGAGCAGACACCCGCCGATGATCCCAACTGGCCGATCAGGGCAGGGAATCACGCGGCTTCCCTCACGCTGCGCTTCCGGCTGACCGCCCGTAGCGAGGACATCGACGAAGCCGTCGAGTGGCTCACCCGTGCCACCGAGGCCCACCCGCTGCCCGGTGGTCCCGACCCCGGGATGGGCCACGGGAACCTCTGCGAGGTGCTGAGGCTGCGCTTCCTGCCGACGACGGACGTGGCCGGGCTGAGGCGAGCGGTGGAGGCCGGGCGGCGCGCGGTCGCCCTCACGCCGCCCGAGCACGCCAACTACGCACTATACTGCGGGAATCTGTCCGCGGCCCTGCACACTCTCATGACGCTGACCGATGATCCCGACGTCGTCGACGAGGCCCTGCGGATGGCCCGGACCTCGATGGACGCGACGCCGTCAGGGCACGCCGACTTCCTCAGCCGTCTGGGCACGTTGATCGCCTCGCTCATCGAGCACTACCGACGCACCGGTGACGCCGACGCTCTCGACGAGTGCCTCGACCTGTCGCGCCGAGGCATCTCGGCCGCCGGTCCCTCGCACCCCGATTACCCGGGCATCCTGGCCAGTCACGCGTTCGTGCTGCACCACCACTACCGGCGCACCGGTAGGCGGGGCTATGTGGAGGAGTCCGTTCGGACGCTGCGGGAGGCGGGCGAGGCCGTCACCCTGAACCGCTTCGGGAAGGCGCGGATCCTGCGTGCGCTCGTCGGTTCGTGGGAGGAGGCGGTGGCGGCGGGAGTGGCGTCCGATCACGACCTCGCGCGGCTGCTTCCCGTGATCCGTGACCTCGTGGGAGAAACCGAGCCCGCATCGGCCGAACGCTGCGAACTCCTCGTCGCCCTGACCGACGCGCTGGCCTTCCTCCACCAGCTCGACCCGCGCCCCGACTTGCTGGACGAGGCCGTCGCCGCGGCCTCCGAGCTGACCGCCGCGGAACACCATGTCCACCTGCCCGAGTATCTGGTCGCCCAGTCGGAGCCCTTCCTTCGGCTGTTCGAAAGCTGTAGCGACCCCGTCGCGCTGGACGAGGCGATACGGGTGCTGAAGCGCGCGCACGCTCTCCTGGCCGGCCTCGACCGCAAACGCGCGGACGTGGCCAAGCGGCTGAGCGAACTGCTGATGGTCGGCGCCGGCTTCCGGGGCCCGACCGCGCTCACGGAAGCCATCAGGTTCGCGAGGGAGGCCGTCGCGCTGTTTCCGCCCGGCAGCCACGGGCACCGTTCGGCCCGGACCACGCTGAGCAGCGCACTGCAGGATCACGCGAGCCGGTCCCGGAACAGGCGCCACCTCGACGAGGCGCTCACTCTCTCCCGGGAACTCGTCAAGGAGACGCCGCGGAGTTCGGCGGAGCGGGACCGCTACCGGTTCGACCTCGCTCTCGGTCTCAAAACCCTTGCCGCGCTCGACGGCGACCCCAGGCATCTCGACGAAGCCATCCGCATCTTCCGGACCCTCGCGGCCGACGAAACGGTCGGCGACGTCAGACGTTCCCGGCGCCTGTTCCACCTTGCACATCTGCACCTCGACCGATACGACGCCACGGGCCGAGCGCGCGACCTGAAAGCCGCGATCACAGCCTTCACCCGGGCCGCCGAGCTGCCGGACGCCTCGCCGCTGCAACGGCTCAGCGCCGCCGGCGGCAGCGCACGGCTCAACGCCGAGCGCGGCGACTGGGAGGCCGCGGCGCACGCCTACACCCTGGCGGTCGAGCAGCTGCCCTTCGCGATCGGGCCCCGCCTGACCCGTGAGGCCCAGGAGGCCATGCTGCCGGACACCACGGGCCTTGCGATCGCCGCGGCATCCTGCGCGCTGGAACTGGCCGACCCCTTCCGGGCCGTACGGCTGCTCGAAGCGGGTCGGGCGACACTGATCACCCAGGCGATCGACCTGCGCGGACCGCTGACGGCCGTGCATGAGCAGGCACCTCATCTCGCCGCCCAATGGCAGGAGTTGCGCCAGGAATCGTCGGTCCCCGGCCAGGAGACCCTCACCCAGCGCCATCGGCGCGCCGCCCGATGGGACGGGCTGCGCAGACAACTCGGCGCCCTGCCGGGCGTGGCCGACCTGGTGGCGCCGCTGTCCCGCGAGGCACTCTCTGACGCTGCTGCCGAGGGCCCTGTCGTCATCGTCAACGCCCATCACTCCCGCGCCGACGCGATCATCATCCACGCCGGCGACATCGCGATCGTCCGACTCCGGTTCTCCGAGGACGACGCCGGGCGGGCGGTGAGCGCACTGCTGCGCAGCCGTCCGGAGGCCGACGCGCAGAGCGGCGCACCGCGGATGTCCGAGATCCTGGAATGGATGTGGGACAAGGTGGCCCAACCTGTCCTGAACGCGCTGGGCTGGGAGACCGCGTGCCCGCCTGACCGGGCCCCACGCCTGTGGTGGTGCCCGACCGGACTCTTCACCTTCCTGCCCCTGGCGGCCGCGGGGTATCACGGCTCCGGCACCGACACCGTCCTCGACCGCGCGGTCTCCTCGTTCACCCCGACGATCCGCGCCCTGACCCATGCCCGACGCCCCAGGCCGTCCGACACCGGCTCCTTCCTGGGCGTGGCCGTGCCCGAGGCGAACGGCTGGCCGCTTCTGCCGGGTGTGGCGACGGAGACGGCCTTCCTGCGCGACCGCTTCCCCGACGGAGTCTTCCTCTCCGGCACGCACGCGACCGCACAGGAGGTGCTCGCCCGGCTGCCCGACGCGAGCCGGGCCCACTTCGCCTGCCACGGACTCAGCTCCCCGTACAGCCCGTCGTCCAGCAGCCTCATCCTGCACGACGGCTCCGAGCTGCGGGTCACGGAGGTCAGCCGACTCCTCCTGGACGCCGATCTGGCGTTCCTGTCGGCGTGCAGTACCGCCCAGGGCGGATACGAGCTGCCCGACGAGGCCATCACCCTCGCCTCCGCGTTCCTCCTGGCCGGATTCCGCAACGTGGTCGGCACCCTGTGGCCCATCTACGACACCGAAGCCCCGCACACCACCTGGGACTTCTACCGCGCGCTCACCCCGACGACCCGCCCCGCCCGCGCCCTCCACCAGGCGGTCCAGCAGGCCCGCACCCGCATCCCCGACCGCCCCGACGTCTGGTCGTCGTACGTCCATTACGGAGCCTGACGCGCCAGGGACAGGTGGGGCGACCACGACCATGGCGGTCACCGCCCTGCTGATCACGGTCTCCGGCTCGGAGATGGCCGGTCGCGCCGAGTTCCCGCCCTTCCCGCCCTGCTCGCCCTGCTCGCGTTGGCCGTCCTCGCCACGCGTGGTCGCATCGAACGCCGACACGGGCACAGTGTCTGCCTTCTCGCGCCCCTCCGAGGGGCGCCCCGCGACACTTGGTGCAGTCAAGGCCGAAGCTCAGGCACGCGGACGGTCGACGCGGCCGTGGTCGGGTCACCGGACCCGCCCGGCACCCGGAGGCGCTCGCTGCACGGCTCCCCGACGGATACGTGGCCCTGTCCCACCGGCTGACCACCGCACTCACCTCCGTCAACGCCCCGCGCCTGGTCCCCAGGCCGGGCGTGCGCTCACGGGGACCGACGACTCCTGCACGCCGTCACCCACCGAACGCGACGCCGTGGTCGAGGTCGAGGTCGTGGCATCAACAGCCAGCCGGCTACGACCTCGAAGGTCCGCGATCAGCCATGGGTATCTGGGCCGTTGCGATCGAGTGCTGCTCGGATCTGACTGAGCCACTCTGTGCCCAACTGGCGCCCGTTCGGGAGTTGGTCGCCTCGATCCCAGCGCCACGTTGTGATCATCGCCAGCACGAGGATCCGGCACTCACGCAGCAGGTCCTGATCGACACCGGAATAGTGCTCGCCGACCTCTTCGGGCGCATGGGCGAGGTCGAATTCGACGGGCCCACGGCAACACGTCTCAAGGTCTATGAACAGCAGCCCGTTCTTCGTGGTGAGCACGTTGCCCGGGTGCGGCTCGCCGTGCAGCAGCTGCTCGGCGCCGCCGCGCTCGCCGATCACTCGTCTCAGGCTTCGTAACGTGTCGCCGAGCAGTTCCCGGTCCGCGTCGGCGAGCGCCGGAGTGCGGTGTCGGTTCGCCACGAGTTGTTGAGCCTGCTCGACTCGATCCGTGAAATGCGGCGTCGGGACATCGAGCTTGCGCATGCCGGCATGCAGCCGTTCGAGCGCGCCTGCGTAGTCGGCTGGTGAGACCTCCCGAGGTGTCACGGGTTCGTAGTAGGTCCATAGCGTGACGACGAAGCCATCACGCTCATAGACGCGTGGCTCCACTCGAGGATCGAGAGCGGCCACAGGGCACCCGGATTCGGTGAGCCGCTGAGCAAGCTCGACTTCGAACTGTGCGACCTGCTGCGCCACAGGTGCCACCCGGGCCAGGACGTCACAAGGCAGCAGCCGCAGAGTGAGCTTGTTCGAGTCATGAAGAACGATCGCGTCGTCGACCCTCAGGCCAAGTGTTGAGGCGGTCGACATGGCCGCGGCCACCGCACGCGGGACCTCCGACGCCTGCATCGTCGCCTGGCCCCTCTCCCTTGAGCGCTGCCGTAGCTCTCCAAGCGGTGCAACCTGCGCACCGCACCAAGCTCGATGCTGCCTTTCAGGCCCACCACTTCACCGAGCCGTCCTTCCCGCTCGGGCGGCGACCTCCGCATACGCCGTCCAGCAGTCCGCCCGTGACGGGCGTGGGCCGGCACGGCACGGCAGTCATGATGCGCATGTGAACGCAGAGATACACACAGGTGAGCTCCACGCCGTGCACCGGCAGCCCTGCCGTCGCCGCGCCGTGCTAAACGACGCGGCGACTGGCAGGCGCTTTACCCCGCCTCGGCCCTGTCCCGGCCTCGGTGAGGCCTCAGGGCCTCGGTGAGGCCCTCAGGTCAGGCAGGCGTGATGTTCTCCGCCTGCGGGCCCTTCTGGCCCTGGGTGATGTCGAAGGTGACCGCCTGGCCTTCCTGCAGCTCACGGAAGCCGGAGGCGTTGATGTTGGAGTAGTGCGCGAAGACGTCCGGTCCCCCGCCGTCCTGGGCGATGAAGCCGAAGCCCTTCTCGGCGTTGAACCACTTGACGATTCCGCTGGCCATGCTGGTGCCTCTCAGTTGACGTCAGGACCGCACCACGCGGCCCTGGAGGTGATCGCCCTGGTCCGGCACTGCACAGCAAAGCGCCCGCGCCAAAGCGCGGGCAGGTACGGCGAACCACGACAGCTGACAGCGACGCTACACGGCCAGACCGGCTCTCACCAGTGAGTAACAACCGCAAGCCGCACCGAAACCCGGGAAACCCCGGCACAAGCCCGGCCGCAGCCGCGATCACATGCCGGTGCCGGAACGGAAAGAACCTCACAGGGCACCCCACCGGCAGCGGTGCCGTCGCTGCCGAACTTGACCACCTGGCAGCGCGCAATATCCCTGACCGGCTGTCAGCCACCGAGGGGAAGGAGCAGGAGCAGTTCCATGCTGCACTGCCGCAGGCGACAGCCGACAGCCGACAGGCCCGCCGGGGCTACGCCGACATGCGGAAGGGCCCGGATGACCGGGCCCTTCCTCTCGTAGCGGGGACAGGATTTGAACCTGCGACCTCTGGGTTATGAGCCCAGCGAGCTACCGAGCTGCTCCACCCCGCGTCGGTACCGCCACTCTACACGGGGCCAGAGCGACTTATCGCATCGGGCAGGGGCCCGTTCAGGAGGCCAGGGGCTTACGGCCTCCTCGTCCGCCTCGCCCAGGGGCGAGCGCAAGGAGGTACGCGACGCCTGCGTCGTCCCCTCCCCTCCCCTCCCCCCGGTACGGCAGGCGTTCGCAGGTGTACGGCGGCTACTCACCGGGCCAGTCCCGGACGATGCGCTGTGCCACCGCGCGCCGAGCCGCGCATGGCCGTGCAGTAGCTGGTGGGGACATCGTCGGTGGGCTCGGTGCCGGGCTTGGCGCGCCAGGGGCCGGACGGAGGCAGAGTACGAGTGCCGGGGGGGTAGACAGTCAGTCGGCGGGGCACGAACGGGGCCGGGCCCGCGATGCCGGGGCCTGCGGGCTCGTCATGCCCCCGGCAGGGGGCGGACGGTGAGCATCTGCTGGGCTTGTCCGACCGGGCCGTCGATGTCGTGCAGGACCGTGCTGGTCAGGCCCTGGCCGGAGGGGCCGAAGGTGACGGTGGTGTCCAGACCCTTCCACGTGCCGCGCGGCTGGCGGTGCAGGTGGACGGTCAGGTCGACGTTGGGGAACATCCACGCGGTGGGCGGCTGCCGGACGGCGATGCCGTTCGCGGTGTCGACGAGGGCGAGATACGAGGCGAGCGGGCTGACGGGAACATCGGCGACCAGATCGAGCGGCGTGGAGAGCCATGCGGTGGTACGGCCCGGCCGGGGCGGTGCGATCGGGCGGACGTCCAGGGAGGCGACGTAGCCGCCGGGCCAGACGTCGGACATCGGCCACGGGTCGAGTGACTCGGGCGGGGTGAGGCGGTCGTCGGGGCCGCTCGCGACCGCGGCGGTGTCGAGTGTGGCCAGGAACCAGGCGCGGGCCCGGACGCCCGGGCGGCCGGCGATCCGTACGACGGCTTCGAGGAGCTCGATGGTCCGGCCGGGCCGTATGGTCTCCACGATGTGCGCGGTGATCGTCTCAGCGGTCGATGTCGGACTTCACCACTCGTGGATCAGCCGTCACGTGGCTTGTCCTCCTCCGTGTTCAGCGGATGGGCCAGCGCCCAAGGGTCCTGGCGGACGCCGGTGACCTGCCAGCACACCGCCGCCTGCGGGGGACCGCCGCGGATGTCGAAGTGGCCGTCTTCGTCATGGCGCACCACGTGCAGTTGGGGGGCAGGGCCGTCCAGCGGGGTCAGTTGGTAGCAGAGTCGGCCGTTGAGGGCGGTGAACCAGTCGGGCAGGGTGACCGTGGCCTCGCCGTGAGCGTCCAGGGTCACCGTGCCGTCGTACATGTTCTTGCGCTCCGACGATTCCACGGAGCAGTGGGTGAGGACACGGTTCGCCGGGTCGAGCGGATGGTCGATACGGAATTCGCAGGCCGACTTGTTGATGGCGCCGGTGACCTCGACATCGCCTTCGAACCGTGCCGCCTTTTCGGAACCGGCGGCCAGCAGGCCGATGCGGCCCACCGTGGCGACTCCGACGCCGGCCCCCGAGAGGTCGCCCATGAGGTCCAGCGCCAGTCCGCCGGTGTCGGCGAACACCGAGACTCCCGATTCGCTGTTCGCGGACACCCCCACCCCGTTGGTGCTCCATGCCCTCACCCCGTTGCCGTTGCGGGAACTGCCCTGCACGCCGTCGCCCTCGACGACCGTGCCGAAGACTCCCGCACCGACGAAGACGACCCCATCGGCATCGGGACCCTCATCACAGGTCGCGAACACGCCCGGGGTGCCTTGTCCACCGGTCCCGTGCACCCCGGCCCCGAACCTGCTGCTGCCCATGAGCCCAGGTCCCTGAATGCTCTCCCCCGCCACTCCGGCACCGCCCGACGCCGTGCCCGAGACCCCCGGGAACGGCGTCCCGTCCTCCCCTGCCCCCTGCCCTTCCCCCCGCATTCCCGGGCCCTGGGAACTCGTACCCACCACACCAGGTCCCCGCATGCTCGTGCCCAGGACCCCGGACCCCTCGGTGCTGGTCCCCGCGACACCGGACGACTTCCCGCTCACCCCCGTCACGCCGGGCGCCTGCGACGCCGTCCCCGACACCCCTGGCCCCTCGCTGCTCGTCCCCGACACCCCCGGACCCCGGTCCGCCGAGCCGGCCACGCCGGCTGCCGTGCCGCTGCCCGCCCCGCTCACCCCCGGCCCACCGGCGCTGGTCCCCGACACGCCGGGCCCCTCGGCACTCGTTCCCGACACGCCCGGGCCCTTCTCCGCCGACCCGAGGACGCCCGCCCCTTCGCCGCCGCCCTGCCCCGAGACCCCCGTGCCACGACGGCACATGCCGTGGACGCCCACGCCGTGCGCCGCGACGTTCACCCCGAGCACGCCCGCGCCGCTCTGCGATTCGCCGCTGTCGGCCGACTTGCCACTGCAGCCCAGCACACCCGGGCCGGCCTCGTTGTCGCCGAACACGCCGAATCTGATGGGAGGGGACTCCTGTCCCGGATCGAAACCGCTCGGCAGATCCTGGGATTCGGGCGGTTTGATCACCATGGTCCTCACCCTCTCGGTCCTTCATTCACTCGGCAGCACGCGTCTCGCGTAGTCCCTCGTCGCGCGCCGCGGTGATCCCCATCTCCATGGGCTTCCCGTGTGCCTCCGGGTAGAGGTACAGCCCGCGTTCCTCCGGCGCCTTGTCGTCCTCCTCGGCGACCCGGTTGGCCCGCGCCCAGGCATCGCACCGGACGCCCGTCACCTGCCAGGAGACCTCGAGGCCGGGGTCGCCGCCCGCGACGGCGAAGCTGTTGCCGGAGAGTTTCCGGCTCACGTGCAGGCTGGGCGCCGCCGCACCCACCGGCGTCAACTGGTACCGGAACGACTCGTTGAACGCGTCGAACCACTCCGGGAGCGTCACGGTCGCCTTCCCCTCGGCGTCCAGGTTCACGGTGCCGTCGTAGACGTTCTTCATCTCCGGCGACTCCACGGCGGAGTGGGAGAGGAAGCGGTTCTCCGGGTCCAGTGGGTGGTCGGTACGGAACATGGCGCCGCCCTGGGTCACCACGCCGTTGACGACGACATTGCCGTCGATGCGCGCTCCGAGGGAATCGCCGGACACGATCAACCCTGTCTCGCCCACGGCCCTGACACCGACGCTGGCGTGGCTGAAGCCCTCGACACCGGGGCCGAAGAAGCTCGTGCCCAAGACCCCTGGGCCGGTGTTGGGACCGAAGCCGAAACCGAAACCGCCGGAATCGGAGTGGCCCGCATGACCTCTGATGCCGATGCCGTCGAAGCTGGAGGCGTCGACCGCGGTTCCGCCGGCCGGGCAGTCCGCGACCACGGCGTTTCCATTCGCGCTGCTGGCATTGACGGCCGGCCCACTGGTGCTCGACGCCGTCACGCCCGGCCCGTTCAAGCTGCCGGCCTCCACACCGGCCGCCTCCTCACTGGAGGCCAGCACACCGGGCCCGGTGGAACTGCCGGCCGCCACCCCCGGAGCCTCCGCGCTGAAGGCCCTGACACCGGGCCCGCTGGTGCTCTCGGCCTCCACGCCCGGCCCCTCGGTACTGGAGGCGGTCATACCCGACCCACTGCTGCTCTGCGCCGCCAGACCCGGCCCGTCGGTACTGGACGCCGTCACCCCCGGCCCACTGCTGCTCTGCGCCTCCACCCCCGCTCCAGCCGTACTGGACGCCGCCACACCCGGCCCGCCGGCGGACGTGCCGGTCAGGCCCGCACCGGTGTCGCTGGTGCCGAGCACGCCGGGCCCCGTGGTCCCCGTCCCCGTCACCCCGGCGCCGGAGCCGCCGCCCAGACCGGCGACGCCTACGCCGAGGTGACTCGTGCCGAGCAGTCCGGGGCCGCTCTCGCTCCGGCCGGACACCCCCGCCCCGGGGCCGAGGCTCTCGCCCTCCACGCCCAGGCCGCTGTCGCTGACGCCTCGTACGCCGGACCCGACCGTGTGCGCACCGAGTACGCCGGCTTCATCGCCGTCGGCCGACTGCCCGGTCACCCCGGGGCCGCCTCGGCTCGCGCCCCGCACTCCGGGACCGTTCGCTCCGTTCCCGAAGACTCCTGGCGCGGAGCCCGCTCCCTCCCCCTTGACGCCCTCCGCCTCCGTGCTGGCCCCGAGCACGCCCGGGCCCTGGGTACTGCGGCCCGCCAGTCCCGGTCCGGCCGTCGCCGTGCCCAGGACTCCCGGATCGGTTCCACCCCCCTTGCCCGAGACCCCCGTACCGCGGCCGGAGTGACCGTGCACCCCGATGCCGTGGGCGGCGATGCTGACCCCGAGGACACCGGCACCGCTCTCGATCGCGCTGTCGGACGAGCCGTCGGACGCGGCCGGCGTACTGCTGCTGCCGATGATGCCCGGTCCGCCGCCGTTGTCCCCGTGCACGCCGAAGCTGAGCGGCGGCGATTCCTGCCCCGGGTCGAACGTACTGGGGCTTCCCTGAGTCTGAGGGGGTCCGAGAGCCATCTCGGTGCTCCTTTCGAGAACGGTGTGTCATCGGTAGGCGATCTGGAAACAGGACAGCTTCACCGTGTCCGAATCGGTCGGCGCGCCCGTCAGGTCCGCGACGAGGAAGTAGCGGTGCGTCGCGTTGGTGACCTTCGCCGGCGGGTCCAGCGGCGTCGGCGTGTTCAATGCGGTGACACTGACGAGGGGCTGCGCCAGGGAACCCTCGAAGTCCCTGCGTCGCAGGCTCACCGTGAAGGTGCCCTCGCCCGATTTGGTGCCGATCACCTTGAGGGACGTGATCTCCGCGTCGTCCGGCAGGACCACGTTCATCAGGCCGTGGGCCTCCTTCTGCCCCGAGGCCTTCTGCGCCACGTCGGTGGAGATCAACCAGGGCATCGCGGCCTGTGTCTGGTTGTTGTCCGTCTTCGTCGGGGTGAGGACCGGCACCAGCGAGAGGAACGACTCCTCCGGGGCGACGAACCGGATCAGCGGATTGAGATGCTCGTCCGCCAGGGTCCGGAACTCGTCCTCCAGTTTGTGGAACCTGATGTTGATGCCCGCGTCGCCGCCCGCCTGGACGCGGTCCTCGTTGTCGATCCAGTCCTTGTGGGAGAACTTGGGCACGTACTTCGGGGGAATCTTCATGTCTCTTCGTCCTTGTCCGGTCGGAGGGAGCGGGCGGGAGGCCGGAACGGCAGCACTTCCGACCTGTGGTAGGTCGGGAAGGTGTAGGCGGGCAGGACGTCGGTGTCGGCTTCACCACCGGCCAGCTCCCTGACGTGGGCGCGCAGCCGCTCGGTACGGAACTCGACGCCGATGGGGTGGAACCAGTTGAGGACGTTCAGCACCAGGTCGTAGCGGTCCTTGCTGATGAAGAAGTCACGCCGTCCGTCCAGGTCCCCGCCGAGGCGGACCTCGCACTGATAGGGCCGCAGGCCTCCGGCGGGGAAGTAGCCCACCCGCGCCAGGACCAGCCCCGGCGTACGGCCCCTGATCCCGTTCACCGGATGGCCGAGGGTGTCGAGCTCCACCCGTCCCTGCGCGGTGGGCGTCGTCGACCAGACGAGCTCCCGGACGGCTCCGGGGCCCAGCACCTGGCGGGACCTCAGGCGGGGCGGCCCGGGCGGGGACTCGCCCAGTGGCAGGGCGTCGGCGAGCAGCGCGGTCGCCGACCCCCGAGGGGCGGCGAGCAGGCACGGCCCGTACGGCGCCGCGGCGGGACTGGGGGCGAGGACGTGGCAGTCGCCGCCCGGGGAGAAGACACCTGGCAGCAGGGTGTCGGTGGTCGTGTCGATCACGTGCACCCGCCCGGCGGCGCTCGGTGTGCCCGCCGTGGCCACGTACACGTGCCGGCCGTCCGGAGCCGCGCGCAGCGCCACCGGGACCGTCAGGCCGGGGAAGCCGCGGACCTCGGCCGTCGGCTGCGCGGCGCCGGTGGAGAAGACCCGCACGGAGGCCGCGGCTTCGCCGCCCGGGCCCTGGGTGAGGCAGCCCACGTACAGCTTCGTCCCGTCGGGTGTGAGGGCGACGTCCAGCACCTGCGTGCCGGGTCCGGTGTCGATGGCGCTCCCCTGGAGTTGCAGGGTGGATCGTGTGACCAGGCAGTAGCGGCCGTCGTCGAGCAGCACGGCGAGGGGCGCGGCGTCGGTGCCGGTGGCGAGCGCGTGAGGGACACCGGGCAGGGTCAGGCTTCCGGTCTCTTGCTGTGTCAGCGGGTCATAGGCGCGCAGCGTCCGGTCGCCGGCGAAGGCGACGAAGAGGCGGCTGCCGTCGGTGGCGAGGGCGACGGGACGTGGCCCTCTGATGGCGGGTGCGGCGGGTGCGGCGGGTTCCAGGGTGGCGGGGTCGAGCGCCGAGACGCGTCCCGGCAGTTCGTGCGCCACGTAGAGCCGGCCGCTCGCCAGGGTCAGCGGGCCGGGGAAGGGCGTCACCGGTGCGGATCGGGCGAAGGTGAGCGTGGGGAAGCCGTCGGGTGGGGCGGCCGCGACGGTGAACGTGGTGACGCGATGGCTGCCGGCGTCGGACAGGTGGACGTGCCCGCCGTCCCGGCTGAAACAGGCGTCGACGGCCTCGGCATGCGGATCGGCGGTGACCGTCGCCTGCTGGTGGACCGCGAGTTCGGCCGGGCCGTGCACCTCGATCGGCTCGCCCGGCGGCACGGCGACGTGGACGACGGGCTCGGCGAGGGGGTCCGGCCGCGCGACCTCGACGAAGGCGAATCCGGCGTCGAAGGCCGCCACGGCCAGCTCGCCGGCGTCCAGCGCGGAGTGCCGCAGGACCAGTGCCCGGCCCTGGCCGCGCAGCCCTGCCGCCTCCGGGTCGAAGGAGCCCAGGACGGACAGGGTGCCGTCGGTCGGCATCAGGTCGAGGAGTCGGTCCAGGCACCGGGAGGCGGTCCGCTGCATCCGGCGGTCGGCGGGTGCGTCGCCGTAGTCGACCGGCGGGCGCTCGCCGAGCAGGTCGTCGGTACGCACCAGCAGGTCGTCCGGGTCGAAGTCCTCGGTGCGCCCTCCGGCTGCCTCCGTCTCGGAGACCGCGCGCCGGCCCGAGCCGCTGATCGACTCTCCCACGGCGAGGCTTCCGGCGGCCGGGCTGATGCGCACCACGCGACTGCCTCCCTGGACATGGCCTGCGCGCACGACCTCCACCTGGAGCGTCACCTCCCCGGGGGCCTCGGCGGTCAGCAGGGCCGGAGTGCCCTGGCGGACGGTGGCGGCGCCGGGCCCGCACCGGATGACCGACCATCGGACCTTGGCGCCGGCCAGGCGGTCCGGTGACGGCTCCAGTGCGAGTGCGACGGGCGGCCCGCCCACGCGTACCTGGTCGATGGCGATGTGAAATGCCGGGCCGGGCGGCTGGGCGACCCGCACCGCTCCCTCGGCGGTGTGATGGACCCAGCCGAACCCGACCGCGTGGGCGTGCACCGCGAGTTCGTCGGAGCCGAGGGTGGAATGCCTCAGGAGCAGTGCACGCCCGACCCGGTGCACATCGGTGGCGGCCGGGTCGTAGGCCTTGAGGATGTGCAGTTCCTCGCCGCTTCCGTGGGGGAGCCGGGCGAGCAGCGCGTCCAGGGCCTGTTTGACGCCGTATTGCATCTGTGTGCCGGCACTGGCCTCGCTCAGACCGGGGCCGCCTTGGTGCAGGCACAGCCAGCCGGGGTCGAAGTCGGGCTCGTCGTCCGGGGTGCCCACCGCCTCGGCCTGGCCGGCGCGCTGGTCGCCGTCGGCCGTGATGCTCTGTCCCTGGATGAGCGGGCCCGGGAGGATCCGCAGCAGTGCGGAGCCGGTCGCGGGCCGCTCCGTCCCCTCCACGATCTCGATCGGTGCCTGCGGGGTGCCGTCCGGGCCGGGGCGGTTGAGTGCTGTGCGCAGTGCGTCGGGAGTGGGCACCAGCCAGCTCTGGAAGAGGGCCAGCCGCATCCGGTAGTGGTCGTCGCTCTCCCCGGTGACCGGTTCGAAGTCGGTGCGGGCGGTGCGCGAGATCCGGACCTCCTCCATCAATCCGACGAAGCCCGCGTCGACGGTCCCGGTGGGCGTCTGTTCCCGGCCCAGTCCGAGGGCGATCCGCTCGGGACTGGACAGTGCGCCCAGTCGGTCCACGTGGTGCCTGGCGACCTCGACACCGTCGATGTGGAGCCGGACGACTGCCGGTCGCGGTGCCTCGGGCGCGTCCGGATCGGGCGGCAGCCGTTCGACGATCCCGGCGACATGGTGGAACCTGCCGTCGCCCACATCCCGGTCCGCGAAGACCTCGACCGGTGTGCCGGCCTCGTCGGCGACCGCGAACCGCAGGTTCCTCTCGACTTCGCGGTACGGTCCGACGGTCAGCGACCAGCCGGGCGCGGAGGCGGAGTTCAGCAGCGACCGCTTGGACAGCACGGCGCCGGGCTGCGGACCATCGCGGGACGCCCGGATGACGGCCTCGACCGTGAGCGGGGTCTGCGGCCCGACGTCGAAGACCGGGTCGTGCCGGACGGTGACGGTGCTCGTGCCGGTGAACTCGAAGGCCGCGGAGAAGCGCCCGATCCGTCCGCTCGACGCGCCCGCGTTCTTCGCGTGGTGGGGGGTGACACCGAAGCCCGCGGCGGCGTCGGCGACGTCCACGACCTCCGTGCCCGGCAAGGCCCGGTCGTCCAGGTGGTAGAGGGCCACCGTCAGGTCGTCCCAGGCGTACGGCCTGGGCGGGAACCGTGGCGCGCCCAGGTCCCGGCCGATCAGGTCGAGGCTGAAGCCGCGGGCGCTGTGTGCGTAGCGCTGGGCGGACACATCGGCGACCTGCCCGGACAGGTCCTCGTAGTCCCAGCCGACCGCCCACAGCAGTTTGGCGAGATTGCCGAGGAGCGCGGTGACCTCCCAGTCCGTCGGCGACTGCGGGGCGTGCGCGAGGGGGGCGATGCCGGTCAGACGGGTCCGGCCGGTCAGTGTGGCGGCGGGGCCGGGGAACTCCACTGCCTTGTCCCGGCCCGCCGGCCACCCGGCGGGGAACTGGACGGGTGCGCGCTCCTCGTCCTGGCCCGGCTCGCGGATGAAGCGGACCTCGACGGTGCACGGCTCGGCGATCCGGCGTCGAGGCGCGAGCAGGTAGCGCGGGGAGTCCGGCAGCCGTCCGTAACGGGCCCGGTAGGCCTCGAAGCCGACGTCGTAGACGCAGCGCAGCGTGTTCTTCTCGGCGCGTTCGAGGCCTACGCCGAGGCGTTCCATGCCCCGGTCGTAGGCAGGGGTGAGCCCACCGCGCATGATGTCCAGGAAGTCGGCGCTCATTGGACGGCCACCTGGATGTCGATGAGCGGGCTGTCGAGGGCGAATCGGGCGATCTCGTCGGGTGCGAGCTGCAGGTTCTCGCCGACGGACAGTTCCTCGGCGCTGCCGTGCACGCCACCGCCGAAGCCGATGTCGCCGAAGACGGGCGCGCACCGGCGCAGTCGCAGGCTCTGCACGTCCACCACTCCGGCGACGGAGCGCACGGTCAGCACGACGTCCGAGTGCAGGACGCCCCGGCCCATGCGGAGCCGGTCGACTCCGGCGGTGACGGCCGTGAGGATCTCGCCCCGGATGGCGTCGGGGTCGTGTCCGGCCTGGACCACGAGGGTGGCCCGGATGCCGACGTCGACCTGGTTGGCCCGTTTGATGTTCGGGAAGACGGACACCGGCCGCCACTGGCGGACGGCCTCCGCCACGGCGTCGTGGACGGGCGCGATGTGCACGTCGCCGTCCTCCCGTCGCCAGGGCCAGCCCGGTTCGACGGCGACGACGACGTCGAAGTAGTACGGCGATCCGGTCTGCCGTTCGGCGGAGAACGCCCTCTGGTCGAAGCGGTAGGTGCCGAACCGGCTGCGTGAGGCGTCGACTCCGCCGAGCGGATCGAAGATCGCCGCGTCCCGCACGCCGGGGACCTCCAGGAGCCGCACGAGCAGCGCCTCCTGGGTCCACAGGGTGCGCGGGACGCCGAGCAGGCGTGCCCGGTAGGCGTCGTCCGGTTCGACGAACTCGCCGCCGGCGACGCCCTCGGGAGCGGTGACGGTGACCTTCGCGGGTCCGAGGTTGAGGTGGACGCGGGCCCAGGTGGGCTCCAGGCGCAGGGCCATGCCCGCCGGGACGTTGCCCTCCCTCCCCCGCACGACGGACCGGACGCGGACGGTGACCGGAGGCGTGTCGGCGGACAGCCGCACCGCCGTGGCGGTCCGCAGGCTCGTTCGGGGCGGCTCCACGGTTTCGATGACGGTGCCCTGCGGCAGCACGATCCGACGGTCGGGATCGATGCCGGTGAGGGTCAGGGAGACCTCCCCCGTGGCCTGCAGCCGACGCCGTTCCAGTCCGAGGTCGGTACCGAGGAGGTCCAGGCTGGCGCCCTGCGCGGTGGTGGCGAAGTTGGCGTAGTACTGGTCCTCCAGGCTGCGCCAGAGCTCGTGCACCTGCACGGCGGCGGCGTCCAGCACCTTTCTCAGAGCGCTGCCGGAGGTGAGGTCGACATCGCTGCCGAACATGGCCCGGGCCCGGGCGTGCTGGTCGGCGATGACGCTGTCGATGCCCTTGAGCGTGAAGCCGTCCGCGGTCACGCCCACCGGGTCGTGGCGCGGGACGGGACCGGTCGGTGGCCGCAGGGCCGATGCGTCGTCAGTCAAGGCGTCCTCCCGACTCGAGCGTCAGCGTGGAGCCGGCCGCCGTCTCGACGACCGCGTAGGCGGTGTAGCTGCGGCGGGACCGGGCCGCTTCGACGATCCGTTCATGCGCCGCCTCGTCGAGTCCGGGGCGCAGTTCGAGGAAGCGCGGGTCGTCCTCGAAGAAGACCTCACGTACGTCCCGGACCCTGCGGTCGGCACTCAGACAGCGCACGAGCTGCATCCGGATGTACTCCTTGCGTGCGGGGACACCGAGTGCGTACCGGCCGACGGCCAGTCGGTCGAAGCCGAACTCGGTGTTCAGCCGGTCGCTGCCCGACTGCGTCTCCACGGCCAGCACCAGTGCCTGGACGAGCGCGTCCAGGCCCCGCACCTGCGCCGGGCCGCCGGTCAGTTCGTCGATGACGAGATCGCCGGCCTCGACCTTGAGGCTGCTGCCGAGGCTGGGCGCGCCCGGGTCGGGGGCACCCGTCCCGTCGGACAGACGGAAGTCGGGAACACCGGGCAGTCCGGCGCCGAGGGGCAGGTCCGCATCGAAGAGAGTCATCAGCTCGCCTCCAGGACGACCTGCCCGGCGTCGGCGACCTTCCAGGTGCCCGGGACGCCGCTCACGGTGATCCCGTTCGCCGTGGCGAGCAGGACGGGCTTGCCGCCGACGGCGAGCTTGACGGCCAGACCGGCCGGTGGCGCGGGGGCGGCGATGACACAGGGCATCGGTGCCGAACCGTCGGGTGATCTCCCGGCGCACGGTGTGACCATGCCCGGGACGGGTTTCTCGGCCGCCCCGAACTGGAAGCCGACTTCCATGCCGCTGCCGACCACACCCTGCCCCTGGACGGTGACGCGCGGATCACCGGTCGTCAGTTTCGTCTGGCCGCCGTGCGAACACTGCAGGACGGCACCCGCCACGAGTACGAGCGGCATCAGGTGATCGCCACCTTTCCGTTCCCGACGGTCAGACTCACCTGACCGTCGCTCAGGGTCACGGTCTGGCCGGTGCCCGCCGAGACGCTGACCTTCCCGTCGGCGACCGTGACGGTCGCCCGGCCGTCGCTCAGGGTCAGGGTCTTGCCGGTGGCCGCCGACACGGTGACGTTCCCGCCGCCGTCGATCCGCAGTTCGGCCCCAGAGGCGTGGCTCAGCAGGAACTCCTCCGCTTCGCCCTCGGTGGGGCGTTCACCGACGCCGGAGCAGTTGGTCTTCCCGACGGACAGCTTCAGTCCGATCGCCTCCACCACGCGGCGGCCGTCGGCACCGGTGAGGTCGTTGGCCCCCTTGCCCGTCGGGCGTGGCTCGGTGCCGGGGGACAACTCCGTCGGCAGGCAGAGCCACCAGTCGCCGGCCTTCGCCTTCGGACGGTTCATCTTCGGATGGTTGGCCCAGAGGAACCCGGCGACCACCGCGTCGTCGCGGGAGTCGCGGACCTGGTTGAGCAGGGCGCGCATGCCCTCGTAGACCGGAACGGACAGTCCCACGTCGTGCCAGGCGAACGGTGAGGCGAGCGGCTTGCCGCCGAGCACCGGCCCGCCGGTGTCGACCGGCACGTCGACGGCCGACGAGACCAGGGCTTCGGACGCCGCGTGCCCGTAGGTCAGGCTCGCCACCCGCTCATCGGACACGGCTTCGGTCACCTGGCCGACGTCGACCGAGGGCGCCAGCTTGCGCTCGTCCCGGATCCGGCCGGCGATGACGTCGGCGATCGCCGTCGGGTCGGCTTTGCGGGCGGCCTCCGTGGTGCTGCGGTTGCTGTCGCCGGCCTTGAAGGCGGCCGCCCGCCCTTTGCACACATAGCCGGTGCTGGGTGAGAAGGAGTGGGTGAGCTGAAGGATGCGGAAGCCTTCCAGCGGGTTGTCGTACCCCTCGACGCTGGCGGCCACCCGTTGCCCGGCCCGTAGCTCGGGCAGGCCGAGCACGGTGAAGTCGAAGGCCGACACGGACGACTGGCCCGGCAGGTCGGTCACGACCCGCTGTTTACCGGTGGCGCCGACCTGGATCGGCTGGAACTCGGCCAGTCGGGCGCTGGCCATGTCCTTCGGCGCGAGCAGGCTCTCCTCGCCGCCGACGAAGGCCAGGACGGCCCCCACGTCGGGCAGGACGGGCAGGCCCCTCGACGGCGGAAAGGTGACGGCGGTGCCGAACTGCGCTTCGCCGTTCTGGACGAGGAGTTCGGCCCCGTGCCGGCGTGCGATCTCCTCCAGCAGCCCGAAGGCGTTCTGTGCGTCGGCGTTGATCTCGGAGATCTTCGGTGTGACCGGGGTGGCCTTCTCGGCCAGGCCCACCTCGGCCGCCTTGAGGATGTGCTCGGCCATCGCCGCGGGTGTGACGTTCTTCCTGGTGGCCCGCGCCATCTCGGGTTTGGCGCCCTCGTCGTCCACCTTGCGCGTGGTGAGCAGTCGGAACGAGGCTTCCTCATAACCGCTCAGACGCACGCCCAGGGGCGGGAAACGCTTGGACACGGTCATCGAGTCCACCCGGCCGCTCAGGACGGGCTTGCGGGAAGCGGACGACTCCAGATAGCCGAGGGTGATGGTGATCTCGACACCGCCCTTGCGGTCGCCGCGTTCCCCTGTCAGCGCCTTGCCGAGCGCCCGCTGCGCCGCCAGCGGCATGGCCGCGAGGTGGACCTGGAAGTGGCCCGGCTGGCCGAAGCCGTAACTGACGCTGATCTCGGCGTCGGTGAGCACCGCCTGGGAGGCGATGTCGTTGGAGACCTTCAGCCCGAGCCGGGGGAAGTCGATCTGGTACCAGAGGATCACTCCCATCGCAGCGCCACCCCGATCACGATGCGGCTGCCGTAGTGACCGCGCCCGTTGAGGTTGCCGCGGGCCAGTTTCGCCTCCAGCAGGCGGATCGCCAGCCGGTCGGTGTGGTGGACCAGTGCGGCCTCGGCGACGAGCTTGCGCAGGAACACCACCCGCGGCCCGTCCGGCCCGGGGCCGACCACACGAAGCACGAGGTAGCCGGGTGGAGAGGTGGGCTGCTCGGCGCGGGCGGGCGGCGCCAGGTCGTAGAGGGTCTGCGGGGGGTCGTCGGGGCCGGCGTGGATGTTGGCGTACAGGCCGAATTCGTAGCTCGTCCCGCCGATCGGACAGCGGAACGCCTGCGGCAGGCCCTCGTCCGGTTCCACGGGCAGCAGGCGGAAGTCGAGTGCGGTCACAGGGAGCCTCCCAACTGGCGCTCCACCGGCACCATGCCGCTCACACTGGGGGCCGCTGTCAGCCCGGAGGCCAGCAACAGGTCCATGGCCTCGCCGAGTGCGGCGGTCACGCTGGACCGCGGGACGTGTTCCAGCGTGATGCTGACGTCGATGGCGTCGCGCTTCTGGTTGGACTGGGTGAAGCGCAGACTGGTGATCTGCATGTCGAGGCTGATGGTCATGCCGCAGACCACGGGGAGCCCGGCGAAGTTCATCAGCGGCGCGGTGGCCGGTGCGAGGACCCGCGAGGTCAGGGCCATGGCCTCCAGGCCCTTCTTGTAGATCAGCCGGCTACGTCCCACCAGCACCGCCTCGATCGATATCGTGCGGGCCGTGGGCGACACGAGCTGGGCGAGTCTGCTCCCGGCGATCCGCGCCACCTGGTAGCCCTCGTTGAGGGTCAGGGTGGTGACCGTGAACAGCGGTACCGCACCGATCAGGACGGGAACGTTCACACCGGCGACCATGGCGTGCGCCTGCCTTTCCTAATCGGTTCCCGGGAGTCCGCGCCGCTTCTCGGGCGCGGGTTCCGACTCGGGGACGTCGTCCAGGAGCTCGCCGTGCGGCGCCTCGGGGGCGGGCGGTTCGACGGCGATCCGTGTACCGCCCGGGGGCTCGGCCGGGTTCCCTTCGATCCGGACGCCGCCGGCGGCCGGGGGTGCCGGCGCGGACGGCTCGGGAACCGCTCGGCGGGCGCTCTCGACGACGTGCTCGAATTCGTCGTCGGTGAGCCAGTCGACCTCCTCCCGGTGTCGCGCCAGCCAGTCGGCGTAGCTCTCGGCCTCGTCGAAGCCGGCCCAGCCCTGGAACGAGGGGTTGTCGGTGAGCTGCCGCTTGATCTCCGCGAGGCGGCCGTGGACGTTTCCCTCCCGCCTGGCGTCGAGGAACTCACGAGTGATCTTCTTGTAGTACGCGTTGGTGTGCACGGTCTGGTGCCTGGTGGCCGCCTGGGGGACGATCCGTGGATCGATCGAGGTCCGCGGCAGGTACACGCCGTTCAGCGCGGAGTTGCGGGGTTCGATGCCGACCTGGCGCAGGATCTGGCGGGGCACTTCCGCGCGTGGGTCCCGGTCCGCGACGATGTGGTGCGGATCGTGCCCGGCGGGGCCCGGCCCCATCGCCGCCGCCAGTTCGGACGCGGCGCTGTCCCCGTGCTGGGGCTGGTGCCGCCGGTCGATCAGGCTCAAGTCCTTGTCCGCGGGAACCTCGTCGGCATCGAGCAACAGGGCCTCCTCGGGGCTGGCGTGCCGCGCCACGTCCTCGAAGGCCGCCGCCAGGTCCGCGTCGTCCGCGAGCCTGCCCGCCCGGTCGAGGCGTCGCGCCTCGAACTCCTCGAGGATCTCCATCACGAGCGCCGGATTGGTCTTCGACAGGCGCTGCAGCCGGTCGAGCAGGTTCTTCATGGCCCGCCGGTTCGCCGCCCGGGTCCGGTAGCGGGCGCGGATGCGCTTGATCCGGGCCACCACGGCGGACCGCTCGACCGTGACCGCGCTTTCGGCGCCCGCGACCAGTCGCCAGGCCAGCGGGTCTCCCCGCTCCAGCGCCTCCAGCACGGTGGCGAACGTGGCCGTCTTGCCCTGGCGGCGTGCCTCGAACTGGAGACGGGCGAGTTCCCGCAGGGTCCGGTCGAAGGCCGCCGTGTCGCCCGCGGTGCGCTCGAAGGCGAGTGCCACCACCGCATAGCCGACCTCTCGTACGGCATCCATGCGCATGGTCTCCGCGGCCAGCACGGTCAGGAACTCGGCTCCGACCTCCGCCCCCGGTCCGATCCGGCCGTAACCGATGTGTTCCATGGTCGCCAGCAACAGGGAGCCGTCCCCGGGCTTGAGCACATCGGCCAGTGCCGCCAGTTCCCGCTCTCCGAGGCCCTCGGGCCCGGCGAGCCGTCGGAACGCCTGGGCCAGCTCCTCGCTGAGACCGCCCGACTTGGCCGCGAGGGTCTGGAGGATCTCGGCCTTGCGCAGCGATTCCCGGACCGCGGGCCCCAGCTCCGGATGGGCGACCAGCTCCGCCAGGGTCGCGGCCTCGGCGACGTCGACGCGCTTGAGCAGCAGGCCCAGGCGGCGCTCGTCCTCGGCGGGCAGCGCGGTGAGCAGCTTGAGGATCTCCTCGTCGGCGCGGAGATCGCGCAGGATCGCGCTGCCGGTGCGCATCGCCCGGGCCACCCGGACCAACCGGGTGGAGATCAGCTCGCCCTCGGCGGTCCTGGCCACCTTGCCGATCAGCGCGAGGAACCGCGCCACGACCGCCAGCTTCTCCGTGAGCCCGGCGGCCTCCGCCGCGGCCTTGATCTCACCGATCCCGACGAACCAGGAGGCCACCTCAACGACCACGGCCCAGCGCACCTTGGCGAACGCCCGCTCACCGACGTGGAGGAGCGCGGCACCGCGCAGGCCGGCCACGAGCTTGGGGCCGATCTGTTTCACCAGCAACGCGCATTCGGCCTGGGCGGGTGCGTAGCCGAGGCGCGCCAGCTCGAACTTCAGGACGAGCTGGGCCACTTGGCCCAGACCCTCGAGGACCTGGGCCGGCCGCGTCAGCATCATGGCCAGTCCCTCGACCATGCCGTACAGCAGGTTCACCAACGCGCCGATGGCCGTCTCGACCTCCAGCAGCAGGGAACGCGCCGCCTGTTCGGTCACGGCGGTCGGCCCGTCCCTCTCGATGGCCTCCCTGACCTCGGGCGGCAGGGCGAACGCCTCGCGGAAGAGCTGGGTCACGCTGTCGACGGTGAGCGGCTCCTTGCCGCCGAACCTGGTGCCGACGGCGACCAGCAGGTCCCACAGGGTGTCTCCGATGTCGCTGAAGAGTTTCTCGGCGACATGGGCCTCGGCCAGCCGTTCACGGACGGCCTGGAGCTCCGCGACGCTCCTGAGCGACTTCATGATCTCGACGATGGCCCGCTCGTGCTCCACCAGCGTCCAGGCGTCGATCAGGACCTGCAGGTACCGCGACTTCGTCGGCCGGTCGACCAGGTTGAACGCCTCCACGTCGAACCGGGCGAGGCGGTCGGCGACCTCCTCCAGGCGGGTGCGGTCACCCTTGAGCACCTGATCGACCAGCTGGTCGAGGTCCCCGAAGACGAGCTGACGGGTCTCCTCCTCTGACAGCTTCGGCTCGCCCCAGACCATCCGCTCGCCGAATCTGCGGCCGGCCGCCGCGTCGGGGGTCACCGGGTTGCGTTCCTTGGTCACCACGGCCAGGACGGCGTACCGGTCGCCGGCGTCGTCCACGAGGCTGCGGTAGATCTCGCCGCCCGTCACCGACTGCATTTCGCGGCCAGTGGGCAGGCGGGCCTCGGCACGCTTGAGGTTCTCGTTGGAGACGGTGGGCGTGGTCGCGATCGCCCACACCCGGCTCTCCTCCGCTCCCACCGGGCCCTCCAGCAGGGCGAAGGACGTGGTGCCGAAGACCCCGAGACCGAGCTGGATCGCCCGGGTCAGGTTGCGGGCGCGCACATGGCGCGGGTCACCGCCCAGGGTGGCCACCCGGCCGCCGGTCAGGGGCATCACGATGTGGCGGTCCAGAGGGCTGGGGCCCTCGACGACCTGATCCGCTCCGGCCGGCTCCCCCGCCTCGCTCTCCGGCGGCTCGGGGACCGCGGGGGGCGGTGCGGGAGTGCGTGCCGCACTCGTGGGCGCGGTCGACGCGGGTGCACGGCGGGCCGGACCCCGGGCGGAGCCGGCCGGACCGGCTGCCACGGGCCCGGACGGCTTCGGTTCGCCCGGCCGGCCTGCGGCCTCGGGAGCGCCCGTGTCGCCTGTGGTCTCCGTGGTCTCCGTGGACTCGGTGACACCTGCGGCACCTGCGGCACCTGCGGACACGTCGACGGCACCCGTGGTGGCACCGGCGGCACCTGCGGTGGCGCCGGTCGCGTCGGTGGCGTCACCGATGCCCGTCCCGCCGGTCGCGTCGATGGCGTCCGCGACATCGACCGGCACCGTGAAGGCCAGTTGCAGACCGCCGTGGGGCACGGCCGCCGGGCTCTGGGCAGCCTCCGCGTCCCCGGACACGGACAGGTCGGCCCGCTCTGCCGCGCCCGGAACCGCCACCTGCGCCGAACCGGCCGCGGGGGCGGCTCCGACGGCCTGCAGATCGGGAGGCTGGAGCGCTTCCACGGCTCGTGCCACGGCGCGCAGCAGCACGTCCTCGAGCGCGCGCCGTCGGTCCGGCGGCAGTTCCCGCCCGTCCGTCGACTCCAAGGTCAGCGCATCGCCGTCCGGCAGGTGCGGCCGGATGTGGAGAACGTCTCCGCCCCGGCTCATGACGCGTCCACCTCGGCCAACTGCCGTAGCAGCGCGTTCCGTCGGCGCTGGGAGGCGAGGTGCTCCTCCGGGTTCATGGAGGTCTCCGTCACCCAGGACTCCTCGGCCGCGATCCGGGCCCGCAGGACGGCTGCCAGATCCGCCTTGCCGAGCGGCTCGAGTTCGATCGAGTACGTCGTACGGATGAGGTCGTGCTGCCACACCCCCGTCCACCAGCGGCTTCCGCCCGTGACCCGCTCGGTCTCGCTGCGCTCGACCGGCTCCGCTCCGACGCTCACCGAGGTCAGTTCGGCCTCCGCGCCCATCAGGTTCTCACCGCCGCCTCTGCGGTAGATCGTGGTGAGAATCCCTACGACGGCGTACAGGGGCTTGCCGGGCCGGGCCAGTTGAAGGTCCACCAGGTCCTCGAGGCGGTCCTCGATGCGGGCCTGGATCGCTGGTTCCATCGCCCTCAGCCGGGGTTCGGTCCACTCCTGTATCTTCCGGGTCTCGTACTCCTGCCGGATCCGGGCCCCGACGGCCGCCCAGACGACCGCCCCGACGATCTTGGCCAAGCCGATCCCGCCGCTGCGCAGTCCGCTCGCGATCCGGACCTTGACCGGCACCCGCAGCGGTTGCCGGGACATCGCCCCGCCGACCCGGCGGCGCACGGCCTCCGTCCCGGCATGGGAGGCCGGACGTCCCGCCGCGACTCCGGCTGCCTTGGCGTCCGCGACGTCGGCCCGCCGCGCGGCCCTGACGTCGGGGCCGACGAGGTCCTCGAACTCCACCCCGCGCGGCAGCCCCGTGGCGCGGGGCGCGTAGCCGCCGGCGTTGGTCACCTTCAGCTTGACGTCGAGCCCCGGCGGGATCGGTTTCCCTGCCCGGACGGCCGTCAGCGAGGCTTCCAGCCTGTGCAGGACATCGGCCTTCTCAGGGAAGTCCGGCATCGCACGCACCTTGGCCGCGGCCTCCTCCAGGCTCGCGCGCAGGTTCCTTCCCAGGGCGGTCGCGGAGCTGCCCTTGGCCGGGTCGAGGCCTCCGTGAGCCTTGTTGTCGATGAGCCACAGTTCGCCGTCGCCCGGACGCACGGCGATGGCGTCGATACCGCGTCCGGTCAGCTGGTGCGCTCCCGGACCGGACGACGTGATCACCATGCGGAATCCGCGCTGTCCGAGGAGGAAGGGCAGGTCGTGCTCGCCGTACGCTCCTCCCGCGTGCGCCGCGGTGACCCGGAGCGGCACGTCGGCCGGCGGCGGTGTGCCGACGCCCGGGACCAGCGCGTGCGGCAGGCTGGCCGGCGGGGCACTCGGGGTGACGGTGGGTGGGCCGCCGGCGGCGGGCGCCGACGCCGCTCGTCCGGCCCGGCGGTGCAGCTCGCTCTCCAGCGCCCGCAGGTACGCCTGGGTCGTGGTGTGGGCCGGGTCGGTGTCGGGATGCCCCAGCAGCCAGTCCCGTGCGTGGGCGTACTCGGTGTCGAGTTCGCTGTCCGTGAGCACCGCCGGGTCGCCCGCCCGTCCCGCAGAAGCGGCCACCGGCACGGACTTCAGCGCGCCTGCGCCCTCGTACGAAGGGACTCGGTAGTCCCGGCCGCCGGCGTCGACCCGGTCCGTGTGCAGGTGCTCACGGGCCACTGCCGGCTGCGCGGGTTCCCGGCCGCTGACGGTCGCCAGGTGGCTTCGGGCCTGGGTCAGCCGCGCGCTGAGCGCCTCCTCGACGACCCGCCCGAGCTCCTCCAGGTCCGCTGCCGACGGCTCGCCGACGACCGACACGGTGATGGGGAAGTGGCACGATATCCGCGGCATCCCGGCTCCTCGGATCATCCAGTCGTCACGCCGATGCCGGCCCGCGGCCGGGGCGGTCTCAGCGGAACGCCTGGTACAGCTGGTCCCAGATCTCGTCCTCGATGGCCTTCCTGGTCTCCGGCCCGATGTCACCGGTCAGCACCACGTGGATCGGGAAGTAGTAGTGGACCTCGGTGCCGGAGCGGGCCGACACGGCCGCCTCCGAGCCGGGTGCCGGGACGACCTTGTCGCCCTCGTGTACCTCGACCAGTCCGGCTCGTTCGACGGACTGCGTGCCCTCCTGGTCCGGTTCGGTCATGGGTCCGCACCACCCTTTCGCAGGTCAGCCCTTGGCCTTGGGCACTGTCTCGAGGCAGATGCAGTTGAACGTGGTCGTGGGCACTCCGTCGATCACCATGGTGTTGGCGACGGACGTGATGTAGCACCTGTTGAAGGAGATGTCCTGGAACGCCCAGTCCGATCCTTTCGCCTGCTGGACCGCGACGGTGAAGCTGGTGTGCTCCATCGCCATGGCCGTCAGCTTCGCCACCACCGGGCCGATCGCCTTCACCGCCATGGTGAACGTGAACGCCTTGGGCTGGACGACGTACGCGACGTTGTCGGCCTCCAGCGAGTGCAGCGGTTGCACGGGGACGTTGAACGTCGGGTTGAACGAGTCGATGGGTGTGACCGGTTTGCCGTCCAGCATCACGGCGAGCCGGGTGTCCCACTTCAGGGCGTCGGGCATGGTCTTTCACTTCCTCTGGCGCGGCCTGAAGGCCTGGTCAGCCCGTGAAGACGAGGTCGATCTTCAGCCGGTGGATGGCTCCCGCGTAGACGACCTGGACGGTCATGTCGACCGAGCGCCGCGCGCGGGCCTGCTTGATCTGCTGCGCCTCGGCCGGAGCGAGATCGGCGGGCTCCTTGTCGAAGAGTGTCAGCAGCGGTACCACGATCGAGAAGTCCTCGATCACCTGCTGCGCCACCAGCGGGGAGAGCACCGACTGGACCAGGGTGACGACGGTGCGCAGCCCCACCCGGGAGATCCGGAGGTCGCCGATCGCGTCGATCAGCGTCGCCTTGATCTGGAAGTTGACGTCGTCGAGCGTGCGGACGATGTCGATGTACTTCTTGTTGCGGCTGGCATCCGCCGTGTAGCCCTCCCCCAGGTAGAGCGCCTGGCCGGGGAGCAGGACGGGGCTGGTGATCCAGTTGACGAGGTTCCGGTCGTATACGTCGATGTCCGAGTCCGAGAACGTCCCGGTCATGGCGATGCTGATCGGTTTGAGCAGCATGGAGATGTGCGGACGGTACCCCGCGATCACTCCGGCGGTGGCCGCGGCGACATCCTCCGACGACTTGTGGGCGACCAGGACCATCCGCTCGCTCTTGACAGCGCCGGTGATGAGCTTCACGGCGTCGTCCGCCTTGAGGGCGGGGTCGAACATCGCGACGCCGATCCGTTCCTTGCCGTCGCCCAGGTCGGCGGCGACGTGGTCGGCCAGTTTGCCGATCAGCGCGCTGTTGGCGTTGTTCAGCGGTGTGTCCGCCAGGACGACGAACTGCACGTTGAGTTTGGCCACCTCGGCCAGAGCCGCGTCCCAGGCCGCCGGCCTGTCCGTCTCCACCGGGACACCCCAGACCTTGGTCGGGGGCGGGGACTGGCGGAAGGCGATCCGCACCGCCCGGGCGAGGTCGCTCCCCTCACCGGGCACCTCGGTGACGTCCGCCCCGGCCGGGCGCGCTTCCTTCAGGGGGGAGTCCAGGGTGAGCGTGAAGTTCGCGGCACTCGCCGCGGAACTCGCCACCTTGTGTTCCTCGCCGGTGCCGTCCGTACCGATGCGGATGACGGTGTCCTTGCGCAGGTCCACGGGAACGACGATCGCGGGATCCCCCTTGGCCGCGTTGCTCGCCAGCTTGGTGCTGCCGGGTGGGAAGGCCCTGGCGATGTCCGCCGGGTTGCTGAAGTCCTTGGGCTCGGGCCGTGCGCCAGGGAAGCCACTGGTCCTGCCGATGATCGCGATGTCTCCGAAGGCCCGGACCGCTGGCGCGAACAGGTCGCTGGTGGGCCGGACATCGATGTACTTGACCGTCATCGACGGCTCCTTACGTTTCCTTGCTGCGTGCCGGCGCCGCATCGGACTCGCCGCGCCGCTCTTCGGCGGGCTGCCTGGTCTCACTCACGGGGAGTCGACGAAGGCGGTCGCACAACCCTCGGCAGCCAGCAGGTCGGACACCTCCCGCGCTGATCCGGGTGGGTCGGGGACGGTGAGTGCGGCAGCGGGGAAGACCGCCAGCCATGCGCTGGTGGCGAGCAGAGCCCCGCCGTCGTATTCGTCGGGGCGCGGGCGTGAGTCGTCCTGCGCGCCACGGCACTGGACCAGTCGGCGCAGGGACGCCGCGAGGTCCAGTTCGGCGAAGAAGAGCACCGCGATCCGCAGCCGGTATCTGCGCGCCGGCGCATTCGGATCGAACGGAGGCGCCTGCGCGTAGTGCAGGCGGTACAAGCGTGGGAACTGCTCCTGCAGTTCCCGGAAATCCGCGACGTTCGCACGGCGCATCAGCTCCGGAAGGTCGAGGAAGTCGAACCGGGCGACGAACTCGTCCTCCGGCAGAGCCGACACGTCCTGCGAGTCGATGGATTCCAGCGCACCCTCGGTGAGGGCGACGCGCGCCGTGACGACCGTGTCCAGTGCGAGGTCGATCCAGTGGGGCGCGGTGACGGAGGGCATCTCGACGACTGCTCGGGACTGGGCGACGTCCGGCAGCAGCTTCTCCCAGCTCCCTTGCATCTTCAGGGGGGCGCTCACCGGGACCTGGAAGTCCTTCGCCGTGACGGTGACCGAGTCGACGGAGCGGACCTCCAGTCGGCTCGGTTCGTAGACGGCGGCCAGGAGAGTTCGCAGCCGTGTGCCGTCCGGGTCGTCCGCGGGTTGCAGGAGTTGGCCGACCTGGACCGGATCCAGGTAGCGGACCATCATCTTGTCGGGGAATCCGGACATGGCGATTCCAGACACAGGGCACGGAATCGGACGACGGCATGCCGCCCGGAGGGGACGCGAGCACACGCCTCGGATCCCGCAGCGGGGTACTGCTCATGCGGGACCCGTCCGGAAAGAACTTCCAGGGGGCGCGTTCCAGGAGCTCTCCGACGGAGAGATCTGTTTCCACGGTAAGCCGATCGGGGCGCCGCGGCATCTCAGGACTCGACGGCAGGTCACTCGCCGAACGCATGGCCCGGCGCCGGAGACGGCCGGTCCGGGACGACGCCGGCGCGCTCGGCCGCCGGGCGGATCGCGGACTTCAACTCACGGGACGGGCGGTCGCGTTCGGCGGGATGCGGAGATCGCCTTCGAGAGCACCCGCTGCCGCGGAGCCCCGAATTGCGTCCTCACCACCAATGGTTCACGCTTCAAGTGGACCGACCTGACGCACCGGCACGGGAGTTGACCAGCCCTCGCCGACCGGTCGGCCCCGAGCCGCTCCCCTCGGCGTACCCGGATCGAGACGCCTCTCCCCGAGTGGCAGTCAGCTGCTGCCTGGCACAGACTGGACGGTGCGGGCGGCGGAACATGCCTGGTGCATCGGCCGAGCGGGAGGCTCTCCCCCACGAGTGTTCCGAAATGGACCGACAGCCGTCCAACGACGTTCCGTCCGTCGGAACGACTCTCGAACGCCCCCACCTCGCGACGCGGACACGTCCGCGGCACGCCTCGTCCCGGCGGCGCAGTCGGAGGAGATTCTCGTGTACGGGCACGTGCGAAGCATCACCGACCGGCAGCCGGTCCCCATGATCGAGGTCAGTGTCCAGCACGACGCGACTGTCGTCGAACACACCTACACGGACACCGAGGGGCGGTACGACCTGGCGGTCCCCGCCGGCGACACGGTGACCGTACGGTTCGACACCCATGAAACGCTGAACAACGCCGAGGACTGGCATCCGTCGGTGGCGGCGAACGTGGTGGCGAGCGACAAGGTTCCCCTGGACCGGTATCTGCTCCCCGTCGGCCATGGCGCCACCGAGGCCTCGGCGGTGGACGCGCTGAGCGGTTATTTCTTCGCCGCCGGCCTGTGGGCCCAAGCCGAGCGGAATGCCGCATACGCCCGAACGGCAGCCTCCCGGCTGGCCGGCCTCAAGCTGACCAGCCGGGTGCTTCAGGAAGTACAGCTGCGGCTCCTCCAGCACTTCCGGGCGTCCGCGTAGGCGCCCCCTCTGAGCGTTCAGCCACAACGGAATCGCGCGCCGAGGACGGGCTGCCGGAACAGGCGCCGGACGGTGTGCGCGGCAAGGAGGCGAACCACCATGACCACCACGGCATATCGACGTCGGACGGACCAACTGCAGGAGCAGATAGAGCGGGCCAGCACCCGGTACGAGGAACGCGCCGCGGCCCGTGAGCGGACCCGGCAAGTACTGGACGGCCAGGGGGTGCTGTACGCGGACTCGCCGGAACGGGTCACCACGCGGCTGGCCCGCCTGGGAGCGGACTGGTCACAGGCCACCGCCATGGAAGGCACTCCGCGCCTGCCCACCACCGGGAGCAGCCTCTCCGGGCTGGCCCCGGAGAACTTCGGCACCGACATGCTGGGCCTGGAACGGCTGATGGGTCGCAACGACCTGATCGATGTCAGGTTCCTCGAGAGCGGCTACCTGGCCGCACGCTCCGTGGGCCGGGTCGTCGTCCGCGGCCCCGAGGCGCATGTCGGAACCGGTTTCCTGACGTCCCCGTCCCTGATGCTGACCAACAACCATGTCCTGGCCGACCCCCAGGAGGCCGAACGCGGGGTCATCGAGTTCAACTACCAGGCCGGCGTCGACGGGCGCACGATGACGCCCATCGTCTTCGACCTGGAACCCGGCCGGTTCTTCGTCACCGACCGGGACCTGGACTTCACGTTGGTCGCGGTGGCCGACCGAGGCCGGGGCGGCGAGAGCCTGAAGGACATCTCCTGGCTGCCGCTGAGCGAGGCCCAGGGCAAGGTGATCCTGGGCGAGATGGTCAACATCATCCAGCACCCCAACGGTGAGCCCAAGCAGCTCGCGCTGCGCGAGAACGAGGTGGTGGACCTCCTGGAGGACTTCGTCCACTACTCGACCGACACCGCGCCGGGTTCCTCGGGCTCCCCCGTCTACAACGACCAGTGGGAAGTGGTGGCCCTGCACCATGCCGGCGTCCCGCTCAAGGACGCCGACGGCCGCTTCCTCTCCGTGGACGGCAGCCTGTGGCGGCCCGAGATGGGTGAGAGCCGGCTGGCGTGGAAGGCGAACGAGGGAGTGCGGATCAGCCGTGTGCTGCAAGCGGTGCGGCAGGCCGCCGTGTCCGGCCCCGCCGGCGAACTTCGGGCCGGCCTCTTCGAAGGCGTCGCCGCTGCCCCGGCCGCCCCCGTGGGCGTCGGCGTCGCCCCCGGCACTCCGCCGCCTTCCACCAACGGAAGGGCCGGCTCCACCGCGACCGTCGGGGCCGACGGGGCGTCGCGGGTGACGGTGCCGGTCGATGTCGTCGTCACCGTCCAGCCCCGTACCGCCGCTTCGGCACCGCCTACGGCCGCCCCGGTGGGCGTCGGTGTCGCTCCCGGCGCTCCGCCGGCGGCGACCGTCATCCCGGTGAACGGTCATGTCTCTCCCGCCGAAGCGGACCTGAAGGCGGGGCTGACCAACCTGGACGTCGGCCGGGAGCGTTTGTACTTCGACGCCGACGCCGACCGGATCGCACGAGATGCCTACTACGCGGGGCTCGACGGTGCCGGCCGAGCCGAGCTGGGCCCCGCCCTCACCGATCTGCTCGAACGCACCCACGAACGTAAGCCCGCCTACAAGCCGATGCGCATGCTGTATCCGTGGGTGGACCTGCACCCCGACAAGCAGCTGCGCAGCATATATTCCGGCCAGGTGTTCGCTCCCGAGGAATTCATACGGGCCGACGCCGCCGTGGAAACCGCCCGCATCCAGCGCTGGCAGGAACTGGCCTTCAGTGAGGCCTTCCTGGGCGGGGAAGCACTCGCCGCGGAGATGGAGGCCCTCGAAGCGGCCCTGGCGTTCAACTGCGAGCATGTGGTGCCGCAGTCCTGGTTCGCCAAGCGTGAACCCATGCGGGGAGACCTGCACCACCTCTTCGCCTGTGAGACCACGTGCAACAGCTTCCGCAGCAACATCCCCTACTTCGACTTCACCGACCCGGAAGAGGTCAGCCGAGGATCCTGCGGACGGCGTGAGCGCCAGGGCTTCGAGCCGTCGGCGGGCAAGGGCCCCGTCGCCCGGGCAACCCTGTACTTCATCCTGCGCTACCCGGGACTCGTCGGGGACGCCGACGCCGAACTGCAGCCGGAGCAACTCGCCACCCTGCTGGACTGGCATGAATCGGACCCGGTCGGCCTGTACGAGCAGCACCGCAACTTCGCCATCGCGGAGATCCAGGGCAACCGCAACCCGCTCGTCGACCACCAGGAATGGGCCCGCGCCATCGACTTCGCCCACGCCTGGTCGTGACAGACGCTGCCCTGTTCGTCGCCGGTTCGGGGCCCTGATCAGCGCCAGGGCCCCGCACGGCGTGGGCCGTCGACTCGCTAGTCTTCGATCAAGGTGCCATGTCGCTGAGAACCGGTGCCGAGCGATCGAGGACAGGGAGAGTCGTGATCCGTTGGTCTGCCGCTCTGACGACGGCCGGAATCACTGATCCGCGTCTGCGGCAGACGTACGACACCCAGCGCGGGTTCGTGCGGAGGTTCGCCCTTCACGAGTACGTCGCGGTCCGGCTGTTGCTGCCGGCGCACCTTCACCCGCCCGTCATCGCCGCGGTGGCGTACATGCACGCGACCGACGAGTTGATCGACGCCGGCGAGGTAGGCGCCCGCCAGGCGGCGCTCCGTTCCTGGGACGCTGAGACCACAGCAGCCCTTGAGAGCAGCGAACCGCCCGCCCGGGGCACCCTCGCGGCTCTCTGGGACACGACGCGCCGTCACCCGCACCTGGCGACACGGGTCCGTGCCTTCCTCGACGGCGCTCCGGTCGAGGCCGGTTGGACCGGCTTCGACACGGAGGCCGACTTCCAGGCGTATGTGGACAGTTACTCCCTGCCCGGCCTGATGCTCACCGCGTCACTGATCGCGCCCGTTCCCGACGCCGGAGCCGACGAGCCGTTCGTCAAGGGATGCCGCGCGCTGATCGAAGGGTGGCAGCGCAGCGACTTCCTGGCCGACCTGGCCGAGGACGCCGAGCAGGGCCGCATCGGCATTCCGCGGGAGGAGTTGGCCCGGCACGAGGTGAAGGTCGAGGACCTGCGGAGCAAGTCGGAGGCGTGCGTGCCCGCGCTGGAGCACCTGATCCGAGAACAGGCCGATCGTGCCGAGGCCGCGCTGGCGGAATGCCGTGTGCTTCCCGCTCTCGTCGGGGCCGAACATCGGCCGTTCCTCGACGCCCTGATCGCTGTCCAGGCGCTTCGGCTCCGCGCGGTGAGGCGCGAGGGGGCAGGGCTCCTGCGCCGCGGGGCGGGGCCGGCACGGCTGGCCGCATTGCGGGTCCTGGGCCGTCAGTACCGCCGCGCGCGGATCGAGCAGCGCCGGATGCGGTAGCTCACTGGTCGGTTTCGTCGTGGCGCGCCTGTATGCGCGCGGTGACGCGTTCCTGGCCCGGCAAGGCCGTGATCACCACGGCACGGTGATCACGGCCTTGCCGCGCGCGTGGCCCCCTTCGACATGGTGTATCCCCTCGGCAGCGGCGGTCAGGGGGTAGGTGCGGTCGACCACGGGCGTGAGCCGGCCGGCTTCCACCAGGGCGGTGACGGCGAGCAGGTCCTCGTGGGTCGGTCCGGCCGGGGCCGCCGGGAGGATCACGCGGAGTTGCTGCCGGACGAACGCGTTGGCCGCGACCAGCCGCAGCATGGAGCCCACCGCGCCGAACACGTGGCCGGGTGAGCCGCCACCGTTGGCCACCAGGGTCCCTGTCGGGGTGAGCGCCCGGCGCAGTCGAGGCAGCGGGTGGTTACCCACGTTGTCCAGGATCAGGTCGTAGTGGACGCGCCCGTCGGTGAAGTCCTCCCGCATGTAGTCGACGACGTGCGCGGCGCCCAGTGAGCGCACCAGTTCGGCGTTGCCCGCGCTGCACACCCCGGTGACCTCCGCTTCCAGTGCGGCAGCGATCTGCACGGCGAACGTGCCCACGCCACCGGCGGCTCCGTTGACCAGCACCCGCTGTCCGGCCTGCGCCCGGCCCACGGTCCGGATGCCGCGCAGGGCGGTCACCGCGCCCATCGGTACGGCCGCGGCCTGCTCGAAGGTCAGGTTCGCGGGCTTGGGGACCAGGAGGTCCGGGGTGGTGCGCGCGTACTCGGCGAAGGAGCCGGGGCAGAAGCCCAGCACCTCGTCGCCGGGTTTGATTCCGCGCACACGGGCGCCGACGGCTGCCACCTGTCCGGCTGCGTCGATCCCGGCCACCCGGGACTTCGGCCGGGTCAGCCCCATGGGTCCCATCAGCCGCGCCACGTACGGGTCGCCGCGCATCATGTGCCAGTCGTAGGGGTTGACGGCCGCGGCGCGCACCCGCACCAGCACCTCGTCGGCCCCGATCTCGGGCTGGTCGGTCTCCGCCATCCGCAGGACGTCCGGCGGGCCGAACCGCTCCTGGACGATCGCCTTCATCGAGTCCCCCCATCACCTCGTGACCGATCAGAGGTGTACGGCGTACACCTCTATGGGGACCGTAGGTGTACGCCGTACACCCGTCAAGGGGTGACGAGGGCCGCGTTCGAGGCGCGCAGCGCGCGAGCAGGAATCAAGGTGATCGGGGTAATCGGGGTGGTCGAGGTGATCGGGGTGATCGGGGTGGACGGCCGCGCAGGCGACGGCGACGGCCGAAGAACCTCAGGCGGGTGCCGCCGGACTCTTCACCGGTGGGTCAGAGCGCGTCCCGGAGCCGCTCGAGGCCGTCCAGCGTCAGGTCCAGAGCGAACTCGAACTCGAACTGGTCGTCACAGCCCGAGCCGACGACGGAGTCCTGGTCGTGGACGACCGCCATGGCCAGTTCGGTGATGTGGGGGTAGCGCGCGGCCATCTCCTCGGGCGGCATCGCGTCCGGATCCGGCTCGCGGTCGGAGGTGTCGTCGAACAGTTCCTGGGAGAAGCCCAGGAGGCGGCTGCCCATGACGTGCATCGCGTGATGGACCAGATCGATCGAGAAGCCCCCGGCCCGGAAGATCCCGATCATCGAGTCCAGGTACTCCAGCACCGCCGGCGTGGGGGTGGTCCGCGCCTTGATCCGTGACTCGATGACCCCGGGCGCCCACGGGTGGCGCAGCAGCATGCGGCGGGCCGACAGCACGCGCCGGCGGATGGTGGTCTTCCAGTCGGTGCCCCTGGACGGCGGGTCGATCTCACCGACGAGGACGTCGACCATGCCGTCCAGCAGCTCGTTCTTGTTGGCCACGTGCTTGTACAGCGCCATGGGCACGACACCGAGCGACTGCGCGATCTTGCGCATGCTCAGCGCCTCGACCCCGCCTTCGTCGGCCAGGGTGACGGCGGCCTCCAGAACCCGCTTCTTGCTCAAGGGTGCGCGGGGCTGCACGTCGGCGTCGGTCTCCGTGACGATCTCCACCATCCCCTCTCGTGCGGCAAGGCCCGGAGCCGGCCGTCCTTCCCCTTGACAGGTGTACAGCGTCCGCCATGGTAGCTCCCGGCCTCTCGTAGGCGGACGCATCGGCGAAGGCCCAGCGGGCGAAGCAGTCGCCCGGCCGGCCCGGCCCGGCTCCGGCCACAGCAAGCGACCACAGCCGCGACCACTGCCGGTGACCACCGCCAGCGACCACAGCCGGTCACCCCCACGTCATGCGCCCAGCTCGATCGATCTCGCCTCGCCGCCCAGCAGACTCACACCCTGCGGGACCGTCGCCCGCAGTTCCCTCACCAAGGCGCGCACGACAGCGGATCCGGCCAGTTCGGAGGTGGTGACATAGCCGACCTGGCGTGTCGGGCGGTCGGGGCCGAGGTCGGTGATCCCGATCGAGTCCGGTGCTCCGACCAGGGAGAGCGCGGGCATGATCGCCATTCCATGACCTCCGCCGACCAAGGAGAGCACCGCGCCGTCGTCCTCGGCCTCGACGGTCGCCTGCGGGATCCAGGGCTGTGCGGCCCACCAGTCGCGGGTGTACGAGCCACAGTTCTCGGCCCAGTCGACCAGCGGCAGCGAGCGCGGGGCGGCGTGCCCCGTCGCGTGCACCAGGGCATACGGCTCTTCGAGGAGTGCCCTGGCGACCAGGCCCGGCGGGAAGGGCACGGAGCCGCCCAGGGTGGCGATCGCGATGTCGGCTTTCCCGTCGGCCACTTCGCCTGCGGTGCCGCGCCCCACCTCGCGTACGATCCGCACCCGCGGCTCGATCCCGGGGTGTCGGGCGCGGAGCCGCCGCAGTACGGGCGGCAGCAGGTGGAGAGCCGCGCTGCGGAAGGCCGCGATCCGCAGCGGCCCCTCCGGGGCATCGGGCCGGGCCGCGCCGCGCGCCTCGGCGGTCAGGACGTCCAGCAGGCGGAGGATGCGGCGGGCGTGCGCGACGGCCTTCTCTCCGGCAGGGGTCGCCCTGGCGCCGGTGCGGCCGCGCGTGAAGAGGACGGCACCGATCTTGCGCTCGCTGCCGCGAACCGAGTGGGAGACCGCGGACTGGGTCAGACCGAGTGCGCCGGCCGCGGCCGAGAAACCGCCGGTGTCCGCCACCGCCACCAGGACGCGCAGTTCCTGCGGGGCGAGATCGGTGTCGGTCGTGCGGGCCACGGGGCGCTCACCTCGATGTATGAGTACTGCTCAGATGTATGAGTACTGCTCATGGAACGGTGTGTCGCATGAGCCCAACCGGCTGCCCGGGTGGCGCATTCCCGCCCTACGGTCCGGGCATGAACGAGACCGCGCTCACCGTGCACCAGACCGCCCGCCCCCACGGTTTTCCCACCGCCGAGCACTTCGCCTTCGTCGAGTCCGCGCTTCCCGAGCCCGCGGCCGGGAGCGCGCTCGTGGAGAACCTGTACTGGTCCGTCGACCCCTACCACCGCGAGATGATGGACGACGTGCCCGGCGGCTTCGCACTCGACGCACCGCTGGAGGGCCGCACCATCGGGCGGGTGATCATGTCGCGCACGCCCCGGCTGACCGAGGGCGAGGTCGTGTTCCACCGGCAGGGCTGGCGCACCCACGCGGTGGTCACGCCCGAGGAGATCCGGCGACTGCCCCGCTTCGACGGGGTGCCCCTGACCGCGTACCTGAGCACCCTGGGCGGCACCGGCCTGACCGCCTACGTGGGCCTGACCCGGATCGCCCGGCTCCAGGAGGGGGAGGACCTGTTCGTGTCGGCCGCCGCGGGCGGCGTCGGCACGGCGACCGGGCGGTTCGCCAGACTGCTCGGTGCCGGACGGCTGGTGGGCAGCGCGGGTTCGGCGGCGAAGGCCCGCCACCTCATGCGGGAGGTGGGCTATGACGCCGTGTTCGACTACCACGACGGGCCCGCCGCCGACCTGCTCGGCAAGGCCGCGCCGGACGGCATCGATGTCTTCGTCGACAACGTCGGCGGCGAGCAGCTGGCCGCGGCGGTGGGAGCGCTGCGCGAGTTCGGGCGGATCGTCCGTGTCGGCACGATCAGCCAGTACAACACCCCGGACGCGCCGTCACCGCGCTTCGACTACGCGGACATCGTGGAGAAGAGCATCCGCATGGAGGGCTTCCTGGTCAGCAACTACCGCGATCTGCAGGAGGAGTTGTACGAGTTCTCGGTGCCGCATCTCCAGAGCGGGCGGCTGGCTCTGGACGAGACGGTGGTCGACGGCTTCGAGCACATCGTGGACGCGTTCCTCGGAATGCTGCGCGGCGAGAACACCGGCAAGATCATCGTGCGAGACCTCGGACAGGCCCATCCGTGAACGCCCTGGGCGCTCGGCCTCACCGCCCCGACGCCGTGCGGTTCGGCTGTCCCGTCGAGCGGCCGCTGCCGGTGGAGGGCGCGGATCGACGGCGGGGACGGCCGGTCGGGAAAACCCTTCGACAGACGAGTGGCCCACGCACTGTGATGGCCTCGACCGCCCGCCGCAGGAGAGTGGGCCGACCACAGGAGTCGTTCCTTGCCGACCGAGAGAACTGCGGACCCCCGTCCTTCGATCGACGCGGCACTGGTCAGGCGGCTTCTCGCTACGCAGTTCCCGCAGTGGGCCGAGCTGCCGCTCGACCTGCTCGACCCGGCCGGTTCGGACCATGTGATCTATCGGCTGGGCGAAGAGCTGTCCGTCCGGCTGCCCCGCCATGCGGGGGCCATCGGCCAGGCCCGGAAGGAGTCCGTGTGGCTTCCCCGGCTCGCCCCGCACCTGCCGTTGGCCATCCCGGTACCGGTGGGGGTGGGTGAGCCGGACTTCGACTATCCGTGGCCCTGGGCGGTCTCCCGGTGGCTGGACGGCGAAGTCGCGGCCACCGAGGCCCTGGCCGACTCGTCCGGGATCGCCGTCCAACTGGCCGAGTTCCTCACGGCCCTTCAGGAGTTCACGCCCGAGGACATCCCGGTCGGGTTCGCTCCCGAGGACCTCACCGCCCGGCCGCTGGCCGACCGGGACCGCGCGACGCGGGCCGCCATCGCGGACGTCGGCGGCGCATTCGACGCCTCGGCCATGACCGAGTTGTGGGACGCGGCGCTGAACGCCCCGGGTTGGGATCGCCCTCCGGTCTGGTTCCACGGCGACCTCCACACCGGCAATCTGCTGGCCGTCGGCGGCCGTCTCAGCGCGGTGATCGACTTCGGCGGGCTCGGCATCGGCGACCCGGCCTGCGACCTGACCATCGCCTTCACCCTGATGTCGGCCAGGAGCCGGGCTGTATTCCGCTCCACGCTCGGCGTCGACGACGCCACCTGGACCCGAGGCCGCGGCTGGGCGTTGGCCACCGGCCTGAACGCCTACACCTCCTACGCTGCCGTCAACCCGCGGGTCGCCGCGCAGACCACCCGTCAGATCACCGAGGCGTTGACCGACTGAGCAACGGGTTCCAGAACACCCGAACTGTTCGAACCCGTCGTCCGGAGAGGCCGCCGCACAGCAGGTGTGTTCATGGATGTGAACTCTGTGTACGTGGGTGTACCGCAGGGTGCCTGCCGTGCCAGACTCGCTCAACGTCCTTGCTGCGCTGCCCAGTTGGAGGCGTTCATGACCATTTCCCGGCGTACCGTCCTCACCGTGGCGGCCGGTGCCGCCATGGCCGTCCCCTCACCGGCACGGGCGTCGGAAGCGTCCAGCGACCCGGCACCGGCGGCGGCTCTGCCGGCACTGCGCGCGGCAGCCGACTACGCGGTCGAGAAACTGCGCACCGTCGCTCCGGGTGTCGGCGCGTTTCCCGTCGGGACGAGGTTCGAGAAGTGGACCTACTCCCAGAACGGTGACTGGGTGGGAGGGTTCTGGCCTGGGACGCTGTGGATGGGGTACCTCTACAGCGGCGACACCTCGTTGCGGACGCTGGCACTCGAATCGGCGCGAAAGCTCGCTCCCCGCCAGTACGACACCACCACCCACGATCTCGGATTCCTCTTCTGTCCGTCGTGGGTCACCGCCTGGCGCCTGACAGGCGACGAGAGTTGGCGGGCGGGCGCCGTGCAGGCGGCCGAGTCGCTGATACGGCGATACAACCCGCGCGGCCGCTTCATCCGGGCCTGGGGAGCACTCGACGACCCGCGCAACGCCGGCCGGGTCATCATCGACACGATGATGAACCTCGACCTGCTGGCCTTCGCGAGCCGGCAGACAGGCGACGAGAAGTATCTCGGCGTCGCGGTGGAGCACGCCAAGTCGGCGCAACGCGTCTTTCCGCGCCCGGACGGATCGACCCCCCACGTCTACGACTTCGATCCCGACAGCGGCGCACCGATCGGCGCGAACACGGTCCAGGGCTACAGCCCCACCTCCTGCTGGTCGCGCGGACAGGCCTGGGGCATCTACGGGTTCACCACGATCTACCGCAGAACCGGAAACCGTCAGTTCCTGGCCACGGCACGCCGGCTCGCCGACTACGCGGTGGGGGCGCTGAGCCCGGACCACGTGCCCGTGTGGGACTACCGTGCGCCTCAGCAACCCCACGACATCAAGGACGCGTCAGCGGGCGCCGTCATGGCGTGCGGGCTGCTCGACCTGGCCGCCGCCACCGGCCGACCCGAGTACCGGCAGGTGGCGGTGCGCATCCTCACGGCACTGTCGGAAACCTGCCTGACCAGGAATTCGCCCCGCGCCGAGGCAGTGGTGGCCCGCTGCACCCGCAACCGCCCGGCCGAGGACGGGATCGAGATCTCGCTCCCCTACGCCGACTACTACCTGCTGGAAGGCATCCTGCGCGTGCTCCAGCCCCAGGATCTCGACCGGGCCATCGACCTGTCGACGCTCTGACCACGCGTCGGCGAGCGCGACACCTGTACCGCCGCGGAACTCGCCAGGGTGTGGCGCCGTCTCTCCGGAGGCGGCGCCGCCGCACCGGCACACTCGACTTGGAGCCCCATGCGCGCACGCCACCCCCTCGCCCTCGCCCTTCTCGTCTCCTTCGCGACCCTGACGGGAGCCTGCACGGAGCAGAAGCAGGAGCCGACAGAGCCCGGGACCGGAAATCCCCCGCCCACATCGCAGGCCCCCACCTGGGGCGGAAAGGCGGACCAGGAGGACGCGATGGAGCGCGCCACGCGCGCCCTCAACGCGGACGAACCCGAGAGCGCCTCCCGCGAGGACTCGGGCATGACAACCCTGGCCCAGGGCCTGAACAAGAAGTTGACGACGCGGGGCGACCGGCCCTACACCTTCGACGTCGCCTGCCAGAGCCCCGCGCCGCACACACTCACCCTGACCCTGGTACGGGGCGAGGAGAGAAGCGCATGGGAGGTGGAGTGCGGCGACCGCGAGGCGGACCGGTTCAACATCCCCGCCGGCGCCCCCTTCACCGCTCGGATCACCCCGTCGAACCGGGACACGGACGGCCTCGTGCTCTGGCGCCTCAACACCGTCGCCCCCGAGGACGTGCAGGAGTGCGAGGACGACATCGTGGGGTGCGAGAGCTGACCGGCGCCCCCGACCGGCGAGGCAGCCAGGAGGCGTGAACGGCGCGCAAGGGGCGCACATTTGTACTGAAAGACGCTGAATATCCCATGAGTGGATTTTCGCCAGTATGGTGGCCGGGCGGCTGCGCGAAAGGCACACCGGCACCGGGGAGTTCCGGATGTGCCGCCCTTTCGCCTGCCGCTGTTCGGAACCTTCGGGCGGCCGCGCTGTGGTCCGGCTGCCCATGTCACCAGGGGGCGGAACCATGCGGGTGCTCGCGGAGAGATACGAACTGCTCGAGGCGGTCGGACGCGGTGGAATGGGAGAGGTCTGGCGCGCCACCGATCGAGAGCTCGGCCGCACCGTCGCGGTGAAGGTACTACCACCCGAGCTCACCCGGCACGAGGAGTTCCGTGTCCGGTTCCGCCGGGAGGCCCGCACCGTCGCCTCGCTCAATCACCGGAACGTCGCCGTGCTGCACGACGTCGGCGAGGACACCACGGACGGCGAGACGACGCCGTTCCTGGTCATGGAGTTCATCGAGGGGCGCACCCTGACCGACGTGCTGGCCGACGGCCCGTTCACGGTCGAGCGGGCCCTGGCGGTCGGCAGGGACATCGCCGACGCGCTCGCCCACAGCCACGCCCAGGGCCTCATCCACCGCGACATCAAGCCCTCCAACGTCATGCTGACGTCCGAGGGCGGCATCAAGGTCCTGGACTTCGGGATCGCGAAGGTCGTCGCGGAGACCACCACCCGCCTCACCGCGACGGGCATGACGGTGGGCACTCCCGCCTACCTCTCCCCCGAGCAGCTCACGGGCCGGCCGGTGGACGGCCGCTCCGACCAGTACTCCATGGGCTGTCTGCTGTACGAGCTGCTGACCGGCCGGCCCCCGTTCGTCGGCGACTCCCCCTTCGCGGTGATGCACCAGCACATCAGTCAGGAGCCGGTCGCACCGTCCCGGCTGCGCCCGCAGATCCCGGCCGTGGTGGACGGCCTCGTCCTGCGGACCCTGGCGAAGGACCGTGAGCAGCGGCCGGGCAGTGCGGCGGAGCTGCGGGAGGCGCTGGCGGCGACCCTCACCGCGCTGAGCGCTCCGGTGGCCGCGCCGGCCCCACGGACCGCCGCCTCCGCTCCGGGCGCGCCGCCCCCGCCCGCCGTGCCGCCCGCGCGCACGGACGCCGAGTCCACGTCGGGTCCCGGGCACACGGCACTGGCGCAGCAGGAGACCCGCACCGCGCCGACGCCGCCCAGGCCCGTCGTCCCGCCCCCCGGTGAGCCGGCCGACACGGCCGTCCCCGGCGCCGCGGACGGTACCCGGACGCCGTCCGGCACGGCGCCGGCGGGCGGCGAGCCGTCGCCCTCGTCCGGTGGGCGGCGGTTCGGCCTCACCACCGGCAGGATCGTCGCCCTGCTGGGCATCGTCGTCTCCGGCGTCGTCAGCGTCGGCTACCAGGACGCGTACGAGGACTCGTCCGACGCGCTCGTCGGCGTGTGGGTGGCCGCCGCCGTGCTCGGGCTCGCCCTGTTCCGCTGGCTTCCCCTCACCTCGACCCTCCTGTGGTGGGGGGCCGGCGCCCTGGTCATCGCGAGCGTCGCGGTCGGCGGCGCGGTCGACGACTACGACTACGAGTACGTCACGGAGTCCGACTTCGGCACCCTCTACTACTACGACTCCTCCTACGACGACTACTACGAGCTGGAGGCCGACTCCACCGGCAACCGGCTCTTCGAGGACGACTACAGCGGCGGGTACTCCTACGCGGATGCCGAGGTCTACTACGACCACACCGCGAACGACTCCATCGAGATCCTCGCCGCTCCGGTGCTCGCCCTCGCCGCGCTCTGCCTCGTCCGCGCGTTGAGCCGCCGACGCCCGTCGCCCCTCGCGGCGGCCTCCGGCCTGACCCTGGGCGGCCTGGGAGTCGGCTGGCTGGCCTTCGGTTCGGAGGAGCAGATGGGGGTGTTCTCGGTCGCCTGGGGCGTGGTCGTCATCGCCGCCGTCGTCCAGGAGATCCGGGCCCGCAGGAACGCCCCGGCACGTGTCCGCCGCCGTCTGCGGTTCGTCACGGCCGAATAGGTGGGCCCGGTCGTACGACTCGGCCTAAAAGGTCGAACCGTCGGACGGGCCGCGGTCGTTGTCACGGTGACTGCTTCGCTGGAGGCCCGACGATCGACATCGGAGGAGTGACGGTGACACGACGTGAGGACTCGGTCGAGTCGATGGAGCAACTCGCCACGGTCTGGCGGTCCATGGTGCTCGACCGGGACGCGGGTGCCGATGTGCGGGACCTTCCGGGGGTCGCCGTGCGCTGGGCCGACTGCCGGTTCGCCTTCTGGAACTGCGTCACGCTGACCGATGTGGGGGCGGACGCGGCGCTCCTGGAGCGGCGGCTGGCCGAAGCGGCGGGCGTCATGCGGGCGAAGACGTTCCCGGGCTTTCTGTGGGTCTTCGAGGACCTCCTCGACGCCGACGCGCGCGCGGGTCTCACGGCGGCGGCCGAGCGAGCGGGGCTCGTCCACGCCTTCCCCGGCACCGGGATGGCCGGGGACCTGCTCCCCCTTCCCGAGCCGGCCCACCCCGATCTCACGTTCGTGCGCGTGAGCACCGACGAGCATCTTCGCTCCTACGCGGACCTCAACTCACGCGCGTACGGCTTCCCTCTGGAGCACGGCCGCGACGGACTCTCCGGTTCCAGACTGTGGAAGGAGGACGTGCACGCCTACCTCGGCCTGCGGAACGGTGTCCCGGTGACGTGCGCCGCGACGATCGAAGCCGAGGGCCGCCTCTTCGTCGTGCTCGTCGCCACGGACCCGCGGTGGGAGCGCAGGGGCTACGGCGAAACGGTGACGCGGAAGGCGCTGTACGAAAGCGCCCGGGCGACCGGGCTGACGCGCGCCACCCTGCACGCGACCGTCGCGGGAGCACCCGTGTACCCGCGTATCGGCTTCGAACCGAACTCGCCCCTGCACTTCTTCGGCCTGCGGTAGCCGGGCGGCGGCCGCCGCCTCAGTCTCCTCCGCTCCCTGTCCGGTGCCAGGCTCCCGCATGCTCCGCCCCGGCGCGGCGACGGGTCGCTCGCGTGTACATGACCGCGACGGCCACGAACACCGCGACGACCGCGGCGGGAGCGGCGGCGAGTGGCAGCCAGTCCGGGCGTTCCTCCCGGGCCACGGCCATGTCCAGGGCCGCGGTGACCGCCGCCATCAGCAGGCCGACGGCGAGGAGGACGGCGACGACGTTCCGCGCGCGACCGGTGCCGGCCGGGTGCGGACCGGGGCGCAGTTTCGCCCAGTCCCGCGCGGCCTCCCGCACCTCACGCCGGCGTTGCACGACTGCCCGGCCGAGGAGGCCGACCGTGACGGCGGCCCCGGTGACGGCCGCGGCGCCGGGCACCCACCACGCCTCGGCCGCCAGGAGCAGCAGGGCGATGATCCCGGTCGTGCTCCAGCCGCTCAGACAGGCGGCAGCGACGGTACGGCGGGAGTCGGGGCGGTCGGCGCCGGCCCGCAGATCGGTGAGGGCCGGCAGGTACCAGACACAGCCGGACACGGTCAGCATCGCGGTTCCCAGGGCGGCGACGGGCTGGATCACGGCCTAGCGCTCCGCCTCGAGGGCGGCGACCTGCGGGTGATGCAGGTCGAAGGCCGGCGACTCGCTGCGGATCCGGGGCAGGCCGGTGAAGTTGTGCCGGGGCGGCGGGCAGGAGGTGGCCCACTCCAGGGAGCGGCCGTAGCCCCAGGGGTCGTCCACGGTGACGCGCTCGCCGTACCGGGCGGTCTTCCACACGTTGTAGAAGAACGGCAGGATCGACAGGCCGAGCAGGAACGAGCCGATCGAGGACAGGGTGTTGAGGGCGGTGAAACCGTCGGCCGCCAGGTAGTCGGCGTACCGGCGGGGCATCCCCTCCGCGCCGAGCCAGTGCTGGACGAGGAAGGTGAGGTGGAAGCCGATGGTGAGCGTCCAGAACGTGATCTTGCCGAGGCGCTCGTCGAGCATCTTGCCGGTGAACTTCGGCCACCAGAAGTGGAAGCCGGCGAACATCGCGTACACGACCGTACCGAAGACGGTGTAGTGGAAGTGCGCCACCACGAAGTACGAGTCGGAGAGGTGGAAGTCCATCGGCGGTGACGCCAGGATCACGCCGGTCAGCCCTCCGAAGACGAACGTGATGAGGAAGCCGGTGGTCCACAGCATCGGCGTCTCGAAGGAGAGGCTGCCCTTCCACATGGTGCCGATCCAGTTGAAGAACTTCACACCGGTCGGGACGGCGATGAGGAACGTCATGAAGGAGAAGAACGGGAGCAGGACGCCACCGGTGACGTACATGTGGTGCGCCCACACCGTGACGGACAGACCGGCGATCGCGATCGTCGCGGAGATCAGGCCGAAGTAGCCGAACATCGGCTTCCGGGAGAAGACCGGGATGACCTCGGAGACGATCCCGAAGAACGGCAGGGCCAGGATGTAGACCTCGGGATGCCCGAAGAACCAGAACAGGTGCTGCCACAGCAGCGCCCCTCCGTTGGCCGCGTCGAAGATGTGACTGCCGAACTTCCGGTCGCACTCCAACGCGAACAGCGCCGCCGCCAGGACCGGGAAGACGAGCAGGATCAGCACCGCGGTCAGCAGCACGTTCCAGGTGAAGATCGGCATCCGGAACATGGTCATACCGGGCGCGCGCATACAGATGATCGTGGTGATGAAGTTGACCGCGCCGGCGATCGAGCCGAAGCCCGACAGCGCCACACCCATGATCCACAGGTCGGCGCCCACTCCCGGCGAGTGCACCGAGTCCGACAGCGGCGCGTACAGGAACCAGCCGAAGTCGGCGGCCCCGCCCGGGGTGAGGAAACCGAACGCCGCGATCGACGACCCGAACAGGAACAGCCAGAAGGCGAGCATGTTCAGGCGGGGGAAGGCCACGTCCGGGGCGCCGATCTGCAGCGGCATGATCCAGTTGGCGAAGCCGGTGAACAAGGGCATCGCGAACATCAGCAGCATGATCGAGCCGTGCATCGTGAACGCCTGGTTGAACTGCTCGTTGGACATGATCTGCAGTCCCGGCCGGGCGAGTTCCGCCCGCATCAGCAGCGCCAGGACGCCACCGACGACGAAGAACGCGAACGCGCTGACCAGGTACAGCGTCCCGATCCTCTTGTGGTCGGTGGTCGTCAGCCACTCCACCCACGACGGGCCGGCGGTCGCCCCGCCGTTCCTCCCGGCTCCTGCGGACGCCTTGCCGGTGACGGAGACCGCGGCGGTCGGCCGCGCGGTCTCCCTCGGTTCTGTCCGTGCCTCTTCCACGGGTTCCTGTCCTCCCCTTGGTGTCCATGACGGGGGCGGGAAGAGCCGTGGGTGCGGGACCTCGGACCGGCTCCTTCCGGCCGCCGGTCCATGATCGCCACAGGGGTGGGAGGGCCCGATAGGGTCGAACGTCCCTGGTCGGGCCGGGTCGGCGGGCCGAACGGCCCCATTTGGCCGCCGTGCCATCCTGCCCACCCTGCCCGCTCTGCCTCCGGGTGAGGGAGGATCAGAGCAGGGTCTGCCAGTAGGACCAGAACCGTGTCCCGATCAGCAGCAGGATGCACAGGTACCAGGTGACCGGCACCACCCAGTGGAACTCCCGCACACCCGCGACCACCCCGCGGGAGGCCCGGATGACGCCGTGCCGCAGATTGTGCACCGTGGTGTACCAGAACATGGCGACGGTCGCCGCCCAGGCCAGGCAGCACCACAGGCACAGCGCACCGATCTCGTACAGCGCCTGGGTCATCAGCCACATGCAGAAGCCCGCGCCGAACAGCGTCCCCAGGTTCAGCCCGAGCCAGAACCAGCGGCGGAAGCGCGCTCCGGCCAGCAGCGCGAACCCGGCGAACGTCACGACCGGATAGGTGGCCAGGCCCAGCAGCGGGTTGGGGAAGCCGAACACGGACGCCTGCTGACTGCGCATCACGTTCGAGCACGACAGCACGGGGCTCAGGTTGCACGAGGGGGCGAAGTCCGGGTTCTGGAGGAGCTCGAACTTGTCGACCGTGATGACGAAGGAGGCGAGGAGGCCCAGGGCCCCGGTCACGATCAGCAGCCAGGCCAGGGCGCGGGAGCCTCCGGTCGCACCCGTCGAGGGGATCTCCCGGGCCGGCCCGGACTCCCGGGGCCCGCTGTCCAGCCGGCGCAGCTGCGTGGTGGGGGCGGTGAGGGCGGTGGTGTCGCTGTTGCTCGTGCCGCTCATCGGGAGGTACCCGCCTCGCTGGTGCTGCGGCCGGGCTCGGCGCGCACGGAGGCCGGAAGGTGCGGGCCAGTGGCCTCCGTACGCACGGAGGCCGGACAGTCCGGGCCGGCGGGCGGTCGGCGGTCGTCGTACGGCCGCGGCGCGGCGCGCAGGCCGGTGCGGGTGGCGCCCAGCGGCCAGAGCACCTCCACGGGGACTCCGCGGGAGCGGGCGTAGGCCACCAGATGCGCGGTGGCGTCCCGGCCGTCGGAGGGCGAACCGTCCCAGACGGCCACCAGGCGACGGCATCCCGCGACGATCTCCTCGTCCGCGCCGACGCACGCGTCGCGGTCGCCCGGGTCGTACGTCAGCAGCCGCACCCATCGGGCGAGGAGCAGCAACTCCCCGATCGGCGCCCGGTCGCGGGCCGGCAGCAACGCCGGCACCATGCCCGCCGTGGGAATCACCACGACCAGATCCCGGCCCGCCCGGTGCGCGGCCCGCCCGAACGCCACCGGGACACCGCCACCGGCGCGTACCACGCCCGGCTCCCCGTCGGGCTCACGCTCCAGCACGGCCGCCAGTTCGGCCTCAACCAGCCGCGAGGTCTCCGGGGTCACGTCGGCGTGGCCCACCACCGCGATCATCTGCCACTCCTTCCGCCGTTCGGCGCTCTTCCGTCGTCCGCGTCCTGGCACACGGCCGGTCCCGTGGCCGCCCGTGGACGGAGTCCACCAGGTCGGGCACGCACGGGATCCGGACCCCGGTGCCGGGCGCGGGAGTCCGGGATCAGTGAAGTCAGCGCCGCGGGCGCGTGACTAGAGCCGAACGGCCCTGACCTGGTACGCCGGGGTCCGCACGGCCTGGCCGACCTTCGGCGACCCGGGTCAAGGGTTCGACGCCGCCTTGCCTTCCCGGAGGGAGGAGCGTCTGCGCCAGGTTCCTCGGGGCCGTGCGGCCCGGCCGGTGCCCGGTCCGGGCAGCAGCCGCTGCGATGCTCAGCGGCCCGACCGCGATATGCCCTCGGTGGCCTGGCCCACGGCATCGAATATTCCCCGCCCCAGGTCCGTCGGGGCGATCAGCACGCCGAACACCAGGACGATGAACACGGTCAGCATCTCGTCGTTGCGGCTGCGGGCCTCGGTCCGGCGCCGCAGCCGTACGAAGATGATGACCGCCAGCAGCACCGCGACATTGATCGTCAGCACGAACATCTCCTCCCCGCCCAGCCACTCTCCCCCCACGTGTAGCGGCCGCCTGTCGCCGCGCAGGACGTGACCGTCCGGGTTTGGCGGCAATCCGCATACAGATCGACCGGATTCGCGGAGTTGACGCCGGCGGCCTCCAAGTCCGTGCTGTGCTCGCTCCCGTCGACGGTGTCGGCGCACCTCGTCGCGGGGAACTCCTTCCTGAAACGGTGGACGGCCGGCCGGGGTTCGGAGCGGCGGTCGGACCCTGGCCTCGGGCAGCTACAAGAAGAAGGTCCGGATCTGGGACGGCGGAAGCGGTCGGCACCTGATGCGTCTCGACGCGATGGACCACGCGGTCAGCGGCGGCGCCGAACGCGAGCAGGCGCGGGTGATCACGCGCGAGCGGCCCGAGGGGTTACCCGTGGGCGCGGCCGGCCTCACCCGCTTCGCGACCGAGGCCGGGAACCCGGGCAACGCCCGGCAGGTGGTGGAGGTACGGATCGGGCGCTGTCGGCACGGTGGGCCGCGTCTCCACCGGTTCCGGGCTCGCCGCCAGGAACGCCATCGCGACCCTGCAACGCGCCTGCGCCGAGATCCTCCACGCCCTCGACAGCGGCGCCGACGGTCGGACGACGGTCCTTGAACAAGGAACCCGGCCAGGGTCCTGTCAGTCGGACGGACACGGCGGCGTCTCCCGGGCCTGCCGCAGACGCGGGGCCGCGCGCTGGGAGGGGCTGTAGGCGCCGGTCACGGCCGAGCAGATGACGTCGTGCCAGTGGGCCGGGGAGAGACGCAGTGTCATCTCATCCTCGTCGCCCAGCAGGCGCAGGACGTCACCGGTGAGGTGCCCGGCGCGGATCGAGGAGAATCCGGGCCAGGTGACGTTGCCCCGTGGTTCACCGTCCGTGGGAGAGAACAGGGCGACGGCGTCCGAGGAGGTGGTGACGAGCGTGCCGTCGGCCGCGACGCCCAGCAGGCCGCCCGCGTCCGTGAGGGGACGGGTCTGCCCCGTGCGACGCTCTTCGTCGACCTGCCACCACTCCACACGACGGTCCCGGACGAGCGCGGCGAGCCGGTCACCGTCTGCGCTGAACGCGGTCCACCGCTCCAGGGCGTCGTTGGTGTAGATCAGCGGCGAGCCCTCCAGCCGGGCCGTACGGGTGCCGCGTCGTACGTCCCACACCTCGATGCGGCCGTGGCCGGCCCAGTCGTCCGTCACGACCGCCACCTCGTCGTCGTGGCCCGGCCGGGGTGCGAGCTGCCCGGTGGGGGCGAAGCTGCCCGGTCCCTGCGGGACGCGTTCGAGAGCCGTGGGTCCGCCGCTGCGGACGCCGGTACGAGGGTCGAGCCGTACGAGAGTGTCCCCCAGGCACAGCACGACGAGGTCCCCGCCCGGCGTCTGGACGATGTCCTGCGGCCGGTTCCAGAGGTGGCCGTCGCCACGGCCGCAGTCCCAGGTGAGTCGCGTCCGGCTGCGCAGCGTCTCCACGTCGAACAGGGCCGCGTCGGTGAAGCCGCCGGACCACACGAGGAGCGCGTCACCGCCCTTGCGGGTCACCCAGAGCACCCGCAGGGAGAAGTCGTCCTGCTTCCTGGCGCGGTCCGAGAGGATCTGCCGGGTGGCCCGGATCCGCCGGCCCGCGCCCAGCACCTCCAGTGTGCCCCCGGACAGGCGCGCGGTGCGCGAGCCGTCCGGTGAGACGGCGAACCGGCCGGCGGCGCCGGCGGCCACCTCCTGTAGCGGCGGAGGGATCGCCGCAGGCCGCAGACGGAGCAAGGAGTCCCCCATGACGGCGAGCACGGTGCGCGCACCGTCCCCCCTGCCGGTCACGGCAACGTGCGCCGAAGTGGAGTCCCCGCCCGGCAGCGTGACGGACCAGTGGCGGCGGCCGTCACGGGCGTCGAGGACCGTGACGGTCCGCAGGGTCTCGCCGGTGGAGTTCCGCTCGTCCAGGAAGTGCGTGCCGGTCAGGTCCGAGGAGAACTCCGTCCCGTTCAGCTCTCCGGTCGGACGCCTCGCGTCGGGCGTGAGGGGGTACCACCGGGCGGTGTGTCGCTCGTCCATCAGCAGGACGGACCGTCCCCGGTCCAGAGCCGTCAGCCAGTTCTTGCTCACCGGCCCGAAGACGCGGCGCACCCGGTCGCCGGAGGCCGTGTCGTGGATGTCGAGGTAGTGCTCCCAGGCCGGATCCTTTCCGGCGCGCACCTGGTGGCTGACGCCGACGACCAGGCGGTCTCCGCGTCCCACTAGCCAGGCCGTATCCGGTGTGTACAGGGCCATCGACCGTGGGGAGAGCGGCAGGCTCTCGCCGGTCCTCGTGTCCCACAGGCGCGCCAGGGCGTGCCGCCCGGCGTCCTCGGGGCGCGGTGTCTCGAACTGGAAGAAGTGCAGCAGGCGGCGGCCGTCCTCGGAGAAGTCCACCGAGGGGCTGTAGACGTCCCCTCGGTCGGCGAGCGGATCCGACAAGGTGCGCGGTGCGGCATGACGTCCGGTCAGGTTCCAGAGCATCGTTCTGCCCTCCGTCGTCACCAGTGCGTAGTGCCGGCCGTCGTCGCTGAGCGCGTCCTCGAAGCTCTCCACGTCGAGGCCCTCGGGGACGCCGCGCAGCCGCAGTGCCCGGGGGGTGGCGTCGAGGGCACCGGTCACGGCCGTGATCTCCAGGTCGGCCCCGCCGTTCGGCTGGGACACCACCACGAGGGTGCGGCCGTCGGGCGTGGCGTGCACCGACTGTGCCGCGCCCGGCCACAGCCCGGTGCGTGACCCCACCGTGTCGCGGGCGCGGACGTACTGGGCGAACAGGGCACGGCGTGCCTCGGGTGTGTGCCGGGCCGACCATGCGCCGGCCGCGTAGCGGAACGCGCTGTCCGGGGAGCGCTGAGCCGTCTCCCCGGCGAGTTCGCTCAGTTCGGCGGAGGCGGCGGTGCGCAGTTGCTCCTGGTCCCGCTGCAGTGCTCGGTAGGTGTACACGGCGAGGCCCGTGGCCACCAGCGCGAGCGTTGTGACCAGTCCGGTGACCGCCCACAGCCGCCGCAGCCCCCTGCGTTGCCGACGGCGGCCCGCCTGCAGGTAGGCCCGCTCCACGGGCGTGAGGTCCTCGGGCCGGCGTGCCAGCCACTCGAGCCCCTGGGCCAGCCGTACCCCGTGCGGCAGCAGCCCCGCCGGGCGCCCGCGCGTCTCCCATTCGCCCGCGTCGCGCGCGGTGCGTTCCTGCCAGTCGCGGAAGTCCGCGCCGTCGCGCAGCCAGTCGGCGAGCCGCTCCCACTCCCGCAGCAGGGCCTCGTGCACGACATGCACGGTGCCGCCGGTGGGTCCGGGAGCCGTGGCCTCCACGACGTCCCAGACGAGGAGACGGCGCCCGGCCAGCAGACGGGCCAGTGCGGCCTGATCGGCGGGCAGGTGGTCCGTCGGCACGGCTCGGCGGGTGAAGGCGCCCCGGCCGTCCGGACGGGCCAGCCGCTGGAAGAGCCGACGGGCGGTGTCCTCCCGTACGCCGTCCACCGCGAGGCATGCGGTGAGCGCCTCGTCCGCGTACGTCGTCAGCGCCCCGCCGACCCCGCCGATCTCCTCGTACGCGGCGTGGGTGAGCGTGTGGGCCTTCTTGTGGCGCCACAGCTCGGTCAGGGTGAACTGGAGCAGGGGCAGACAGCCCGGTTCGTCGACGGCGTCGCGGACGAGGCGTGCGCTCAGTCCGTCCTGGAGGCGCAGCCCGGGGACGGCCCGAACGGGCTCTTCGACGGCGAGGGTGAGCGCCTCGGCCGTCATCGGGGCGAGGAACGTGACCGCGCGGCCCAGCGCCGCCGAGGTGTCGGCGGCGGTGAGCGCCTCCAGGGTGGCGGGCCGCGCGGTCAGCACAGCCCGCAGCCCGCCGCCCTGTGCCGGGTCGGGGGTGGCCGTGAGCGCCGACAGCGTCCGGAAGGCCCGCAGCGCTCCTTGCGGGTCGGCGGCGGCGTACTCCTCGAACTGGTCGAGGAGGAGCACGGCTCCGCGCGGCCCGAGTTCGTCGCAGAGCCGTCCGCGCAGGGCGATGCGCTCGCTCTCGAGCCCGGCGCACGCGTCGCGCACCGCCGTCACACGGTCCGGGCGGGCCCCGTCGTCGGGAGCGGCCGCGTGCCAGGCGGCGGCGACTGCTTCGGCGACCCAGGCGTCGGCGTGGTCACGCGCGACGAAGGCCGGACTCGCGCGGTCCGGACCGGTGGCGGGCGGTTCGGCGGTTGCCGGATCGTGGGCGGCCGGGTCGTGGGCGGCCGGGTCGGTGCCAGCCGGGTCAGTGGCGGCCGGGTCGGTGGCGGGCTGGGGCACACGCAGCGCCGACGGCGTTCCCAGGCGGCGCAGTTCGGTCAGGAGGCCGGCTCTCAGCAGGGACGACTTCCCACTGCCCGACGGCCCGGCGAGCACCGTGACCGGACGCGATCCCAGGGCCTGCGCCAGCGCCCGTACCTCGGGCCCGCGGCCGTGGAAGTAGCGGGCGTCCGCCTCCTCGAACCGGCCGAGCCCGCGGAACGGGCACGCCACCCGCGCCTCCGGCCCGAGCAGCCGGTCCGCGGGGATCAGATAGGCGGTTCCGCTGAGCCCGTACCGTCCGCGCGTGACGAGCATCCCAACCACGGCGTGCTGGCGTACGTCCCAGACGGCGGCCCCGCTGAACCCCTGGGCGATCGCCACTCCGTGCGCGGCGAGGTCGAGCTGGAGCCGGTCGGACCGCTGCCGGCCGCGCAGCACGCCGGTGGCGTTCACCCCGCGCGGCGCGTCCACGGGGAAGCCGAAGGCACGAATCTCCCCGCCCCACTCGTCGTCGGCACCGTCGACGAACGGCAGCGGCTCCGTGCCCTTCACCGGCGCCGCCAGGCGCAGTACAGCGATGTCGTCCTCCGGCCGCCATGTCTCGACCCGGGCCGCAACGGGCGCGCCGGCGTCAGCCCCGGCGAGCAGCGGGAAGTCCACCGCGACCGGCTGTTCGGGACAGCCGCCGTCGAGGCCCTGCACAACATGGGCGCAGGTGCACACGAGTTGTTCGCCGATGAGGAACCCCGCGCCCGCGACCACGCCGTCCGGGCCGAACACCCGGGCGGCGCCCCGCTCGTACCGGGCCTGCGGGGGAAGACCGTCACGAGGCACCGGACGCGTCCCGTCCGCCGGTGCTCTCCCACTCCACGCCCACGCTGAAGTGCGCCTCGGCGGCGGTCCTGGCGAGCACCACGCCGGCCTCGGCCGTCACCTTCACCCCGAACTCCAGGGAGATCCGGTCGGGCCGGCGCGGCATCGCGCGCAGCGAGTCGACCAGGTCCTGTACGGCCGGACGCACCCGGTCGACCGCGTCGCGCAGCGTGTCCGCGGCGGCTCCCACGGTCTCCGCGGGCCGGGGCCGGCCGATGGGCTCGTAGGCGTCGGGGGCCGCCGGGCGAGGTCCGGCCGACGGCCCGGCCGCCGCGGCCGTCTCCACTCGCAGCAGTGAGCCGTCCTCGAGTTCGATCGTGGTGATGGGTGCCATGGAGCGCTGAGCCTGCCTCGTGTCCCGGGGAGTTGCTTGGTCACCCGGGCCAACGAGCCATCGAGGGCGAGGAGTCGGCGGTGTCCGAAAGGGACAGCAGCCGATTTCTCACGATCGACCCGTCCCGTGTCCGGTCCCCGCACACGGGGTACGCGGGGCCGGCGATCAGGAGCCGATGGCACGGAATCCCGATCCCTCCGCGGTCGGCAGCGGACAAATCCACGTGACAGCTGCGAACCGGCTCCGCGATCATCGGTCGGTGACCACAGAGCCGGACCTCCTCCTTCTCCGCATCGTCTGCCCACCGCCCGGCGAGGGCGCGCTGGAGGTTCGCCCGATCGTCAGTGGTCGGGACCTTCTGGCCGACGTGTTCCCGCAGGGCCTGGGAGTGAGCCCGCGGTATCTGTTGGACCCGGAGGGGCCGCTGCATGCCACCGCCACACCCCGCGAGGTGAAGCTCGCCGTGACCGCGTGCGTTGAGGAGTGCTGCGGTGCTCTCCACGTGACCGTCCGGCGTGACGGGGACCAGGTGGTCTGGGCGGGCTGGCGCGACCCGGCCGCTGCGGATGCCGACCTGCCGGAGCTCCGGTTCGACGTCGGCCCGTACGAGGCGGAGGTTCGCCGGGCCACGGAGGACCGCGGTTGGGAATGGCCGGCCGGAGCGGTCGCGAGGCTGCTCGAGGAAAGGCTCCGGCGGCGCGCGGACTGGCTGGCGACCTGGGAATGCGAGCTGGAAGCCGTCTGGGCTGCCCGTACGGAACCCGATCGGATCCACGTCGTCCTGATGCATCCCCGTATCCGGACCGAGGCGGGGCGGCCCTGGCTCCAGTTCGGGATGACCCTCCCGGTCTCCGACGACGACCCGGCCGATCAGGCCGAACGCCTTGAGGCACGTCTGACCTCGGGCGATCCCCGCGCCACCGCCGAGGTGTGGGGCGGCTCGGAGGAGTACGCCGACCAGCTCGGCTACGCCTGGCCGGGCTACCCGCCGCACCCGTGAGGCGGCGAAGGTGCGGGACCTCCGAGGGATCAGCCGCCGTGCGCGGGGAGGACAGGGCCGGCCCCGTTCAGCGCTGAGCGTCCTGCGCGTGCGCGGAGCGGTGCTGCAGCCGGGCGGCCAGCACCGCGACGTCGTCCTCGGCGTGCCGGGCGTCGAGGCGGGCGAGCACCGTGTCGAGGACGTCCTCGACACCCGCTGAGGCCGAGAAGCCGAGACTGGCCAGCCGGTGCAGGGACTGGTCGATGTCCTCACCGCGGCGCTCGACGAGCCCGTCGGTGAACAGCATCAGCGTCTGGGAGGGGTCCAGCCGCCAGGTCGCCGGTTCATAGCCGCTGAAGCCCGTGCCCAGCGGCGGACCGACCGGCACCGGAAGCAGGGAGGCCCGGCCCTGTCCATCGATCACGGCCGGCGGCAGGTGGCCGGCACTGGCCAGGGTGACCAGCCCACGGACGGGGTCCACGCGCGCGATGAGGCAGGTGGCCGGGCGGCGGTCCGGCTCCCGGGAGGCGATGTCGTCGAGCTGGCGCAGCACGCGGTGCGGCGGCAGGTCGGCCGAGGCTATGTACCGCAGGGACGAGCGGTAGGCCGCCATGTCGACGGCGGCCTCCAGACCATGCCCCATGACGTCGCCGACGACGAGCAGCGTACGGCCGAAGTGCAGCCTGACCGTCTCGCACCAGTCACCGCCGACCAGGGCGCGCTGGCCCACGGGCAGGTAGCGGATGGCGACGTCCAGGTTCGGGTGCGGCCGGCCCGGTTCGGCGAGCAGGGCCCGCTGAAGCTTGCCGACGATGCCGCTCACCGCGTCGTGCTCCCGGGCGTGCCGGATGTTCGAGGAGGCACGCTCGGCGAGGAACGTCACGAGTTCCGCCTCCTCGCGGGTGAACGGTGCCCCTTCCCGGGCACACACCAGCACGCCGTAGCGGTGATCGTTGAGGGCGAGCGGCACGCGGAGCGCCGGCCGGGCATCGCCGGAAGCCGGGCGCACGGCCCCGCTCTCCCTCGGGTCCGCCGGCTCCCGCGCCGCTGTCGCGGCCCACCGGACGTCGGGAAGCACCGCCGGGTTCCCGCTGACGGCCTCGTACGTCGAGCCGGCCTCGCCCCTTCCGCGCAGGACCGCCGCCGCGGCCCCCACCTGCCCGGCGACCTCCCGCGTCAGCTCCGCGCACGTGGTGTCCTCGTCCAGCGTGGTACCGACGCGGGCCGCAGCCGCGCGCAGCACGGCCAGCGGGGACGGCCCGCCGACACCCCGTGCGGGTACGCCGCCGGACCCGGTCTGCTCGACCGTCGCCGGACTTCGAAAGGACTCGAACCATCGCGCCACACCCACCACCCTAAGAGCACCACAAGGCAGCGCAGGTAACACCCACATTTCCGCATGTCGAACGTGTATTCGAAGAGACTCGCCGACGGGGCGGCGGGATACGGAGTGCGAACGAAGGGATACAGCGGCGTCCATCGGGGGCGTCGGCATCACCGCCGAGACCCTGCGGAGCGCGGTGTTCCGCTGACCCTGCCCGTGTGGGCGGCCGCGCCGCGCGCCTCGCCACGCGGGTCCCCAACTAAGGTCATCCGGTGACGAGTTGCAACACGCCCTGTTCCCATGTCCTCGACGGTCCCCGTCCGGCGACGTCGCCCAGCGACCGGCCGGAACGACTTCGCCGTTTCGGATACGTCGAACACCCCCGGGCCGACATCCGCGAACGCCTGGTTCCCCCCTTCCCCGGGCCGGCGACCCGTCCCTGGGAGCTCATGCGCCTCGACCCGGCACTGGCGTACCGCCTCGCGAAGGCGATGGACTGGCTGGGGCCGGTACTCGTCGCCGTCCTGGCCGGAGCGATCCGTTTCTGGCGCCTCGACCGGCCGCATGACCTCGTCTTCGACGAGACCTACTACGCCAAGGACGCCTGGTCCCTGCTGCGACTCGGCTACGAGGGCACCTGGCCGGACCGTAAGATCGCCGACCCGCAGATCCTCGCGCACCCTCAGATGATCCCGCTCTCCGACACCGGGGCCTTCGTCGCACACCCGCCGACGGGCAAGTGGGTGATCGCCCTCGGCGAGTGGACGTTCGGACTCAGCCCGTTCGGCTGGCGCTTCATGACGGCGGTCCTGGGCACCTTGTCGGTGCTGATGCTGTGCCGAATAGGACGCCGCCTGTTCCGTTCGACGGTGCTGGGCTGCCTGGCCGGCGCGCTGATGGCGGTGGACGGTCTGCACGTGGTGATGAGCCGTACCGCGCTCCTCGACCTCGTCGTCATGTTCTTCGTACTGGCGGCCTTCGGCTGCCTGCTGATCGACCGGGACCGCGCACGAGCCCGGCTCGCGGCGGCCCTGCCGGTCGGCGAGGACGGCCGTGCGCGCCCGGACGAGCACACCGGCGACCATGCCGGAACCGGATCGCGTCTATGGCGGCTCGCGGCCGGCCTCTTCCTGGGACTGGCGGCTTCCAGCAAGTGGAGCGGCCTGTACTTCCTCGCCTTCTTCGTGATCCTCACCCTGATGTGGGACGTCGGCGCTCGCCGCGTGGCGGGGGCGCGCCACCCCTACCGGGCGATGCTGCGCAAGGACCTCGGCGGGTCGGTGCTGTCCGTCGTTCCGGTCGCCGTCGTGACGTATCTGGCGACATGGACCGGCTGGTTCCTGTCCGACAACGGCTACGGACGCCACTGGGCGGACGGCCGCGGCGGCACCTGGTCGTGGATACCGGCTCCGCTGCGCAGCCTGTGGCACTACGAGTACGGGGTGTACCAGTTCAACGTCGGGCTGCACACTCCCCACAAGTACGAGTCCAACCCCTGGAGCTGGCTGGTCCTCGGCCGCCCCGTGCTGTTCCACTACCAGTCCCCGAAGCCCGGCGAGGACGGCTGCCGGACGACGGCCGACTGCTCACAGGCGATCCTCGCACTCGGCACGCCGCTCCTGTGGTGGTCGGCATGCTGCGCACTCGTGTATCTGCTCTACCGCTGGGCGCTGCGCCGCGACTGGCGCGCCGGAGCCGTCCTGTGTGCGGTGGGTGCCGGCTATCTGCCCTGGTTCCTGTACCAGGACCGTACGATCTTCTCCTTCTACGCGGTCGTCTTCGTCCCGTATCTGAGCCTGGCCGTGACGATGATGCTGGGAGCGGTGCTGGGCCCGCCCGGGGCGGCCGAGAAACGCCGCGTACGGGGTGCGGTGGCGGCAGGCACGCTGGTGCTGCTCATCGCGTGGAACTTCATCTACTTCTTCCCGATCTACACGGGGCAGACCATCCCGTACGCCGACTGGAACGCCAGAATGTGGCTCGACACGTGGGTCTGAGCCCGGCCGAGCTACAGATGGATACGGCTGCCCCGGCGGCCGTCCGTCTCAGATCGGGAAGCGGGCATGCCCCACGGCCTGGGCGGTCACCCAGCGGGTGTCGGTGAACGCCTCGGCGCCCGCCTGACCGCCGAAGCGGCCGTAGCCGGAGCTCTTGACCCCGCCGAACGGAGCCTGCGGTTCGTCCGATGGACTGGTCGTTGACGTGGACGATGCCGGTGCGCAGCCGTCCCGCCACCTCCAGTCCCTGGCCAGGTTCTCGGTGATGATGCCGGCGGTCAGCCCGTACGGGGTGTCGTTGGCGAGGGCCACGGCCTCGTCGGTGCTGTCGACCGTGTGGACCACTGTCGCCGGGCCGAAGATCTCGTCGTAGTAGATCCTCATCTCCTTGGTGACCCCGGTGAGGACGACGGGGCGGATCAGTGTGCCCGGTTTCTCGATCTCGCCCGTGCCGGCGGCCAGTTCGGCGCCCTGGGCGACGGCGTCCGCGACGAGTGCCGCGATCCGGCGGGCGGCGGCCGGGTTCACGACCGGGCCGACCGCGGTGCCGGGGTCGCCCGGGTCGCCGTACGGCAGGGCCCGGACGCGGTCGGCGAACTTCGCCGTGAACTCCTGGGCCACGGCGCGGTGGACGATCACCCGGTCCACGCACATGCAGATCTGCCCCGCGTTCATGAAGGAGCCGAAGACCGCGGCGTCCACCGCGTAGTCGACGTCCGCGTCGTCCAGGACCAGCAGGGCGTTCTTGCCGCCGAGTTCGAGGACCGCCGGCTTGAGGTGCCGGGCGGCTGGACGCCGATGGTGCGGCCGATCTCCGTGGAGCCGGTGAAGTTGACCATCCGTACGCGAGGATCGGCGATCAGCGCCGAGACGACCTCGGCGGCGTCGGCGGGGTCGTTGGTGACGACATTGAGGACACCGGGCGGCAGGCCGGCCTCGTGCAGTACGTCGGAGACGAGCAGGCCGCAGGCGATGGGCGCGTCCTCACTGGGCTTCATCACCACGGTGTTGCCCATCGCGATCGGCATCGCCACCGCGCGGACGCCGAGGATGACCGGCGCGTTCCACGGCGAGATCGCGGCGATCACCCCCTTGGGCACCCTGACCTGCGTGGAGAGGACGCCGTCGGCGTTGGTCGCGAGGGTCTGGCCGGTGGGCCGGGTGACCTCGGCGGCGGCCTCCAGCAGGATGTCGGCGGCCAGATGGGCGTTGAAGCCGGCCCAGGGCGCGACACCGCCGACCTCCTCGGCCATCAACGTCACGATGTCCTCGGCTTGCCTCGTTCCACGGCCGGACCGTCGGCACCGCAGCGATGATGGGGCCATGGCGTTGTCGACGGAGTTCACGGAGTTGTCGGGCGTGCGGCACCCGATCGTGCTGGCGCCGATGGGCGGTTCGGCCGGGGGCGCGCTGGCCGCGGCCGTGTCCCGGGCCGGCGGCCTCGGGCTGCTGGGCGGTGGGTACGGGGACCGGGCGTGGCTGGAGCGCGAGCTGACGATCGTCGCGGAGGGCACGGACCGACCGTGGGGTGTCGGCTTTCTGACCTGGGCGATCGATGCCGACGCGGTGGAGCAGGCCCTGGAGTTCCAGCCCGCGGCGGTGATGCTGTCCTTCGGCGACCCGGGCCCGTTCGTCGATCGGATCCGCCGGTCGGACGCGGTTCTGATCGTCCAGGTAACCGATCTGGAGGAGGCCAGGCGGGCCGTGGACGTGGGCGCCGATGTCATCGTGGCGCAGGGGACCGAGAGCGGTGGCCACGGCGCCCGGCACGGGCGGTCCACGTTGCCGTTCGTGCCGCTCGTGGTGGATCTCGCGGCGCCGGTGCCGGTGCTGGCGGCCGGCGGGATCGCCGATGGGCGCGGTGTGGCCGCGGCACTGGCGCTGGGTGCTGCCGGAGCGCTCATCGGCACCCGCTTCCAGGCCACCGTCGAGGCACTGGTCGACCCTTCGGTCAGCAAGGCGATCATCGAAGGGCGCGGGCAGGACACCGAGCGCAACGGCGTGTTGGACATCGCCCGCGGCGCGGGCTGGGCGACGCGGAAGTACACCGCCCGTACCCTCAGCCACCCCTACCTCGACCGATGGCGCGGCCGGGAGGCCGAGCTGGCCGCCGACCCCCGGGCCCGCCAGGACTACCGGGACGACGTGGCGCGAGGGGCGATTCCGCCCCTGCCGGTCTGGGCGGGCGAGGCCGCCGACCTCATCACCGATCTGCCGTCCGCGGCCGACCTCGTCACCACCCTGGCCACCCAGGCCGAGGACGCACTGACCTGGGCGGGAAGGCGCCGCCCGAACAACCGGCCGCATTAGGGGTCGTGCTTCGGTGCCTCGCTGTCGTGGGGATGTTCCTCATTCCGTGCGCCGGACCGCGTTGACCAGGACGGCGAGACCTCCGACGATCCGTCCCGTGTCGGCCCGTCGTTGCACGAGGTCGACCCGGTGGCGGTGCCCGGGTTCCCAGCCCTCCGGAAGTTCGACCTTGAGGCCGACCACGAGCGGTGAGAGCGGGCCGGCGCCGAGCGTCACGGGCTCGTCTCGCAGGTCGAGCGGCCCGGCCGAGCGGCGGACCACCGCGAGGGGAAGCCGGGCGTCGGAGCGCCGTACGTGGACGAGTTGCTCCCCGTCGGGTCGGTTGGGCAGGGCGATCGGGACGATGACGGACTCGCCGGGGACCAGGTCGACCACGGCGACGTTCTTCTGCGCGAGGTTCCCGGCCTCCCAGACGTGGCTGCCGGCCGCGGGGTCGTCGAAGCGGCTCAGCACCGCGGCCACCACGCACGTGGGCGATCCGGGCGGTGGCACCGACGCCCGGGGCCAGCGCGCCGTGACGACGCGCGTCTCGCCCGGTGCCAGGTGGAACTCGGCCTTCACCGCCGTGGCCTCGAAGAAGTCGGCCGGGAAGACGAAGTCGGTCCCGGCCGATCCGGTCGCCCGGAACGTCACGACGAAATGCGCCGCCGCACCGGCGTCGGCCCGGTTGCGCACGCGCGCATGGAACCAGTTGTCCTGGCCGTACTCCGGATTCTGATGGATCGTGCCGCCGTCGTCGCACGTGCGGACCCAGAGATCGGGCGAGTCCCAGAACGCGCCTGCCCAGGTGTCCGCCCCGGGATCGGCGACGTCGTCGCGCAGCCACAGGGCGGGAGCCGGGAGGGGGTCGGGCAGGCCGTAGACGAACCGGTGGAAGGCGTGCACCACCCGGACGTCGCCGCTGCGGGCGACCAGATGCTCCTCCAGCCGCTCGGTGGACAGCGGCAACCCGCCCGCCTGGGACTCGTACAGGGAGCGCATGTGCCGGTTGAGCGGCCCGGCGCCCATCATCGCGGCCAGTCCCTTGAAGAGGGCCCTGCCGGCGACGTACGAGGTCGTCGGTGTGTCGCGCTGCCAGGGGTCCCGGGAGCAGAGGGTGACGGGCGGCTCGGCGAAATCGAGAGGTACGGCGTCGTCCGCTCCGTCGTCGTGGAACGTGGTGAAGGCCTCGTCCCACCAGCCGTCGGCCTGGCGGGCGGGCTTGAGGCCGCGGGCGAACCAGCTGTGGAACATCTCGTGCGCGAGGGCGTCGTCCGACGTCGTCGTGCCCCCTTCGTACTCCATGCCCCCGGCCCCCGTGAAGTACGCGACGTACCGGTCGTCATGGAGGTAGCCGCCGTAGGCGTTCTCGTTGTCGACGAGAAGGCCACGGATCGCGCCGATCCGGCCCGCGAGGTCGGCGGCCGAGCCGGCCGGCCGCCACGCCTCGATGGTGACCGTCCGGCCGGACACGGGCAGCGTCGCGGTGCCGGTCGCCCGCTCGACCGTGTCGGCCGCCCGGACCTCCAGCAGCGGGGAGACCGAGGTGAACCGGGCCGGGAACGCCACCGCCCAGTGGTGAGCGGCGAGTTCCGTGACCGAGCCGTTGGTGATCACCGAGTGGGGGACGGCCGTGTGGCGGAGCTGGATGTCCAGATCGACGGAGTACTGGTCGAACTGAAGGTTGGCCGGCAGCCAGGCCTCCAGGTAACGGGCGCGGTTCAGGTCGGACAGCCCGAACGCGAAGGTCAGGCGGGGACCCGGCGCCCACTCGAGTCTGGGCAGGTAGGAGCCGCCGAGCTGGCTGTCCGGAAGCGCCGGCTGGTACCGCACGCGCAGCGTGTGCGCCGACCCCGCGGTCTGAGGGGATTCGACGACGCGCAGATCGGTGAAGGGCCCGATGCCGAAAGCATGGTGGGCCAGCTTGTCCGCCGGGAACGGCGCACCGTCCAGCCACGCCTGGGACACCGGCTGGCGCAGGTCGAAGAAGGGGTTCCCGGACGTCGGCCCCACGGTGTAGGTGAGGGTCGCGTCCGCCGTGGCCGCACCGGACGCACCGTCGAAGACGAGCGACGCCGTCAGGGAGCTGATGTCGACAGGGACGGCGAGCAGTCCGTCGACCGTCTTCGGCGGTGGCGCCACCTCCCAGTTGCCGGTCATGGTCGTCCTCCGGTCAGTCGGGGTGCCCGAACTCGATGTCCAGGCTGACCTTCTTCACCGTGACGTTCGCGATGTCGGCCTCGTCCACGCCGAGGCGCGCGAGCAGGCCGTGGACGGCGTCACCGTTGCGGGCGCCCAGTGCGCGCACTGCGCCCTCCGGGTTCGTGCCCAGGGCCGGATCGACGGAGTAGCGCATCCCGCCGATCTCCATTCCGTCGGCCAGCAGACCGACCTCGATCGCCTGGTCGCCGGCCTGTCGCAGCTCATCGGCGGTGAACGGCTCGCCCGGCACCAGCCGCAGCTTCAGCCTGCGCTTCGCCCCCGCCTCCAGCCGGAATCCGTTCGCCGCGTCACCGAGGTCGAGCGCCCACCCCTTCTCCGCGAGGACGCCGGGCAGGGTGACCCTGAGGTTCATGAGCGCGGGCCGGGGCAGGTTGTTGCCGGCGACGAAGACCGCGTCGGCCATCGCCGCGATCAGTGCCTCGGGCCCCGCGCCGCCGGGCACGAGGGTGACGTTGCGCTGGCCGATGTTGTTGTCGCCCGGCACCAGCCGCCACTCCTCGATCGACTCCGCACCGGTGAGGTGCGCCACGTTGCTCGGGTCGCCCGCCGTGGTGGCGATCATCAGCGCGCAGTCGTGTCCGTGGGCGTTCTCGTCGGGTGTCCATTCGAAGGGACCGACGACGGCCTCCGCCGTGTCGTTCGCGGGGATACCGGGCACGGTGAGCCCCGCCGCCGGTGACATGGCCGTGAAGTCGCCCGGCCAGGTGAGCCCCGCTCCGGGCAGACAGTGGTAGCCCTGGACGGTCACGGTCCCCGATGGCGAGGTACCACGGTTCTTGACCTTCACGTAGAAGAAATTCTTCGCGCCCACGACGGCGTTCTGGTGTCCCGGCAGGCCGTCGGGCGCGTTCCGGTTCCACATCGACGGATTGGCCCAGTGCACCGGCTCGAACTGGTACTCACCGGCACGCCCGTCGTCGATGTACACGTCGACGGCCGGTGGCCGGCCGCCGTACGATCCCTGCTTCTCGAACGCCCAGCGGATCACCTTGTTGTAGGCACCGCCGGACAGGCCCTCGGACAGCCAGTTCTCCAGGTCCGCCTTCTGCAGCTGCTCGCACCACACGTCGGCGGTGCCGGGGTTGGTGGCGGGGGTGAGCTGTCCGATGGCCCGAAGGATCAGGTACGTCGCGGCGCGGGAGGCGAACAGCCGCCTTCCCAGGTCCGCGTGGTCGCCGCCGATCGAGCGGTAGATCCGGAAGTGGCAGGTGGCCAGGATCTGTTCGCTCTGGTACCGCTTGTCGTCCTCCGGCCCGCCCCACAGCCAGGTGCGGTCGAAGCGCCGCGGCGTCCCGGGCCGGAACGGCGCGTAGTGGAACCGCTCCGTCGTTCCCCGCAACGCGGACTCGGGGTCCATCTGGAGCGCGGCCAGGCCGTCGCCGGCGCTGTGTGCGAAGCCGAACGTGCCTTTGCCCGCATGGTCTCCGAGCGTTCCGTGACCACCCATCTCGTGCCAGTGCACCCACGGGTCGACCGCTCGGCCCAGGGGCTTGGCGGTGTTCGTGAGGTCGCACAGGGAGTAGCACTGGTGGCCCGTGCCGCCGGAGCCGTTGGGCGCCCAGTGCGCGTTGATCTCGTCCACGCCCGTGCCGCGGTGGTCGACCGGGATGGGGAAGTCCGTCCCGTCGAAGTAGCTGCCTATCGGGAAGCCCAGATCGGCGATCCTTCGGAACAGCTGGGTCTGGTGGTAGTAGGCGTTCACGGCCGCGAAGTCATTGGTTCTCGGCGCGAAGTCGAAGTCCGCCCCCGACGGGCGGCTGGGAGGGGCCACGTCCGGTGCCTCGACGTCCTGGATCTCCACGAACGCGCCCCGCAGGTTCTGCGTCCCCGCGGCCGGCGCGTCCAGGTCGTTGAGCACCTCGCTGGAGTCGTGGTTCTGCAGGACGGTGTCACCGTCGTCGGAGGTGACGCTCAGGTTGCCGCTGCCCACCTGGGGGTCGACACGGAAGACCAGGCCGCTGACGAAGCAGGTCTGGCACTCGATGTAGAGGACCGATCCGGTCTCCACCTCGGCGAGGAGGAGCCAGACCAGGTCGCCGTACTCCGGCAGGTCGTGCCGGACGATCATCTCGGCGCACAGATAGGTGCGTCCGGGCTCGATCGACTCGTCGACCGGGGGGATGTCCGGGAACGGCGGTGTGATGCTCTCCGTGGCCACCGCCTCAGGGGACTCCGCCTCGCCGTCCGGGCGGGGAAGGACGTCGCGGGCGGGCTCGGGCCCGCCGTCGAAGCGCAGCTCCGGCTGGTAGCGGTAGGCGACGAACCGTCCGTTCATCAGGCCGGTCACGGCGGGCTTGCCGTTCCGCCTCGCGGGGGCCTGTCCGGTGAGGCCGAGCGTGCGCCGGACGGCCTCTGTCGCTTCCGCGACCTTGGCCGCGGCCTCTGCCGGGACCTCGGCCCCGCCGTTCTCGCGGTGCGAGACGCGGCCCAGGAATCCGGCGCCGTCCTGGAACAGAGTGCGGTAGAAGTCGATCCGTTCCTGGCTGGGCAGCTCGCCCTCCAGGCCGGGTTCCGTGTTGTTCGTGACGCCGACGATCCGGTTCGGTCCCTGTTTCACCTCGACCGAGATCCCCCGGCGGAAGACCGGCACGTCGAAGTAGGTCTGGGCAAAGGCGACGGTCGTCGCGTCGAAGAGTCTCTTGTCGTCCTCGAACCGGTAGTCGATGCCCTTCTCCTCGGGGGCCATGGCCTCGGCCCTCACCCGCAGACTGCCGAGGCGCGGCCGCTCCAGCCCGAGCACCTCGGCACTTTCCCTGAGGTAGGCGCCGGCCGCTTCGACGGGGTCGTTCTCGTCGCTGACCGGAAGTTCCTGGCTGTATCGGATGTGCGTGACGGTGGCGCCGTCCTTGGTGATGTGGCCCTTGACCGAGCCGTCATAGAAGGTGGACATCACAATCTCCCCGTCCAGCAGGCCTGGTGTCCGTCTCGGGGTCTCTCCGGCGCCGCCTGGGACCACGGCTGATACACCGTCAGGATGAGGAGTGCGCGCGGCACCAAGACGTGCCTGCACGATGATGAGGCCACCGGCTCCGCCAGGAGAATGCGGGCAACGCGGGCAACACGGGCATTCGGGCTTCGATTTCGAGACTACGCCGCGCATTTCCCGCTGTCGACCTGCGGAGTTGTTGCCTGATTGACCACTCGTCGCAGGGTGCGGGGAGACTCCTCCGGTGAGCCGACGGCAAGCCGGACCTCGGCTGTCACATCCCGCCGGGAGCCGTCCCCACCAGAGCCGACAGTTGCGGGGAGTACGTGGCGTGCAGGACGAGCGCAGCGCTGCCCACCACCGCCGCGTCCGTACCGAGCGGGGACGCCTCGACGTCGACGACCCGGATGTGACGGGACAGGGGGCGGCTCGCCAGCGCGGCGGCCACGACGTCGACGTAGCGGGACTCGACGTGCTGGATGCCGTGCCCGCCGAGGACGATCAGGTCCACGTCGATGAAGTTCGCGATGTCGACCGCGACCGAGGCGACGTGCTCGGCGGTCTCGTCGATGACCGCCGCCGCGACCGGGTCGCCGGCCGCCGCGGCCTCCCGGATGGCGGCATGGTCGACCGCCTCGGGATCCCGGGCGAACGTCCGCGCCAGCGCACTGTCCGGGTGCGGTCCGGCGGCGAGTCTGCGGTGCACCTCGGCGACGATCGCGGTGGGGTTGACGAGCCGCTCCAGGCACCCCCGGTTGCCGCAGTAGCACTCCGGGCCGTCGGGCAGCACCGAGGAGTGCCCGAACTCGCCCGCGTTGAGTGAACCGCCCCTGTACACCTGGTGGTTGAGGATGAGGCCGCCGCCGACGCCGGTACCGAAGAAGAAGTAGGCGAAGTCCGCCACTCCCCTGCCGGCGCCCGACCAGCGCTCGCCGACCGCGGCGGCGGTGGCGTCGTTGTCGTGGGTCACCGGCAGCCCGGTCGCCTCGCTCAGCATGTGCTGCACCGGTACCCGCGTCCAGTGGGAGAGCTGGGGCGCGCCGATGATCATGCCCCGCTCGACGTCGATGGGCCCGGGAGTGGCGAGGCCCAGCCCGAGGACCTTGTCGCGGTCGACGCCCGTCTCGGCCAGCACGTCGGCGACGAGTTCGGCCATGGCCTTCACGACCTGGGCCGGGTCGGAGCCGGGATCCATGGGGCGCTTCTTGACGACCAGCGGCCGCCCGAGCAGGTCGACGACGGTGCAGCTCAGCTCCACGGGGTCGAAGTGCAGGCCGACGGCGCTGCCCGCGTCGGCGTTGAGCCGCAGGGTGGTGCGGGGCTTGCCGCCGCCGGACCCCCTGCTCGCGCCGTCCTCCCGCACGATGCCCTCGTCGATCAGACGGCGCACGATGCCGGAGACCGTCTGCGGGGTGAGACCGGTGTGCTGGGCGATCTCGACGCGGCTGATGCCGTCGGCGAGCTGAATCTGGTCGAGGACGACGGCCCGGTTGTATCGCCCGACCTTCGGAAGGTTCGTTCCTGCCTGCCGCACGTACGGTCCTCTCTCGTTACCCCCCGCCAACATATCCTTCGCGGCCCATTGACTTAGTAAAACAAATGGATTTAGTGTCCGGTCCCGCAGACGAAACATCCCGGACACGACGGCACAGGGCAGTGCCATCGGAGGCAAGTTGATGTCCATGCAATGCCGCAGGCCCGAGGACTCGGGAACGCCTCGACGCGTTCCCGGCGGTGGGGAGCACCACTCATGACACCCACCGCCCCGAACCTGCTCGAGATGCGGTCGATCACCAAGACCTTCCCCGGCGTCACCGCGCTCGCCGACGTCAACCTCGCCGTGCGGGAGGGCGAGATCCATGCGATCTGCGGCGAGAACGGCGCCGGCAAGTCGACCCTCATGAAGGTGCTGAGCGGGGTGCACCCGCACGGCAGCTACACCGGCGACATCGTCTACCGGGGCGAGTCGGTCCGGTTCCACGACATCCGGGCCAGCGAGCAGGCCGGCATCGTGATCATCCACCAGGAACTGGCCCTGGTGCCCGGCATGTCGATCACCGAGAACCTCTTCCTCGGCAACGAACCGCGTCGGCGCGGCGCCATCGACTGGAAGGCGGCCCAGCGCCGGGCCCTGGAGCTGATGGAGCAGGTCGGGCTCCGGGAGGACCCCGACACCCTGATCAAGGACATCGGCGTCGGCAAGCAGCAGCTCGTGGAGATCGCCAAGGCGTTCGCGAAGGACGTGAAGCTGCTGATCCTCGACGAGCCGACCGCGGCCCTCAACGAGGACGACTCCCAGCACCTGCTCGATCTGCTGCGCGGCTTCCGCGAGCGGGGCATCACCTCGATCATGATCTCGCACAAGCTGAACGAGATCGAGGCGGTCGCCGACACCATCACGATCCTGCGCGACGGCCGCACCATCGAGAGCCTCGACGTGCGGGCCGACGGCGTCAACGAGGACCGCATCGTGCGGGGCATGGTCGGCCGTGAACTCAGCAGCCGCTTCCCCGAGCGCACACCCGACATCGGCGAGGTCTTCTTCGAGGTCCGCGACTGGACGGTACGGCACCCCAGCTCGGACGAGCGGCTGGTGTGCAAGGGCTCGACGTTCCACGTCCGCCGCGGGGAGATCGTCGGCTTCGCGGGGCTCATGGGCGCGGGCCGCACCGAACTCGCGATGAGCCTCTTCGGCCGCTCCTACGGCACCTGGCTGTCCGGACAGGTCTTCAAGGACGGCGAGGAGATCCAGCTGAAGACGGTCTCGGACGCCATCCGGCACGGACTGGCCTACGTCAGCGAGGACCGCAAGTCGATCGGCCTCAACCTCCTCGACGACATCAAGACCTCGATGGTGGCCGCCAAGCTGTCGAAGATCGCCCGGCGCCGGGTCATCGATCCGGTGCGCGAGCACCGCATCGCCGAGGAGTACCGCGAGAGCCTGCGGATCAAGACACCCAGCGTCGACGAGGGCGTCGTCAAGCTCTCCGGCGGAAACCAGCAGAAGGTCGTGCTGGCGAAGTGGATGTTCACCGACCCGGACCTGCTGATCCTCGACGAGCCGACCCGCGGCATCGACGTGGGCGCCAAGTTCGAGATCTACGGGATCATCCAGCGGCTCGTCGCCCAGGGCAAGGGGGTCATCGTCATCTCCTCCGAACTGCCCGAGCTGATCGGCCTGTGCGACCGCGTCTACACGGTGTTCGAGGGCACCATCACCGGCGATGTGGCGCGCGGCGACGCCGACCCGGAACTCCTGATGAAGCAGATGACCGCTACCAAGAAGAGCCCGACTCCATGAGCCGTATAACTGACCTGCAGAAGAACCTCTTCGGGGGTACGACCTCCAACGCCCGCCAGTTCGGGATGATCTCCACTCTGGTGGCGATCGTCCTGCTGTTCCAGATCTGGACCGGCGGCCTGACGCTCACCTCCGGCAACCTCATCGCGGTCGTCAGCCAGTACTCCTACATCCTGATCCTGGCCATCGGGATGCTGATGGTGATCGTCGCCGGGCACATCGACCTGTCGGTCGGCTCCGTGGCCGCGTTCACCGGCATCGTCGTCGCCAAGGCGATGGAGGAGTACTCGCTTCCGTGGCCCCTGGGCATCGCCCTCGGTCTGCTCGTCGGCGTGGTGATCGGCGCCTGGCAGGGCTTCTGGGTCGCCTACATGGGTCTGCCCGCCTTCATCGTGACCCTCGCCGGAATGATGCTGTTCCGCGGCGGCAACCAGTACATCGGCAACGCCGACACGGTTCCGGTGCCCGAGGGCTTCCGCGAGATCGGCGCGGGCTTCCTGCCCGAGGTGGGGCCGGACACCGGTTACAACAACCTGACGCTGCTGCTCGGTGTGGTCGCCTGCGCGGGCGTGGTGTGGCGCGAGTGGAAGGCGCGGGAGACACGCCGTGAGATGAAGGCGGACGTGGCACCCCTGTGGGTCACGGGCATCCGGCTGGCCGTCATGGTCGGCGTGATCGTCTTCGCGACGCTCCGCTTCGCCGGCGGCCGGATCGGCACCAGCCTGCCGATCTCCGGCATCATCCTGATCGTCCTGGTCCTGGCGTACTCGTACTACACCCGCAACACCATCGGCGGCCGGCACATCTACGCCGTCGGCGGCAACGCGCGGGCGGCCGAGCTGTCCGGTGTGAAGCTCAAGCGGGTCAACTTCCTCGTCATGATGAACATGTCGGTGCTGGCCGCACTGGCCGGCATGATCTTCGTGGCCCGGTCCTCGGCCTCCGGACCGCAGGACGGTCTGAGCTGGGAACTGGACGCCATCGCGGCCGTGTTCATCGGCGGCGCGGCGGTGTCCGGCGGCCTCGGCACCGTCAGCGGGTCGATCGTCGGCGGTCTGGTCATGGCCCTGCTCAACAACGGCCTCCAACTGGAGGGTGTGGGCTCGGACATGGTCCAGATCATCAAGGGTCTGGTCCTCCTGCTCGCCGTCGCCTTCGACGTCTACAACAAGAGCCAGGGGCGCTTCTCGATCATCGGGACGCTGACGCGCCCGTTCCGGCGGGACGATCCGGCGGCACCGGCCGCACCGCCGGCCGCGGACTCCGACGCCGACAAGGCCAAGGTCGCGGGCTGACCGCCAGGTCCGCTCACCGGCCGACGACCGGACACTCCGGTCCCCCCGACGACCGGGCACCCGGTCCCCTGACAGCCGGGTGCCCGGTCCCTCTCCCCCGACACGACCGGGCACCGGCTCGGCTCGGCTCGGCTCACGGTCCGGCGGTCGCACCGCGTCCGCCCGTACCGCCTCCGCCACCGCCACCGCCACCGCCCGTACCTCTACCGCCATCGCCGCGCTCGACGGCGCAGCACACTCCGGCAACCAGCACCGCACGAAGGGTTCAACACCACCATGCGCTCACTCGTCATCAGAAGCATCGCCGCCGTCGGCGCCGCCGCCCTGCTCACCCTGGGCACGGCCTGCTCCAACGAACGCGAGGGTTCCGCCGCCGGCGACAGCGCCGACGGCAAGGGCTTCGCGCAGGACTCGCTGATCGGCGTCGCCCTGCCCGCCAAGACCTCGGAGAACTGGGTGCTCGCCGGTGACCTGTTCACCGACGGACTGAAGGACGCGGGCTTCAAGGCCGACGTCCAGTACGCGGGTGCCTCGACGACCGTCGCCGACCAGCAGGCGCAGATCTCCTCCATGGTCACCAAGGGCGCGAAGGTCATCGTCATCGGCGCGACCGACGCCTCCCAGCTCGCCACCCAGGTGTCGCAGGCCAAGGAGGCGGGCGCCACCGTCATCGCCTACGACCGGCTGATCACCAACACCAAGGACGTCGACTACTACATCGCCTTCGACAACTTCAAGGTCGGCCAGCTCCAGGGCCAGGCCCTGATCGACGGCATGAAGGCGAAGAAGGCGAAGGGTCCCTGGACGATCGAGCTGTTCTCCGGATCCCCGGACGACAACAACTCGAAGGTGTTCTTCGACGGCGCGATGGAGGTGCTCAAGCCCCTGATCGACAAGGGGGACATCGTTGTCGGTTCGGGCCAGACCGACATCAAGCAGACCGCCACCCAGGGCTGGAAGGCCGAGAACGCCCAGCAGCGCATGGACTCGCTGCTGACCTCGGCCTACGGCGGCAAGAAGACCCTCGACGGCGTCCTGTCCCCGAACGACACCCTGGCCCGCGCGATCCTCACCTCGGTGAAGGGCGCCGGCAAGGCGGTCCCGGTCGTCACCGGCCAGGACTCCGAGGTCGAGTCGGTCAAGTCGATCATGGCCGGCGAGCAGTACTCGACCATCAACAAGGACACCCGAAAGCTCGTCACGGAGACCATCAACATGGTCAAGTCCGTCCAGAAGGGCGACAAGCCGACCATCAACGACACCAAGTCGTACGACAACGGCGTCAAGGTCGTCCCGTCCTACCTCCTCCCGCCCGTCATCGTGACGAAGGAGAACGCGGCCGAGGCCTACGCCAACGACCCCAAGCTGGCACCGCTCACCAAGTAGCACGGGCCGCAGCCCTCGCCCGCCCCGGAAGCGTTCCGGGGCGGGCGAGGGCGTCCGCGACGCGGGACGTCGCTCAGGGCAGCCGCGGCTGCCTACCCCCGGCGCGAGGAGAGAGTGAAGTTGCTGTAGCCGCCGCTGTCGGTGGTGGCGGGCGAGGGCCGGTAGACGATCCCCGTGTCGTTCTGTCGCGCCTGGAGCGCGAACACGTCATGGGAGGAGAGCGGCGCACCGTCGACCGTGACATAGGAGAACGGAACACTGAGGGTCCTGGGCCACGCCGAGCCCAGGGTGAAGACGGTGGGGCGCTCCACGATGATCTCGGCGCTTTCCGAGCGTGCGGCGGGAGCCCTCTTGGTCAGGGTCCGGCGTTGTCCGGGCCGGGACAGGTTGTCGATGGTGAGAATGTAGTTGGCGGGATCGGCGGAGCTACGGACGACTGATGCCGAGATACGGTCCCCCGCGTGCACCACCATGGGGATCGGCTGCTCGAGCGTGTCGGCGCCGGCGTTGATGACCTCCCAGAAGGCCCGGTGCTGTGGGTAGAGGTCTCCTCGCTCTCCTCGGCAGGCGGCATGAACACCGACCTGGACCAGACTCTCGGTACGGCTCTGGGCCAGCCCGTCGAGGCCCACCCATACGCTGACATGGTTGTCGGGGTTCTCCTCGCGACAGGTGAAGTGCGGCTGCGTCCACACCGCGGTCACGGCGTGCGGCGCCGCGTTGACCGGGCTGCTGGGCACCGCGTAGCCGGCCCAGTTGCTGTAGGGGGTGCCGGCGAGGCTGATGTCATCGATCTGGACCCAGGAGTCCACGCCGGGGGCGCGGTAGCCCGCGTAGAGCGTGACGGAGGTGTTGGTGCCGGAGTTGAAGGCCATACGGAGGAACTGGTAGGCGCCGTTGGTGAGAACCTTTCCGTAGTTCTTCTGGACGATCGTGCGGCCGTTCGTACCGCGCGCTCCGAAGAATCCGGTGGTGTAGTTGCCGGACGTGCGCACCCAGCCCTCCAGGTAGTACACCTTCTGGCGTTTGACCTTCACCTTCTGGGTGACGGCGTTCCAGTTGCGGCTGGAGGTGCGGATGAAGGCGTTCTTCCGCCCGGTCTTGTGGTACCCGAGGCCGATGTCGATGCCCTTGTGGTCCGGGCCCTCGCTCGTCCAGGGAGCAGAAATCCTCCGGCTGTTCTGCCCTTCGAAACCGGGGTCGTCGACGGTCCCGATCGGTGCGGCCGACGCACGGCCCGTCAAGCCGGTCAGCAAGGCGCCGACCATGGCCAGCACCAAGACCGCGGACCATGTCCACGGTCCTCGAAACGCCCTGTCCCCACGCACGCCGAACATCACGAGCCCCCCTCGCGGTGTGTCCCCCGGGGCGTGTCCTCACACCCCGCCTACCGGGACGCTAACGGCGTCGGCAGCCGCCAACCATGCCCTCCTCTCAGCGCACGGAGGCGTCATGTGGGGCGCGTACTTCGGACCGCACGCCTGCCGTCCAGTCACCCGTCGCCGGGGGTACGCGCGGTCCAAGAGGCAGACAGCCCGCCGTATCAGCCCCCGCACGTCCACAACCCCAGGCGCGACGGACCCCCGCGGGCGACCCGACCATCCGGGCGGACACCGCGAACGCCCCGTCCGACCCCGCCTCCTGATCGACCGTCAGGCCATCACGCGGCCGATGGCTTGTTCCCGGACGAAGCCGGCGAAGCGTCGGCGAACTCCGCGCTGACGCAGAACTTCGAGGTTGTCCTCCAGCCACTGCGAAAAGGACTTCGTCGGGAGAGCCTGGTCCGGGCATGATGTCCGACTGTGCATGCGGACGGGGAGAAGCGCGGGCTCGGGCGCTACACGCTGAGGAACACGGAGCACGGGCACGTCTGGGGCGTGTGCGCCGTGGCCGACGGACTCTTCGGAACGCCCCGGCGTGGGACGTACGAACTGTTCGGCTGGGCCCCGGAAGGCGCCGGCGAGGTGCGGGGATGGGTCGGCAGGCGGGTGTGGCTCGTGCCGGACGACGAGGCACTCGAGCCCTGGCTGCTGGAAGACGCGGAGAGCGCAGGACGGCTCTCCGGGACGGACAGTCTCGTGCTCACCGGCCTGGACGAGTACGAAGGCCCGCCCGAGGGACACCGGGGTCCCGTCCGAGTGCACGACGGGTACCGGTGGCTTGGCTCGTGCCGGGAATTCGCCCGCGTCCTGCCGCCCGAGGAGGTCGCGCCCCCGCTCGTCCTGCGGGGGCTCGCCCAGGGTGAACAGCTTCGGGAGGCACTGGCAAAGGGCACGCGGCGGGCGCTGGACCTGGAACAGGCCGCCCTGGAGTTCCGGGACGACCAGGGCGAGCCTCTGACCGACCGACTGCTGTGGACCAGGGTCAAGTCCTGGCGCCCTTCCGCCTACGGACCGGATCTGATCGACCTGGAGCTCGACGGAGACTTCTTCACTCCCGTTCCCGAGCACTCCCGGCCCGTCTGGGCACGGTGGCTCGCGGGTCCTCCGGACGCCCCGGGTGCCTGGACCGGCCTCGACACCCGTAGCCGCCAGACCTGGCACGACCTCGTCCGAGAGCGGGCCTGCCACCGCGCCCTCCATGACCGGCCGGCCGGTCACGCCTACGAACTCGACGGCCGGCACATCACCGACGAACCGGGCCTCTACCTGGCGCTCGGCGAGGCGGTGAACGGGCCGGGCGGCTACTTCGGCGGCTGCCTGGCCGCCCTCGACGACTGCCTGCGCGGCACCTTCGGCTACACCGCCCCGGCGACCCTCCTCTGGCGGGACGCCGTGACGGCGCGCACGCACCTGTCCCACGTCCTGACGCCGGACGGCCAGCCGTACGACCTGTTCGCCGTCGTGCTCGATGCCCTGGCCCAGGGTGGGATGCGGGTCACCCTGGCGTGACCCGCGGATTCGCCTTGCGTGGGCGTGCGCGCCGGGGCGGCTCGATGGCCCCGCCCTGCGCCGAGGACTATGACCAGTACGTTCGCCTCTGCGTCGGGAAGCGGCCGGTCAGTGTACGAGCAGGTCGATCACGCCCGTCAGGTCCTCCTCGCCGCTGCCCTCGGCCAGGCGGCGGCGCATCAGGTCGAAGTAGGGGCTGAGCAGTTCCGGGCTGACGCCCTGCTGCTCGGCGGTGCTCAGGAAGGTCGGCGTGCCGGCCACCTGCATGGCGAGCTGGGAGACGACACCCTTGGTGTAGTCGCCGCTCCGCAGCTGGTCGGCGGTCTGGTGGACTGCCGGGGCCATCGCGACGAGCCAGTCGGCGAGCAGTGGGGCCAGCGACGCGGGGTCGATGTCCTCCTTGCGGATCAGGGCGAAGGCGTGCGCGGCCCCGGCGAACATCCCGTACATGGCGCTGAGCAGGGCCACGTCGTGCAGGGCCGCGAAGCCCGCGTCCTCGCCGACGTAGGTGGTGCCGGCCGGGACGCCCAGCGTCTCCCGGTGCTGTTCGAACAACTCCCCCGAGCCGCTGTAGAAGACGTAGCCACCGGCCTCCGGGACACCGATCATCGGCGGGACGGCCATGATCCCGCCGTCCAGGTAGCGGGCGCCGCGCTCACGGGCCCACTCGGCGCGGGCGCGGGCCTGGGCAGGGGTGCTGGTGGTCACGTTGACCAGGTCCCGGTCGGCCAGGTCGGTTCCGGCCAGCGCCTCGTCGATCGAGGCGTCGTCCAGCAGACAGACGACGACCAGGGTGCTCGCCGCGACCGCGTCGGCGGCGCTGTCCGCAACCTTCGCCCCCTCGGCGGCGAGTGCCGCGGCGCGGCCCGGGGTGCGGTTCCAGACGGTGAGCGGGTGGCCGGCGGCAAGCCAGGTACGCGCCAGCGCGGTCCCCATCGCACCGAGGCCGAGCAGCGTGACGGCGGTCTTCTCAACAGTGTTCTGTGTCATGCCGATTAGGCTGGTCACAGGCCCGGCGGCGATCAAGTACGCACTACGGAGTGGGTGGTTACCCCGGGGTGAGCGTGGAGGTCAGAGGGGTGGGGCGATGACGACGCTGAACCGGCCGGGCGGGCCGGACGGACACATCTGCGGGATCGACACGGCGATGGAGGTGATCGGCGGCAAGTGGAAGGTGCTGATCCTCTGGGCGCTGCACGAGCAGCCCTACCGCCGCTTCGGCGAGCTGCGCCGCCTGCTTCCGGGGATCACCGAGAAGGTGCTGGCCTCTCACCTGCGCGAGATGGAGGCGGACGGCGTCGTACACCGGGTCTCCTACGACGAGGTGCCGCCCCGCGTCGAATACTCCCTGACCGAGGACGGCACGCGCCTCAACGACGCACTCCAGCCACTGGCCGCGTGGGGACGCGAACGGCCGACCCGTCGAGGGCTGACGGAGGAAATGGGCTAGGGCCGCGTCGGGGTACGTCACCCGGGTGCAGCCGCGCCGCTCGGGTGAGCCCGCCCGGGCGGCCACCGAGCTGCGGCGGCCGCCCTTCTCCGCGCCCGTTCCCGCACCACTCCGCTCTACGAACGCGGCGCCGTGTTCAACTCCGTTCCCCTTCCACCGGGAGCCACAACTCGGCTTCGGCCTCGGTCTTGTCCGGTGACAGGCGGGTGCGCAGGATCTCCGGGCCGGGGCGGCTGCGGTACGGGTTGGACGGGTACCACTCCGTGAACACGTCCCGCCACAGGTACTGGATGGCCTGCGGTACCGGCCCCGAGGTGGTGAACACCGCCCAGGTGCCGGCCGGGACGGCCAGGACGGTCGTACCCTCGGGGGCGGCCGAGGCCGTGATCACCGCGTGGTAGTAGTCGAGTTCGGTGCCCTCGGCGCGGCTGGGGTCGAGGTCGTCGCAGACCGCGACGATGCCCTGCGGCTCCTGGTCCGACAGCTTCTCCAGGCGTTCGAGGGTCTGCGGTTCGATTCTGCGGACGAAGTCGATGATCGCCTGGTTCGGCCCCGCGTGCACGAGTGGCACCCGGGCCTTGAGGCCGACGACGGTGAAGGCCGGACGGTCCACGATGCGATAGCGCATGCTGCTGCTCCCTTCGACGGTGAGGCGGAAGGTCAACCGGGGCTGGGACACGAGCGCGCAGCCCGTGCGGCGGGCCTCGCCCGGCCCGACACCGTGCACGGCACGGAACGCCCGCGCGAACGCCTCACCCGAGCCGTAGCCGTAGCGCACCGCGATCTCCAGCAGGGACTCACGTCCCGCGAGCACCTCGGCGCCCGCGACGGTCAGCCGTCGGCGCCGGATGTACTCCGACAACGGCATCCCCGCCAGCGCGGAGAACATCCGGCGCAGGTGGTACTCCGAGGTGGCCGCGATGCGCGCCAGCCCCGCCACGTCGATGGGCTGGTCGAGATGGCGCTCGATGTGCTCCATGGCCTGGTTCAGCCGCTCCAGCACGCCCGGTCTCCTTCCTCTTTACGATCACCACGCTAGGCGGCCCGCATCCCGCCGCACCCGACATCCTGTGCCCGATCAAGTCGGGTCGGGTGCACTCGGCTGCCGGTCGGCTTCGACGTGGAAACCGGCATCGGCCTGGCCGGCGATCCCCCGCAGACGCACGCGTAGCACGCGGGCCGGTGCGCCGGCGCGAGGGACTCGAACCGCCTGAGGAGCGGGGCCGGCAGGGAGTGCGGGACGAAATTCGGTGGTGACCTCGGCTGAATCCGCGCCATCATCGTCGAATGGGCGCTTTGGACGCGGTAGCGGGCAGGGTTGCGGGTGGGGCCACCGTTCAGTTCAGGCCCAGCGGCTCCTCGATGGTCCCGTTGATACGCAGTCGGCAGCAGGTGGTCGTCGCTCCGGTCGACCCGTCCAAGCTGGAGGTCGGGGACATCGTCCTCGCCCGTGTCGCCGGAACGGTGTACCTGCACCTGGTGTCGTCCGTGGATCCGGCCAGGAAACGGGTGCAGATCAGCAACAACCGGGGCCATGTCAACGGCTGGACCAGCCACGCTCGTGTCTTCGGTATCTGTATGGCGGTCGACGGCGTTCCCCGGGCACGTACCGCGGACAAGGCTCCCGCGGACAAGGCCCCTGCGGACAAGGCCCCTGCGGCCGACCCCTCTGGCAGTGACTGAGTAGGCTTCGCTCAGCACAGGGACGGCCGGGGGGCGGAGTACATGACGGCTGAGACGGCACAGACGTGGGGGTCGACCCTCGATTCGGTCGTGGTGTACGCGCAGGGGGCTCTCTGCCGCCGAGTGGCCCGGGGCAGCGTGCCACCGGACGGACGGGTGCGCGTGACGGGACTGCCCCGTTCAGTGGACCCGGGGTCCCTGCGGGCCCGCATCACGGGCACCTCCGGGGTGCGCGTCACCGAGGCACGGGTGGAGGTCGAGGCCGAGCCGCTCGGCCCCGGCGCGCCCGACGAGTTGCGGCGCGAGGTGGAGCGGCTGCATGACCAGTGCGCGGCGGCCCGGGGGCGCCGGGACCGGCAGTTGGGCCTGATCGAGGAGGTCAGGGCGCTGCACCCGGTCCCGCCGCCCCGCAAGCGGGATGACCCGTACCGCCGTACCCCGGTCGACGCGTGGTGCGAACTCGCCGACTTCGTCGACGAGCGGCTGACCGGGCTGCACGGCCGACTCGTCGAGCTGGAGGAGGCACTGGGCCACGCGGAACACGCGCTCTCCATCGCCGCCGACAAGCTCGCCCGCGCCTCCACCGACGCACCGTCGGCGCACGTGGAGACCACGGTCTCGGCGGTCCTGACCCTCGACCTCGCCGACCCCGGCGACGCGCAGGCGGAGGCCGAGGCGGAAGCGGCAGCGGCAGCGGCAGCGGACGTAGAGGTGGAGGTGGAGTACGGGGTGCCGGGCGCCGTCTGGGTGCCGGCCTACCGTCTCACCCACCGTCAGGACGACAGCAGCGGCCGTCTGGTGCTGCGCGCCTCGGTCGCCCAGCGCACCGGCGAGGACTGGACCGGCGTACGCATCGCCCTGGCCACCGCCGACCTGCGGCGCCGCACCGACCTGCCCAGGCTCCGCTCGATCCGCATCGGACGTCGTCAGCCCGCGCCCACGCCTTCCGGCTGGCGCGAGCCCCCGGCGGGCCTGGCCGACCTGTTCGTCGGATACGACGCGGCAGGCCCTCGCCCCGCCACGACCGCCGCTCCCGGGGCCGTGGCCGTGGCCGCGGTGGGCGGCTTCGCGTCCGGTCCCGTTCCGCCACCGCCACCTCCGCCGATGCCGATGACGATGCCGCAGGGCTACGGCACGCCGCCCGCCGCGCTCCTGCCCGGCGGCGCGGACGGCGCCTATCCGGAGGCCTTCGGCGGCGGGATGGGTGACCTCGCGCAGCCGGTCGCCTCCCGCCCCTCCCGGCCGGGCAGCAGGCCGCGCGCCGGCGGCATGCCCCTCGCGCCGCCCGCCGCCATGGCCCCCGCCGCCTCCGGCCGGGCGGCCCCGCCACCGCCCCCCGCACCCGCGGCCCCGGGCGGGACTCCCCCGCCGTCGACGCCCCTCATCGCACCGGAACCGGCGCCGGCGCCCGGTCCGCCGCAGCCGAGCGGCTCCGAACTCGACTACACGGCCCTCGTCCTGCGCGGCCCGGACGAGCAGGGCGGTCGCCGAGGCAGGCTGTTCCCCGACGCCGCCTTCGACCCGGTGGCGGCCGAGTACCGCCGTCGCGCCGAAGCGGTGGCCACGCTGCCGCTGCCCGGACACGCCGTGCGGCCCCGCGAGTCGGCCGGTTCCTTCGACCACCGCTTCGATGCCGTCGCCCGCGCCGACATCCCCTCGGACGGCACCTGGCACACCGTCACCGTCGGCGAGATCCCCATCGGTCTGCGCACCGAGTACCTGTGCGTGCCGTCCGTGGAGCAGACCGTGTACGCGACACTCGTGCTCGCCAACTCCACCGACCAGGCTCTGCTGGCCGGCCCGGTGGAGGTCACCGCCGGTGACGACTTCCTGCTGACCACCGCGCTGCCCACGCTCGCCCCCGGCGGTGAGTGCCGGGTGGGGCTCGGGCCGGCCGAGGGCATCCGGGTCACCCGCCGTACGAACCTGCACGAGTCGACGTCGGGGATGCGCAACACCACCACCGTGCTCGACCACCGCGTCCACGTGGAGCTGGCCAACCGGCTCGCCCGGCCCGTCACCGTCGAGGTCCGCGAGCGGGTCCCGGTGACCTCGGACGCGGACGTCCGGATCGAGGAACGGGCCGACTGGACGGAGCCCCGGGACGGCGCGGGACCGGAACAGCACGCACCCGGCACCCGCATCTGGCGGGTGGACCTGCCGGCCGGCGCCGTCACCGCCCTCGACGGTGGCTACGAGATCCGCATCCCGTCCGCCAAGGCCCTGGCCGGCGGCAACCGCAGGAGCTGACACACCCATGTCCACCACGGCACCGGAGCCGATCCCCCTCCCCGTCACCGCCGTCACCTGCCTGGAGGACCGCGCCCACGTCGAACGCAGCACCGTGCTGGACCTCGAGGCCGGTGTCCAGCGGCTGCGTCTCGGGCCCGTCAGCGCACTGGCCGTCGACCGCACCCTCCACGCCGAGCTGACCGCCGACCACCCGGCGACCGTGCTCGACGTGCGGATCGTCCGCGCCTGGACGCCTCGCGACCGCCGGCCCACCGACGACGACTCCGCCCTGCGCCACCGCGTGCACGCCCTCGAAGAGGAACGGGGCGCTCTGGGGCAGCGGCGCGACCGGCTGCGGACCCGCCTCGACGCGCTCGGCCGTCTCGCCGCCGATCTGCTGCGCGAGATCGGCGAAGGCACCGGCTCCGGAGAGACCGATGTGCCCCACTGGAGAAGCGAACTGGACCGGGTGGACGCCGAACGCGACTCCTACGGCGAGCAACTGCGCGCCGTGGATGCGCAGTTGGCCGCTCTCATCGCGGAACTCGGCGACGCCCAGCGGGCCATGGACCTCGCCGAGGAGGAACCCGCCGAGCTGGTCGGTCACATCGAACTGACCGTCGAGGCCACGGCCGCCGGTCCGGCCGGGCTGCGGGTGGGCCACCTCACCCCGTGCGCGCTGTGGCGGCCCGCCTACCGGGCCGTCCTCGACGGTGGCTCCCTCACCCTGGAGACCGACGCGATCGTCTGGCAGCGCACCGGCGAGGACTGGTCCGACGTACGGCTGACGCTGTCGACCGCGCGCTCGGCACTGGCCACCGATCCGCCCCGGCTGGACGAGGACCGGCTCACGCTCCAGGACCGCTCCCCCGCGGAGCGCCGCACCGTCGACGTCGAGCTGCGCGAGGAGGAGACCGCGGACCTCGGCCCGGCCCCGGTGCTCGGCCTGCCGGGAGTGGACGACGGCGGCGAGGTACGGGTACTGCACTCCCCCGCGCCCGTCTCCGTGCCCGCGGACGGGCGCGCCCACCGCGTGCCGCTCTCGGCCTTCACCACCGCCGCGAGCAGCGAGTACGCCTGCACACCCGAGCTGTCCCCGCTGGTCGCCCAGGTGGTGCGGTTCGACAACCTGTCCGGGCACGCACTGCTCGCCGGCCCCGTCGACCTCATCCGCGGCAGCGGATTCAGCGGGCGCGGCACCCTGGACTTCACCGCCCCGGGCGCCCCCGTCGAACTCGCCTACGGCAGCCGCGACGACCACCGGGTCGTCCGGCACACCGAGGAGACGCGCGACACCACCACACTCACCCAACGAACCGTGCTCACCCGCACGGTCCGGCTCCACCTGTCCCGATTCTCCGCCCCCGACGAGCACGGCGCAGGCGCTGAGCACGGCGAGCACGGCGAACGCGGCGAGCGTGGCGAGCACGGCGAACAGGTGATCGTACTGCGCGAGCGGATCCCCGTCTCCGAGGTCTCCGCGGTGGAGGTGCGCCTGCGGAAGGAGTCCTGCTCCCCCGCCCCCGACACGGTCGACGACGATGGCATCGCCCGCTGGAGCCTCGCTCTCCCGCCCGGCAGCCGACGCACCGTCACCCTGGTCTACGAACTGTCGGCGAACTCCAAGGTCACCGGACTCTGAGCCCGGCCACCCCCGCCGGGCCGGCCCGACCCGGCCGGAACGCCCGCCGGAATCCATTGAGCCGGGCGGGGGTGATCGGGGAAGATGCTGTTCCGCGGCGTGGACTCCGTGAGCCGTGCCGCCGGGGGGAGGCAGCGCGTATGGGGACGTTCGCAGACCTGGAAACGGGTGATCCGCGGCTCGTCGGGCGGTACCGGATCGTGGCCCGCATCGGTGCCGGCGGCATGGGCCAGGTGTACTTGGGGCGTTCGCCGGGCGGCCGTCCGGTGGCCGTCAAGGTGGTACGGCCGGACCTCGCCGGCGACCGGGAGTTCCGACGGCGCTTCGCGCGGGAGACGGCCGCCGCTCGGCGCGTCAACGGGGCGTTCACGGCGGGGGTCGTGGACGCCGATCCGGAAGGTTCACCGCCCTGGCTCGCCACGGTCTTCGTGCCCGGCATGTCCTTGGGTGAGGCGTTGTCCGAACACGGCCCGTGGCCGGAGCAGCCGACACTCGCCCTGGGAGCCGGCCTGGCGGAGGCACTGGAAGCGATCCACGGGGCGGGCGTGATCCACCGGGACCTCAAACCGTCCAACGTGCTGCTCGCGGTCGACGGCCCCCGGGTCATCGACTTCGGGATCTCGCGCGCGGCCGAGGTGAGCATGCTCACCCAACTCACCCATGCCGGCACGGTCGTAGGCACGCCCGGCTTCATGTCCCCCGAACAACTCACCGGCCAAGAGGTGGGAACGCCGAGCGATGTGTTCTCCGTCGGCGCGGTCCTCGTCTACGTCGCCACCGGCACCGGCCCGTTCGGCACGGGCCCGGCGAACGCGCTGAACTTCCGCACGGTGTACGAGGCACCCGAGCTGACCCGTGTCCCGCCCGTGCTCCGCGACATCGTGGCCGACTGCCTCGCGAAGGACCCCGACCGCCGCCCCGGTGTGGCCGCGCTCCTGGAGCGACTGGCGGAAGGGGGCGGCAGCGGACGCGGCATGGCGGGCATGCTGACCGAGCCGGAGTGGATGCCGACGCCCGTCGCCCGGGAGGTACGCGAGCAGACGTCCGCGGCCCTGCCCTCGACCCCGCCGCCGCTGCCCACGCCGGCATCGGAACCGTCACCGTCACCGCCGTCACCGCCCTCTCCGCCACCGCCATCGGCGTCAGCGCCCCGGCCCTCGGAGTCCATGAGGACAGATCCGCGGCTCGCGTCGGCGCCGCCCGAGCCGTTGGAGCCACCCCCCGCATCGCCACCCCCCGCATCGCCACCTCCCGCATCCGCACCCGCCGCTTCGCCACCTCCCACATCCCCGCCGCCCGCCCCACCGGTCGTCCACCAGTCCTGGGGGCCACCCCCACCGGGTCGGCCGTCCCCGCCCCAAGCGGGATGGCCCCCTCCGGTCATTCTCGGGCCGCCCGGAACGCCCACGGGAACACCCGGGCAGTCTCGCTCCCCTTCACGTCGGAACCTTCTCCTCGGAGTCACGGCGGCCGCCGCACTCGGGCTGGGCGGAGCCTTCGCCGGATGGAAACTGCTCGATCGGGGCGACGACGATCCCACCACCTCTCCGACCTCACGCACCTCCGGTTCCGCTTCCGCTTCCGAGGACTCCTCTGCGAGCGTCCCCGAGTCGGCCGGGGAGAAGCTCTGGGTGTTCGATACGGGGGACCTGGTGCGTTCGTCGCCGGTGGTGGTGGACGGCGTCGTGTACGTCGGCAGCGACTGCGGCTGCCTCTACGCCCTGGACGCCGTGTCGGGGGAACAGACATGGTCGTACCACATCGGTGCCGACGTACGTTCGTCGCCGACGGTCGCGGACGGCGTCGTCTACGTCGGCAGCGACGACGGCAACCTCCACGCCGTCAACGCCACCTCAGGCGACACAGCATGGACCTACGACACCGGCGCCGACGTACGCTCATCCCCGACAGTGGCGAACGGCGTCGTCTACGTCGGCAGCGACGACGGCAACCTCCACGCCGTCAACGCCGCCACAGGCGACACAGCATGGACCTACGACACCGGCGCCGACGTACGCTCGTCCCCGACGGTCGCGAACGGCGTCGTCTACGTCGGCAGCGACTGCGGCTGCCTCTACGCCCTGGACGGCGTGACCGGCAGTCAGAAATGGTCGTTCCACATCGGCGGAGCCTCGGCGCCGGGCTCCCCGGCCGTGGACGACGGCGTCGTCTACATGGGTGCCGACAGTGGCCATGTGTACGCCGTGGACGCCACGAGCGGTGACCGGAACTGGCAGTTCCGCACCGGCGGCCCGCTGGCGACGCGCCCTCTCGTCCTGGACGGCGCCGTCTGTGTCGGTGGCGGGGACGACGCCGTGCACGTCCTGGACCCGGAGAGCGGAAAGGAGAAGTGGTCCTTCAGCCTCGGTGACGGCGTCGAATCGTCACCCGTCGCCGCCGAGGGCGTGCTCTACGTCGGTAGCGACGCCTCCTCGCTCCACGCGCTGGACGCCCGCACCGGCGACAAGCTCTGGTCGTTCACCACCGGCGGTGCGGTGAAGTCCACCCCGGCCGTGGCGGCCGGCGTCGTGTACTTCGGCAGCGACGACGGCAACGTCTACGCCGTGAGAACGTGAGACCGCATCGACACGTCCTTTTCTCGTCACATCCCTCGACACGGGAGTGACCGCCAGCCATGCTCGACACCCCGTCAGATGTCGTCCGTGAGGTTCGGCCGTGTACGTCACGCGAGGCGGCCGGCCGACGGCACGACGTGACCGGGGGTACGACGGACTGCCGGGGAGTGCGACGGGCCATCGGGGGGAGCGACGTGTCTGGCGTGAGACTTCCGGAACACCGCTACAGCCGTACGGAGGCCACGCGCCTGCTGTGCGTCGGTGTCTACCAGGACGCGGGCTTCCGACGACGGGTCATCGAGGAACTGCTCGACCACCGGGAGCGGCCCGTCGCCCCGCCCAACGGCGTGGACGTCCTGCCCGTGCTCTCCCACGCCCTGCGGGTGACCCGGCAGGAGGCACGTACGGCGCTGCTCATGCTCGGAGCCTGGGCGGGCTTCTTCCTGTCCGACGTCATCATGTTCTGGGACAGCCTCTCCGACCGCTGGGGCGTCGGCGCCGATGTCGGCTTCGGCGACGTCCTCACCGCGTTCTTCCAGGGCGACGACCGGCTCACGAACGGACTGCCGCTGCCTTGGTCTCTGTGGTACGCGCTGGTCGCCCTGTCGCTTTGGTTCGCACACACCGTCAGCGGGGGTGGCGCCGCCGCCCGTTCGGCGGGACTGCCCGACCCCGTCGCGAAGGCCGCCGACAGCGCCGGGTCCCTGTTCTCGCTGGGAGCCTGGGCCTTCGCCCTCTTCTACTGGTGCTGGTACGTCCTCGGAGTGCTCGGCGGCCACGTCCAGACGCCGTACCCCCTCCTGTTCCCCCTCGCGATGGCGCTCATCGCCTGGTGGTACCAGGGCTCGCAGCGCAAGGCCCTGTGCCGCTGGCTGGCGCGCTGGACGTTTCCCGCCGCCACCCAGCCGGAGCTGCCCCCGGGCCCGCTGTTCGAGATGCTGCGGGACGACGTACGGCGTGAGCAGGAGGCGTCGCTCACGCTGTACGACGCCGACGATCCGTTCGTCGGCCTGGGCGAACCGGGCACTCCCTGGTCGTTCGCGATGGAGCTGCGCAAGCGCCCCCGGCGGGCCGGCGAAGTGCACACCACGGACCCCGCTCCCGACAGCCCCGACGGCACCGGCGCCAGGGACGGCTCCGAGGGCACCGACGGCGGCGGGCCGCCGCACCGGATCAGCGGCCCCCTCACCGCGGCGAGCGCGCTGTCCATGATCGAACCGCAGTTGACAGGGCTGCGCGAGTCCGCCGCCCTGAGCGGCAAGGACCGGCTGCGGGATCTGGAGGTGGAGCGGTTCGTCTACCTGCCGGGGGGCGTGGCGCGCGACGAGGAGCTGGAGGTCGGCGGCGTCCCCGACGCGGCCGACCTCACCCGAGGATCCGGTCAGCGCCGGGGCCTGCCCGTCTACGACGCCGCCCAGGTCGCCGCCCACCGGCGCGAGGCCGTCGACGAGGGCGCCGAGGGCCGCCGCGTGTTCCTGCGCGTCCGGGTCGGTGCCTGGCGTGAGCAGGTCGTCGTCACCGTCCTCGTCCGCGTGCACACCCAGGGCCGCATGCTGGTCCTCGAAGTGCTGCCCTATGTCCTCGGCCCCGTCCGCAAGGACTTCCGTGCCGTCGACACGCTCGTGGACCAGCTTCCCGAGACATGGGTCCGTGCGGCGCTGCGCGCCCTGCGGCACGCGCCCGTCGTCGGACTCGACGCCGGCATCGGAGGACTCGCCACCCTGCGCAGCGCCCTCGCGACCGGCTGGTCGGCCGGCGACGCGCTCCCGGACGTGCCGAGGGTCTCGCTCCGTGAACTGGTGAGCACCAGGCGGCTGTCGGTGTTCCAGCGGATGGACAGCACCCGGTATGTGAAGACGATCCAGGAACGCATCGTCAACGGCGTCCGCGAGGCGCTCAAGGCGCACGGGTACCGCACCGAGGAGTTCGAGCAGCACGTGTACCAGCTCAGCGGTGGCAGCGTCTTCGTCAAGGACATGTCCGGCGGCGCGGTGGCCACGGGCAGCCACGGCAGCGCCGTCCACCACGGGCCGGCGTCGCGCCCGTCGGCGGCGCCCGCGACCAACTCGGGTCCCACACCATGAGACGAGGGATGCCCCCTGTGCGGAGCGACGAACAGAGCGACGAACAGAGCGCTCAGGAGCGGCCGCCGAGCGGCGGCGGAAGCGTGAGCATCGGGTCGATGACCGGAGGGTCGGTCGCCACCGGCAGCCACGGGACGGCGACGTCGTACAACACGAGCGGCAGCGGTCCGGACCCGCGCCACGCCGAACTCCTCGAAGCCATACGTGACTTGCGCAGGGTACTGCCGCCGGTGGCGGACCGCGGCGACGAGGACGCGGCGCTCGACGGGGAACTCGCCGACGCCGAGGCCGAGATCGTGGCGGCCGGCACGGCCAGTACCGGTCGGCTCACCCGGCTGCTCGGCGGGGTCCGGGGCTGGCTGGGGTCCCAGGCCGCCGCCGCGGGCGCGGTCGCCTCGGCCACCGCGGTCGTCCAGGGGGTCGCCCAACTGCTCGGCTGAGGTGCGGACCACATCGATGACGGACACGGCAGCGCGGCACGGAGGACGGCGACGATGAGAGTGTTCGACACCGAGCGGCAGGAGTGGGCCGGATCGCGCCGTGAACGCCTCTTCGACGCCGAGCGGTATCTCGACCTGCCGCGCCAGCGGCACATCCTGCGGCGCACGGCGATCGTCCTCACCGTGTGCGCCGTGTCCTTCGGTGCGTGGGCCCTCGGCTGGAAGGACGAACCGGAGCCGTACCGTCCGCCGCCCCAGGAGGCACCGGTCGACCCGGGCATGACCGGCGACAGCGCCCCCGGGGACAACGCCTCGGGCGACGGGCCCACGGGCGACAATGCCTCGGGGGGCGAGACGACGGCCGGCCCCACGGTGACGGCGGCCTCGGCGTCGCCGCCCGCGGGATTCGAGGTCCTCGACGACTCCGAGGGCTTCCGCATCGCCCTGCCCGAGGGATGGACCCGCGAGAGCAGCCCGTCGCAGTACGGCATCGACGTCGTCGAGTACCGCGCGCCCGACCGCGTCCGCAGGGTCCAGGTCTTCCAGCTCATGGAGGACTCGCCCCACGCCTCGGTGGTGGAGGCCCAGAAGGCGGGGAGCACGCTGGACGGCTACCAGAGGATCCATGTGCAGTACGTGCCAGATCCCTCCGGAGGCGAGGCGGCCGAGCACGAGTACACGGCCGACGAACTGAGTGGCGAACCCGCCACCGGTTCCTCTTACCACGTCATCGACTACCGCTTCGAGGCCGTGGACGACGAGAACTACGCCCTCATCGTCTACGGCACCCAGGACGACGGCGGAAACGAGGACGAACGCGAACTGCTCGACACGGCCCGCGCGTGGTTCTGCCCGCCGTCCACGGAGTGCCCGGCACCGCCGGCGTCCTGACCCGCTCCGGGGCTCAGATGCCCATGGAGGCGAGTTCGACGGCGGTGCGGTAGTTCGCCGCGGCGGTCACCACACAGGCGCGGTAGGTGCGGTTGTCCCGGACGGCGAGGAAGTAGTTCCTCAACTGCTGGGCGTAGCTGACCAGATAGACGATGCCGGGGAGGAAGCCGGGCGGCTTGGGGACGAGGGCGAAGGCCTCCGAGCAGCGGAGGATCTGGCCGGTGGCATCGGACAGGACCGCGGCCACGTCGGTGTTCATGTTCCAGCCGGCCGCCAGTTCCGGCGTCCAGATCGCGGCGGCGACCTCCCGTAACTGCGCCTGCTCCTCGGGCGTCGGATCGCTCTGGATCGTCAGGACGCGCACCGCGTCGGCGGTGTGGCGGGACTCCGCCGCCTGGGCGGCTCCCACCGCGCCCACCGTCCCGAGCGTCATGGCGATTGCCAGCGCGACCGCCACCGTGTGACGGGTCCGTGGTGCGTGCATGGTTTCCCCTTCTGTCGGTCGCCCTGCGCGGTGCGGGCGGCGTCCCGGTGACGCTCGCACGGCGGGCGGGGCCGGTCAACGGCGACAAGTCGCCACCGAGGTGGCGCGTTCACAGGGCCGCGGGCCGCGCGGACGCGGGCACGAACCGCCCCGCACGGGCTCGGGGCCCCACGCGGGCGCACATCACACCTGCTTCCGGCACAAGCCCGGCGGGCCATACGGGTGACGATGCGTCGGAATGCCGAGGTGCTCGCGCAGACTGGCCGGGCCGACCAAGACCGTTCGGCATTCGACGGCCCTGAAGGAGTCCCCGTGGCGTTCGTCCTGACCGAGCTGAAGTACACCAAGGACCACGAGTGGGTGCGGCCGACCGGCGACGGTCTGGTGCGGATCGGCATCACCGACCACGCCCAGAAGCAGCTCGGCGACATCGTGTACGCCGAACTGCCGGCCAAGGGCGACATGTTCGCCGCGGGAGAGCCGTTCGGCAGCATCGAGTCGGTCAAGGCGGTGACCGAGGTCTACACCCCGCTCTCCGGCCAGGTGACCGCGCGGAACGAGGGGCTCGAGGACAGTCCGGAGACGATCAATGACGAGCCCTACGGAGAGGGCTGGCTGATCGAAGTCAAGATCACCGACAAGAGCGAACTCACCGGCCTGCTCACCAGCAAGGAGTACGAGGACTACCTCCGCGAAGAGTGAGGACCGACGAGCAGCCGCGGGGTCACACGGGGACCGCACCGCGCTCGTCCTCAGCCGGGACCAGGCGGGGGACGAGGCGGACATAGGTGACCATGCCGATGACCTCGACCAGGGTCTGGGTGACCACGACGACCGCGGCGACGGCCAGTTCGTCGGGCAGCGCCAGGGCGAGCGGCAGGACGACGAGGGAGTTGCGGGTCGCGCCGGTGAAGACGACGGCCCGGCCCGCGGGCGCGTCGAGGCGGAACACCCACGCAACGGCCTTGCCGAGGAATGCCATGACGACCAGGAAGACGACGTAGAACGGCACGACCGCTGCGACGTCGGCGAGGCTGTCGCCGATCCTGGGAACCTGGGAGGCGACCACGACGAGCAGCGTGGCGGCCATCAGCGGAACCATCGTGGTGGTCGCCGCCTCGGAGACCTTCCGCCCGGCCGGGCGGCGCGCGGCCCACGCCTGCAAGGTCCACGCGAGGGCAAGAGGGACCACGATCAGGACGAGGAACGCCTCGAGGAAGGGCCCGGCCTCGACGATGTCGGCCAGCCCCGATCCCATGAACAGGTAGAGGAATCCCGGCAGCAGCAGCATCTGCGTGACCAGCAGGACCGGCGTGGCGGCCAGCAGGCGGCGGCTGGAGCCGCCGGCCAGTCCGCAGAAGACGATCACGTAGTCCACGCACGGGCACAACAGGACCAGCAGGACCCCGACCCGGACGGCCTGGTCGGCGGGCAGGAGGGCGAACATCGCCGCGACGACCAGCGGCACCACCACGAAGTTCACGGCCAGCGCCGCGGACAGGAACCGTCCGTCGCGCAGCGAGCGCACCAGCTCCGCGGCCGGGACCTGAAGGAACGTGACGAACAGCAGCGCCCCGAGCACCGGGTTGATCGCATGCTCGAGCCCCGGCCCGAGGCCGGGGGCCGCCCAGCCCAGCAGGGCGCCGACGGCCATCACCGCCAGGTAGATCGCGACCTGGTGGCGTTCCATCCGCTCGACCAGGCCCTGTGGCCCCTGCTGCGACACCCGAACCGCTCCTTCGTACCGTGCCGGCCGCCCGTGGCAGCCACCTGTTCCATCCGCCGTCGGGAATCTCCTCACGCCGTTCGGTCCTGACCTTCCACGCGTCCGCACAGGACCGCCGGTTTCAGTCGGCGGTGGCGGGCTCGGGCAGGTCGGCCGGGACGTCGCGGACGCCCAGGCGCAGGTGCTCGACGTGGTAGAGGGCCTGGTCGAGGAGTTCGGCGACGTGGTTGTCGTAGAGGGCGTAGACGATCGAGCGACCGTGGCGTTCGCCGCTGACCAGGCCGAGGTTGCGCAGCAGGCGGAGCTGGTGGGAGCAGGCGGAGGCTTCCATGCCGACGGCCTCCGCCAGGTCGCCGACCGAGCAGGGGCCCTCCTGAAGGCGGGCCAGGATGTACAGCCGCGAGGGGGTGGCGAGGGCCTGGAGCGTGGCGGCGACGTCGGCCGTGCCGACGGCGTCGAGACGCTCGCGGGTGGTGGCGCTGCTGGCGGTGTCGGTTCCGTGGCCCATGCGGACATGATAGCGACGACACCTGAAGACCTGTTCATATATTCCTGTATGGTGCTCAGTGCTCCCCCGTCCGCCCGTGAAGGGTTGTTTCGCCATGTCCTCTGCCCTTGACCAGCGGCCCGCCCCGGCCGCCGCCGAGCCGCGTCCCGCGCCGCCCCGGCGGCGTACGCGGGTTCTGGCGCTGCCGGAGGCCCGGTGGGCGCTCGCCGCGCTGGCGCTGTTCCTGCTCGCCCTCCCGCTGGACCTCCTGGGAGCCCCGGCCTGGCTGTGGGCCCCGCTGTACGCCGCCGTCTACCTCACCGGCGGCTGGGAACCGGGATGGGAGGGCCTGAAGGCGCTCAAGGACAAGACCCTGGACGTGGATCTGCTGATGGTGGTGGCCGCGCTCGGCGCCGCCGCCGTCGGCCAGGTCCTCGACGGCGCGCTGCTGATCGTCATCTTCGCCACCTCCGGGGCCCTGGAGGCGCTCGCGACCGTGCGGACCGCCGACTCGGTGCGCGGGCTGCTCGACCTCGCGCCGACCACCGCGACCCGGCTCCTGCCCGGCGGCGGGGAGGAGAGCGTCCCGGCCGACTCCCTCACGGTGGGCGACCTGATCCTCGTGCGGCCCGGCGAGCGGGTCGGCGCCGACGGCCAAGTCCTCGACGGGGCCGGCGAGGTCGACCAGGCGACCATCACCGGCGAGCCGCTGCCGGTGGCCAAGCGGCCCGGGGACGAGGTGTTCGCCGGCACCGTCAACGGCACCGGCGCCCTGCGCGTCCGCGTCGCACGCGATCCGGCGGACTCGGTGATCGCCCGGATCGTGAAGATGGTCGAGGATGCCTCCGAGACCAAGGCCCCCACGCAGCTGTTCATCGAGAAGGTCGAGCAGCGGTACTCGATCGCCATGGTCATCGCCACGCTGGCCGTCTTCGTGATCCCTCTCGCCGCCGGCTCCGCGCTCCAGCCCGCCCTGCTCCGCGCGATGACCTTCATGATCGTCGCTTCACCGTGCGCGGTGGTGCTGTCCACGATGCCGCCGCTGCTGTCCGCCATCGCCAACGCAGGCCGCCACGGCGTCCTGGCGAAGTCCGCCGTGGTGATGGAACGCCTGGGCCAGATCGACGCCGTGGCACTGGACAAGACCGGCACCCTCACCGAAGGCACCCCCCACGTCACCGACATCCGACCCCGGCCCACGTCCGGCCTGGACGAGCACGAGCTGCTGGCCCTGGCGGCCGCGGCCGAGCACCCCAGCGAGCATCCCCTGGCCCGCGCCGTCGTCGCGGCCGCCCGCGAACGGGGCCTCGCCCTCACCGAGGCGACGGGCTTCGCCTCCGCTCCCGGCTCCGGCGTCACCGCCACGGTCGGCGGCCGCATCGTCCAGGTCGGCTCCCCGGCCCGTCTCGCCCCCGCCCGCGGCGCGGCGGTCGACGGCACGGACAGCGACGGCACGGTGCGCGAGCTCGAAGAGGAAGGCCGCACCGCGGTCCTCGTCCTGCGCGACGGCACGCCGGTCGGCGTGCTGGGCATCGCCGACCGTCTCCGCCCCGACGCCAAGGCGACGGTGACCGCACTCACCGAACTGACCGGCCGCTCCCCGGTCCTGCTGACCGGCGACAACGAACGCGCCGCCCGCCGCCTCGCCGCCGAGGTCGGCATCACCGATGTCCGCGCCGGTCTGCTCCCGCAGGACAAGGTGGCCGCCGTCCAGGCGTGGGAGGCCGAGGGCCGCCGGGTGCTGGTGGTCGGCGACGGCGTCAACGACGCCCCGGCCCTGGCCACCGCGCACACCGGCATCGCCATGGGCCGGGCCGGCTCCGATCTCGCGCTGGAGACCGCGGACGCCGTCGTCGTCCGCGACGAACTCGCCACGATCCCCGCCGTCGTGGCCCTCTCCCGCACGGCACGTCGCCTCGTCGTCCAGAACCTGGTCATCGCCGGGATCTTCATCACCGCGCTGGTGGTCTGGGACCTGATCGCCACCCTCCCGCTGCCACTGGGCGTCGCCGGCCACGAAGGCTCCACCGTCGTCGTCGGCCTCAACGGCCTGCGTCTGCTGCGCGACCGCGCGTGGAACGGCTCCCTCGGCAAGGACAGCCGATAGGCGGGCGCGCCAGCTCCCTCGCCTCGGCAAGGACACCCCTGGAGCGGGCGCGCCGGGCGCCCGGCGTCACCACTGTGGCCTCACCGCTGCGGGGTCAGGTGCCGCAGTCCGTTCTCCAGCAGCGCGAACGCGTGTTCCGCGTCCGCCACCGCGCCCGCGTAGCGCTCGTCGGCCGGCTCCCCGTACGCCAGGCGGTCGGCGTTGTCCTGTGCCAGCGTCCACTGGACCGCGACGATCTGTACGGCGGCCAACCGCGCCGTGAGTTCCGGGGTGTCCGCCGTCTCCCGCAACGCCTGGGCCAGCGCTCGTTCGGCGCCGGCCTTGAAGCGCTCCATCCGGGCCACCAGTGAGGGGGCGTCGAGGATCATCCGATGGACCCTGCGCACCTGGGGATGGTCGTTGAGCCCGGTGATCGGGTCCCGCTCGCGCAGCCCCTCGAGGAAGTGCTCGCGCACCGCGGTCAGCGGAGCGGTGCGGGCCGGGCGAGCCCGCACGACGCGTGCGATCTCGGTCTCGTGGTCGGCGAGGCGGTGCACCACGAGGTCTTCCTTCGTCGGGAAGTAGGCGAAGAGCGTGCGCTTGGACACTTCGGCCGCCTCGGCCACCTGGGCCACCGAGACCTGGTTGAAGCCGTGTTCGAGGAACAGCGTGATCGCCGCGTCGGAGATCGCCGCGTGGGTCCGCTGCTTCTTCCGCTCCCGAAGCCCTGGCTTGCCGTCCACGCCATCCATCGTAGCAATAGCTCTCCCGAGGGGATTTCTGCACCTGGTATACATTTTCCCCGAGGCGAGAGATGAGACGGAGTGAGAGTGTTGACGGAGAGCACGACCGAGGTCGTCGTCGTGGGCGCCGGCCCGACCGGACTGATGCTGGCGTACGAACTGGCTCTGGCCGGGGTCGAGACCCTGGTGCTGGAGAAGCTGCCCCGGCGCATCGAGCAGGTGAAGGGCGGCGGGATTCAGCCCCGTACCGCCGAGTTGCTGGAATCGCGCGGGCTCCTGGAACCGCTGCTGCGCCGGGCCACGCCGCGTGATCCGGTCGGCGGGCACTTCGCGGCCCTGCCCGTGCCCTTGGACTGCACACCGTGGCGGACCAGGCACCCTTTCCCGATCGCGATCCCGCAGTGGGAGATCGAGGAGGTACTCGAGGAGCGGGCGACCGCCGCCGGCGCGCGGGTTCTGCGCGGCATCGCCGTCTCGGGGGTCGAGTCGGACGATGACGGTGTGGTCGTGACGGCGGACGACGGTGTGCATGTGATGGCGGACGACGGTGTGCATGTGACGGCGGACGACGGTGTGCATGTGACGGCGGACGACGGTGTGGATGTGACGGCGGACGGTGTGCGGGCGCGGGCCCGCTACCTGGTGGCGTGCGACGGCGGCCACAGCACGGTGCGGAAACTGCTCGGGCTGCCGTTTCCCGGCAGGCCCGGGACCCATCAGGCGGTGCTGGCCGACATCCGCCTGTCCGCCGTGTCGTCGCTGGTGCCGCAACAGATGGGGCATATGAGCACCCTGACCCGTCAAGGGGGCGGTTACTGGGCGATGCTGGTCCCTCTCGGCGGCGACCGGTACCGGATCACCTTCGGGCGCGCGGGCCAGGCGGACGTCGCCGGCGACGCCCCCGTCACCCACGAGGAGATCACCACCGCGCTCCAGGCCGTGTACGGCCAGGAGACCACCCTCGGTGCCGTGGACAACTCCTCCCGGTTCAGCGACGCCACCCGACAGCTGGAGCACTACCGCACGGGCCGCGTCCTGTTCGCCGGGGACGCCGCGCACATCCACCCGCCACTGGGCGGCCAGGGTCTCAACCTCGGTCTGCAGGACGCCTTCAACCTCGGTTGGAAGCTGGCCGCGGCCGTCCAGGACCGGGCGCCGAGCGGTCTCCTGGACAGCTACCACGCCGAACGGCATCCGGTCGGGGCCCAGGTCCTGCATCACACGTCGGCGCAGCGCGTGCTGGCGGATCCGAACCCGAGCGAGGACGTGGCCGCCCTGCGCGACATCTTCATCGACCTGCTGCGACTGCCCGACACCAACCGCCACCTCGCCGGGCTGGTCTCAGGCCTCTCCCTGCGCTACCCCCTGCCCGGCGATCATCCGCTCACCGGACAGCGCGTGCCGGACGCCGACCTGGTCACCGAAGCCGGACCCACCCGGCTGTCGACGCTGTTCGGTTCGGGGCACGCCGTCCTGCTCGATCTGGCCGGGACGGTCCCGGCCGACCTCCGACTCCCGCCACGCATCGACCTCGTCCGCGCCACGTGCGCCGACGATCTGGGCGCCGCCGCCCTGCTCGTCCGCCCCGACGGCTACGTCTGCTGGGCCTCGGACGCCTCCACCGCCCACGGCGACACACCGCTCGCCGCGATCGCCGGGAACCTTGCGAAGTCGCCCCGAGCCGGGTGTCCCTGACGGGCAGTCGCCGCCCGCTCCACAAAGGCTTCCTCGGCCTCCTCGGCCTTGCCGCCGCCCCTCGCCGTCGCCCTCGCCTTCGCCCTCGCCTTCGCCTTCGCCTTCGAGAGAGGGACGTCGGCACGCGAGGGCCGCCCGGGTGACGTCAGGCGTGGTCGTGGGCGTCGCCGGTGTGGGCGAGGGCGCTGGGGGTTCGGCAGCCGACGATCGCGGGGGCCTCCTGGACGAGCGTGTCGTCGGTGAGGGCCTCCACCATGAACAGGGCGAAGTCCACCCGGCGCGTCAGGTTGCTGGCCAGTACCGGGTCGCCCACGTGCCGGCTCCACACGGGCAGGCCCTGGCTCTCGCCCTCCTCCAGGTTGCTGCCGCGCACCACGGTCCACCGGGTGTCGCTGGCGAACACCCGTCGGCATGCCTCCACCTGATCGTCGATCTCGGCGGCGCGGACGAACTTGGCCAGCACGGCGGCGATCCGAACGGCCAGGGTGAACAGCCGCGAGTACCTGTCCTTGCCGTCGCGTGTGATGTGCCAGCCGCAGGAGAAGACCAGGCGCGCGCCCGGCCGTGCGTGGTCGAGCACCGCCTGCGCCGTGCCCGACGCGTACTGCCGCACACCCCAGGGCACCAGCACCGTCAACACCCCGTCGCACCCGGCGACCGCCCGCCGGATCACGTCCGGGTCGTCCGTCTGTCCGGGGACGACGGTGATCCGGCCTTCGAACGCGGCCAGCTTCGGCACGCTGCGCTCCCGGCACACGCCGACCACCTCGTAGCCGCGTTCCAGCGCGTGCCGGATCATGTACTGCCCGAGCTTCCCCGAAGCCCCGACGATGCAGACCTTCTCCACACGATCCGTGCCCATGGCGCAGCCCCTCCACCGGAATGCTGACCTTATGTTGTAAGGCACGCTAGCCTTATGCTGTAAGGCGGTCAAGGGGAGCGAAAAGGAGAGGCGGATGCGCGAGGAGGGCAAGGGCCGGCGCGGGGCGTCGGCGCGCACCCCGCTCAGTCGCGAGCGCGTGATTCGTACGGCGGTGGCGGTGGCGGACGAGAAGGGGTCGGCCGCGCTCACCATGCGGGCCATCGCCGCACCGCTGGGAGTCGAGGCGATGTCGCTCTATCACCACGTGGCGGGCCGGGAGGACATCCTCGACGGCATGGTGGACGCGGTGTTCGGCGAAATCGACCTGCCGCCGCGCGACATCGACTGGAAGACCGCCATGCGCCACCGAGCGGACTCCGCCCGGGCCGCCCTCCGCCGCCACCCGTGGGCCATCGGCCTGATGGACTCCCGCTCCCGGCCCGGCCCCGCGACCCTGCGCCACCACGACGCCGTCCTCGGAGCGCTGCGCGCCGCGGGGTTCTCCGTCCCGATGACCGCGCACGCCGTCTCACTGATCGACAGCTACCTCTACGGCTTCGTGCTCCAGGAACTGAGCCTGCCGATCAGAGGCGGGGCGGAGCTGGACGAGGTCGCGGAGGCCATCCTGCGCGACATGCCCAGCCCCGACGCCTACCCCCACCTCACCGAACTGGCCACCGAGCACCTCCTCAAGCCCGGCTACGACTACGCCGACGAGTTCGTCTTCGGCCTCACCCTCATCCTCGACGCCCTCCACCCTGACGAGACCGCGAGCACCTGAGGGCCGTCCTGTACCTGTCGGTCGTCGCCGGGAGGCTGTGGTGCGCAGAGTAGATGATGTCAGCGCGGCGCAGGCTTCTGTCAGTTGCCAGATCGCGCTGGTTGTCACTTGAGGGCGATAGCTGACACCGTCCACCCCGTCCCGTTGGATGCAGTCATCATGGGCGGGATCGTGCACGCCAGCCCCACCCGTCGGGCGCCTGAGCCGGGCGTTAGCCTCGGCTGATGATTCCTGCCCAACCCCTGAAGGTCATCACCCGTCACCGCGACGGGCGGATCCATGCCTACGTGATCGGCTCCGGCGCTTTCGGGACGCTGGAGCCCGCCGCGGCGTTCCAGCCGCGGGCCGGCGACGAGGTTGTGGAGTCGGTGGTGCGGCCCGATCTGGAGCGAGTCGTGTATACGACGCTGAACGGGGTCGTCTGCCTCACGCGCGCCGGTGACCTGGTGTGGACGTCGGCTTTCGAGCCTCACTCCGACGTGCGCCATGGCCACCGGCCGGGCTGTGCGCTGTCCCTGGACGGCCGGACTGTATGGATCTACCGGCCGGACGCGATGGCGGGACGCGGGGGCGGAGACCAGTGGGTCGTGTACGACGCCGACAGCGGGGCGGTCCTCGCCCGCCGGGAGCTGGAGACGGTCGGGCACGGCGCCGGCCACCACGTGCACCCCGTGGACGGCAGCATCTACCTCGACATCGGTGAGGGCCAGGACGGCTCGGTCATTCTCCGGGGTACGGCCGGGGCCGACGGCGAGGTGGAGTTCGTGACGTACCCGTGGTCGGACCGCTGCCTGATCGACCTGGCTCCAGGCGGGGAGCAGTTCATGACCGTCGACCACGGGCAGGCTGACATCGCCTTCCACCACCACCCCAGCGGCGACGTGCTCTTCACTCTCCCCGTCGATGCCTTCGGGTACGACCCGGAGGAGACCTTCGTGGAATGGAGCGGCGGCTATCTGACCCCGGACACGGCTGTGGTCGCCCTCGGCAGTGAGACCGAGGACGGGGAGGAGCGGTTCGGTCACCACCTGATCGACGTGCGCACGGGCACGATCAGCGGCGAGATGATCGTCGAGGTGGCCCACCCTTACGACCTGGAACCCTTGGGTGACGGCTCCTGGCTCACCGACGGCCCCGTCCGCTGGTCCCGCGATTCATTGCCGTCCGCACCACCACACCCGGCAGGCTGACGGAGCCCGAGGCCATCCAACAGCCAGTGACAGAAACGATGAGTGTACGGCGTCTCCCGCCGGTGGCGGAGCAGCGGTGCCGGATCGAGCATCGGCTGGGGCGTGACGACGTATGCGCCCGGAGTCTGTTACGAGATGGCCCGGAGCCGGCCGTGGGGGCTGGGGCGGAGTTGGTCGACGGCCTGGGCCGTCCGCTCGTCCGCGGGGAGGAAGACGACCAGTTGTTGTGCGTCCGAGGAGAGTTCGAGCGTCTCGCGGTGCAACTGAAGCTCGCACCCGGAAGGGTGGTTGAGCCGGAGGACTCCACGTCGTGGAACCACGTGACGGTTCAGGCGTCGTGTGAAGTCGGGGCCGGCCAGGGGCGCGAGTTCCGCCGTGAGCCATTCGGAGTTCTCGACGGACGGTCCGAGCCACAGGTCGAAGGCCTGCTCGTCCGCGACGTCGTCCCAGTCGGCGAAGAGCGTCCGGGCGCGGGAGTCGGTGAAGACGTAGCGGGTGAGGTTCGGCGTGTCGGCGTCGAGCAGTCCGGTTCCGCTCGTCACCGACTCGTAGGCGCGGGTCCAGGCGAGGATGTCGCCCAGCCGGTTGGTCACGATGGCGATGCCCGGTTCAAGGAGGCGAAGAGTGTCCAGGACGGACGGTCGCACGTGTCGGCGCGGTGGTGCGGGCTGGAGATGAGCGGAGCACTCGCCGCCGGTGATCTTCGTGAGGTAGCGCAGGTGGTTGCGTTCCGAGGGGTCGAGGCTGAGAGCGTCGGCGAGCGCGTTCACCACCGCCACCGAGGGATTGCGGTCGCGGCCCTGCTCGATGCGGGTCAGGTACTCGACGCTGATGCCGGCCCGCGCGGCGAGATCCAAGCGCCGTAGCCCCGGTGAGCGGCGGCGGCCGCGATCCGGCAGCCCCAGTGATTCCGGCTGGATGCTGTCGCGCTTGGCCCGGATGAAATCCCCCAACGGCGTACCCATGCCCCGAGGATATGGCGCCGCCCGGTGATCGCGCGGTGCTGAGGGTGGCCCTGCGGGGGCCAGCCTCAGCACGGTCTGGCTGCTGCCGCGGTGCGGCCCGATCGTGGTGCGCATGGACAACGACAAGCACAAGCTGGTGATCATCGTCGGAAGCGTTCGGGAAGGACGCTTCGGCCCGGTCGTGGCCTCGTGGATCGCCGAACAGGCCGACGCTCACGGTGGTTTCGATGTGGAAGTCGTCGATCTGGCCGAGATCGACATCCCCCTCTCACTGCCCGCGGCACCACCGAAGTTCGCCGGCGACGACTACCCCCGTCCGGCCGGGATGGCGGCACTGACGTCGGCACTGGAGCGGGCCGACGCGTTCACCGTGATCACGCCGGAGTACAACCACAGCTACCCCGCTTCGTTGAAGGCGGCCATCGACTGGCACTTCACCCAGTGGACGGCGAAGCCCGTCGCCTTCGTCAGCTACGGCGGTGCGGCCGGCGGGCGGCACGCGGTGCTGCATCTGGAGAACGTCCTGAACGAGCTGCACGCGGTGACCATCCGCGACGGCCTGGCCTTCCCGAACTACTTCACCGCGTGGCAGGACGGTTCTCCGCTCGACCCTGAAACCGCCGGGTACGCCAAGACCCTGCTCGACCAACTGGCCTGGTGGGCGGGCGCGCTCCGGACGGCGCGCGAGGCCACTCCCTACCCGGCATGAGGACGACGACGATGGAGCAGGTCCCTGCCGGGACCACCGATCCGCTGGTCGGCCGCGGGCCGGGAAAATCAGTCGCGCCCCGTCGGCCCAGCCGTTAACTTCCGCCTGAGCGCCGTGAGTTACGGCGCGCGATCCCGAAGGGAGCCGGGCATGGAGACCGAGGGCGCGCGGACGGACCGATTGGGCTCACTGCTCGACCAGTTCGACCAGGCCAGGGAGATGGCCCAGGTGCGGCTGACGGGGCTCGCCGACGAGGAGTACCTGTGGGAGCCGGTGCCCGGTTGCTGGTCCGTCCGACGCCGGGGCGAGGCGGCGACGCCCCGGGCGTTCGGGCCGGGCGCGTGGGTGCTCGACCAGGGCGAACCGCGGATCCCGGCCAGCGAGTACGCCGAGGTCGCCCGGCAGGCCGCCGGCGGCATGAGCGTCGCCAAGATCGCCGACGACTGGAGCGTGAGCGTCGAGCGGGTCGAGCAGGTCCTCGCCCACACCGGTGAGCCGGAGCCCGACCAGACGCCGCTCACGACCATCGCCTGGCGGCTGGGGCATCTGCACTTCCACTTCGCGGGCGCATGGGAATGGACCTTCGGTGAACGGCGGCAGGAGCCGAAGCTGCTGGTCGACTTCAGCCCCTCCGCCGCCGTGGCACTCGAGCGGTTCTGGGCGCTGATCGACCGCTGGCGCGACAGCGTCGCCGCCGTCACCGAGGAGCAGCTCGACATGGTCGGCTTCTCGCAGTACCCGTACAGCAACGACGCCGACCACCCGTACATCGGCGTGCTGTCGGGGGCCAACCTCGAATTCATCCATCACATGGCCGAGATCGCGCTGCTCCGCGACCTGTGGCGGGCCCAGTTCACCACCGGCGGATAGGCCCGGGCACGCCGCTGGGCCACCACTCCCTCCGAAGCGGCGGTCACACTCGCCTCATTCCGCTCCGGAATAAGTCCCCGTACAAAAAAGAACCCCCATTCTGTCCCCACCCAGCTTTCCCCAATTCACCAGGCGTCACCAGGGCAACTGTTATTCCTATTCCAGGTTTTTCGAGACGGACATAGGGGTGCGCCCCTACCCTCGAGGAACTCGGGTTCTCACGAGAATTTCGAGAAGCTCGGTCATGTCGCGGTCATGTCGCGGTTGGGGGTCCGCCATGCCTGTTGCACCTACCCATCCCGGTGTCTACACGCAGCTGGTCCCGAGCGGCAGCCGGACCATCTCCGGGGCGCCGACGGCGGTGACCGCCTTTGTGGACTGCTTCAGCCGAGGTCCGATGGACACACCCGTTCTGGTGTCCGACTGGGCGGACGTGGAGCGGATCTTCGGCGGGCTGGACCGCGGCAGTGAGGCTGGCTACGCGCTGGATCTCTTCTTCCGGAACGGCGGCTCGCGGGCCCGGGTGGTCCGCGTCGCCAAGGCCGGCACCGCGGTCGCCGCACGGGTCACCCTGACCCGCGCGACCGCGAACGCGGCCGCACCCGAGATGGCGACCGAAGCCGAGACCGACACCGGCACCGGCACCGGCACCGATGGTCTCGCGCTGACGGCCCGTTCCCCCGGGGCGTGGGGCAACTGGGTCGCGGCCGTCGTCGAGTACACCGACACAGACACCTACGACCTGGTGCTGACCGAGTGGGCACAGCGCGACGGACGCCTCGCCCCGGTCCGCCAGGAGCGGCACACCGGGCTGGGCCGGGGGCCGAAAGCCCGCCGGGCGTCGGAGGTGCTGGACCGGGCCAGCGAGTTGGCCAGGGCCACCCTGACCGCCAAGGACACCGACGAACCGCTGCCGCCGGCCTCCGGCACCCTGGGACTGGTGTGCCCGCAGGAGAACGGCACCTTCAAAGCCGTCCCCGCCGCCACCGGGAAATCCTTCAGGATCGCCGTGAAGCTCTCCAGCAACGGGGACGAGGACGAGGGGGAGCAGCAGATCGGCACATGGCGGGCCGACCTCGGCACCACCGGGATCCCCGACATCCAGCACGCCGCGCAACGGCTGCAGAGCGCCCTGCGGATGGCTGAGCAAACGGAGAACGGCAAACCCTTGGCCCACCCCGCACTGAGCGGAGCACGCGTCCGTGTGGTCAAGGACGAACGGCTGCAAGTGATACCGGGGCCCGGTGACTCCCCGGGCGACCTGTGGTGGGAGTTCGACGACGACTCGGGCGGCACAGCAGTGTGCGCGGCGTTGGGTCTGAAGGCCGAGACCACGGCCGAAGAAGACCACGAGCCCTCTCCCTCGTCCCCCGAGACTCCTCCTACACCCCCCGAAACCCCTCCCACACCCCCCGAGGCATCTCCCGCAGCCCCGGAAACCCCACCCCCACCCCCACCCCCATCCCCGGAAACCTCGTCGGGAACGTTCTGGTTCGGCCTGGCCGCCGGCAATCCCGAGCGTGGGCGCGCGGACACGCAGGCCGGCGCGGACGGGGCCGTTCCGGAGGGGGCCGACCTCATCGGACACGACGGCGACCCGCCCACCGGGCTGAAGTCCCTGCTCGGCGTGGCGGGCCCGATCGGCCTGCTGTGCCTGCCGAGGATCTCCCACCCCGACTTCCCCCCGATGCAGCTCCCGAGCACCCTGGCCGAGGCCCTTCGCTTCTGCCAGGCGCGGCACGCCGTGCTGCTGGTCGACCCGCCCGAGTCGGCGGCCACGGTCGCCGACGTGCAGCAGTGGGTCGCTCGGACCGGGGGGCTGCGCAGCCCCGACGCCGCGCTGTACTACCCGCGCCTGATCGTCGCCGACCCCACCGACGACTACCGGGAGCGCTCGGTGGGCCCCAGCGGCGCCGTCGCCGGGCTCTGCGCCCGCACGGACGCCGGGCCGGGAGTCTGGCAGGCGCCCGCGGGCACGGAGGCCGTCCTGCGCGGCATCGTCCGGTTCGAGAACCACCTCACCGAAGCCTCCAGCGGCGTACTCAACCCCCTGGGCATCAACTGCCTGCGCGGCTTCGAGCTGTACGGCAACGTCGTCTGGGGCGCGCGCACCCTGTACGGCGCGGACGCGCAGAGTTCGGAGTGGAAGTACCTCCAGGTGCGGCGCACCGCGCTGTACATCCAGGACACCCTGGAACGCAGCCTGGGCTGGGCGGTGTTCCAGTCCAACGCGGAACCGCTGTGGGCGCAGTTACGGCTGGCCGTCGGCGGCTTCATGCACGCGCTGTTCCGGCAGGGGGCGTTCGCGGGCGGCACCCCCCAGCAGGCCTACTACGTGCGCTGCGACGCGAACACGACTCCCGACCCGGACAGGGGCGCGGTGCACATCGAGGTCGGCTTCGCGCCGCTGCGGCCGGCGGAGTTCGTGGTGGTGTCCATCCGCCAGATGGTGTCGGACGGGGAGGCCTGAGCACATGGCCACGGTGAGCGCGAACGCACAACGGCGCGACCCATACCGGACGTTCAAGTTCCGCGTGAAGTTCGGCGACACGGTGGTGGCCGGAGTGAGCAAGGTGAGCGCGCTGAAACGCACCACCGAGTTCGTCGAACACCGCGCGGGCGGGGACGCGTCCGGGGTCCCCCGGGTGCCCACCCGTTCCAAGTTCGAGCCGGTCACCCTGGAGCGCGGGCTGACCCACAGCTTCGAGTTCGAGGAATGGGCCAACCAGGTGTGGAACTCGGCGGCCCGGCCGCTGGAGGGCGAGGACGCCAAGCTCGTCTATCGCGACGTCACGATCGAGCTGTACACCGTCACCGGACATCTGGCGCTGCGCTACCACCTGCTCAACGCCTGGGTGAGCGAGTACCAGGCGCTGCCCGAGCTGGACGGGATGGGCAACGCGGTGGCCATCGAACACATCAAGATCGAGTACGGGCGCTGGGTGCGGGACGAGAACGTGACCGACCCCCAGGCGGGGACATGAAGGAGCACGCCGTACGGGTGCCTCTGCCCGGCACCTCGCCCGCCACCTCGCCCGCCACCTCGTCCGCCACCTCGTCCGTCGCCGCGGGGCGGGGCGGTCCCCGGCACGCTCTGCTGCGTCCGATCTGCGGCCGCGACGAGCTGGCGCTGGCCGAGATGGGTTCCCCGCCGCGCGGTGCCGCGTTCGCGACCGCGGTGCTCGCACGCTGCGTACTGGAATTGGACGGCCCGGGGGCACCTCCAGCAGGTGACCCGGGGGCGTCTTCCCCAGGTGACCCGGGAGCGCCTTCCCCAGGTACGTCCCGCCTCGCCGGCGTCGGTGAGGAGGCGGTGCGGGCGCTGAGCGTGGGCGACCGGGAGGCGCTCCTGCTCCATCTGCGCCGGATCAGCGTCGGCGAGGACCTGCTGGTCGGCGCCCGGTGCTCCGCCCCGTGCGAGGAAGAGCTGGAGGTCGAACTCAAGACGGGCGATCTGCTGGTGTCCCCTGTCGAGTCCGACGGCGCCACGCCGACGGAGGGCGGACATGCCTTCCGGCTGCCGACCGGAGCCGACCAGGAGGCGGTGGCCCGCACCGCGCTCGCCGACCCGCAGGCGGCGGGGGTGGAACTGCTGCGCCGGATCGTGGACGGCGAACCGGACGCCGAGGTCCTGGAGCGCATCGCCGAGCGGTTGCCGGGCCTCGACCCGCAGGCCGAGGTGCTACTGGACACCAGCTGCCCGGCCTGTGGCCGACGGCTCGAACTCGCCGTGGACGCGGCGGACCTGCTGCGCCGAGAGGTCGAGATGCGCCGGGGCGAGCTCGACCTGGGGGTCCATCTGCTCGCCTCCCGCTACCACTGGTCGGAGCGCAGCATCCTCGATCTGCCCATGCGGCGCAGGCGCGGGTACGTGGCGTTCCTCGCCGACCGGCTGGGCGAGGAAGCGTGACCGGCGGGTCCACCCCCGTGGCGGGGGCCTATCTGCGCAGGCTCGGCCGACGCTCGGCCGGGCTGGCCGCAGGGGAGGGGACGGTGGCCGCAAGGCCGTCCACGACCTCGGACAGCCTGCCGGTGACCGTGACCGTGCCGTTCAGAAACGGCCCGCAACCTGCCGACGACCTCTCGGCGGATGAGCAGGTGGCCCTGCCCGTCACACCCACCGCCCTGCCCGGAGCGCACGGCCTGCCCGGCGGCAGAGCGGACGGCAGGACGGGCGGCGGGACGGGCGGCGGGACGGGCGGCGGGGGCGAGACTCCGACGGTCGCGGCCGCCGCGACGGCGGGTCCGATACGTGAGGGTGTCGAGGCCGGTGACACGGCCCGGCTCCCGCTGTCCACGGGATCCGGCGCCGTGCGTCCGCGCGGCGCGGACGGGCCCGTGCGCTCCGGAGGCGAGCGGCCGGCCGCGCCCCACGCGGCAGGGGTTGTGTCATCGCCCGCCGCTGTCGGTGAGGTGCGGGCCGAGTCGTCCGCCCCGCCCGTGAACTCCCCGTCGGCCACGCGGGTCGGGGCACGGGCAGCTGCCGCCGGCCCGTCGATCGCGGCGCCACCGGCGGCCCGTCCCCCGGGCGCTCCGCCACCCCCGCCGTCGGCCGGCCGAGGCATCGTGCCCCCTTCGCCGTCGGCCGGCCAAGGCGCGGTCTCGCCCACCGTGCCGCCGCCGGCGACCCCCACCCCCGGGCCGCACCGTCCGAACCCGCCCGAGCCCTCGCCGCCGCCCGTGCGGCAGCCCAGGACATCGGTGCTGCCGCAGGCGCCCATGCCGCTGCCGCCCGCCCCTCCTGAGCGAGCCGCCGCCGCCGGGACCGGGCCCCGCGTCCAGGTGCGGATCGGCCGCATCGAACTCGCCGTCCCCGCGCCGCCGCCCGCTCCCGTTCCCCCGGCAAGCCCGGCGCCCCCGCCCTCGCCCGCGACCGACGCCGCCGTGCTCGCGCGGCTCGGGCTGGACCGTACGGGATACGTGTGAACGGCGGCCGAGGATGAGCCCGACCCTGACCATCGCCGTGGTCAGCCAGGCGCTGCTGACCGCCCTGTCCGAGGCCGTCAGCGCGGCCGCCCATGTGCCTCCCGAGGACGGCGGGCCGTTGCTGACCACGGAGGCGGGCGCGGTGAAGGTCGCGGTCGGGCCGCCCGACCGGACCGACAAGGCACTCGTGTCGATCTATCTGTACCGGGTCGACCCGTGTCCGTGGCGTGGCAACGACGATCTGCCGTACGGGGACTCCCCCGGACACCGGCCGCCCGCCGTGGAGGCGCTGACGCTCCACTACCTGCTGGTCTTCGGCGGCGATCACCACCGGGCCCAGGAACTGGCCGGGCTGGCCGCCGCCCACCTCAAGAAGCGGGCCACGCTCGGCGTCCCGGCGCTGCGCGCCGCCCTCATGGCGCTGCGCACCGCGGGAGGGGCTCCCCAGGCACCGCCCGCACCGGTCCCGGACGGGCGGGTGCCGCTCGGCGAGGTGCCCGTGGACCTCGTGCTGGAGCCACTGCCGTTGGCGGAACTCGCCCAGATCTGGGGCCTGTTCCCGCAGCAGGAGCATCGCCTCTCGCTCGGCTACCAGGCATCACCCGTCCTGGTGGCCCAGCCGCCCGGCGTCCTCGCCGCACCCGCGCCACCGGTTCTGCCCCGGGACGGCGGCCACCCCGACGCCGGCGTACGGGTCGGCGCGCGGCCGATCCGGGGGGACGCGCCGTGAGCGCCCCGCCGGAGGCCGCGGCGCGGCGGCGGGCGGGTCCGGACGGGCTGCGCAAGGTCACCGACGTGTGCGCCGAACTGCTGGACGCCCAGACGCTGGCGCGTGCCACGGCGGGCTTCGGCCTGACCGCCTTCGAACGCGATCTGCTGCTGCTGGCCGCGGCCGCGGAGCTGGACCTCCCGGGGCTGCCGCCCGGCGGCCCGACCGTCGCCGCCGCCTTCGCCGGCCTGCCCGAACCGCACTGGACCGCGCTCGCCCCGACCGCCCCGCTGCTGCGCTGGCGGCTGCTGGAACGCGAGCGGGGCGGTCCGCTGACCGCCGGCCGGCTGTCCCTGTCCGACGGAGTGGTCCTGGCTCTCCTCGGCGTCGGCGGCGGCGCGCCCGAACTCACCGCGCTGGCCGATCCGCTGGCGCCGCCGGCCGAGGAGGACCGCACCGAGGGAGTCCGTGGCGCCGCCGAGTGGGCCGCCGCCGTCTGGGCGGGACACCGGGCCGAGGACGGGCAGCTCCCCGTGCTGCGCCTGACCGGCCCCGACCCCGTGTGCCGCAGGGCGGCCGCGGGCGTTCTGGCCGAACGGCTGGGCCTGCGACTGTGGCTGCTGCCGGCCGACCTGCTCCCGGCGGACCTCGAGGCGCTGGCCCGGTTGCGCCGGGCCGCCGAGCGTGAGGCGGTGCTGTGCGGCGCCGGGCTGCTGATAGAGGCCGACGGCCTGGCCCCGCCCGGCGCGCGGGCGCCCGCCGCGCTGCTGGCGGAGGAGACCGCGTGCCCCGTGGTGCTCGACGGCGACTTTGGGGCCTGGCCGGTGCGCAGGCCGAGCGTGACCGTGGCGGTGGCCCCTCCCGGCAGGCGCGAGCGGCAGTCCTTGTGGGCAGCGGCCCTGCGGCGCGCCGGCCGACGGTCCGAGCGGTCCGCGTCCGCCACCACCGACGCCTTCGAGCCGCCCGCCCCCGGCCTCGCCACCAATCCCACCCCCTGCCCCGGTCTCGGCTCCGACCTCGCCACCGACCTCGCCGACGCGTTCGAGCTCTCCGGGCCGGCCGTACGTGCCGCCGTGGCCGCCGCGCTGCCGGAGGGGGGCGACGGGCGCGCCCCCGACTTCGCCCGCCGCCTGCTGGACGCGGCCCGCGGGCAGGCCGGCGGCTCGCGGACCGACGGCGCGGTGCGGTGCGGCACGCCGGCCGCGCGCTGGCAGGACCTGGTGCTGCCCGAACAGGCGCTGGCGGTGCTGCGGCAGGCGGTGACCCACGCCCGGCACCAGGAGCTGCTGCGCGGCGAGTGGCGGATGTCGGGGCCCGCCGGGCGCGGCAGCGCGGTGACCGTGCTGTTGTCGGGCCCCAGCGGCACCGGCAAGACCCTGGCCGCCGAGGTACTGGCCGCCGAGCTGGGCCTGGACCTGTTCCGGGTGGACCTCTCCCGTACGGTCTCCAAGTACCTCGGCGATACCGAGCGGGCGCTGGACAGGGTGTTCACCGCGGCCCAGCGGGCGCACGCGATGCTGCTCTTCGACGAGGCGGACGCGCTGTTCGGACGGCGCGGCGAGATCCGCGAGGCACGCGACCGCTACGCCAACATCGAGGTGTCCTACCTGCTCCAGCGACTGGAGGAGTACCAGGGCCTCGCGGTCCTCACCACCAACCTGCCGGAGCACATCGACGACGCCTTCCTGCGCCGGATCAGCTACGCGGTGACCTTCCCCTTCCCCGCCCCGGCCGCCCGCCGGGCGATCTGGGAGCGGGTCTTCCCGCCGCCCGTCCCGGTGGCCGGGCTGGACACGGCACTGCTGGGACGGCTGTCGGTCTCCGGCGGAGGCATCCGCAGCATCGCCCAGGGAGCCGCGGCGCTGGCGGCCGGCGCGGGCGGCCCGGTGACCATGACACGCGTGCTGGAGGCCGTGCGGGCGGAGTTCGCCAAACAGGGACGGCCGGTGCCGGAGTCCGAGGTACGCGGCTGGAGCGACCCGAGGGGACACGGGGAGGGCACCGATGACTGACCGGGCCGAACTGGACATCGTCGTGGAGGAGTTGCTGCTGCCCGCCGGGCGCACCGACCGGGCCGCGCTGGCCGACCTGCTGGCGATGGAGCTCCAGCGCCTGGTGGCCGAGCGCGGGCTGCCCACGGCCGGGGCGGACGTACCCGTGCTGCGGCTGGACGCCGCCCTCGCCGACCGCCTCGCCGAACCGTCGGCGCTGGCCGTGGAACTGGCCCGGGTGCTCTACGCCTCGCTGGGTGGGACCCCTTGAGCGCGGGCCCCGCAGGCCCCGTCCCGGTGCCTCGGCCCGCGTCCGTGCGTCCGCCCCGCCCGGCCGTGCCGCCACCCCCCGCCCCCTCCGCCCCACCGGAGCAGGGCAGTTCGGCACTGACCCCGCAGCTGCTGCGGAGCATCGCCGCGCACGGCCGGCCGCTGGACGCGGCGCCCCGCGCGACGCTGGAGCGCCGGTTCGGGCACGACCTGGGCGCCGTACGACTGCACACCGACGGCGAGGCCGCCCGTGCCGCCTCGAGCGTGGGAGCCCGGGCGGTCGCGGTGGGGCGGCACATCGTGATGGGGGCGGACGCCTACCGCCCGGGCGAGCGCGACGGGCTGGCCCTGCTCGCCCACGAGGTCGCCCACACCTTGCAGCAGGGTCTCGCCGAGGCACCCGCCGCCGCCGGTTTCGCCGCCCCGGGCTGGGAGGAGCAGGCGGACGCCGCCGCCCTGGCCGCCCTCGCGGGTCCGGACCGGGTCGGCACGGCGGCGGTCGGGCTGGGCATCGGGGCGGCGCCGGTGGGCGTGGCCCGCGCGACGAACGGCGCGGCCGGATCGGCGATCCAGGTCGGCGACGAAAGCCTGCCAGACGTCACCGAGACGTCCGCGCCTGACGGCGAGCCCACCGGAGTCTTCCGGTTCAAGAGTTTCGAGGTTCCCGCCGCCAAGGGACCGGCCGGGAAGCAGTACGCCGAAGTGGCCAAGGCCGGAGGGCTGCGCACCGAGGTCGGCTTCGTCGGCAAGCAGGCTTCGATCGCCCTGCGGCAGGGACGCAGCACCTCCCCCGAGCTGCGTGCGCGGTGGTTGCAGAAGATGAAGTGGCCCGCCGAGAAGGCCGCCGCCCTGTGGCTGTTCTACGGCGGCGACGTCGGCGTGGACTTCCGCACGGCGGCGCCCAAGCTCGGCGGAGAATCCGTGCACATGGACCACGTCGTCGAGCTGCAACTCCAGGGCACCAACGTCCCGGAGAACCTCAGCCCGCTGGGCGAGCACGACAACACCACGTCGGGCAGGGAGATCTGGACGACTCTCTCCCGGCTGGCCGCCCGGATCCACGACGCGCACCCGAAACTGTCCACGGTCGTCCTGCACTTCGCCGCCGCCGAGCAGGCCAAGGGCACACCGGCCGCGGAGACCAGCGCGCCCAGGGCGGACGAGACCAGGCGTGGCAAGGTCGCATCCCACCTGGAGAAGGCCCAGGTCGGCACACCCGAGACGGCGTTCGCCGAGGCGAAGCACCCCTATGACATCGAGGCCCGCGCGCTTCAGCACCCGGTGGTGGACGCGCCGGCCGTCGAAGGCATCCCCTACCGCATCATCGCGGGCACGACCTGCGCCGTGCTCATGCTCACCCAGCGCAACGGCGTGAACGACGTACAGGGGCAGCCCGGCGCGGAGGCTGTGGCCGGCATGGTGCTCCAGAAGGTCGACACGACCGGGGACAAGGACCACAAGGTCACCGCCGAGATCGACATCGACGCCAAGCGCAAGGGAGCCGGCAGCCAGAAGAGCCGCACACCCATCGACCTGCCCAAGGGCACCAAGATCCTGCTGTTCACCGAGCCGCAGACGAACCCGACGCAGGGGGAGGCCGCGCCCCGGCGGCTGAAGCTGGTACCCGGCCAGGGCACGAGCCTGCCCTTCCACTATCCGCTGCTCAGCAAAGGCACCCTGGACTTCGAGCTGCCCGACGCCGGCCAAGGCGGCCTGGTGGGCACCGGCACCCTCACGCCCAGTCTCCCGCTGCTCAGCCGCGCCGACGTCAGGGTCACGCTGCGGGACGGGGCCCTGGACGCCGTCTTCGCCCTGCCTCCGGAGAAGGTCAAGGTGCCCGGGGTCCCCGGCTTCACCTGCACGGTCTGCGAGCTGAAGATCGCGCTCACCCCCGAGTTCGCCGCCGGCGGCGAACTCGCCTTCACCGTCGGCAGCATGGCGTCCGGCAGGCTCACCGCATCCGCCGACGCCTCCGGCTTCCGGGCCGACGGGGTGCTGCGCGCCCATCTGCCGGGCCTGGACAAGGCCGAGGGCAGCCTGCACTACACACCCGCGACCGGCCTCACCGGTCTGGTCGAGGTGGAGAGCGCCGCGCTGGCCCGGCTCCCCGGGCGGCCCACCGGGCGGCTGACCGTGGGATTCGACGCGCGGGGCGTGCACCCGACCGGCTCGCTGGAGTTGGCGTTGCCGGGCAACGGAAAGGCGCGGCTGGACGTGCGCGCCGGCGGTTCGCGCGGCTATCTCTTCAGCGGCGACGGGCAGTTGACCGTACCCGGCCTGGATCCGGTCACCGTGCACGCCGAGTACGGCGGCGCGGCACTCACGGTGACCGGTACCACGGGAATCTCCCTGGGCGGCTTCGCCGGCACGCTGACCGTGCGCTACGCGGACGAGAAGGTGTCCGGCAGCGGCTCGGTCCGGCTGGACCGGGGCCGCCTGGGCGGATCCGTCGAGGTCGCCCTGGATCCGGACGGCCGGCTGTACGGCAAGGGCCGGGTCAGTGTGCGGCTCACCGACACGCTGACCGCCGTCCTCGGAGTGGACAAGCCCAAGGACGGGCCGCTGCGGGTGTCCGGACGGCTCGAACTCCCGCCCAGGATCGAGCTGTTCCGCAAGCTCGGCGCCGAGCACCACTTCCCGCCGCTGAACCTGGACGTCCCGATCCTGGGCTTCTCCCTGGGCGCGGTCAGCGGTGGTCTGATCGCCAGGATCTCGTTCGGCTCCGGGTACGCGTTGTCGCTGGGGCCGGCGGCGCTGCTGGGGGCCACGGCCGAGGCCGGGTTCAATCCGCTCGCGGAGGAGGGCGACTTCGCCCTGGCGGCCGACGCCACCCTGGACGTACCGGCCTCGGCGGCGCTGCTGGTCTCGGTGCGCGGGGCCGTCGGTCTTTCGGTGGTGGCCGCCTCCGCCACCGGCGGGCTGACGGTCACCGGGAAGGCCGGGATCACCGGCGGTCTGTCGGCGCCGTTCCGACTGCGCTACCGGCGCGGGCGGTTCGAGGCGACGGCCGAGGTCACACTGGCGGCCGAGCCGTTCCTGGAACTGGGCATCGACGCGGACGTCACCGCCGAGGCGCTGCGCGGACTGTGGACCCATTCATGGGTGTGGCACCTGGGCGCCTGGCGCTACGGCAGCGGGCTGCGGCTGGCCGTGACCATGCCCCTGCGCTACGCCTCCGACGAGCCGTTCCGGTTCCCCGAGCTGTCCCGGCTGCGGGTCACCGCACCGGAGATCGACCTGGGCCGGCTGCTGCCCGCGCTGGTCGCGGCGGCGGGCGGGAGTCGCTGATGCCGCCCGTGTCCGATTGCCGCCGACGACGAAGGGAGTGCCGCTCATGACCGTCTCCCGTGGCGGTTTCGTGGTCTTCGCCGATCCGAGGCCGATCCCCACCGCGGTGATCGTGTTCCAGTTCAACAGCGAGTCGCTGTCCCGTACGCTCTCGCTGCCCGACAACGGCGGCCGGCCCACGGGTGCCGCGGGGTCCAAGGACAGGCACACCACCACCTCCGGACCGCCCGACGAGCAGATCAAGCTCACCCTGGAACTGGACTCCCGCGACCAGCCCTCCATGCAGGATCCGCTCGCCCGCGAGCTGGGGCTCCAGCCGGCGCTGGCGCAGCTGGAGACGCTCCTGCACCCGTCCGGCCGCGGCACCCTCCTCGGCAAGGCGCTGGACCGTCTCGGTCTGCCGGTTCCCCCCGGCGACGAGAAGGTGATGCTGCACCAGCTGCCCACGGTGCTGTTCGTGTGGGGCGCCCGGGTCCTGCCGGTCGCGATCGGGGCGCTGGTGATCACCGAGCAGCACTTCGACGCACGGCTCAACCCGGTGCTGGCCAAGGCGGACCTCACGCTGGGCGTGCTGCGCGAGTCCGAGCTGCCCGCCGGCCGGCCCTGGCTGGCCAAGCTGCTCACGGCCCGTCGCACCTCCCTGGACGCCCTCGCCACCGCCGCCGGTGTCCGTGCGGGCGCCGAGGGGTTGGGGGGTCTCCGCATGCTGTGACCCGTGACCCGATCCCGGCACAGCCCCCCGCCCCCACCCCCACCGACAACGCCTTCAGGAGGACCCGTGTTCGACCCGTCCAGCCGGTACGCCGGACTGCCGCTCGCCGTGCACCTCGACGCGGCGGGCCGGCCCCGCACCTATGTGCGGCTGCGCATCGTCCCCCGGGCGCCGGACGCGGCGGGCGTCCCGACGGGGCTGCACTACGCGGTCGGCACGGACGACCGGCTGGACCGGCTGGCCGCCGAGCTGCTGGGCGACCCGGAGCAGTACTGGCGGATCTGCGATCTCAACGCGGTGGTGCACCCCGAGGAGGCCACCGCCGTCCCCGGCACGCTCCTGCGGCTCCCGCCCGGCGGCGCGGCGTGAGCGCGGCGCCGGAGGCGACGGTGCTCACGCTCGGTCTGGACGGCCGTCCCGCGCCGGAGGGGCTGGCGGAGGCGGTCCAGGACCTGACCGTGGACCTGTCCACGGAGATGGCGGGGGCCTTCACGCTGCGGCTGGCCCTGCACGCGGAACAGGGCGACTGGTCGCTGCTGCGTGACGACCTGTTCGGGCCGCTGGCGAGGGTGGGCATCCGGATCGGACGGCCCGGCGCCCCCGAGGCGGTGCTCAACGGGCGGGTCACCGGTCAGCGCGCGGGGTGGGGCGAGGGCGGTGGCTCCTGGCTGGAGGTCTCCGGGACGGATGCGGCGGGCCTCATGAATCTCACCGAGCGGGTGCGGGCGTGGCCCAACCAGTCCGACGACCGCATCGCCGCGGCGGTGTTCGGCTCGTACGGACTGGCCGCCGACACCGCCGCGACCCCCGCGCCCGCCCTGGTGGACCCCGAGGGCACGGTCCTCCAGCGCGGCACCGATCTGCGCTTCCTGCGCCGCCTGGCGCGCCGCAACGGCTACTGGTGCTGGATCCGCACCGACCCGGACACCGGCCGCGACGTCGGCGTCTTCCGCCCGCCGGACACCGCCGCCGGGCCCCGGGCCGAGCTGTACGTCGCCTCCGGGGAGCGCACCAACGTCCGTGACCTGACCGCCCACTACGACATGGTGCGGCCGACCGAGGCGGCGCTGGCGTCGGTGGACGCCGCCGAGGTCGCGGTGCGCGGCGCGAGCGCCGACCGCTCCTCGCTGCCCGCGATGGGTGCCGAGCCGGTGCTGGAGCGGCTGACCGCGCGGCTGGACGGCGGGCGGGCCGCAGTCCTGCCGGCCGGCACCGGCGCCTTCGCGCCGTCCGAACTCTCGGCGGCCGCGCGTGCGGCGGCCGACCGTTCGGCGATGGCGGTGACGGTGGAGGGCGGCACCGGCGCCGACGTGGGGCTGCTGCGGCCGGGCGAGACGGTGGCGCTGCACGGCGCCGGCCGGCTCTACAGCGGCGTCTACCTGCTGGTGCGGGTGCGGATGTCGCTGGCCCGGGGCGGCTTCGGCCAACGCTTCACCGCGCGCCGCAACGCCCTGGGCGCCGCGACCGGTGTGATCGGCACGGGACCGAGGGGGCTGCTGTGAGTCTGGAGAGCATGCTGTCCGCCCTGCTGGAGCAGCAGGCCGACCGCTTCTACGGCAAGTACCGAGGGGTGGTGGAGGACGTGGCCGACCCCGATGGCCGAGGTCGTCTGCGGGCCAGGGTGCCCGAGGTGCTGGGCGAGCAGCCGACCGGCTGGGCTCTGCCCTGTGTGCCGTGTGCCGGGCCGGGGGTGGGTCTGTTCCAGCTGCCGCCCCGGGGTGCCGGGGTGTGGGTCGAGTTCGAGGCGGGCGACCCGTGCCGCCCGGTGTGGACGGGTACGTGGTGGGGTCACGACCAGGCTCCGACCGGCCCCGGGGACGCGGAGGCCGGTCCGGGGCGCACGGTGTGGCGTACCTCGTCGGGGCTGACGGTGTGCCTGGACGACGAGGCGGAGTCGGTGACGATCGGGGACGCGGACGGGGCGAACCTGATCGTGGTGCACCCCCAGGACAAGGCGGTGCGGATCGTCTCGGCGGGCGAGGTCACCATCGAGGCCGGGCGGATCGCCCTGGGCAAGGACGGACAGGCGGCGGTGCGCGGCGAGGACCTCCGGCAGTACCTGAACACGCTGGCACAGGCGTTCAGCACCCACCTGCACCCCGGCCAGGCGGCCGCCACCGGGGGCCCGGTCACCCCGGCGCCGCCCGCGGCCCCGGCGCCGACGCCGCCTCCGGCCCTGCTGTCCACGGTCGCCACCGTCGCCTGAGCGGGAGAGGGGGAAGCCGATGGACGACCGGGACTCGCCGTTCCGCGGGCCGGGGTGGGGCGCGGCCGTGCTGCCCGCCGGCACCGCCGTGTCCGTGCCCGCCGCCGTGCCGCCCCGACAGCCGGCGCTGCCGCTGCGCATGGGGCCCGCCGGGCGGACCCTGGCCGCCTCGCCCGAGCAGGAGGTGCTGGATCTGGTGCGGGCGGTGCTGTTCACGGTGCCCGGCGAGCGCGCCAACCGGCCCGACTTCGGCAGCCCGCTGCACGGGCTGGTCTTCCAGCCCGCCTACGACGTGCTCGCCACCGCGACCCGGGTGCTGGTGCAGGCCGCGCTCGAACGCTGGCTGTCCGGCCGGATCGTGCTGCGGGAGGTGTCCGTCGCGGTGGACGCCTCGACGGTCGGCGTCACGGTGTCCTACCTCCGGCTGGACACCGGGCAGGAGCGCACCGCCGTACTGCGGCGGCCCGGCGGGGGGAGCTGACATGGCCACCGAGTCGTTCCCGTCCGGCGCGCCGGGCCGTCCCGGACGGCGTGCCGATGTGCGCTCCGCGTCCGAGCCCGCGCCCCACGGCATCGACCATGTGCGCATCGCCCCGGACGACCCCAAGGCCCTGCTGGTGACGTTTCTGCGCGCGGTTCCCGACGAGCTTCTGAGTGGGGTGCCCGACGGCCGGGGGCCGCTCTCGGGCGGCGCGGCGGTGATCACCGGCGGGACGCGGATCACCGGCATCCGGGTCACGGCCGTCACCCGGATCGCCGACCGTCCCCGGGTACTGCGGCTCGCCCTGTCCGCGCGCGGCGACCGCTCCGTGTACACCCTGCGGCTGCGGGCGCGGGGGATCGACCCGGTCCTGGGCACGGTGTCCTTCCGCTTCACCGACGACTGCGAGGCGGACGCCGACTGCGGCGGCGCGGGCCCGGGCCGAGCCGAGGACACGTCCCCGGCCGCCGCGGCTCCCCTGCTGGACTACCTCGCCCGGGACTACGCCGGCCTGCGCCGGATGTTCACCGAGCTGCTGGCCGCTCGCGCGCCAGGCCTGGACGCCGAGCATCCCGCCTCGCCCGTCGCCGTGCTGGTCGAGGCACTCGCCCTGGCGGGGGACCACCTCGCCTACCAGCAGGACGCCGTGGCGACCGAGGCGTATCTGGACACCGCCCGGCTGCGCCGCTCGCTGCGCCGCCATGCCCTGCTGCTGGACCACCGGGTCCACGAGGGACGCAACGCGTGGCTCGCGGCGGTCCTGACCGTGGACTCCTCGACGCCCCCCGCCGCCGGAGCCGTGCTGCCCCGCGGCACGCGGCTGCTGACCGCGCTGCCCGGCAGGCCGGTCGTCCTGTCGGCGCAGGACGTGGCCCCGGCCGAACTGCTGCGCGACCCGGAGCTGCGCGCCGCCGTGGTCTTCGAGACCACCCGCCCGCTGACCTGCCGGTCCGTCAACAACGTTCTCCAGCTGCATACCTGGGGCGAGGCCGATGCCACACTCCCGGCCGGCGCACGCGAGGCCCATCTGTACGCGGTCGCCACCGGGTCGGGCACGCCGAGCGCCGAGCTGCCCCTGCTGGGAGCCGGGGACTGGCTGATCCTGGAGGAGATACGCGGCACGGACGGGCCGGGCTCACCGCCCGACCCCGCCCGCCGGGCCCTGGTGCGACTGGAGGGCGAACCCCAGGCGACCACCGACCCCTTGTACGCACGGCAGTTGGCCCCCGCCACCGGCGGGGGCCCGCCGCAGCCCCGGCTGCTCACCGCCGCCGACCCGGAGCCGCTGCCGCTGCTGCGGGTGCGCTGGCGGCGTGAGGACGCGCCGGCGCTGCCCCTGCGGATCGCCGCTGTCGATCCGCGGGGTGGGCGGCACACCGGACTCACCGTGGCCTGGGGCAATGTCGTCCCGGCCGACCACGGGCTGACGGTGTCCTGCGAGGTCACCCCCGTGGCGGCGGCCGGTGCGGGACCGGTCGAACTCCGGCTTCCCTACGCCCCGCTGACCTGGCAGGCCCCCGGCGACGAGGCCGATCCGTTCGCGCCCCGTGACGACCCGGCGGGCCCGGCCGACCGGGCCGTCCCCGCCGTGGCGCTGCTGGCGGACGGCCTCGACGGCGGACGCTTTCTGCCGGTGCCCGATCTACTGGACAGCACGCCCTACGACCGCCATCTGGTCGTGGAGCCCGCCACCGGGGCCGGACCGGCCGTACCGCTCAACACCGGTCCGGCGGGGGCGGGTGCGGGCACTCCACGGCAGTCCTGCGCGCTGCGGCTCGGTGACGGCCGCTACGGAGCCGATCCCGCCTCCGACGGCGGTCCGGTGCACTACCTGGCCACGCTGCGGGTCGGCAACGGCATGGACGGCATGGCCGCCGCCGATTCCCTGGCGCATGTCGCCCCGCCCGCCCCGCTGCCCAGGTCCGAGATCCCGCCGCCCGTCACCGAGACCCTGCCCCTGGTGCTGGAGGCCCGCAATCCGCTGGCCGCGCGGGGAGCCGTCCTGCCCGAGCCGGACGAGCGGGTGCGCCGCCACGCACCCCAGGGCTTCCGTACCGGTCTGCGGCGGGCCGTCACCGAGGCCAACTACGCCGAGGCGGTGCGCGAACTGCCCCAGGTGCAGGGCGCCTTCGCGGTCTTCCGGTGGACGGGGAGCTGGCGCACGGTGGTGGTCAGCGTGGACCCGGCCGACGCCGAGGACCTGCTGCCCGGTTCCGGCGCCGCGGTACGGCTCGCGCCCGCCTTCGAAGCGGCGGTGCGTGCCCGGCTGGACCGCGTGCGCCAGGCCGGGGTGGACGTCCGGGTACGGGCTCCCGCCCAGGTGCCGCTGGACCTCGCCCTGACCCTGTGCCCCGCGCCCGGCCACTCCCCCTCGCGGGTCGCCGCGGCCGTACGGCGGACACTGGGCACCGGCCCGCTGCCGAACGGCGGTACCGGGTTCTTCGACCCGGCGCGCTGGAGCTTCGGCATGCCCGTGCGGCTGTCCGCCCTGTACGCGGCGCTGGCCGGTGTACCGGGCGTGGGCTCGGCGCGCTTCACGCGCTTCCGGCGCTACGCCCGCCCGGCGGCCGGGGAACTCGACAGCGGGGTGATCCCCATCGACCCGCACGAGATCGCCCGCTGCGACCACGACCTCGGGGTCGCCGAGCGCGGCCGTCTGCGCGTCACGTGGGGAGGCCGCGCGTGAACGAGGACTTCCGCACCGTACGACGCGTGCTCCTGGCCGAGCTGGGGGTGCGGGACGACGCGGCCGACCCGGTGGTGGCGGTGGCCGATCTGGGCGCGGCGCTCGTGGAGCTGCTCGGTTTCTACCGCGAGCGCTATGCCCAGGAGGGCTACCTGGGCACGGCCCGTTGGGAGGAGTCCGTGCGCCTGCTGGTGCGGCATCTGGGACACGCTCCGCGGCCTCCGGTGTCGGCCGTGGTCTGGCTGGAACTCCTCGCCGACGCCGGTGCCGCGACCGTGGTCCCGGCGGGGACCGCCGCCACCGCCGTCCCGGGCCCCGGTCTGCCGCCGCTGGTCTTCCAGACCCTCACCGCCCGGCCGGTGGACGGCCGTTTCTCCTCGCTGGACGCCCTGCCCGCCTCGGGCACGGCACGGGGCCGGGCCGCCGGGGCCCGGGTCGCGCTGCTGGACCGGGACACCGACCCGGCCGTCCCGGCGGCGCTGGGCGCGGGCGACGAGGTGCTCCTGGCGGCGCCCGGCGGCGCACCGGTGACCGCGCGAGTGCGGGCGGTCCGTGTCGAGGGCGGCGACCGGACGGTGGTGGAGTGGGCCGATCCGCTGCCCGATGCCCCGGGGCGGGCGGACTTCACCGCGGCCTGGCGGCTGCGCTCCACCGTTCGGCCCTTCGGCGCGGACGCCCCGGCCGCCTGGCAGAAGTTCACCCCCGGGACAACGCCCGAGTGGTCACAGCAAACCACCGTGTACGCCCTCGACAGTATCGCCCGGGGCACGCCCGCGCAGCCCGGTACGACGGTGCTGGACCTGACGGCGGTGCCCTCCGCGGTGCCGGCGGGCACCCTGGCGGTGGTCCACTCCCCCAAAGGCGGCTCGGTGCTGACGCGGGTGGTGGCGGTGCGGCCGGTGACCGCCGTGTTCAGCGAGGGGGCGCAGACCGGCCCCGCACTGGAGGTGACGCTGACCTACCAGGAGGGCCTGCCCGACGGCGTGAACAAGCTGGCGCTGGATGCCCGGACCACCGTCGTCCATGTGCTCGACGGCCCCCGGATGGACCTCTCGGGCAGCCCGCCGCCGCCCGCCGCCCTGGCCGGGCCTCCCGCCACGGCGGTGCGGCTGCCTGCCCGGCACGCGCTGCTGCCGGACGGAACGGCGGCCGTGGAACTCGGCCGCACGGTCCGCGCGGGGCGATGGGTACCGGGCACGGTCGTCGCGCTGACGGAGTTCGCCGAGGGGCGGCCCTTCCTGGTACGGCCGAGGGCCGCGGAGGCCGCCGGGGAGTCCGCGTCGGCGCCCTTCGTGGCGGTCACCGGCCCGGGAGCCACGTTCGTGCCCGACCGGCCGTCCCCACCCGGACCGTCCGGGTTCGGCTCGCGGCTCAGCCCGGTCTCGGCCGACGGCGGTCCGGACGCCGCCGAGCGGGACGCGCGGCACTCGGCCGAGGCGTCCCGCGCCGCCCGTCCCGCGCCCGTGGAGCCCGTCGGCTCCGCGTACCAGGGCGTCTACCGGCAGCTGCACATCCCCTCCGAGGCACTGCGGCTGAGGCTGCGTGACCTGGTCGCCCCCGAGGCCGTGCACGCCCCGCCCGGGCCCGCGCGTCCCCGGGCCGAGTGGCCTCCGCCCGCTCCCGTGGAGAGCGCTCCGCCGTCCCCGGGCGACGCCGGGCACCTGCTGCTGCCGCTGATCCCGGTGGACGGCGACCTGCCCCGGGGCGTGCCGCTGGCCGAGCTGACCCTGCACGGCAACGTGGTGCGCGCCGCCCAGGGCACCTGGGTGCGCGAGGTGCTGGGCGACGGAGACGCCACCCGCCCCTTCCAGCGCTTCCCGCTGTCGCGGGGCCCGGCCGCCGAGCTTCCGGCGGGCGTCGCGGGGCCACCGACGGTACTGGTGGCGGTGGACGGAGTGGCGCGGCCGGTGCTGAAGAGCCTGTACGGGCAGGGGCCGGACGGGGACGCGGTGGCCCTGGAGACCGGTCCGGACGGCCGTACCGCGGTGCTGGGCGGCGAGGGCGGCGCCTCCGACGGCGGCGGGAGCGGGTCCCGGCTGCCGAGCGGTCACGGCAACGTCCTCGCGGTGTACCGCACCGGAGGCGGCGCCGCCGGCAACGTACCGGCGGGGTCGGTGATCGGTCTGGCCGATCCGGTCGCCGGGGTGCGTGGCGCGGGCAACCCGCTGCCCGCCGTCGGCGGCGCGGACCCGGACGACGCCACGCGGCTGCGCACGGCCGCCCCGGCGGCGGTGCGGACCCTGGACCGGGCGGTCTCCCCCGCCGACCTGGAGCATCTGGCCGTGCACCTGGGCCGGTTGGCCCAGGCCAGCTGCGCACCGGTGTGGAGCGGCGACGACCTGGTGCTGCTGCTGACGGTGACCGCGCCGGACGGCCGTCCGCTGGGCACCCGGCGCTGCGCCGAGCTGGGGCGGGCGCTCGACGCGCGCCGGGACGCGCTGCACCCGCTGCGGGTGGCGGACCACGTGCCGGTCCCGTTGCGGCTGGTCGCCGTGGTGGAGACCGACCCGCGGCTGACCGATCCCCGGGCGGTGCTGGCGGCGTCCGCCGAGGCCGCGCGGGCCCTCGTGCACCCGTCCTCTCCCACGGGGGCGGTACACGGGCGGGCGGTGGTGCGGTCGCGGGCGGTGGCGGCACTGGCCGCCGTGCCGGGGGTGCTGGGGGTGGACCTCGACGTGTTCGGCTACGCCGAACGGGACTTCTACGGCGATCGCGGGACCGGGCGCGGTATCCGGCTGCTGCCCGACGGCGTCACGCCGGATCCGGTGCAGGACCACGTGTACGCCTTCCCCGCCCGCCCCGCGGGCGACCGCTCCCGGCGCGTGTTGCCCGCCGAACTCGTGGTGGCCGGCCCGCCGGGCGCGGGCATCGACATCCTCCCCGCGACCACCGGGAGCACCGCATGACCCTCTCGTCGGGTGGCCGTCTGCGGCGGCTGCTGCCCGCCTATCTCCTGGAGCAGGATCTCGCCGAGGGCGACGGTCTGCTCGGCGCGCTGGTGGCCGCCCTGGACCGGCGGCTGGACGCGGCCGAGGCCGCCCAACTGGACGCCTACCGGGACCTGTTCGTGGAGACCTGCGCCGAGGACCGGCTGGCGCTGATCGGCACGCTGGTCGCCGCCCTGCCGCTGCGGACCGGCCCGGCCGACGCCGCCGCGACGGCCACCGCGCTCTTCCCGGACCTCGCCCCGCACGACCTTGCCCCGCCGCCTCCCTCCCGCCCTCGCTCCGACCTGGCCAGAACCCTGGCCCGACGCCGCCGCAAGGGGACCCTCCCCGCGCTCGAGGAGGCGGTCAGGGACGCGACCGGGCGGCCCGCGCACGCGGTGGAGGAGCTGCGGCGGCTGGCTTGGACCCAGCACACGGCGCATGTGCGCCCCGAGGCCGCCCTGCCCGACCTGCACGACCCGGCCGCCTGCGCCCGCATCGGCGGTCCCTTCGACACCGCGGTGTGGACGGCCGACGTCCGCGCCCCGGCACTCGCGCCCCGCGCCCCCGCCGACGGCCACCGCTCGCCGGCCACCGTCACCCTGCACACCTGGCGGGCCGAGGTGTTCCCGCTGGCCGGGGTGACGGCCCGACAGGTCCACAGCGGCCCGCACGCGATCGGCCTCACCTGCCATCCCGCCGGGCTGGACGCTCCGCTGTTCACGCCCTGGCGGCGGCCGGCCGGCGCGGACGGCACCAGCACCGAGCGGGACGTGCCGGCGCCGCTGGAGCCGGCGCGGCTCGCCGGGGAGCTGCGCACGGCGCGTGCCACGGCGGCCGCGCGCACCCCGCTGTACGGGGAGTTCCGGCAGCCGCCGGGCGCACCCGCCGTGGCCGAAGGGCTCTCCCCCACGGCTGTGCTGTGCGTCCGGCGCGGCGGCGAGACCGTGCGCGCCGAGCGGATCCGGGCGGCCTGCCTGCGCGCGTGGCCGTCCCGGGTGGAGGGCGGCACGGTGCTGGTGGATGTGCGCCTCGGCCGGATCGCCGTCGCTCCGGATCCCGCCCACCCCGAGGTGAGCGTGAGCCTGCACGCGGCCGTCCCGGCGAGGTTCGGCGGGGGCGGCTACGACCGGCGCGCCTGGCTGCTGCCGCCCTCCCCGGAGGTCCGGCGCACGTCCGTCGAGCCGGGCGGCCTGGAGGCGGCCCTGCTGTCCTGGACGAGGGAGCCACGCCCGACGGTGCTGACGCTGACCGGCTCCGGAACGTACCGGCTCCCCGGGGCCCTGACGCTCCCGCCCGACGGCTATCTGGTCATCCAGGCGGCCGACGGGGAGCGCCCGCACGTGCGGGTGCGCGACGACACCCCGTGCCGGGTGGGCGTCAGCGAGCCCCACGAGGACTCCACCGCCGGCCTGACCCTCTCGGGGCTGCTTCTCGAGGGCCGGCTGGAGCCGGGTGAGGGCTTGGCCAGGCTGCGGCTGTGGCACAGCACCGTGCTGTCGGGCTCCGGGCCCTCCGTCGCCACCGAGGACCCCGCCGGCGCCGTACGGCTGCGCGTCGAGGTCGCGCACAGCATCACCGGTCCGCTGCGTCTGCCGTCCACCGCCGAGGGGATGTGGCTGCTCGACAGCGTGGTGGACGCGGGCGACGACGGCCTGCCCGCCGTCGTGGCCCCGGCGCTGCACGTCGAGCGCTGCACCGTGCTGGGCACGGTGGACGCGACGTCGCTCGAGTTGTCCGAGTCGATCGTCACCGGGCCGGTACGGGTCGAGCGCACCCAGGAGGGCTGTGCCCGGTTCAGCTTCCTCGCGCCGGGCTCCGACACTCCGCCCCGCCATCGGTGCGCCACGGCCGGACCATCGGGCGGTCGGCCGCGCTTCGCCTCCCGCTCCCCCGGCTCGCCCGCGTACGCCCTGCTGCACCCCGACTGCCCCGAGGCCATCGCCGCCGGTGCCGAAGACGGTTCGGAGATGGGCGTGGGGTGCGGGCTGCGCTCCGCCGTGCGGCTGGCCAATCTGCGCGACCGGCTCGCCGAGTACCTGCCGCTCGGGCTGTCGGCCGCCCTCGTCCCGGAGACCTGACGCCACCGCGTTCGCCCCACCCGCCCGTCACCGCCGTCCGCAGCCCCCGGGAGAACGAGCACCGTGCCAGGAGACTTCAGCCGCCGCACACACGACCCCGCGCTCGACCGCCGTATGGTGCTGCTCCAGCAGGGCCGGGTCTCGCTCGACGCGGACCCCAACGAGCAGGCCGAGATCACCGACCGCCGGCTGCGGGCCCTGGCCGCGGACGTGCTGGCCGCCGAGGACGGTGCGCGAGCCACCGTCCCCCGCACCACGCCCGACGCCTTCGCCGTCACCCTCGCCGGCAACGATCTCCGGATCGGACCGGGCCGGATCTACGTGGACGGCATCGGCGTGGACAACCATGCCCCGCTGTCCGCCCCCTTCGACCCGATGCTCGCCGAGCCGCGCACCGCCGAGGCGCCCGGCTATCTGCGCCAGCCGTACGACGGGGACCCGCCCGCGTTGCCCAAGGGGCCCTACCTCGTCTACCTGGACGTGTGCGAGCGCGAGCGCACCTGGGTGGAGGAGCCCGCGCTGCTCGATCCCGCGCTGCACGGTCTGGACACCGCCGTCCGCGTGCAGACCACCTGGCGGGTCCGGGTCCTGGCGCTGGGCGGGGCCGAGTACACGCCGGAGACCGATCTGGCGGCCTTCCTCGCCGAGCACGCCGCCCCGGCCGAGCCCTTCGCCACGCCGCCCGGGTGCGCGCTGAGCACCTCCGCCGATGTGCCCGACGCAGCCACCGGACACCTGTGCGACGTACCGGGTGCGGGTGGCTACCTCGGCCCGGAGAACCGGCTCTACCGGGTGCAGATCCACCGCGGGGGCACAGCGGGCGGCGGCAAGGACGCGGCGACGTTCGTGTGGTCGCGGGACAACGCCTCGGTCGCCGTGCCGGTGGTCGGCATGGGCGAGGTGGCCGTCGCGCCCTCGGGTCTCGCCGGCGTCCGGCTCGAGGTGACCAGGCCGGGACGGGACAGCTATCTGCGTCTGGCGGAGGGCGACCTGGTCGAGCTGACCTGCGACGCACTGCGGGACGACGGCCGCCCGGGGGTGCTCGGCCTGGTCGGCTCCCCCGGCAGCGACGAGGACGGCGACCACTTCACCTTCGCCTTCCCGGTACCGGACGGGACTGCGATCGGCGCGTTGTGGCCGCCGGAGCTGGCCGCCGCCCCTTCCCTCCCTCCGGGTCTGCTGGTGCGCCGCTGGGACGGGCCGAGGGAGCCCGTCAGCGGCCTGCTGACCGGAGGACGGGTCACCGGCGACCCCACGGACATCGACGGGGGCACCGGGCTGCGGATCACCTTCTCGCCGGCCCGGGGCGGCCGCTGCCGCAGCGGTGAGTTCTGGACCTTCGCGGCGCGTACCACCGGCGACCCCGCCCACTCCGTGGTGCACCTGACCGACGCGCCGCCGCACGGCCCGCACCACCACTACGCCCCCTTGGCCGTCGTCCGGCCCGGAAAGCCGGCCACCGTCACCGACCTGCGCACCCTGCATCCCGGCATCGGCTGCCGCACGGTCGCGGTCAGTCCGGACAGCCACCGCTCCGGCCGCCGTACGGTGCAGGCCGCCGTGGATCTGGCCGCGCGCACCGGTGCCGTCGTCTGCGTGGCCCCGGGCGAGTACGTGCTCGAGGCGCCGCTGCGGGTCGTCGCTCCGCAGGGCCTGCGCATCCGGGGCTCGGGCGCCGCCACCCGGCTGGTGGGGGCGGTCGAGGTGGCCGGGCACGCCGAGGTGGTGCTGGAGGCGCTGGCCGTCCAGGGCCCGCTGTCGGCGGCCGGAGTGCGGGGACTGGTGCTCCGCGAGCTGTGGCTCTCGTACCAGGGCGTCGCCGTACGGCTGGCCGACTGCACTCGCGTGCTGATGGAGTCCCTCTCCGTCGAGGGCGCCGTGGTGGCGACCGACGCCCGGGGCCTGGTGCTGCGGGACTCGGAGGTCACGGGGGTGGTGGTCGACGCGCGGGAGGCCGAGGCGTTCTGGGCGGCGCGCCACCTCGACCCGCCGGCCGTGGAGACGCCACGCGGCACCTTCGACGACGAGCTGTGGACGGTGCTGCTGTCCGGATGCTCGGAGACGACCGTGCGCGGCTGCACTCTCGACGCCGCGCGGTCCGAGGAGAGCGGGGGGACCGGGGGGACCGGGGAGCCCCATCCGCTGCCCGTGCTGTGCCTCACCGGCCCCACCACCGGCCTGCTCGCGGAGGGGAACCGACTGCGCGGCCCGCTCGGCATCGGCAACCCGCCCCTCGGCACCGGCACCGGCACCGAGGGGCGGAGCGACGACGACGGCCTCACCGTCCGGGCGGTGCGCGGCGCGCTGCTGCTGTACGAGGCACGGCTGGTGCGCAACACCGTGCGGGAGGCGTCGGCAGCGGGCATCACCCTGACCGAGCCGCTGTTGGTGGCGGGCCCTCTGCTGCTGGACGGCAACACCGTGCGCGGCGCCGCCGCGATCGGTATCGCTGTGACGGGCCGGATCGCCCGGGCCGACGGCGCCGCCGGACCCGCCGCCGTGCGCATCACCGGCAACACCGTGCGCAGCCGCCGCCACGGCATCGTGTGCGGGACCGACGCCGCCGTGATCGCGGACAACACCGTGACGTGCCGCCCCGAAGCCGACGTGGCCGGGCCGCGTCCGATCGTGCCCCGGGGCGGGGACGGCATCCGGCTGGTGGACCAGAGCGGACTGGACCGTCCCCTTGCCGGATGCCGTGTCGAGGGCAATACGGTGGCCGGCCTGGGCGGCAGTGGCGTCGCGGTGCGGGCGCGTACACACGGACTGATCGTCGGCGGGAACACCGTGGACTGGTCGGGCGATTCGGCGGTGTTGGTGCACGGCGACCGCACGGGAAGCGCGGAGCTGCGGAACAACTCGCTGCGGCTTCGCGGCGGGCCCACCACCTCCTTCGCCGGTCGGGCCGTGCTGGACCTGGCGCTGCTGGACCGGGTGACCGTCCGGGACCACCGCGTGGTGCGTGAGGACGCGGGGGCGGACACCGCGCAGGGCCCGTGCGTCGCCGCGCGCGCATGCGGCTCGGTGGAGCTGCGCGGCTGCGAACTGATCGGCGGCACAAGAGGGTTGGATGCCCACGGTCCGGCACGGGAGGTGGCGGTCCTGGACTGCGCGATCCGTGCACGGGACCTCATCGCCTCCTCGGACGGGACGCGGACCGGCGACGGCTATCGGGCCGTGTCGGTGCAGGGCCTGCCGAACGCCCCCGACGTACCGGAGGAGGACCGGGCGGCGGTCGGCTGGCGGTGGGCGGTGGAGCGATCGCGGGTGCTCTACCACGGTGAGCGGCAGGTGCTGCTGGAGCTCACCGCGACCGACGTACGCCGAAGCGCCCTGGTGAGCGAGGTGCGGCTGCGGGGCTGTCGGCTGGCGGGGCTGGGGGACGGATCCCTCGTCTCGGTGACCGACACCGTCTCCGCCGCCGTCAGCGACAACCGGCTGCTGCGGCCCGACGCCGACGTGGAGCCCGCGGCCCTCCATGTCGTCTGTGAGACCGCGGTGGTGAGCGGCAATCAGGCCGAGGGCTGGGTGGTCGGCCTGGACCTGACGGCCGAACAGCGTCGGTACACCGTGCTCGGCAACGTGGTTCGCCCGGGCCGGGAGAACACCGCGTACCTCGTCAACCAGGCACCGCTGGAACAGCCCTGGGCCACGATGAACCAGCCCTTCCCACTCCCCTGACCCCGGAGCCGCCATGCCTCCCCGCAAGCGCACCCGTCGGACGGCCGCCACGGCGCCCTCCGCCGTCCCCCCGTACCCCACCCCGTCGCTGTCCGCCTTGCTGGAGGAGGCCACGGCCCAACTGCACGCCGACTCCGAAGCCCTCACCAGCTCTTCCGACGAGCTGGCCGGACGACTGGGGGCCTGGCTGCGCATCCTGCGCCGTCTGTACGGTCCCCAGGGCGGCGCGTCGGGTCCCCTCGTGGAGGAGGCCCTCATGGCCGTCCAGCAACGCCCGGCAGCCACCCGCCCGCTCGTCACCGTCATCGCCGAGGGCCACACACTGCTCGCACGCTCCCTGCGGTGAGCACAGGCCATGGTCACCCTTCGAAGCGGTAGCCCATGCCGGGCTCGGTGATGAGATGGCGGGGGTGGGCGGGATCCGCTTCCGCGGACGCTTGGAGCAAACCTCGCTCCTGGCCGGAATCGAGCGCCGTCGACGGCTCCCTAACGGCGCTGCGCTCCCCCTTGACGGGACTCTTACGGCAGCCGAAAACGCGGCCGGCAGATGCCCGCGTCGGTCCCCCTGCGCACGGCAGGGGTGACGACTGCGCCGCGCTGGTTCTGGAGCAGCCGCTGCCACAGCCGCTCCGGCTCGGTCTCCGGGATCAGCGTCCAGGAACGCTCCGTTCACATCGCCGGCCCGGCACTAGAGTGAAACGGTGACCTCTCTGCCGGAAGATCCGACGCGACTGATCAGAGAAGACGACCGCGACGCGGCCGTGCGGCGCGTGCAGGAGGCGTACGCCGAAGGGCACATCTCGCACGAGGAGATGGACGACCGCCTCGACCGGGTACTCACCGCCAGGACGCACAGCGAGGTCGTGTCGGCCCTGGCCTCGCTTCCGGAGGAGGATGCCGGCACCGTGTCCACGATCGCCGTCGCCGCCGGCCGGATCAAGCGGCGCGGCGTATGGCGGGTCCCTCGGTTCCTCAAGGTCGAGTCCGCCTTGGGAAGGGTGCACCTGGATCTGTCCCGGGCGGTCATCGAGCATCCGGTGGTCGACATCGAGTTGAACCTCGGCACCGGCAGGGCCAGGATCACGGTGCCTCGCGACGCGATCGTCGACATCGAGGGTCTGCACACCGGGTGGAAGGACACGCGCTACAAGCCCCGGCGGCACTCCCGCCCCGGCGGGCCGAGGATCCGGATCTCCGGGATCATGGGGTTCGGACGGTTGAAGATCCGCCACGCGAGGCGTTGACATCTCTTCTCCCTCCCCCGCTCGACCGCCACGGCGCAGCAGCGGCCAGGACAGGTCCTGGGCATAGGGGTCGCCGGCTACCACCTCGCCCTGTGCGTCGAGCGCCTCGATGGTGCGGTACGCCGACTCGGGCTCGGGGACCGGAAGGTCTCGGCGGCCACGTCGCCCGCCGCCTCGGGCGGTACTCTTCGCGCCGCGAAGCGCAGCACGCGTTCGTAGTGGCCTCGAAGAGCGCTCTGAACCGTTCCTCGTCGTCCCCCCGCACGCGGTCTCCTCCCGTCGGGTCCCGCCCTTCACACCCTCTCTATGTCCGGTACGGGCCACCGGGTTACACCCGTTGTCCGGTGGGGGTCGGGGAAGCGGGCCGCGCCGCCCGTCGGCCCGTCGGTCCGGGAGGCTCAGTAGTGGCCCTGGCCCTGCGCCCCCGCGTACGCCGGCTGCGGGGCCTGGCCGTAGCCGGCCGGTGCCTGCTGCTGGGCCTGGAGGTCGGCCGTGACCTCGCGGAGCTTGGCGCGCACGAGGTGGTGCAGGTAAGTGAACTCCAGTTCCGTGATGGTGCCGCGCCTGCCGTCCATGATCTGCCGGTGGACCGGGCGGGACTGAGGCGAGTTCAGCTGGCCGCGGGGGACGAGCGAGATGTCGTAGCTGATGAACTCTGCCACGTTCCAGGGGCTGTTGGGGACGGTCGGATGGTGCTGGGCGGTGCTGTCGAGCAGAACCTCGACGCGGAGCTGGATCGAGCAGCCCAGAGCCTCCAGATGTCCGACGAACGGGCGCAGCGCGGTCTCCATGGCGAGCTGCTCGGTGTTGACCGCGTTGGTCCCGATCACCAGGTTGCCCGGCAGGTCGGGTCCGCCGTCGCCGTCGCCGACCAGGTGGCACCACTCGTGCGAGGCCAGCCGTTCACCGGTGGAGCCCTTGATCCCCTCGTCGCCCATCAGCTCGTTGGCCTGTCTGCGGCCCATGGCACGGGACGGGTCGCGGCGGGCGCTGCGGCGGTCGACCTGGGGCGGGGAGGAGAGGGCCGTGTACCCCTGATGGGCGAGACCGGTCACCTCGGCGCCCGCGGCGACGGTGTTGTCGAAGCGTGCGGCGCTGCGGTACCTGCGCTCGTTCTTCTGCGTTCCGTCGGCGTGCTGGAAGTGCGGGTCCACGCCGGTCGAGGAGACGTAGAAGACGAAGGGCTGACTGCGGTCGGTCGGCAGGGCGGTGAAGGCGGCCAGGTCGTACGGTCCCAGGCGGCTGTTCGCGGCCAGTCCGAGCTGCTGCGCCGTCGCGTCGGCCCGGGCGGCCTCCTGGGGGTTGCCCAGATTCCAGTGCGCCGGGTTGGGGGCCCAGCGCTCCCCGAACCGGTAGGTGCGGCCCGCCGACGCGCCGCTCTGGCGCATCTTCAGCGTCCGCCGGACGATGCGGAACGGCAGGCCCGGGTCGATGAGGGCGGTGCCCGTGCTTTGCGGGTCGTTGACCATCTCGACGCGGTAGATGAAGTGCCCGGACTGGTACTTCAGCGGCCAGGAGGCCCGGGGTCCGGGGTTGCGGTGCGGGATGGCCGGCAGCGGCGGGTCGTCCATCTGGAGGATCTCCACGGAGCCCGCGTGCGGCGCGGCGGAGGCGTGCGTGGGCAGTGCGGGCAGGCTGCCGTCGGGGCCGAAGGCCTCCGCCGGGACGTACAGGGCGGGGAGGTACTGCATCTGGTCGCGCTGCTCGCGCGCCAGCGTGGCGTTGTCCACCGGCGCATGTCCGTTCCACATGCGCTGCGCCACGACGGCACCGCCCGACGGCGTACGGCCGTGCTCGGACGCTTCCGGCCGCGCGGCCGCGGCCTGCCCCGCCGGGAGGCTCAGCGCGCGCCCGGCGTTGGCCTCCGCCTCCCGCTCGAAGCGGTCGGACGGATCGGAGACGCTGAGTCCGTCCCCGTGGTCGGTACCGGCGACCGGGCCCTTGCGCTGCTGGATGACATGGGTGAGTTCGTGGGCGAGGGTGTGCCGGTCCGTGGCACCCGCGCCGAGCACGATGTGGCTGCCGGAGGTGTAGGCCCGGGCACCGATCTCGGCGGCCGACCGCTGGGCGACGGAACCGGTGTGCAGGCGCACGTCGGAGAAGTCGGCTCCGAGCCGCGCCTCCATGTCGGCGCGTGTGTCGGCGTCCAGGGGCCGCCCGGCTCCCGCCAGCACCTGATGCACGCTGGACCGCTGCACCGTGGGCTCCGCCGGGGACCGGCCGGGCGTGGAGCGCTGCACCGCCGATCCCGCCGATCCCGTCGCCCCCGTCGGGCCTTGGTGAGCCGCGGGGTGCTCCATCGCGGGTTTCTGGGCTCCAGGCCGGGCCGACCGCTCCCGCTCGTCCCGCAGCGCCCGTGCCGTCGCGGCGTTGCCGGCCGACCTCTGCAACGCCAGCGCCTGCCCGGGCGACATCCCGCCGAGGCGGCCCGGCACGACCGCCGGAGCGCCGCCGCGGCCGTCCCGCCGGTCACGGTCCTGCCCACGCCCCCCGCCGGATACCTGTCGCTGTGCGCGCACGGCCCCCTCTTCCCCTGGTCGGACGACCCATCACACGATGAACGCTCCAGGGTGCCGCACCCGGACCCGCCCGCCCATGCCCGCAAGGACACCCTTTCGGGCACACCTCGCGCCCACCGCGCCAGTCGACCCCCTCACGGGTGGGCACGGTGTCCGGGCGCGCGGGGGCTGAGGTCCGTCCCGGCGACGAGATGTCCCCGCAAGGCCGGTCCGATGCATGCTCGCGTCCCAGTCCGTGTGGATCAGGTGGTAGCCGTCGGCCGGCGCGTCGTCGAAGCCGGCCGCCGAGGTCTCGGGCATGACCTGGGGCTACTGCGCCCGAGCTTCACACGGCGCGAGGGCGGCGACATCACCGCCCCGACGGGCGCACGCCCGCACGCGGGCGGGACACTCCTCTCAGGGGGTGGAGATGGAACAGGCGGTTTTCCAGTCCGTCAGGTACCGGGAGGCGTGCCAGGACTGCGGCGCGGAGTCGGAGTGCCGGGGTGTCCAGGCCCTGGTCGAGGGCAGGTTGCGGTGGGACACCGAGTCGACGTGTTCCGCATGTGGGTTCGCGATCGCCGTGTGCGGTGGCGATCTGCCGCCCGAGCGGCGGGATCAGATGCTGTCCGAGCACGGACCCAGCAGGCTTCACGTCGGCGGTCCGTCGGCGAAGAGCGTCGTCCTGATGCGGGTGCTGCGGGCCGAGCTCGGCATCGACCTGCCGAACGCCAGGACCGTGGCACGCCGTGTGCTGAGCGGTGACCACTCAGGAACGCTGCCCGAGATGGAACACCTGGCCCGCAAGCTGCGGGAGTCCGGCATCGCTGCCGCGGTCGCGTCGGATACCGAGTGACGCGGGGCGAGCTGCCGCCCCCTGCGCCACGGCCACGCCACGCCGGCCCGTCGATGTCAGCAGGCCGCGGAGTCGAGTTCGCGCAAGAGGGCCTGGCTCGCCGCGCGGTGTTCGGCGGCCTCGGTCGGGGACGTTGCGTCGAGTACCGTCGCGATGCCCTCGTGGGCCAGTGCTTCCTCGTGGCGGTTTCCCAGGCGCGGGGCCAGTTCCAGGGCCTGCCGGTGCAGTCGTAGGGCCTCTTCGGGGAGGCCCGCGAGCCGGCAGGTCTCGCCGTAGCCGTTGAGGAAATGGATCTTCCAGTGTTCCTCGAACAACTCGTCGAGCAGGGCGAACGCCTCGCGGTGGCTGGCCAGTGCCTCCTCGTAGCGGCCCATCTGGCGCAGTGCGACTCCCCGGCAGTTGAGGCACCAGGCCTGGTTGTTCAGGTGCCCGTCGTCGCGGGCCACGTCCAACGCCTGGTGCAGGTGCCGTGCCGCCTCGTCGGGTTCCTCGGGGGCGATGGCCACTCCGAGGGTGATCCGGGCCGTCAGAGCGGGCGGCCACGCGGGGTCCGTGTGCGGGGTGCGCAGTACGTCACGGGCCCGTCGGGCCGCCTCCTCGCGGTGTCCCAGTTGCAGCATCGTCCAGGCCTCCGACGCCGCCGCGTGGGCCGCGTCCGTCGGACAGTCGGTCTTCTCGTACAGCTTCGCCGCCTGCCGGAAGAGCGCGAGCGGCTCCTCGACATGTCCCGTGTCCCAGCTCAGGTAGCCGCGGCGCATGGCCAGTTCGGCTTCCGCCCGGGTGTCCCCCGCCTGGGACACCCGCCGTCCGGCCGCCTCGTACGCGGCGGCGGCCTCCGCCGTGCGGCCCGCGTTGTAGCGCGCGAAGCCCAGATCGCTGTGCGCCTCGGCCAGTTGCAGCGGATCGCCCAGGCGCTCGGCGGCGGCGAGCGACCGTTCGAAGAGGACGTTGAGGTGGGTGGTGCCGCAGCGCCGCGCGAAGTAGGCCCGCAGGAAGCGCGGCAGCTCGCACACGTGGACGTCCGCCCCGACGGCGGCCGCCGTCTCGAAGGCGGCGATCAGGTTGCCGTACTCCGTGACGAGCCAGGCGAGGGCCGCGTTCTTGTCCGCGAACCGCGGCAGCTCGGCCGGTGGCCGACCCGCGGAGGGGGCCCGGGCGGGCGACAGGAACGGCATGGCGGAGTCGGCGGCCGCGGCCGCGTGCACGTAGTAGTCGAGCACCCGGCCCAGTGCCCGCTCCCGCTCGGCCGCCGAGTCCTGTTCCGCCGCCGCCCGGCGCGCGTGCTGGTGCACCAGGTCGTGCAGCCGGTAGCGGCCCGCCGTCGGCTGCTGGACGAGGTGCGCGTCGAGGAGGTCCTCCAGCATCGCCTGGGCGCTGCGCAGCGGCACATCCGCCAGCGCCGCCACCACGTAGTCGTCGAAGGACTCCCCGGGCAGCAGGGCCAGCATCCGGAACAGACGGGCCTGGGAGCGGTCCAGCTGCCGGACCGACATGGCGAACGCGGTGTCGAACTCGCTCGCGCCCTGCGCCATCCGCTCGACGAGAATGCCGACGGTCCAGCCCGGACGGTGCCGGAGCCGGGCGGCGGCCAGACGCAGGGCCAGCGGCAGATGGCCGCACAGCCGCAGCACCTCGGCGGCCGCCTCCGGATCGCGGGCCAGTCTGCCGTCGGGGCCGCCGGGGTCACCGCTGGCCCGGGCCAGCAGCTCCGCGCTCTCCTGCGGGCTGAGCACGTCGAGCGAGACCGGGGGCACCTCGTCCAGGCCGAGGAGCCGGTTGCGGCTCGTGATCAGGGCGACGGAGTGGCCGGCGCCGGGCAGCAGCGGGCGGACCTGGTCGACGTCGGCGGCGTTGTCGAGGACCACGACCACCCGGCGGCGGGCCAGTTCCGAGCGCCAGCAGGCGGCCAGCTGCTCGATACCCTCCTGGGGCACCCGCTCGGACGGGACGTCGAGCGCGCCGAGCAGCATCCGCAGCGCGGAGTCCGGGTCGAGCGGGGGCCGGCCCTCGGTGAACCCGTGCAGGTCGACATAGAGCTGGGCGTCCGGGAAGTCGGCGGCGAGCCGGTGCGCGGCGTGCACGGCCAGACAGGTCTTGCCGACGCCGGCCATGCCGTCGACCGAGACCACCCGATGGCTGTCGATCGCGGCGAGCACGGCGGCGAGCCGCTCCTCGCGTCCGGTGAAGTCGGGCACGTCGCGCGGCAGATCGTTGCGCGGCAGGGGACGGACCTGGCGGCTGCTCTTCGGCGGCGCCGGCAACGGGTTCGATATCCGCTCCCACACCGGACGCAGGGGGCGGGGATCGCGCTTGACGAGGCGGCAGAGGGCGACCACCGCGGGCCAGGGCGGCACGGTCTGCCCGTTGAGGTAGCGCGACAGCGACGAGGAGCTGAGGCCGGCGTCGCGCGCGAGGGCCCGTACGCCGAGCCCGGACAGTTCCTGGAGCAGGCGCAGTCGGGCCGCCAGTTCCTCCTGTGGATCGACCTTCGCCGTCCCGTCGTACGCGTTCACTGTGGCCCCCGCCTTCCCGTCCCGCTCCGGCCGAAGTCTCTCCAGCCAAGTCGCCGCTGGTCAAGGCCGTTTCATCTGTCCCACGGTGTCCCATCCCCGTGGTCGGGCCGCGCCGGCCCGGCTGTGATGGACCCATGCCCCGCAGCGACGGGGCACCGACCCGGTAACAGACCCGGAAGAAGGGAAACCGACGTGCGGTCCCGTATGCAGAACCCTGTCGTCGTCCTGTCCGACGCGATGCAGCCCCTTCAGGACATCCTCAAGACCGTGCGCGCCGCCGGTGTGGACGGGCAGACGCTGGAGCTGGTGCACCTGCGGGTCAGCCAGATCAACGGATGCGGCGCCTGCGTCGACAGCGGCGCCAGGACGTCCCGCAGGGCCGGAGTGAGCGACGACCGGCTGGCCGCGGTCGCCGCCTGGCGGGAGTCCCCGTACTTCACCGCGTCGGAGCGGGCGGCCCTCGCGCTGGCCGAGTCCGCGACGCGGCTGGCGGACCGTCCCGACCCGGTCGGCGACGACATCTGGGACGCGGCCGCGACCTACTTCGACGAGAAGCAGCTGGCCTCGATCGTCCTGATGGTCGGCATGACGAACCTGTTCAACCGGGTCAACGTCACGACCCGCCAGATCGCCGGCGCGTGACCGCTCCGAAACAGCTCTCGCTGCGGCACCTCTCACATACGAAAATGCACCCATCGCGCACATAACGCGCATCACGCCCATCACGGGCCGCAAAACCTGTCAGAACCGTTGAAACAGTCAAAACTGTCAAATGCTGAAAGGAAACCTGCCATGAAGGACGCACAGAAGCCCGCCAAGCGCACCGCCGCCGGCGACACCGCCGCCACCGACACGACGTATGAGGGGTTCACGGACGAGGAGCGCGCCGCGATGAAGGAGCGCGCCAAGGAGGTGAAGGCGTCCGCCCGCCGCGGGTCGCGCGCCGACAAGGCGGCGGAGGCCGAGGCCGCCGTACTCGCGAAGATCGCCGAGATGCAGGAGCCGGACCGCGGCATGGCCGAACGACTCCACGCCGTCATCAAGGCGAGCGCCCCGGAGCTCGCGCCGAAGCTCTGGTACGGGATGCCGGCGTACGCCAGGGACGGCAAGGTCCTCTGCTTCTTCCAGTGCGCACAGAAGTTCGGCACGAGGTACGCGACGCTCGGCTTCAACGACACGGCCAACCTCGACGAGGGCACCATGTGGCCGACCGCGTACGCCCTGAAGGAGCTGACCGCCGCCGACGAGACGAGGATCGGCGCGCTCGTGAAGCAGGCGGTGAGCTGACGCCGGACCGCTCCCCTGGTAGCCCTCGGGCCCGGCAGGCCGGGCCCGAGGTTGGCCGGATCGCCTGCAACCGTCGAGGCGCGATGGGTGTCTTTACGGCAAACAGGATGATTCGCGTCATCCATCGCAGCTCGTTCCAACAGGGGACACCATGAGCCTCACTCGCATGCGCAGCCGCGCCGTCACGGCCGCGGCCCTCGTCGCCCTCGCGGCGACCACGCTCGCGGCCGGCGGGGCCGAAGCCTCCCCGTCGGCGGCCGCGGCGGCCGCCGCGCCGCAGAAGCGTCAGATCGCCTCGTCCGTCCTCGGCTCCGACTACAAGATCACCCTGACCGCACTGCGTTCGGCCGGGGACGAGTACGCCGCCTCGGTCCGCCTGCAGGTCTACACGCGGGCCAACGGCGCCTGGAAGGAGTCGGACCGGGTGACCGTGGGCGAGGTGGACGGATGGTTCTGGTACCCCCTCACGGGCGCGGGCGCCGTCTGCCAGTTCTCGACCGCCGGCACGGAACCGGCGCCGCTCACGGTGAGCCTGCTGCTCACGCCCTCCCTGGGCTGCTCCGAGCCGACGCACCACCTGGTGAAGCAGGGCAGGGTCCACGCCGACTGAGCGCTCAGCCCGCGCACAGGGCTTTCACAGCCGATCACCGGAAGATCGGAGCATGTCTGGCGTCTCCGGTACCCGTGACGGCACGGTTCGCGTGCTGATAGTCGATGACGAGCCCGAGCTGACCGAGCTGCTCTGCGCGGCCGTGACCGAGCGGGGGTGGCGGTCCTTCGCCGCGGAGGACGGCCGCAGCGCGCTGCGCATGGCGCGTGACTGCGCGCCGGACGTCGTCGTCCTCGACGGGATGCTGCCCGACGTGGACGGGGTGCAGGTCCTGCGCAGGCTGCGGAGCGAGAACACCCGGCTGCCCGTGCTGATGCTCACCGCCCGCGACGCCCTCGAACACCGGCTGGACGGGCTGTCGGCCGGGGCGGACGACTACGTGACCAAGCCCTTCTCCCTGGACGAGGTCATGCTGCGGCTGCGCGGTCTGCTGCGTCGCGCGGGCCCCGCCGAGGCGTCCGACCGGGGACCGGTGCGGGTGCTGGGCGACCTCGTCCTGGCCGAGGACACCCGTGAGGTGCAGCGCGGCGGCACGCCGATCCAGCTGACCACCAAGGAGTTCGACCTCCTGCGGTTCCTGATCAGCCATCCGCACCAGGTGCTCAGCAAGGCGCAGATCCTCGACCACGTCTGGAACGCCTCGTTCGACGGCGAAGGAAACCTGGTGGAGGTCTACATCCACGGTCTGCGCGCGAAGATCGACAAGGGGCGGACGCCGATGATCCGCACCGTGCGCGGCGTGGGATACGCGATCAGGGCCGCGGACGCGTGATGAGCGAAGCGCTGACCCACGGCTACACGGTGGCCTTCGCCGCCGCGGCGGCCATGTTCCTCGCCGCCCTGGTCGTCACCGCGACCGCCGTCGACGCGAGGAAGCAACAGCCCACCGAGGGCAGGCCCCCCCCGTCCACCTGGGCTGACCCCGCGCCGCCCGACAGAAAGCCGGCCGGCCGGCGTACGGGCCGGCCGGCTGGAATCGATGAAGAGCGAAGGCACGGGGTGCGGACCGTCGGCGCGAGGGCGTCCCGCGGGGCGCGGGGCGATCACTCGCTCGTGATCCGCAGCTCTCCGGACCAGCTCTCGCACCGGACGACGCCGGAGTCGAACGTGATCTTCAGCGCGAGGCGCCCCATGGCAGGGTCGTCCTCCTCGTGCACCGCGAGGACCCGCTCGCCAAGGTGGTCCGAGAACGGTGTCCCCCTGCTGACCGGCGCCACCTCGACCCGGCCGCTCTCCGCCATGTCGTACCCGTCGTTGGGGGCCGACGTCTCGACAACCAGGCACCAGTCCGACCCGGTCGTGACGCGCGTGGAGACCCCCTCGCCGTCGATCAGCCACACGTCCAGCGGGCCGGACGGAGGCTCCGCACCGTAGACGTGCCACGACGCCAGTACGCGCTCCAGGCGCCGCCCGACCAGGTACCCCGGACATACGCCCGCTCCGTGCACGGGACATCCACCCGGGCTCTTCGACTCCATCCGGCGAACCTACCGTCAGGCGGCGTCCGTCGACGGCGGCGCTGTCGTTCCTCTCACTTCGAGGGAAGGCGTGGCCAGGTCGGTCCGGGCGGGGCGGTCCGGGTCCGCGATGCGGTCGAGCAGGTGCTGGGCGGCGCGACGGCCCACGTCATGGCTGGCGTTGTCCACGGTGGTGAGCCAGAGATGGCGCAGTTGGGCGAGGTAGGTGTTGTCGTACCCGACCAGGGACAGGTCCCGGGGGACGAGGAGACCGCTCTCCTCCGCGGCCGACAGCGCTCCGACACAGGTCATGTCGTTCACCGCGAAGATCGCGGTGGGACGGCGGGGACGGCTCAGGAGCCGGACGGTGGCCCGGTAGCCGCCCTCCTCGGTCAGGTCGCCCTGTTCCACCGAGGCCGTATCGGCGAGGCCGTGTTCGCGCATGGTGGTCTCGAAGCTGCGGCGGCGCAGCTCGCCCACCGCGCCGTGGCCGGCGATGTGGGCGATGTCCCGATGCCCGAGGCCGATGAGGTGTTCCGTGGCCAGCCGGGCCCCGTGCTCGTCGTCGTTCGCGACGATGTCCACGGCGGGCAGCACCGGTTCGCGCGCGCCCGCGACGACCGTGGGGACCCGACCGGCCGCGGTGCGCAGCACTCCTGGGTCCTGGAGGGTCCCGACGGCGATCAGGCCGTCCACCCTCAGCTCGGTGAAGGTGTGGGTGAGGTCCTCGCCGAGGCGCCGGTTGAGGTGGCCGTCGGCGAGCAGCATGCGCAGTCCGCTGTCGTACAGACGGGAGTTCAGTCCGTCGAGCAGGTCCACGAACCAGGGGTTGCGCATGTCGTTCAGCAGCACGCCGACCGTGCGGGTGCGGCGCTCGCTCAGGCTTCGCGCCGCCGCGTTGGGCCGGTAGCCCAGTTCCTCGACCGCGGCGAGGACCGCCCGCCGCTTGTCCGGGCGCACCCCTTCCGCCCCCCGCAGCACCAGGGAGACCAACGACTTCGACACGCCCGCCCGCGCGGCGACATCACGGATGGTCGGAGTCCTCATGCTTGGACCGTTCCATGCCAAGGCCTCCTTTGTAAAGACCCCAAAGGATCTCCGGAGGGTCTGGGAGGACCTTGAAGGAGCCTGGAAGGGACCGAGAAGGGGCCCGGAAGGGACCTTGACACCGGCATCAGGGGGCCTCCATGGTGGGCGGACAGGAAAATGGAACGGTCCAAAGAGGGGCAGCCCCATGGTGAGTACGCTCGGTGTCGCCGTCGTCGGATTCGGCTGGATGGGACGGGTGCACACCCAGGCGTACACGCGGCTCCAGCACCACTATCCGCAGCTGGCCCTGCGTCCCGAGCTGGTCACCGTCGCCGAGGAGGTGCCGGGCCGGGCCGAGGAGGCTGCCGCGCAGTTCGGGTTCGCCTCGACGACCCGGGACTGGCGCGAGGTGGCCGCCGATCCGCGCGTACGGGCCGTCAGCATCACCGCCCCGAACTTCCTGCACCGCGAGATCGGCGTCGCGATGGCCGAGGCGGGCAAGCACATCTGGATCGAGAAGCCGGTCGGCCTGACCGCCGACGACGCCCGGGCGGTGGCCGACGCCCTCGCCAAGTCCGGTGCACAGGGCACCGTCGGCTTCAACTACCGCAACGCCCCGGCCGTCGCGTACGCCCGCGAGCTGATCGCCTCCGGCGAGATCGGCTCGGTCACCCATGTGCGCATCCGGCTCTTCAGTGACTATGCCGCCCACCCGGACGGCGCCCTGACCTGGCGGTACGAGCGTGCGCGGGGCGGCAGCGGGGTGCTGGGCGACCTGGCCTCGCACGGCGTGGACCTCGCCCGCTTCCTGCTGGGCGACATCGCCTCGCTGGCCGCCGACACCGCCGTCTTCATCCCCGAACGGGCCCGTCCGACCGGCGCCACGGCCGGCCACACCCGAGCGGCGGGCGGCGAGCTGGGCCCGGTGGAGAACGAGGACTACGTGAACTGTCTGCTGCGCTTCGCCTCCGGTGCCCGCGGTGTGCTGGAGGCCTGCCGGGTCTCGGTCGGCGAGCAGAACAACTACGGCTTCGAGGTGCACGGCACCAAGGGCGCGGTCTTCTGGGACTTCCGCCGGATGGGCGAACTCGGCGTCAGCCGCGGCGACTCCTACCAGGACCAGCCCGTCAGCACCCTCTACGTGGGCCCCGGCCACGGCGAGTACCAGGCCTTCCAGCCCGGTGCGGCCTCGAGCATGGGGTACGACGACCTCAAGGTCATCGAGGCCCACCACTTCCTCCGGTCCATCGCCGACGGCACCCCGCACGGGGCGACCCTGGACGACGCGGTGCACAGCGCGGCCGCCCTGGACGCGATGAGCCGCTCGGCCGAGCGGGGGGCGTGGGTGAGCCTGGCCTGAGGACCGTGCGGGTCGGAGTGATCGGCGCCGGCACACCATGGGCGCCGACCATGTGAACACGCTCCACCGCCGGGTGTCCGGTGCGCGGGTCCACACACGCGGACCTCGCCCGCACCGCCCCCGGCCGGCCCGCGTCACCGGACGGTCCGAACACCACCCCTGGCGTCTCCTTCTCGGAGAGACTCCTGGGCATGTCCGACACCTCGCTGTTCATCGCCGGCCTCACTGGTGCGACGGCGATCGTGGCCAGTTCGCTGGCGAGTTGGCTGACCAGCAGGGGCAACGCCCACGCCGCCCGGATCCAGGTCGACGCCACCACCGAGGCGCAGCGCCGCGACGGTGTCCGCCAGACGCGGCGGGCCGCCTATCTGGCCCTCATCGAGCAGGCCCAGATCGTCGCCGACGGGCTCCGGAGCGTCGACGCCCTCTCCGCCACCGAGTCCGAGGCCGCCCTGGCCGCTCACCGGGAGCGGCATCAGAAGCTGCGCCGGGCGGTGACGCTGGTCGATCTGGAAGGCCCCTCCCCGGTCCAGGTCGCGGCGTCGAACCTGCTGATCATGTCGGGCACGCTCGCCACCGCGCTGGCGGCCGCGGCCGAGGACGCGAGCCGGGACAACCGTCGTGAGTTCCGGGAGACGCTGCGCGCCTACATCCGGCTCATCGGACCCTTCGTCGACGCGGCCGCCACGGCACTGGAGGAGACGTAGTCGCGGGGGGATCCCGGTGGCGCGAGTTCCGGGATTGCCGCTGTCTGTAGGGAGGTGTGCAGACAGAGAGCGAGGAACCATGAGGCCGAAGCGCAGGCGCCTCGGGACACCCCGGGCAGCCGGGATCGCCGGGATCGTGTTCGCGATCCTGCTGGCCACGGCGATCGTCCTGGTGCGCCTCGCCCTGCCGGGCGGGGCGGACGGGACCGACATCGCCGTGGACCCCGGGCAGCGGCGCACGGTACGGACCGCGCTGGAACTGCTGCCGTACGCGGGCATCGCGTTCCTGTGGTTCATGGGCGCCCTGCGCGAGCAGGCCGGTGCGGGCGAGGACCGATTCGTGTCCACCGTGTTCCTGGGCAGCGGGCTGGTCTTCGTGGCCACCCTGTTCGGGAGTGCCGCGGCGACCGGGTCCGTACTCGCCGAAGGGCAGGACCACTCGGCGTTCGGCCGCCATTTCGCCTACGTCCTGCTGACCACGTACGCGCTGCGGATGGCGGCGGTGTTCGTCTTCACGACCTCGGCCATCGGCCACCATCTCGGATTCTTCCCGCGCCCGCTCGTCGTCCTCAGCCTCCTCGTGGGCCTGACGCTGCTCCTGGTGGCGGCGAATGTGCCCTGGTCCGAGCTGGTCTTCCCGGGCTGGGCGCTGATCGTCGGCGTGCACATCCTGCGAGGCCGGCACGACACCGGCTCGCGGCCCGCCCCACCGGCCTGAGGCGGCCGTCTCACTCCAACGGTCGACTCCTCCTCGCCGCGGCCCCGCCGGACGCCGAGGATGGCGGCGGGGGAACCGGGCCACCGGAGAGGACCGAACCCTTGGTAAGGCTTGTCGTCGACCTGAACCGCTGTCAGGGATACGCGCAGTGCGCGTTCCTCGCCCCAGAGGTCTTCACCATGCACGGCGAGGAGGGGCTGTTGTACGACCCGGAGCCCGGGCCGGAACACCGCGAGAAGCTGGCCCGGGCCGCTGCGGCCTGCCCCGTGCAGGCCGTTCTCGTGGACGCGCTGGACACGGCGGACGCGGAGGCCACGGCGGACGCGGAGGATACGCGGGATGCGGCGGAAGCGGTGGGCGGACCGGCCGAGGCGGTGTCCGGATGAACCGTGACGTGTCCCTGGAACGGCTCAGGGGCGAGGGACGCATCGTCGTCGTCGGCGCCTCGCTGGCCGGTCTGCGCGCCGCGGAGACTCTGCGGGACGAGGGCTTCGCCGGATCCCTGACGCTCATCGGCGACGAACCCTACGAGCCGTACGACCGGCCTCCGCTCTCCAAACAGGTGCTGCTGGGCATGGCCGACGCCGACCGCACCGCGCTGCCCAGACGCCGGGCCCTCGACGCGACCTGGCGGCTCGGCACGGCGGCCACCGGCCTGGACATGGCCGCCCGACGGGTGCGGCTGGCCGACGGCGACGAGGTGCCGTACGACCGGCTGCTGATCGCGACCGGTGTGCGGGCGCGGCCCTGGCCGCACGAGGCCGAGGCGGCCCTCGACGGCGTCTTCGTGCTGCGGACCCGTGGCGACGGCGCCGCGCTCGCACGGCGGCTCGCCGAGGGTCCCCGGCGGGTTCTCGTCATCGGGGCCGGGTTCACCGGCTCGGAGATCGCCTCCGCCTGCCGCGAACGCGGTATCGCCGTCACCGTCGCCGAGCGCGGCGCGGCGCCCCTGGTCGGCGCGCTCGGCGGAGTGGTCGGCGCGGTCGCCGCCGAACTCCAGCGCGCCCACGGCGTGGACCTGCGGTGCGGGGTCATGGTGACCGCGCTGGAGGGCGACACCTCGGGCCGGGTGCGCGCCGCGAAGCTGTCCGACGGCTCCACCGTCGAGACCGACGTGGTGGTCGTCTCGCTCGGCGCCCTGCGCAACACCGAGTGGCTCGCCGGGTCCGGGCTCGGCGCCGGTCCCCGCGGCATCGCCTGCGACGCCGGCTGCCGGGCCTTCGACATCCGCGGCATCGTGACCGACGACGTGTACGCGGCGGGCGATGTCGCCCGCTGCCCGCACCCCTTGTTCGGCTACCAGTTCCTGTCCCTGGAGCACTGGGGCAACGCCGTCGCCCAGGCCGAGATCGCCGCGCACAACATGATCAGCGAGAGCACCGACCGCCTCCCCCACTTGGACGTGCCGGCCTTCTGGTCCTCGCAGTTCGGGGTCACCATCAAGTCGGTCGGTGTGCCGACGCTGGGGACGGAGATCGTCATCACGCAGGGCGCGCTCGACGGTCGGGGATTCGTCGGTGTCTACGGGCACCAGGGGCGCGTCATCGGCGCGGTCTCCTTCGACCACGCCCGGTGGCTGCCGTTCTACCAGGAGCTGATCGAGACCGGGGCGCCCTTCCCGCCGCTGTTCCCCACGGTCGACCGGCGCCCGGACGGACAGCGGCCGAGGGACCCGGACTTCCCCGACCCGTCGGTCCCCACCCACGGCCCGACCGTGACCCTCAGCGGCTATTCGCCGGCCGACCGCCGGATGACGTTCACGCCCGCGCACTGACCGCACGGCCACGAGGACCCGCCATGACGCAATCCCTGCTGCACCAGATCCTGGACCACGCCAACCGCGCAGATCCGTACCCGATCTACGAGGAGCTGCGCAAGACGCCGGTCCATCACGAGGAGGACGGGCCGTACGTCGTCAGCACCTACTACGAGATCCGCAGCCTGCTGCACGATCCGCGGATCAGCTCCGACGCCCGCAATCTGGGCTCGGCCGGCCACGACCCGCTGGCCGAGCCGTCCAATGGGGAGCAGAGCACGCTGCCGCCCAGCTTCCTGCGGCTCGATCCGCCGGAACACGACCGGTTGCGGCGGATGACCAACCGGCCCTTCGGCCCGCCGCACTCCCCTTACCGGGTCGACGGGATGCGCGGGGAGCTGCGGCGCATCGTCTCCGGGCTCATCGACGGCATCGGCGACCCCGGCCGGATCGACCTGGTGGACGAGTTCTCCTACCCCTTCCCGGTGACGGTGATCTGCCGGCTGCTCGGGGTGCCCCGCGAGGACGAGGCGCGTTTCCACGGCTGGGCGGACGCCATCGCCGCGAGCCTGGACCCCGATCCGGACGCCGATCCCGCCGAGCGGGGCACGGGCGCGCACGACGCCCGGATGCAGCTCGGCATGTACCTGGCCGGCCTGATCGAGGAGCGCCGCCGCAAGCCCGGGGACGACATGCTCTCCGAACTGGCCACGGCCCAGGGCCCGGACGGCACGATGACCACGATCGAACTGCTCAGCACCGCGGCGCTGCTGCTGATCGCGGGGCACGAGACCACGGTCAACCTGGTCACCAACGGCATGCTGACCCTGCTGCGCAACCCGGACGTCCTGCGGCGGCTGCGCGCGGACCCGCGGCTCGCCGTGCCGATCGTCGAGGAACTGCTGCGCTTCGAGCCGCCGGTGCAGCTGGTGCCGCAGCGCACTCCCCTCGCCGACATCGAGGTCCGTGGCGTCACCATCCCGAAGGGCTCGTCCCTCTGGCTGGTGCTGGCCTCCGGCAACCGTGACCCGCAGCGCTTCGAGCACCCGGACCGCTTCGACCCGGACCGCCGGGACATCCAGCACCTCGGCCTGGGCAGCGGCATCCACAGCTGCTTCGGCGCGCCGCTCGCCCGGCTGGAGGCCCAGTTCGCCCTGTCGGAACTGGTCCGCAGGCTGGAGAACCCGCGTCTCCTGGAGGATCCGCCGCCGTACCGGCAGAACGCCGTCCTGCGCGGACCACGCCATCTGCACATCGCCTGCGACGGAATCCGCCCCTGAGGCGGGTCGGCCCACGGGCTCAGGGCCGGAGCGGGCTGCACAGCAGGGCCGCGGGGCCCTGCCTGCTGCCCACGCGGGTGGTGAAGGCGATGCCCGCGGCGTACTCCTCGGCGGCGCACTGGCCCTTGTAGCGGCCCTGGGCGAAGTCGCCGCCGGTGCCGTCGGCGGGCCGGTTGTCGGACCGGTCGAACCAGACGGTCCGGCCCGTACGGCTCAGTGCGGTACGGGCGGGTACGCACAGGGCTGCCGAGACCCGCTCGCCGCGACGGCTGTAGCCGACGAGGAACTGGCCCGCGGGGCACTGGAGTTTGGTGTAGCCGCCGGCCCAGTCGCCGTTCGCGGGGACATGGCGTTCGTCGGTGACGACCGTCTGCGTGTCCCCGTCGGCGCGCAGGTCGCCGGCGGTCACGTCGGTGCACAGGCCCCGGCCGCCGGTGTGGCTGAGCCCGGCCAGCCGCAGCCCGTCGGGGCAGACGGCCTTGGACGCCCCCGGATCCCAGTCGCCGCCGGCCCGTACCCGCAGTGACCGTACGTCGTCGCCGTGGTCGGTGGTGAGCATGCGCCAGTCGGGTACCTGCTCGACCACGCCCGTGCGGCTCGGCGCCGTCATCAGGTGCTGCCAGGCGGCGTTGCGCCAGTCGGCCCCGTCGAGGAGGCCGTGGCGCCGCCCGGCGGTGTCGTAGCGCAGCAGGGCCCAGTCGTCGTGGCCCTCCCAGCCGACCAGGGGCCAGTAGGCGAAGTCGGCGTCGTGGTCGGCGAAATAGTCGGTGAGGTTGCCGAACCAGGTGCGGGCGGCGGCCCCCGTCTCGTTCCCTCCGACGCCGAACTCGCTGATCCACACGGGGGCGGTGTGGTGCCGTCCTTCCGTGGTGACGAAGAATGCCTGGTCGGCGAGGGTCTGGTACAGCTGGTCGCGGGTCAGGTCCTGGTAGCGGGGGTCGTGGGTCTCGCCGATTCCGGTGGCGCCGCTGTGCCGGGGGCCGGTGTAGCCGTAGAAGTGGGCCGAGTAGACCAGCTTGTGGGCGTTCACGAGGGTGTGCGACAGGGTGCGCACGGGGGCGAGGGTGGGGCGCTCGTGCGGGAGTCCGTCGACGGGCAGGCCGGTCCAGTTGATGCCCTCGATGACGATCAGGAGATCGGGGTTGGCCTCGGTGAGGATGCGGTCGGCCGCGAGCCGGGCCGCCGTGTACCAGTCGTGGGCGTCGCCCAGGCCCCAGTTGGGGTCGTCCAGCACGTCACGGCGTACCTCGTTGTACAGATCGGCGCCGACCACCCGGGGGTCGGCGGCGTAGCGGCGGGCCATGAGGACCCAGTCGTCCGCCCACCGTTCGGTGGACTGGCCGCTGTTCCACCGCTCGTTGCCGTCCACGCCGCAGCACCAACGGGAGGTGTTGGTGTGGTTGTTGAGGATCACCGCGAACCCGCTGCCGGTGAGCGCGGTCACCACGGCGTCGTAGATCTCCAGGGGCGTCCGGCCGCGCAGCTGGGGGTTGGCCCTGACGGCGGTGTCCGGTACGGGTGCCGTCGCGTGGATCATCTCGTTGGAGAACGGCAACCGGACGCTGTTGATGCCGAGTTCGTGGAAGTCGGCGAGGAGTTCGGGCAGCGGGACGCGGTCCAGGCCGAGGGGGATGCCGTAGGAGTTCTGGCCGGCGTGGTGGTTGGCGGGGTCGGCGGTGCTGCCGCTGCCCGTCCAGGAGCCCTGCGCGCCGTCCCAGTTGGCGGACTTCAGGCGGAAGCGCCGTCCCTGGGCGTCGACGACGTACCGGCCGCGGGTGGACAGGGGCGGCTGCCAGGTGTCGGCGGCCGCCCGGGCGGGGCCGGCTTCGGTGGCTGCGGCGGCGGACGTAGCGCCCGCGCTCGGTGCCGGTGTGAGCAGGGTGAGCACTGCGACTGCCACTACTGTCAGGTGCGTGACAAATCTGGACGGCATCCTGGTCCTCTGCGGGGGCGGGGCGGGGGGGTACCGGGAACGGCGGCTGCCACCCTACGAGGGAACGGTCGCCAGGTCGATGCCGTCCGCCTCCCCCGTTCCGGAGACGCCCCCCCTGTTCCCGGATCCGCCCGCCTCGGCCCGCGGATCCGCCCCGCCCCGCGTCAGGGTCACGCCGTCGGCGCGGTGATCTCCCGCTTGAGGATCTTGCCGCTGGGGCCGGTCGGCAGGGCGTCCATGAGCCAGACCTCGCGCGGGTACTTGTACGCCGCCACCCGCTCCTTGACGAACTCCCTCAGCTCGTCGGGGGTGGCGTGCGCGCCGGGGCGCAGGACGACCGCGGCCGCGATCTCCTCGCCCAGGTGAGCGTCCGCCCGGCCCACCACGGCGGCCAGCGCGACCGCCGGGTGCTCGTGCAGCACCTCCTCGATCTCCCGCGGGTAGACGTTGTAGCCACCGCGGATGATCATGTCCTTCTTGCGGTCGACGATGTAGAAGTAGCCGTCCTCGTCCTGGCGCGCGAGGTCACCGGAACGCAGCCAGCCGTCCGGGATCGCCGCCGCCGTCTCCTCCGGCCGGTTCCAGTACTCCCTCATCACGTTCGGCCCGCGCACCGCCAGCTCCCCGATCTCCCCGGGGGCGACGTCCTGGCCCTTGTCGTCCAGGAGCCGCACCTCCACGTCCTGGATCGGGGTGCCGATGGAACCGGCCTTGCGCGGCTGGTCGGGGTGGTTGAACGTGACCACCGGGCTGGTCTCGGACATGCCGAAGCCCTCCAGCACGGCGCAGCCGAAGCGCTGTTCGAAGCCGTGCAGGATCTCCACCGGCAGCGAGGCCCCGCCCGAGACGCACATCCGCAGCGTCGACACGTCCGCGTCGGACGGGTGCTGGAGGAGGGCCGCGTACATGGTCGGCACGCCCTCGAAGACCGTGGCCCGGTCACGGGCGATGGCGTCCAGCACGGCCTGCGGGTCGAAGCGCGGGACCAGGGTGAGCGAGGCGCCGGCCCGGACGGCCACGCTCATGGTGCAGATCTGGCCGAAGATGTGGAACAGCGGGAGACAGCCGACCACCACGTCCTCGGGCGTCATGCGCTGCACATGGACCGTGTTGACCTCGGTGTTGTGCCGCAGCCCGCCGTGGGTGAGCGCGGCGCCCTTGGGCCGGCCGGTGGTGCCGGAGGTGTACAGCAGTACGGCCAGGTCGTCGTCCGCCGTCGCGGCCGTCTCCCGCAGCGGTTCGTGCCCGGCCAGCAGACCGGCGAACGCGGCCGGCTCCACGGCGATGTGCCGCACCCCGGCGGCTTCCGCGCCCTGCGCGCCCTCCCCCGGCGCCTGGTGCCACTCGAACAGCAGCACCGCCCCGGAGTCGTCGAGGTGGTACGCGGTCTCCCGTGTCTTCAGCAGCGGGTTCATCGGTACGACGACCGCGCCGGCGCGCAGGACGCCGTAGTACAGGACGACGAACTCGGGGACGTTGGGCAGCATCAGGGCGACCCGGTCCCCCGGGCGGACCCCCTCGGCGCGGAGCAGGGCGGCGGCGCGGGCGCTGCGCTCGTCCAGCTCGGCGTAGCCGGTGACCTGCCCCGCGAACCGCAGTGCGGGGCGTTCCGGCTGCCGCGCGGCCGTCTCCTGAAGGAACTCCGCAAGATTGGCCATTTCCGCCTCCACGAATGTCATCGTCGAAATCCGCCGTTCACGTGGACGACATGGTGCTGCCACGGAGGGGGACGGCCTATGGGCGGGGCGACAGCATCCACCCTCCCAGATTGTTCCCAGGAACAAGAAGGCGGCGCTAAGCTGCGGCGATGGATCTCTCAGGGGTGGCCTCGGCCCTCCACGCGCGACTGCCGGAACTGGGCGAGCGGATGGCGCAGCGCATCCGCTCGGACGTCGACGCCTACCAGAACGCGTCACTCATCCCGTTCGACTCGCTGCGCCGCTCCTGCACCGCCAACGCCGATCTCACCCTGAGCCACTTCAGCCACGGGGGCGATCCGGACCCGAGCCCGGCCCGGGACACCGGCCGTCTGCGTGCCGAGCAGGGCATGCCGCTGGCCGACACGCTGCACGCGTACCGGATCGGCTTCGAGCTGCTGTGGTCGGAGATCATCGCGGAATCGCGCACCCATCCCGAGGTCACCGACGCCGAGCTGGTGACGCGGTCGGCGGAGATCTGGGCGTTGTTCGGCCGCTACGCGGAGGCCGTCGCGGCGGCCCACCGGGAGACCACCGCCGAGCTGACGCAGCAGCGCGAGGCGCGGCGCTCGGCCCTGGTAGAGGCGCTGTTCACGGGTGTCCTCGTGGACCGCACCACGCTGTGGGAGGCCGCGCGCGAGCTGGGCCTGCCCGAGCAGGGGCCGTACGCGGTCGCCGCGGCGGTGGCGAGCGCGCCCGGTGAGGAACCCCTGGCGGGGGTGGAGGCCACACTGCGGCGCGCCCGGCTTCCCTCGGCATGGCGTCTGCTGCCCGACCAGCAGATCGGCGTGGTCGCGCTGACCGCGCCGACGGCGGAGGCCACCTGGCTGCGCGTCCTGCGCCGGGCCCGTGCCCGGGTCGGCGTCAGCCCCTGTTTCCACTCGCTGCGGGAGGCTCCCCAGGCCCTGCGCTTCGCGCGCCTGGCGCTGGCCGGGCTCGCGGGCACCGGGCCGGGGGTCGCGCGGTTCGACGACAACCCGCTGGCCATGCTGGTCGCGGCCGCCCCGTCCGAGGCGGCGCATCTGACCGAGGTGGTCCTCGCCCCGCTGCTCGGCCTCCCCGCGGCGGAACGGGCCCGGCTGCTGGAGACCCTGGACCACTGGTTCACCGCGGCCGGCTCCGCCGCGGAGGCCGCCCGGACCCTGTTCGTCCACCCCAACACCGTCCGGTACCGCCTGCGCCGTGTCGAGGAACTGCTCGGCCGTCCCCTGTCGGATCCACGCGCGGTGGCGGACCTGGGCGCGGCACTGCTCGCTCACCGCAACTCCGGGGCGGGGCGCGGCGATTCGGCCTTGGGGACGCCCGCCTGACACGACATGGACCTCTTTCTGCTCCCCTCTTGCTCTTGCAAGTAATATGCAACAAGCTTGGCCGGTCCTTACCGACCCGCCTTGACGTGGAGCCTTGCCATGCCCCGCCTGATACCGAACACCGGACCGCAACGCGTCCTCGCGGCCACGAACTTCGTCTACACCGTCGGCAGTGGCCTCTATCTGACCGCCGGGGTGCTGTACTTCACCCAGGCGGTCCACCTCCCGGCCGGCCAGGTCGGCCTCGGGCTCGGCATCGCCGGACTCGTCGCACTGGGCCTGGGGGTCGCGGTCGGCCATCTGGCGGACCGGCACGGCGCCCGGGGCGTCTACGCGACCACCCTCGTGGTCCAGGCGCTGGCCACGGCCTGCTTCGTACTGGCGGACAGCTTCTGGCCGTTCGTCCTCGTGGTCGGCGTGGCCGCCGGGGCGAAGGCCGCCGGAACATCCGCCCGCTCCCCGCTCATCAGGCACTACGGAGGGGACCGTCCGCAGGAGTTCCGGGCCTATCTGCGCGCGGTGACCAACGTGGGCATCTCCCTCGGCGCGGTGGGAGCGGGGTGGGTGGTGCAGGTGGACACCCTCGGCGCCTATCGGCTCATGGTGATCGGCAACGCGCTCGCCTTCGCCGTCTCCGCGGCGCTCCTGGTCCTCCTCCCGCCGGTCCCGCCCGTCCCCGCCACCGGCGGACCTCGCTGGATCGCCCTGCGCGATCGCCCCTACCTGCTGCTGACCGCCCTCGACGGCGTCATGGCCATCCAGTTCAAGGTGCTCACCGTGGCCATCCCGCTCTGGCTGGTCGGTGCCACCACCGCCCCGCACTGGCTCATCTCGGGCACCATGCTCACCGGTACCGTCATGGTCGTCGCCCTCCAGGTGCGCGCCAGCCGCGGCATCGACACCCCCGTGGCCGCCGGACACGCCTACCGCCGAGCGGGGGTCGCCTTTCTCGTCTCGTGCTCGCTGATCTCGCTGTCCGCGGGCATCCCCGCGTGGGCCGCCGCGACGCTGCTCCTCACCGCGGTGGTGATCCACACGGTCGGCGAACTGTGGCACTCCGCCGCCGGCTTCGAGGTGTCCTTCGCCCTCGTCCCGCGGCACGCCACCGGTCAGTACCTGGGCGTGTTCGGCCTCGGCGCCGGACTCGCCGAGGCCCTCGGTCCCGGGCTGCTCATCGCGCTCACCATCACCTGGGGCCGCCCCGGGTGGTACGTCGTGGGAGCCGTGTTCGCACTGACGGGCCTGGCGACACCACTGGCCGTCCGCTGGGCCGAACGCCACGAGCACACGCGGCGGATCACCCGGTTCGAGGCTCCGGAGAAGGCGTCGGTCGTCTGACCGGCCCGCACACCGGAGCCCAGGGATCCCGGCCGCCAGGTCGACCCCAGCCCCCCACTTGCCGACCCCGATCGGTCAAATACCTTTCTCAGGCTACGGGAACGCGCCTTCAGGGATCGGCGGAGCGGGCCGGGCCGGCGACCCGCCGCGATCGGCCATTCGGATGGGACTCGCGCCACGGCGGACAGGCACGCGGACAGACGGCGTCCGCGCGTCTAGGTTCGGGCGCTGTTCGTCCGCTGCTCGTCCGCTCTCGCCGAAAGGTGCCTCACCATGCGATCTGTTCGCTCCGGGCTCACCGCCCTCGCCGCCTGTGCCCTCGTCCTCGTCGCCGGCGGCACCGCGTGTGCCGGGGTGACCGTGGACGACTCCGAAGCCCCCTCGGTCACCATCGTGTTCGGCGACTGGGGTCAGTTCGCCGGGGACGACGTCTTCAACGCCGGCGACGACAACGTCGTGGGCTCGAACAACTGACGGCCGCCTCCGGCGAACTCCCCCTCCCGGTACCGCCTCCGGCTACCCCCGCCGCAGCCTCAGCGTCACGAGTTCGAACGGGCGCAGTCGTACGGTGATCCGGTCGCCCTCGACCTGTGGGGCCGGGGTGTCGGTGAGGGGGCGTTCCAGCAGGTCGGTGGTGGCGGCGCCGGCCAGGTCGAAGCCCGCGGTGAGCGTGGCCCGCGCGCGGCCGCCGTGTGCCTCGTGGAACCGCACCACCACGTCGCCGCTGCCGTCGTCGGCGAGTTTGACTGCCGTGACCACCACCTGGTCCTGGTCGACGCGGACCAGCGGGGCGACCTCGCGGGCGCCGTCCACCGTGCGCGCGGGAAGGTTGATCCGCCACCCCTCGCGCACCGCGTCACCGATCGTCGCCCCCGGCACCAGGGCGTGCCGGAAGCGGTGAACACCCTGATCGGTCTCGGGGTCGGGGAATCGCGGTGCGCGCAGCAGGGAGACCCGCAGCGTGGTGGTGGTCCCGCCGTCGGCGCCGGGTTCGTCGCTGACGGCGCGGGTCACGTCGTGGCCGTACGTCGAGTCGTTGACGACCGCGACGCCCCAGCCCGGCTCCTCCAGGTGGACGAACCGGTGGTTGCAGGCCTCGAACCGCGCCGCCTCCCAGCTGGTGTTGGTGTGGGTAGGCCGGTGGAAGTGCCCGAACTGGGTCTCGGACGCGTACCGTTCGGCGTGCACGTCGAGGGGGAAGGCGAGCTTGAGGAACTTCTCCGTCTCGTGCCAGTCGACCTCCGTGTCGATCACCAGCCGGCGCTCCCCCGGCGGCAGCGCCAGCACCTGGACGGCCCGGGACGCCCCGAAGGACCGTACGATCCGCACCGACGCGCCGTCCTCGCCCGGGGTGACCTCCTCGGCGTCGGTGAGGTCGGTGACCGTGTTGCGGTAGAACTCGTCGACGTCCCAGGCGTCCCACATGTTCGGGAAGTCGGGGTGGAGCTGGAGGAGGTTGGCGGTCCGGCCGGGGGCGACGCTCTCGCGGTCCGCCTCGAGGTCGTAGGCCGACACGACGAGTCCGCGGGCGTCGATCTCGACCCGCAGCAGACCGTTGTCCAGGACGTGTCCGCCGTCCGGGCGGGCGGTGAGGGTCGTGCGGCCCTGTGGGGCGGCAGTGTTCGCGCCGCCGGCCGGAACGCCGTCACGCGGGTGCGGGGCCGAGTTGAAGACGAGCGGGGTGGTGCCCTCGCCGGCCAGGGACCGCTGGGCCGCCTCGGTGATCGCGGTCAGCTCGGCGGCCACGCGGGCGTACGTCGCCCGGGCCTCCCGGTGCACCCAGGCGATGGAGGAGCCGGGCAGGATGTCGTGGAACTGGTGGAGCAGCACCGTCTTCCAGACGCGGTCCAACTCCTCGTAGGGGTAGGGGAATCCGGTGCGTACGGCGGCTGTCGCGGCCCACAGTTCGGCCTCGCGCAGGAGGTGTTCGCTGCGGCGGTTGCCCTGTTTGGTGCCGGCCTGGCTGGTGAGGGTCGCGCGGTGGAGTTCGAGGTACAACTCGCCGACCCAGACAGGGGGTTCTGGGTGTTCGGCCCTGGCCTTGGCGAAGAAGGCCGCCGGGGTCTCCCAGGTGACGGTGGCGGAGCCTTCGAGGTCGCGGAGCCGGGCGGCCTTCCCGACCATCTCGCGGGTGGTGCCGCCTCCGCCGTCGCCCCAGCCGGTGGGGGCGAGGGAGTGGCGGGCGACGCCCTTGTCCTTGAAGTTGCGGACCGCGTGGGCGATCTCGCTGCCCTTCATGGAGCAGTTGTAGGTGTCGACCGGCGGGAAGTGGGTGTAGATCCGGGTGCCGTCGATGCCTTCCCAACGGAAGGTGTGGTGGGGGAACTTGTTCGTCCGCGACCACGAGATCTTCTGCGTCAGCAGGTACTTCGAGCCCGCCGCCTTGATGATCTGCGGCAGGCCGGCGGCGAAGCCGAAGGTGTCGGGCAGCCAGGCCTCGTCGTTCTCGATGCCGAACTCGTCGAGGAAGAACCGTTTGCCGTGCACGAACTGACGGGCCATCGCCTCCGAGCCCGGCATGTTGGTGTCCGACTCCACCCACATACCGCCCGCCGGCACGAACCGCCCGTCCGCCACCGCCTTCTTGACCCGGGCCCACACCTCGGGCCGGTGTTCCTTCACCCAGGCCCACTGCTGGGCCTGCGACATGGCGAAGACGAAGTCGGGTTCGTCGTCGAGGAGGGCCGTCATGTTGGACGTCGTACGGGCCACCTTGCGGACCGTCTCGCGCAGCGGCCACAGCCAGGCGGAGTCGATGTGGGCGTGGCCGACGGCGCTGATCCGGTGCGCGGAGGGGACGGCGGGCGTGGCGAGGACGGCGGCGAGCCGGGTGCGGGCCCGCGCCGCCGTGCCGTTCACGTCCTGGAGGTCGATCGTGTCGAGGGCCTTCTCCACGGCCCGCAGGATCTCCCAGCGGCGCGCGGACTCCACCGGCAGTTCGGCCATCAGCTCGCCGAGCACCTCCAGGTCCAGGACCAGCTGCCACACCGTCTCGTCGAAGACGGCGAGGTCCATACGGGCGAGGGTGTACTGGGGTTCGCTGCCGGCGGTCTCCTTGTCGCCCAACCGCGTGGGCAGGAAGGGGTGGTAGTCGAGGATCACGGGGTTGGAGGCGGCCTCGACGTGCAGGCGTACCTCCTCGCCGCCCGCGACGGGCGCGCCGACGCGGACCCACTGGTTGCGCGGGTTGAGGCCCTTCACCGGGGTGCCGTCGGGGCGGTGGACGAGGCCCTCGCACTGGAAGCCGGGCATGTTCTCGTCGAAGCCGAGGTCGAGCAGCGCCTCGACGGTCCGGCCGGCCCACGCCTCGGGGACCGTGCCGGTGACGCGGAACCAGCTGGTCCCCCAGGGAGCACCCCATCGGGCGCCCACCGCGATCGGCTCGGGCTCGGCCGCGAGCCCCTCGGCGACCGGCACCGGTTCGCCGGGCGCGTGCCACACCGCCACGTCCAGCGGCACGGACTCGGGGTACACGGCGGGACGGACGCGCTCGTCGAGGACGCGCCTGAGTCGGGCTTCGACCAGGTTGCGGTCGTCATGCATGCGGGGTGCTCCAAGACTGGGTCGACGGTGATGTGGGTGGACGGTCATGGGTGGCGGCCATGGGTGGACGGTTACCAGGTGTGGGTCACGGTGACGGGGGCCGACGCTGTGTACAGCTCCCCCACGGCGCGCAGTTCGAACCGTGTCGTCCGCTCGCCCTGCTCCGGCGCGAGTCCGCCGAGGAAGTAGGCCGCCTGGCAGGTGCCGCCGAGGAAGCGCCGGGTGCCGTCGGGCAGGACGCGGTGCAGGATGTGGTGCCGTACGCCGTCCGTGGCGGCGTCCCAGGCGAGGCGCAGGTCGCCGCCCGCGGCCGCGGTGATCCGCAGCCCGGAGGGGGCGGCGGGCGTACGGGGCTCGTCGCGGACGGCGATCCCGCCGAGCCGCCAGGTCACCGGTCCTTCGGTCGCGGTGAGCCGGACACCGACCGCGTGCACGGTTCCGGAAAGCCCGGTCAGCGCCACGGTGGAGGTCCGCCAGCCGTCTCCCGACTCCACCGGCACATACGTGTACGGCGGTGTCGCGCCCGGCGTGTCCGGGTCCGCGGTGGCGACGGCCAGCTCGACGGTCACCGCCCCGGCGTCGGTCCGGTGCGTCAGCTCCACGACCGTGGCGTCGGTGAGCGGCAGCCGTGTCGCGTAGAGGTCCACCACCGTCGGCTCGTCCAGGGCGCCGGTGACCAGCACGCTGCTGCCGCCGCGCCACGCGTCGGCGAAGTCGAAGGCGACGGCGGGCCGCTCGCCCTCGGTGCGCACCGCCCACTGCCGGGACGGCAGCCGGTCCTGCAGTCCGAGGTGGTTCCACGGCGTGTCGGAGGTGACCGTGCCGTTCTCGTACCAGCGCAGCCCGTGCCCGGTGTTGAACACGCTGGCGAAGGGCATGTCCGTGACGGTCGACCGGTCGGCCACCGACACGGCGGGCGCCCGCCAGGTGTCCGTGCCGTCCGGTCGGGACGGGTCGAGCGAGCGTCCGGTCCAGAACCGGTCGTCGGCCGCGTGGAAGTCGCCCGGTGTCCTGCCGCCGGCGGGCAGGTGGTTGCGGGTCCACTCCGGCCGGTAGAGGCCGAGCGACACGATGTGCGCCTTGTTCGTGGGCACGATCGCGTCCCAGTTCACCGAGCGGTTCCAGCCGTTCGCCTCGACGTCCACACCGGCCCACAACTCGTACCGGCTGCGGCCGAGTTGCTCGGCCCGCTGCCCGGAGGAGACGAGTGTGCCCGCCGACCAGCGGAAGTCCACGAACATGTCGTCGGCCGTGCGGAAGAACGCCTGGTTCTGGGTGTTGAGGGCGCCCTGCCAGCTCACCGTGCCGTTGACGGTCATCGAGTCGTACCAGGTCACCCGCTGCCCTCGGGCCGCGGCGAGGGACTTCAGCTCGGTCAGGAAGCCCAGCATGTCGGTGGCCAGTGCGGTGTTCCCGCCGCTGGTTTCGGCGTTGACGAACCAGCCGTCGAAACCGTAGGTGGCGGCGACCTCGACGAGCCGCGCGGCGAGCGGGAAGCGGCCGCCGGCGTCCTTCTGGACCAGGTCACGGGTCCACCGGAGTTGTCCGCCGTAGGCGACGGGCGGCAGGAAGATGTTTCCGAGGACCGGTACGCCGTGCCGGTGGGCCGCGTCGACGATCGGCGCGTTCGGAGCGAGGATCAGGCCCTCGCCCGCCGAGCCGCCCCAGAACACCAGCTCGTCGATGTAGGCCCAGTGGGTGAACGCGTAGTGGTCGGCGGTGGCCGAGCCCTGGGAGGGGTTCGCGGAGGTGGGTCCGAAGGAGACCAGCGACTGGATACGGGCCTGGCCCGAGCGGGCGGTGGGGTTCGCCGGGGTGGGGGTGAAGCGGGGCGCGAGCGGCACGGACGCGGCGTTGAAGGCGAGATCGGTGTCGGTGGCGGCGCTCCAGGTCTTCAGGCTGCGCCAGGTGATGCCGGTGCCGGGGGTTCCGGCAGGTAGGGAGTCCGGGTACCAGTAGGCGGCGTACGGCGCGGGCGCCGCGGCGGCCTGCCGGGGGGCGGCGGTCGCGGTCCGGGCGGGCAGCAGGGCGGCCGCGCCGGCGGCGAGCAGGACGGTGCGTCGGGTGGGGTTCACGAGCGGGTGCCTCCTTGTGGGGTGGGGAGTACCTGATCGGGGGCGACGACTTCGGTGATGCCGCGCCGGACGAGGTGGTCCTTGTCGTCGGCGTGGGTGTCGAGGACGGTGGTGGGGCGGGCGCCGTCGGCGGTGAGCCGGAAGAAGGCGTCGTAGACGGCTCCGCCCGGGGCACAGACCGAGCGGCCGGCCGGGTCGGCGGGGACGACGAGCGCCGTGGTCCGGGTCGCGGGTGTGCGGGCCGGCTCGGCCGCCGCTCGGGCCAGCGCCAGGGCGGTGTCCTTCGGTGCGCGGTCGTTGGTCAGCAGGCCGAGGCCGTACTCCAGTTCCGGGAAGTCCGCGAGCCGCCGGGACACGTCGTGGGAGCACCACCAGGTGATGCCCCACAGGTCGGGGCAGTCCAGGACGTTGCGTACGGTCGCCTCGGTGAAGGCGGCGGCGTGTTCGGCAGGAACGAGGGGCGCGGGCGCGCCGACCTCCTGGAGCCAGACGGGCCGGTGCGGGTCGTCCGCCCAGGCCTTGCTCAGCTCGACGAGGTAGGCGGCGTGGTGCTCGGCCTGGACGGAGGCGCGGCCGTGGCGCTGGGCGGTGCCGTTGAAGACCCAGGAGTGCACGGCGGTGACCGCGCCACGCCGTGCGGCCTGGGCGGGGGTGAACGGCATGTCGTCCTGGTACCAGGTCGCGTCGTACTCGGCGTGCAGGTGGAGGCGGCCGGGCGCGCCCTGCGCGCAGGCGGCGAGCATCCGCTCCAGCCAGGCGTCGATCTCGGCACTGGACGCCCGGTCGGGGTCCGGATGCGGCCCGGCCGAGAACTGGTTGACCTCGTTGCCGAGGGTCATGCCGAGGAAGTTGGGCTGGTCGGCGAGGGCCGCGGCGAGCGTACGTAGATAGGCGGCCTGCCCCTGGAGGACGTCCGGGTCGGTGAAGAGGTTGCGCCGGTGCCAGGTGCGGGTCCAGGCCGGGAGGAAGTCGAAGCTGCTCAGGTGTCCTTGCAGGCCGTCCACGGTGACGTCGAGCCCGCGTTCGCCCGCGGCGTCGACGAGCGCGCGGAGCTGGTCGACGGCGCGGGGGCGGATCAGTGTGCGGTTGGGCTGGAAGTACGGCCACAGCGGGAAGACCCGGATGTGGTCCAGGCCCAGCGCCGCGACGGAGTCGAGGTCCGCTCGTACGGAGTCCAGGTCGAAGTCCAGCCAGTGATGGAACCACCCTTCGCTCGGGGTGTAGTTGACGCCGAAGCGCACGGCAGGAGGCATGCGGTGTCCTTGCACTGAGTGGGGGTGTCAGCCCTTGACCGCGCCCTCGCCGACCCCGCGGAAGAAGTACCGCTGGAGGCAGGCGAAGAGGGCGATGAGCGGTGCCACGGCGATGACAGTGCCGGCGGCCACCAGCCGTTCGTCGTTGGCGAAGGTGCCGTGCAGGTAGTTGAGGCCGATGGTCAGGGTGAACTTCGACGGGTCGCTGAGCACGATGAGCGGCCACAGGAAGTCGTCCCAGGCGCCCATGAAGGCGAAGATCGCGACGACGGCGAGGGTGCCCTTCACCGAGGGCAGGGCGATCCTGAGGAACCGCTGCCACACGTTGGCCCCGTCGACGAAGGCCGCCTCCTCGATCTCGTACGGCAGGTTGAGAAAGGCGTTGCGCATGAGCAGGACGTTCATGGCGCCGATACAGCCCGGCAGGACCACGCCGACGAGCGTGTTGTTCAGGCCGAGGTCCCGCATGGTTGTGAACTGGGCGATGATGATGCCCTCGACCGGCACGAGCATGGCGAGCAGGAAGGCGAGCGTCGCCACCCGGCGTCCCCGGTAGCGCAGCCGGGCGAGGGCGTAGCCGGCGAGGGCCGAACCGACGCAGTTGGTCACGACGTTGGCGGTGGCGACCTTGAGCGAGTTGAGGGCGTAGTCCCAGACCGGGATGGTGTCGGCGACGCGCTCGTAGTTGTGCAGGGTGGGATCGCCGGGAAGGAAGCTCGGCGGGGAGCTGTAGATGTCCTCGGTGGGGCCCTTGAGCGAGGTGGACAGCTGCCACAGGAACGGCCCGACGGTCAGGGCGAGGACGGCGAGCAGCAGCAGGTAGCGCAGGACGAGTTCCCCCGCCCGGACGCGGCGGCCGTGTTCGTCGGTGACGCGAGGCTCGCGGGTGACGGCCTCCGTCGCGGCGGGCCGTGTCTTCTCCAGCACGCTCACACCCGCTCCTCCTTCCGGTCGGCGCGCAGCACGAGCAGCATCAGGGCGACGGTCACGACGAAGACGACGACCGAGAGGGCGGAGGCGTAGCCGACGCGGCCGGTGAGTCCGGTGCCGGTGCGCTGGACGAGCATGACGAGGGTGGTGTCCTCGCCCGCCGGGCCGCCGCTGGGACCGGCCATCAGGTACACCTCGGAGAACACCTTGAAGGCGGCGACGGAGGACAGCGCCCCGACCAGGACCATGGTGGAGCGGACGGCGGGCACGGTGACCGTCACGAAGCGGCGCACCGCGCCCGCGCCGTCGACGGCGGCGGCCTCGTGCAGTTCGCGCGGCACGCCGGCCAGCGCCGCCAGATAGATGATCATGTAGTAGCCAAGGCCTTTCCACACCGTGACCGCCATGGCACTCAGCAGGAGCAGCCACTGGTCGCTGAGGAAGCCGACACGGCCGACGCCGACCGTCTCCAGCAGCGAGTTGACCAGGCCGCGTTCGTCGAGCAGCCACACCCAGATGAGGCCGACCACGACGATCGAGGCGACGACCGGGGTGTAGAAGGCGGACCGGAAGAAGGTGATGCCGGGGATGTTCTTCCGCACCAGGAGCGCGAGCAGCAGCGGCAGCACCACGAGGGCGGGGACGACTCCGAGGACGTACAGCGTGCTGTTGCGCAGGCCGATCCAGAACATGTCGTCGTGGAGCATCTCGCGGAAGTTGGCGAGGCCGACGAACTCGCCCGGGATCAGCGTGCGGCGGTCGGTGAAGGAGTTGGTCAGCGTGGTCAGGAACGGGTAGAGCACGAAGGCGCCGGCGATCAGGAGCCCGGGGCGGCGAACAGCCAGGGGCTGGTGGGCAGTTGGCGGCGGACGCGGGAGACGGTGGTCGTTCTCGGCACTGCCATCGGCTCATCCCTGCTGCCGGAGCAGGGTGTCGCACTCCTTGACAGCGTTGTCCAGGGCTTCCTTCGGGCTCTGCCTGCCCTGGAGCGCCTTGGCGACCTCGTTGCGCAGCGCGGTCTTCATCTGTTCGCTGAACAGCACCGGCGTGTAGTTGACGGCGTTCTTCAGGGACTTGGCGGCGGCGATCCGGACGCGGGTCTCGTCGGTGCCGTCCTCCTTGGTGAAGTACGGGTCGTCCAGCGAGCCGGCGGTGCTCGGGAAGATGGCGACCTGCTTCGCGAACGACATCTGGTGCTCGGCGTCGGTGACGTAGTGGGCGAAGGCGACGGCGGCGGGCGTCCGCTTGCTCTGTGCGTTCACCATCACGCCCATCACGTACATGTTGACGTGACCGGTGCTGGTGATCTGGTCGGTGATGCCGATGTTCTTGTAGAGGTTCGGCGCCTGCTTCTTGAAGTTGCCCAGGTCGAGGGCGCTGCCGGGGTTCATGGCGACGGCCCCGGTGAGGAACTTCTTGCCGGAGGACTCCGGGGTCGCGGTCAGTGCCTGCGGGTCCAGGGCCTTGGCGTCGTACAGCTCCTTGTACTGGGTGAGGAGTTCGACGCCCTTCGCGTCGTCGAAGGCGAAGGCGGTGCCCTCGTCGTTCATGAGCGGGACGCCGTAGCGGCCGAAGTCCTCGATCGTGGGCACGTTGGCGAGCGTGGCGACCTTCCCGTCGCTCTTGTCCGCCAGTTCCAGGGCGTCGGTGAAGAGTTCGTCGTACGTCTTCGGCGGTTGGTCGGGGTCGAGTCCGGCCTGCCGGAACAGGGTCTTGTTGTAGAAGAGCGGCCCGGTGTTGAGATACCAGGGGAAGGCGTACGTCCCGGTCGTGCCGGGTATCCGGTGGCTCGCCCAGGCTCCCTCCAGGTACTCCTTCTCGTACTTTCCGGCGGCCTTGTCGAGGTCGAGGGCGAGCCCGGCCTTGGCGAGGGGCGCGACGAGGTCGGGCGAGACGTTGACGACGTCCGGCAGGGTGCCGCCGGCCGCGTCCGCGCTGATCTTGTCGGCGTAGCCCTCGGCGGGCTGGTCGATCCACTTCACGTGGGTGCCCGGGTACTCCTTCTCGAAGTCGGCGATCACACCCTCGAAGTAGGACTTGAAGTTGGCGCGCAGGTTCCAGGTCTGGAACGTGATGTCGCCCTCGATCCTGCCCGAGGCGTCGGCCGGACCGCCGTCGTCGCCCCCGGAGCCGCAGGCGCTCAGCGGCAGGACGACACAGAGGGCAGCGGCGGTGGCGAGGGCTCTGCGGGAAATTCTCACGGTGGCACGGCCTCCATTGCGGTGGAGTTCGAAGTTCTGAGTTCTGAGTTCGGAGATCCGAGTTCGGACATCTGAGTTCGGAGGTCTGAGTTCGGAGGTCTGAGTCGGTGGGGTTGGCCAACGACGCAGACCTTGCACGCCCGTTCAGGGGCCCGTCAATGGCGCATACCGAGCTAATTTCATTAGTTGCTTATGCGCATTAGGGTGGTTGAGCTGAAGCGCATTAGTGCATACTGGCCGGAAATTGTCGCGGGAATGAGGGAACGCCTTGTCGGGTAAGCGGTTGCCGGCGCGTCGGCCCACCATGCAGGACATCGCGCAGCGTGCCGGTGTCTCCCAGAGCGCGGTCTCGTTCGCGCTGAACGGGCGTCCGGGGGTCTCGGAGGCCACCCGGGACCGGGTACGCCGGGTCGCCGAGGAGCTGGGCTGGCGGCCCAGTACGGCGGCCCGCGCGCTGTCCGGTGAGGGCGCGGCCACGGTCGGCCTGGTGCTGGCCCGCCCGGCGCACACCCTCGGTGTGGACTCCTTCTTCCTCCAGCTCGTCTCGGGGATCCAGGAAGTGCTGGCGGAGCGTCACCTCGGGCTGCTCTTCCAGATCGGGCGGGATGTCCACGAGGAGTGCGCCGTGTACCGGCGCTGGTGGGCCGAGCACCGGGTGGACGGTGTCCTGGTCGTCGACCCGTGCACCGACGACCCGCGACCCGGGCTGCTCGACGAACTCGGGCTGCCCGCGGTGGTGATCGGCGGCGCGCCCGACGAGCGCCACCCGGGTCTGTCGACGGTGTGGGCGGACGACGCGGGGGCCATGGCGTCGGTGGTGGACGAGCTGTCCACGCTCGGCCACCGGCGGATCGTGCACATCGCCGGGCTGCCGGACCTCGCCCACACCCAGCGCCGGATCCGTACCCTGCGCGCGGAGGCGGAGCGGCGCGGGCTGACCGAGGTGCTGTCGGTGCCGACCGACTACTCGGATACGGAGGGCGCGGCGGTCACCCGCCGGGTGCTGGGCGCCGCCGCTCCCCCGACCGCGCTCATCTACGACAACGACGTGATGGCCGTCGCCGGCGTCGCGACCGCCGCCGAACTGGGCTTCGCCGTGCCGGACGACGTGTCGGTGGTGTCCTGGGAGGACTCCGCCCTGTGCCGCATGGTGAAGCCATGGCTGTCCGCGCTGTCCCGGGACAGCGCGGAGTTCGGGCGAACGGCGGCGCGAGAACTGCTGTCCCTGCTCGACGGCGGATCCGCGGGGACGGTGCGGGTACCCGTACCGGGCCTGATCGTGCGGGGCAGCACGGGGGCGATGCGAGGGGGTGGCGGGAGCGGGGGCGGGGCGGGAGCAAGGGCGGGACGCTCGGCGGGATGAGGGGGCGGGACGCTCGCCGGAGTGAGGGGGCGGGACGCTCGCCGGAGTGAGGGGGCGGGACGCTCGGCGGGGTGAGGGCGCGGGACGCTCGCCGGAGTGAGGGGGCGGGACGCTCGGCGGGGTGAGGGCGCGGGACGCTCGGCGGGGTGAGGGGGCGGGACGCTCGGCGGGGTGAGGGGGCGGGACGCTCGGCGGGGTGAGGGCGCGGGACGCTCGCTGAGGTAAGGGGGCGGACGCTCGCTGAGGTGAGGGGGCGGGACGCTCGCCGGAGTGAGGGGGCGGCGTACGGCCCGGTTGAGTGGTGCCTTGGGGGCCTGGGGAGACTGGTGGCTCTCGGGGGGCCGGGGCAGGCCGGTGGTCCCCGACGGTGGGCCTCAACCCGCTGGTCCCCGGCAGTGTGCCCCGACCGGGTGGTCCCCCGCAGTGGTCGGCCGACGGGCGAGCGGGGCGCTCGCGCCGCTGTCGTCCGGCCCGGTTGAGTGGCGCCTCGGCGTCCGGGCCAGCCCGGGTGGTCCCCGGCGGTGGGCCCAGACCGGTGGTCCTCGGCAGTGGCCAGCCACCGGGCGCGCGGGGCCCTCACGCCGCCAGCGCCCGGCCCGGTCGAGTGGCGCCTCCGCGTCCGGGCCAGCCCGGGAGGTCCTCACTGTCCGGCCCAGACCGGTACTCCCCGGCCGTGGCCAGCCACCGGGCGCAGGCCGCTCACGCCGTCGGCGTCCGGATCAACCCGGTGCCCCCGGCGGTGGGCCCAACCCGGTGGTCCTCGGCTTCCCGCCCAACCCGGTGCTCCTCGGGCGTAACCCCCTTGCCTGGCGCGCGAGCCGTTCGCGCCCCGCGAGGCGCGGCCGTACGTCTCCGTGATGCTCCGGCGTACGCCGGAGGTGTGCGTGGCGTACGACGGCTGCCGGTCGGGTGAAAACGGCTCCGCATTGGCATAGACCTGACACCCTCGCGCGGCTAGGCTCTGCCACGCCACACCTGAGAGCGCTCTCACGCATCGGCTGTTCCATCCCCACTCCCTGGAACGACGAAGGGCAACTCCCATGAGACGCACAGGGCTCAAGCACATCGGCGTGGCCGCGATCCTGTTGCTGGCCGGACTGGGCGGGGCGGGCACGTTCCCCGCGACGGCGAGCGGCAGCGAGACATCGGCCTCCGCCACCCCGACGACCGCCACCGTCACCGCCACCGCCACTGCCTCCGCCGGCCTGTTGCGCGCCATGCGGCAGGAGTTCGGGCTCACCGAGGACGAGGCGGTGGCGCGTCTCGCGGCCGAGCGGTCCGCGACCGCGCTGGAACCGAAGGCGCGGCGTACGGCCGGAGCCGCGTACGGCGGTTCGTGGTTCGACGCCGACGCCGGGCGGCTGACCGTGGCCGTCACGCCGGATGCCTCCCGGGCGACACGCGCGGCACTTCGCGAGGCCGGCGCCGCCGTCCGCGTCGTCGAGCACAGCGCACGGCGGCTGGACGCGGCGAGGGCACGCCTCGACGGGCTCTCCGCCCCCTCGGGGGTGGCCGGTTGGCATGTCGACCCGGCGGCGAACTCGGTCGTCGTGACGGTGGTGCGCGACAGGGTCGCCGACAACGATGTCCGAGGCTTCCTGACACGGGCCCGCGCCGCCGGTCCCGTCACCGTCGAGACCGTCGCCGCGGCCCCTCGTACCCTCGCCGCCGGCACGGTCGGCGGCGACCCCTACTACACGGGCAACGTGCGCTGTTCGATCGGCTTCTCGGTCCACGGCGGGTTCATCACCGCCGGCCACTGCGGCCGGGCCGGAGCGGGTGTCCGGGGCTGGGACGGCTCGTACATCGGCGCCTTCCAGGGGTCCTCGTTCCCGGACAACGACTACGCCTGGGTGAACGTGGGCAGCGGGTGGTGGACCGTTCCGGTGGTACTGGGCTGGGGCACGGTGTCCGACCAGCTCGTGCGCGGCTCCGCCGAAGCGCCCGTGGGCGCCTCCGTCTGCCGCTCGGGCTCCACCACGCACTGGCACTGCGGCACCGTGCTCGCCAAGAACGAGACCGTCAACTACAGCCAGGGTGCGGTGCACCAGATGACGAAGACCAACGTGTGTGCCGAAGGGGGCGACTCCGGCGGGTCGTTCATCAGCGGCGACCAGGCGCAGGGCGTCACCTCGGGCGGCTGGGGCAACTGCTCCGGCGGCGGCGAGACATGGTTCCAGCCGGTCAACGAGATACTCGGCCGGTACGGGCTCACCCTGCACACCTACTGACCCCTCGGCCGGGCCGGTGCCGGAAGCGCGGCAGGCGTGCCGCGCGGCCGGCCCGGCCCTACGGGAAGGTCGGGGCGCGGTCAGTCGCAGGAGACGTCCCGGTCAGGCCGTTCGCCCGTGGCCAGGAAGCGGGAGACCGTGGCGTCGCCGCACGCGTTTCCGTTGGCCAGGTAGACGTCGTGGCCGGTGGAGTTCACCGTCACCATGACGGCGCGGTCACCGAGCGCCGCACGGAGCTTGCGGGCACCGGCGAGCGGAGTGGCCACGTCACGCTCGTTCTGCACGAGCAGGATGTTCGACGGCCCCCGGCCGGTGATCCGCACCGGCTGTTGCTGCGGGCGCGGCCAGGCGGCGCAGACCATCGCGTTCCTCGGCATGCCCGCGGTCAGGGGATACTTCGCCCGGCTCTCCGCGACGCCCTTCTCGTACACGGCGGCCGCGGTGGGCCACGCGCTGTCGTTGCATATCGTCGCCACGCCGACCGCGACCACGTTCTGGAGCAGATCCTCCGGCGGAGCCGGCGGCGCGGGCGGCACGGTGCCCTGTCGTGCGGCCCGGATCAGCTTCGCCAGCGTGGGGAAGTCGTCGGGGTCGTACAGGGAGTCCAGCATGCTCTGGCGCAGCGTGGTGCCGTTCAGCACCTCGGGGTTGGCGCCGGGCCAGGGCAGCGGTGCCCGGTCCAGGCGCGCGGCGAGTGAGAGGAAGACCGAGCGGACGCCGGCCGGGGTGTCCGCCACCCGGTCGGGGTTGCCGGGCTCGGACGCCCACCGCGCGAACTCGGCGAACACGTCCTCCACGCCCTGCTCGAACCCGGCGAGCCAGCCCCGGGAGACCTGGGTACGGCCGAAGTCGCCGGTGGGATCCAGATTGCTGTCCAGCACGATCCGGTCGGTGCGGTCCGCGAACAGCTCGCTGTAGACGGCGCCGATGTACGTGCCGTAGGAGACACCCCAGGCCGAGATCCTGCGCTCGCCGAGCGCCGCGCGGACGCGGTCGATGTCACGGGCGTTGTCGGCCGTGCTGATGTGCCTCATCATCTCGCCGCCGTTGAGCGCGCAGGCGTCCGCCGTCCGCCGCGCGAATGCGATGCTCTCCGTGACCGATCCGTCGGGCCCCGGCCAGGGACGCAGTTTGGAGGTGGCGAGGTCGGAGTGGTCGAGGCGGCAGTCGACGGGGGCCGAGGGCGCGTTGCCGCGCGGCGCGAATCCGATGAGGTCATAGGCGTCCCGTACGTCCTGCGGTAACCGCTGCCCCCGCTCCGACGGCTCGTCGAGGCTGGAGCCGCCGGGCCCGCCGGGAATCAACAGCAGTGCCCCACGCCGGGCTTCGGGATTCTCGCTCGGGATCCGGGAGACCGCGATGCCGATCGTCCTGCCGCCGGGGTGGGAGTAGTCCATCGGCACGTGGACGGTCGCGCACTGCTGCCGCGGATCGAGCCCGCTGCCCTCGCACTCCCCCCACACGAGAGGCTTGGCGGACGCGCTGGACGCGGCGGACGCGGTGACCGGCGCGACCAGGCCGAGGACGACGGCGGACACGGCGACCAGGGCCGCATTTCTCCTGAGCTGCTTGGTGATCTGCTTCATGCGGATCAGCCTCGCCGAGCCGACCCACCCCGCCCATCCGGGGAACCGCCCCATTCCCATGGGGGTTTACCCCCATCCCGCGCTCGGGGTGGCCCCCGACGGCGCGAGCGTGGAGCCGTTCACCCGCGGAGCGCGCCGCGCTCCTCGGCTTCGAGACGGTCGAGCATGGCGGTCGCCTGCTTGCGGTCGCGGATCAGTCTCCAGGTCTCGGCCGTCCCGTGACCCAGCATGCCCACGCCAGCTGCCAGGGCGAGCACCCTCAGAGGCAACACCCAGTCCCGGACGGCGGCGAACCCGATGAGAACGACGCCCATCAGCCATGGCTTGCCGCTTCTGCGAAGCCACAACTCGATCCAGTCGGACACCATGTCTGCCCCCTCCCCCGCTTCCCATCGGCCCACAGTGTGACAGGTGCTGGATTGTCAGTGGCTCGGGTTAGCGTGCCAGGCGTGGACAGGGATGTGTTGACCGAAGGGCTCTCCGGGTCGTGGGAGCGGACCCAACCGATGCGCGACGCTCTCGTCGAGCGGGGCGCGGAGGTGGTGGGCGCCGTGCTGGACGTGCTCTGTGACGAGCGGTCACCGGTGGCGTGGAATGTCAGCGCCGACGTGCTGTGCAGGATCGGCGAGCCCGCGCTGTTCCCGCTCGCCGAGGCCGTCGCACGCGCCGGTTCCCCGGAGGCGGCCCAGCGGGCCGGCTGGACGCTGGCGCGGATGGAGCTGCCGGACATGGCGGCCCTTCTGCCGCTGCTGCTCCACGAGCACCCCAGGGTCAGGGAGAACACGCTGGCCGCCCTCCGGAGCTGTGGGGCGGCCGCGGTGGAGTACACGGACCGGCTGGTACCGCTGCTGGCCGACACCGACGACGACGTCCGGCGCAGAGCCGTCGGGACGTTCGAGGCCATCGGGCCCGCTGCCGTACCCGCGTTGCGGCGGATACGCCGGGCCCCCGCGCCGGGGCCACGGGTACGGGCCGGCGCGCTGGAGGCCCTCGCCGCCATCGGCGGTCCGGGCGCCCTGGAGCGCGGGGATCAGGAGGCGCTGCGGCGGCTGACGCGCGTCAAGCGGGGCACGGAGGTGCCGGAGGGACTGCACCTGTGCGGGTCCTGGTACGCCGTCGCGACCGCCGATCAGGGCGCCGTGCTGGATGCCTTCGCGCTGGGGGCCGAGGAGCCCGTCACGCTGCGGACCGGTGCGGGCGCCTGGAACCACGACCGACACACCTGGTGGCGCGACCGCGGCCACGCGGCCTGCGCGCGGGTGTTCGTCAGCCCGGTCCTCGACGGCTGGACCCTCGTCTTCGGGCACCCCTCCCCCGACACCCATCGTTTCAAGGACGCCGCCGACGATCACGGCGACGAAGTGCGGGAGCAGGTGGTGCGCGAACGGTGCGCCGCCCTGAGCCGGAAGTTCGGCGCCGCGCAGTGGTACGGGATGAGCTGCGGGGACAACTGGACCGCCTGGTGCATCGCCGAGGACGGCGACGTGCTGCGGTACTACGACGCCTTCGACGCCGGGCAGCACGGCGACCGGCAGCCGGGCCATCCCGCGGAATCCGGGTATCTGCTCCCGCACCAGAGGGGCTTGCCCGACGACGCCCTCGAGGACGTGGACACGTCCGACTTCGAGGCCTTCGCCGCCGCGTACCGCCGGAAGAAGGAGGAACTCGGCGTGCCCGACACCTGCTACGCCGTCGACATCGCCGCCCGGCTCTCGGTCGACCCGGGATCGATCGGCCCCACGACACGGCTCACCGGTCAGGGGGTCCTCGCCCTGACCGACTGCGGCCGGGAACACGGCCATCCGCCCGGGGCACTACCCGTCTGAGACGCCTGTCACCGCGGCTCCGCATCTGCTGCGCATGGATGCGGTTCCCCCTCGCACGGTCATCGGATGCGCGGGGTGCCCAGGGCCCGTCCCCCGCGCCCATCCCCGGCCCCCCGCCCAGGACCTACCCCCACAAACGCACGGGACCTCTCGGGACAATCCGATGTTTTCCGTACAGCCAGGGAGGGAGATCAGCGGTCCGTACGCGGGGATCGACGAACGGCATCACCCGCCGGCGGACGCCCGTGTTTCCGCCGCACCCAATACGTCCACGAAGACCACGGCGCCCACCGCACCCCTCACAGCTTGGCGCCGAAGTTCTGGGTCCACCACGGGCCGCCGGCTCCGTCGTGGATGCCCACGCCGATGTTCTTGAAGTCGCAGTTGAGGATGTTCGCTCGGTGGCCGGGGCTGTTCATCCAGGACGTCATCACCGACTGGGCCGTCTGCTGCCCCTTGGCGATGTTCTCGCCGTACGTGGACCAGCGGTAGCCCGCGGCGGTGACGCGCTGACCGGGGTCGGCGCCGTCCGGATTGGTGTGGTCGAAGAAGTCACGCGCGGCCATGTCCTCGGAGTGACCCTGCGCGGCCTTGCGCAGCAGGCTGTCGTCCGTGAGCGGGCCGCAGCCCGCGGACGCCCGCTCCTCGTTGACCAGAGCGATCACCTGCGCCCCGAGGCCGGACGAACCCCCCGACTGCACGGCCGGCGTGCGGGAGGCGCTCTGTCTCGGCTCGGCCGTCTTCTTCGGGGCGGGCGTGCTCTTCTCCGTCCGGGGGCTCGGGGAGGCGCTCGGGCTCGGCGACTTCGACGCGGACGCCGTCGGGGAAGGGGACGGCGACGGTGACGTGGAGGTCGCGCGGCCACCGTCCGGTGTGGGCCGGTCCGAGACGAGCGCGTCGTTCGCGGGCCGCGCGGCAGTGCCCTCTTCCGTCCCGCCGCCCTGCTGGGTGCCGAAGTGGTAGAGGCCGCCGCCGACCACGCAGGCCGCCACGACCGCCCCGCCGACCGCGCGCCGCCGGATGCGCCGCTTGCGACGGGCGGCACCGCGGGAGACACCCTGCTCCTTCGCGGCCCGGTGCCTGCCCGCCACGGAGGACACACCGTCGGCCCCGGTCTCACCCTCGGCGGCGAGCGGGGACGCCGTACCGGCCAGGGCCAGCGTGTCGGCGGCGGACCGCATCCTCGCCATGAGCGCGGACGACACGGCGACCAGCGCCAGACCGGCCAGCAGCCCCTCCGCGGGCATCAGTCCGCTCCACAGACCGGAGCAGCGCGCGCAGCCGCGCGCGTGCCGGGCTATTCGCTTGCGGTACAGCGCCGAGGGCCGGCCGTCCCAGCCGGCCAGTTCCCCCTGGAGTTCCGGGCACGGCGGCTGGGCGTCCAGCGCCCGCACGACCACGCGGGCCGCTTCCAGCTGCGCCTTCATCCGCTGCACCCGGACCGCCGTGTGCTGCGGCGACAGCGCCAGCGCCTCGGCGATCTCGGCCCGGGTCAGTTCACCGGCGCACTCCAGCCACCACAGGGACAGCAGTCCGCGGTCGTCGGGCTCCAGCCAGCGCGTGGCCCGCGCGGTCTCCTGCCGCTGGCCGGACAACTGGAGCCGAACGATGGTCAGGTCGACGAAGTCGGCCCCCGGGTCGGCGACCTCGTCGGCCTCCTCCATGTCGCCCTGGGCGGGCCGCTGCCGCTGCCAGTGAGCCCGTACCTGGTTCATCGCGATGGCCACGAGCCAGGAGCGGAAGCTCTCGGGGTCGCGCAGGGCGCCCAGCGAGTCGAGGGCCTTGAGCATGGTGTCCTGCACGACGTCGTCCACGTCCACCGAGCCGTTCAGCGCCCGGCCCACGATGTTGTAGACCAGCGGCAGGTACGCGCTGACGAGCGCGTCCTGGGCCGCCTGGTCGCCCGCCCGCGCGGCGCTGACCAGTTCCGCCGGTTCCCTCGTGTGCCGTGTACTCATCGCTGCTTCCCTGTCGTCGACGTCGAACGATGCTGTCCGTCACAAGGGGAGATCTCTGCGGTAGCGGCGGATAACAGTTCTTCGGAAACTCGTGCGAGGAGAGACTCCCTGTGCGAACGTCATCACCGCTATGAGGGCGGTCACATCCGCTCAGACCGGCCGACTTCGCCCGCATCCGCTTCGCCACGAAGACCCCAAGGACCGCATATGACCCGCATGCCCGGTACCACCCGGTGCGCTCGCATACTGTTGGCCGCCCTCGCCGTCGCGGGCGCCGGCTGTGCGGTGTGGCTCGGGGCCGCCGCCGCGGCCTTCGAGACCGGGACCCTGGGCGCACCGTTCCTCGCACTGCTGCTGCTCGCGGCGACGGGGTGCGCACTGACGGCCGCGGCGGCGCTGGTCGTCGCGGCGAGGTTCGCCGACGGCGGCACCGCGGTGCGGATCGGAGCGGTCACCGTCGGCTGGGTGACCGTTCTGGGAGGTATGGCCGGGTTTCTGACGTACGACCACGTCTGGGGCGCCGGTATCGCCTGGGGCGGGGCACTGGTGGCCCTCTCGGGCGGCCGGGAGACGAAGGACTGGTTCGACCGCGGACGCCTGGCGCCACCGTGGACGGAGGAGAGCCGGGCCTAGAGCCGGCCGCCCGTTCCCGACCGCTGCGCCATTCGGGTGCACCACCTTGACCGCCCCCACGGCCCCTCCTATGGTCGCGCTGATCAAGCCGACAAATGGGGACATCCGTCGCCGCTGGAGGAACCGTGGTCCACGACGTGCCGGCGCCGGACCGCCGGACGTTCCTCACCTGCACGGGCGCACTCGGGACGGCGGGGGCGCTCTCCTCGTCGCTGGCGGCCTGTGGCCCCGAGTCCACCAACGACACCGGCGGCAGCGGCCCGGACCGCACCCTGACGACGGTCATCGGATACGGCAACGACGGCAGCTGGGACCCGACGCAGACGGCGTCCGCGTTCGCGATGGCCGCCAACAACCACGTCTACGAGGGGCTGGTCGACACCGACCCGATCACGCGCGCGCCGTACCCGGCGCTGGCGACCGGCCTGCCGGCCGAGCCGAAGGCCACCGTGTGGCGGTTCACGCTGCGGCCGGGCGCCACCTTCCACGACGGCCGGCCCGTCACCGCCGACGACGTGCTGTTCGTGTACGACCGGATCCTCGACCCGGACACCCAGACCCTCGCCAGGGGATTCTTCGCGAACTGGCTGAAGGAGGTCCGCAAGGTCGACGCCCGTACCGTCGAACTCGTCCTGCGCTTCCCCTTCCCGGAAGGGGTCGCCCGGCTCACCCTCGCCAAGATCATGCCCCGGCACGTGTTCTCCCGGCCGGGCGCCTGGGACGACGCGATCCGGGGACTCGCGGTGGGCTCGGGACCGTACCGGCTGACCGCGCACCACCCGAAGTCGAACACCACCTTCGAGGCGTTCGCCGCCTACAACGGGCCACGCCGGCCCGCCTTCGCGAGGATGAACTGGTTGACGATCGTCGACGCGGCCTCGCGCGTCGCGCGGATCTCGGGACGGAGCGCGGGCGCGCAGATCTCCGACAACATCCCCTACGCCCACATCCCTTGGCTCGAGCGGGGCGGTCTGAAGGTCGCGGGCGCGGCCGGGATGAACAACCTGTTCCTGATGTTCAACACCCGGCGCAGGCCCTTCGACGACGTACGGGTGCGGCAGGCGCTGCACTACGCCATCGACACCGACCGGATGATCGAGGTGGCCCTCAAGGGGCACGGCAGGCCCGCGAGTTCGTTCCTCGACGAGGCCAACCCCGCCCACCGGCCGGCGAGGACCGTCTACCGGCACGACCCCACCAAGGCACGGGCGCTGCTCGACGCCGCCGGGGTGAGCGGGCTGGAGGTGGAGATCCTCGCCGTGAACGTGAGCTGGATCGTCGACTGTCTGCCGACCGTCAAGGCGTCCTGGGACGCCGTCGGGGTCACCACCACGCTGGCTCCGCAGGAGACGACGGCCGTGTTCACCAAACTGGACCAGAAGCGGGACTACCAGGTCGTCGCCGCCGCCTCGAACCCCAACCAGTTCGGCCTCGACCCCGATCTGATCCTCCGCTACAACTACGGCCCGCAGAACCTCTGGACGGGCTACGCCCGCTGGGCCGACAACGCTGTCGCGCGGCGCCTGTTCACGGACATGGACCGGGCCACCCGCGAGCCGGACCCCGCGAGGAAGAGGGCGATGATCCAGGAGTGCGTCGACGTCGTCGCCGAACAGGCCGTCCTGTACCCGGTCGTGCACAACGAGCTGATGACCGCGTGGGACCCGCACGAACTCACCGGCACCAGGGCCCAGCCCTACCCCGGCATCAACCTCCTGCAAGCGAAGTGGGTCTGACGACATGCCGGCCGTGCTGCGGATCGTGCTGCGCCGCGTCGCCCTGCTGGTGCCGCTGCTGCTCGGCATCGTGCTGTTCGCGTTCCTGGTGATGCGGTTCTCCGACGCCGATCCGGCCTCCGCGTTCTTCCAGGGCGCCAACCCGACCCCCGAGCAGCTGCACGACTTCCGCGAGCGCAACGGACTGCTCGACCCCCTCCCGGTGCGCTACGTCCACTTCGTCGGCGACCTGCTCCACGGCGACCTGGGCACCAGCACCCTGACCCGCGCCGCGGTCGCCGACCAGATCGTCACCGCGCTCCCGCTCACCCTCCAGCTGGCCGTCCTCGGCCTCGGCATCGCGGTGGTGCTGGCGCTGGCGGGCGGGGTCACGGCGGCGGTGTACCGGGACCGGTGGCCGGACCAGGCCGTGCGGGCCGTCTCGCTGGTCGGGGTGGCTGCGCCGGGGTTCTGGCTGGCGCTGCTGATGATCCAGTACCTGGCCGTGGCGAAGGGCTGGTTCCCGGCGGGCGGCTATGTCAACCCGGCCGACTCCGTCACCGGCTGGCTGCGCACGATGACCCTGCCCGCGCTCGCCCTCTCCCTGCCCGTCGCGGCCCAGCTGACCCGGGTCGTGCGGACGTCGGTGGTGGAGGAACTCGACAAGGACTACGTGCGCACCGCGTTCGGCAGCGGGCTGCCGCCCCGGGTGGTGGTCGGCCGCAACGTGCTGCGCAACGCGCTGGTGAACCCGCTGACCGTGCTCGGCCTGCGGATCGGCTATCTGCTCGGCGGCGCCGTCGTCATCGAGACGGTCTTCGCTTTGCCCGGCATGGGCAAGCTGATGATCGACGCCGTGCAGAACGGCGACCCGGCCGTCGTCCAGGGCGTCGTCCTCACCACGGCCACCGGGTTCGTCGTCGTCAACCTCGCCATCGACCTCCTCCACCTTGCCCTCAACCCCCGACTGAGGACGGTCTGATGTTCACGCGCGCGAGCCTCGCCGAGCGGCTGTCCAGGCCCGGCGTACGGCTGCGGGGATGGCGTCGGCTGCCGCCGCTGTCGAAGGCGGCCGTCTGCTTCCTGGCGGTCGTCGTCCTGGTCGCCGTCCTCGCGCCGCTGCTCGCCCCGCACGACCCGCTCGACCAGCGGGACCCGGTCGACGGCACGGGGCATCCCTCGGCCGCGCACTGGATGGGCCAGGACAGCCTCGGCCGGGACATCCTCAGCAGACTGATGTACGGCGCCCGCTGGTCCCTGGCGATCGGGCTCGGTGCCACCGCGCTCGCCCTGGTCGTGGGCGCGCTGGCCGGGGCGCTCGCCGCCACCTCCCGCAAGGGCGTCGACGAGACGCTGATGCGCTGCCTGGACGTGGTGATGGCGTTCCCGGGCATCGCGCTCGCGGCGGTCCTCGTCGCGGTCTTCGGCGGCGGGATCACCGTCCTGATCTGCGCGATCGCCTTCCTGTTCACCCCGCCGGTGGCACGGGTCGTACGGGCCAACGTCCTCGACCAGTACGGCGAGCACTATGTCACGGCGGAACGGGTGATCGGTGCCCGCAGGCACCACATCGTGCTGCGGCACGTGGCGGTCAACTGCGCGGCGCCGGTCCTGGTGTTCTGCACGGTCCAGGTCGCCGAGGCGATCGTCTTCGAGGCGTCGCTGTCCTTCGTCGGCGCGGGCGTCCGGCCGCCGGACCCGTCCTGGGGCAGTGTCATCGCGGACGGCAAGAACATGGTGCTGACCGGCGGCTGGTGGGCGACCGTCTACCCCGGGCTGCTGATGCTGGTCACCGTGCTGTCGCTGAACGTCCTGTCCGAGGGCGTCTCGGACGCCTGGGCGGCCCCGGCCGCCCAGGAGACGCGGGCACCCGAGGAACACGACGACCGTCCGGAGACTCCGGCGAGTGCGGAGTGTCCGGAGTCCGGTGGCGGCGAGGTGCTCGCGCTGCCCGGTCTCGCCGAGGCGGCCCGGCGGCTGCGCGCGCGGGCCCGGCCCCCGCACGACCGGAGCGGACAGCCGGTGCTCACGGTGGAGAACCTCGCCATCGGTTTCCCGGGCCGGCACGGGGACGTCGACATCGTCGACGGGGTCGGCTTCGAGCTGTATCCCGGAGAGGTGCTGGGCCTGGTCGGCGAGTCGGGCTGCGGGAAGTCGCTGACCGCGCTCACCGTCATGGGACTCCAGCCGAAGGGCGCCCGCGTCCGGGGACAGGTCCGCTTCCACCAGCGCGACCTGCTCGCCGAGCCGGCCCGGGTCCGCAGACGGCTGCTCGGCCACGAGATGGCGATGGTCCATCAGGACGCGCTGTCCGCCCTGAACCCGGCGATGACCGTCCGCGCCCAGCTCGGGCAGCTGGTACGGCGCGGCGGTCGGCGCACGCCCCGGGAACTGCTGGAGATGGTCGGTCTCGACCCGGAGCGCACCCTGCGCAGCTACCCGCACGAACTCTCCGGCGGACAGCGCCAGCGCGTGCTGATCGCCATGGCGCTGTCCCGGAACCCGGGGCTGATCGTCGCCGACGAACCCACCACCGCCCTGGACGTCACCGTCCAGGCCCGGGTCATGGAACTGCTGCTGCGGCTGCGCGAGGAACTGGGCTTCGCGCTGCTCCTCGTCTCGCACGACCTGGCGCTCGTCGCCGACGTCACCGACCGGATGGTGGTGATGTACGGCGGACAGATCGTGGAGGCGGGCGTGACCGCCGACCTGGTGGAGGCGCCGGCCCACCACTACACGCGCGGCCTGCTCGGCAGCGTGCTCTCGCTGGAGTCGGCCGAGGAACGCATGACACAGATCCGAGGGGTGGTGCCGTCCCCCGCCGACTTCCCGGCGGGCTGCCGGTTCGCCGACCGCTGCCCGTCGGCGACGGACGTCTGCCACACGACCGCGCCGGTCCTCACCGGCACCCGCACGCACACCACCGCCTGCCACCACCCGGCGGTCGAACCGACCTCGGCGGAGAGCGAGCCCGTGACATGACGGCCGTGTCGGACGTACAGGACGTCCATGTGGTCCACCGGGGGCCGGTGTACGCCCTCACCGGCGCCGATCTCGCGGTCGCGCCCGGTGAGACGGTCGGTGTGGTCGGTGAGTCGGGGTGCGGGAAGTCGACGCTGGCGAAGGTGCTGGTGGGCGTCCAGCGGCCGACGTCGGGCACGGTGTCCTTCCGGGGCCGCGACCTGTGGGCGATGTCCCCGGACGAGCGCCGGACGACGGTCGGCGCGCACACCGGCATGATCTTCCAGGACCCGTCGACGGCCCTGAACCGCCGGTTGCCCGTACGACGGATCCTGCGCGACCCCCTCGATGTGCACCGGCGCGGCTCGAAGGCCGAACGGGAGGACCGTGTACGGGAGTTGATGTCCCTGGTGGGTCTCCCCCGGGCCCTGGCCGACGCCCTGCCCGGCCGGCTCTCCGGCGGCCAGCGCCAGCGGGTCGCGATCGCCCGCGCGCTCGCCCTCGACCCCGCTCTGGTGGTCGCCGACGAGCCGACCAGCGCCCTGGACGTCTCGGTCCGCGCCCAGATCCTCAACCTGCTGCTGGACCTGAGGGAACGCCTCGGCCTGAGCCTGGTGTTCGTCTCGCACGACATCCAGACGGTACGGCGGATGAGCGACCGGGTGATCACGATGTACCTGGGCCGGATCGTCGAGGAGAGCCCGGCCGACCGGGTCTCCGACCGGGCCCGACACCCCTACACCCGTGCCCTGTTCTCCGCGACGCCCAGTCTGCTGCGCCCGGGCGATCCGATCCCGCTGACCGGGCCGGTGCCGTCGGCGGCCCGCCCGCCGAGCGGCTGTCCGTTCCGCACCCGCTGCTGGCGGGCCGACGAGGTGTGCGCCGAGGCGATGCCCGGCCTCTCGGCCGCGTCACGGCCCGGACACCGCTACCGCTGTCACCATCCTGTGCAGGAGGACGAGTCGACCGACGACCTCGTACGCGAGAGCCTGCCCAGGGAGCACCGATGACCCTTCCCGCCCCGCTGACCGGAGTGGTCCCGCCCGTCTGCACCCCCCTGACCCCGGACCGCGAGGTGGACGTGCCCTCGCTGCGCCGGCTGGTCGACCATCTCGTGGACGGCGGAGTGGACGGGCTGTTCGTGCTGGGCTCGACCTCGGAGGTCGCCTACCTCACCGACCGGCAGCGCCGGCTGGTCACCGAGACGGTGGTGGCGCACGTGGCCGGCCGACTGCCCGTGCTGGCCGGGGCGATCGACATGACCACGCCCCGTGTGCTGGAGCATGTCGAGGCGGTCACGGCGGCGGGCGCGGACGCGGTGGTCGTCACCGCGCCGTTCTACACCCGCACCCACCCGGCCGAGATCGCCCGCCACTACCGGCTGGTGGCCGCCCGCAGTCCCGTCCCGGTGATCGCCTACGACATCCCGGTCGCCGTGCACACCAAGCTCCCCGCCCGGCTCGTCCTGGAGCTGGCCGACGAGGGGGTGCTGGCCGGGCTCAAGGACTCCAGCGGCGACCTGGCGGGCTTCCGCGAGGTCGTCGCCGGCGCCCGCTCGCTCCCGGGTTTCAGCACCCTCACCGGCTCCGAACTGATCGTCGACGCGGCGCTGGCGCTGGGCGCGGACGGGGCGGTGCCGGGGCTGGCCAACGTCGACCCGGACGGCTACGTCCGTCTCGACCGCCTGTGCCGGTCGGGCGACCTGGATCGGGCGCGGGCCGAACAGGAGCGGCTGTGCGCCCTGTTCGGCATGGTGACCGTCGGCGACCCGGCCCGGATGGGCGGCAGCTCGGCGGCGTTGGGCGCGTTCAAGGCGGCGCTGCACCTGCGGGATGTCATCGCCTGCCCGGCGACCGCCGAGCCGCAGGTCCCGCTGTCGGCGGAGGAGACCGAACGGGTGGGGAAGTACCTGGCGGGAGCGGGTCTGCTGTAGGCCGCCTCCCCTCTGTCATGCGCCGCCGCCGGCCTCCCGCACCTGTGCCGGCCTCAGGCGGCGGGCGATGCCGAGGCGGGCGAAGTGGTCGACGAGGTCGGGGCTGTCGATGGCGGCGGGGTTGACGACGTCCTCGACGCGGGCGCCCTGGAGCAGCCGTTTCACGGGGACCTCGAGTTTCTTGCCGGTGCGGGTGTGCGGGATGCCGGGCACGGCGAGGACCTCGTCCGGGACATGGCGGGGAGAGGCGCCGGTGCGGATGGCGTCCCGGATCCGCTCGCGCAGGGTGTCGTCGAGTTCGACGCCGGCCGCGAGGACGACGAACAGGGGCATCCAGTAGCCGCCGTCCGCCTCCTCCGCGCCGATGACCAGGGCCTCGGAGATCTCCGGGAGGCGTTCCACGACGTCGTGGATGTCGGCGCTGCCGAGCCGGACGCCGTTTCTGTTGAGGGTGGAGTCGGAGCGGCCGTGCACGATCACCGACCCGTGCGAGGTCAGCGTGATCCAGTCGCCGTGCCGCCAGACGCCGGGGTAGGTGGCGAAGTAGGCGGCGTGGTAGCGGCTGCCGTCCGGGTCGTTCCAGAAGTACAGCGGCATGGACGGCAGGGGGCGGGTGACGACCAGCTCGCCCACCTGATCGACGACGGGGAGGCCGTCGGGGTCGTAGGCCGCGAGGGCCACGCCGAGGTTCGGGGCCGACAGCTCCCCCGCCCACACCGGGGTCGTGGCGGCGCTGCCGGCGAAGGCGGAGACGATGTCGGTGCCGCCGCTGGTGGAGGCGAGCTGAACGGCGGCGCCGACATGGGCGCGCACCCAGGGGTAGGCGGAGGCCGGCAGGGTGGAGCCGGTGCAGCCGATCGCACGGATCGCGGACAGGTCGTGCGTGGAGGGGTCGATGCCGAACTTGGCCATGCCCAGCAGGTACTGGGGGCTGGTGCCGAAGACGGTGACCCGGTGGCGGGCGGCCAGTCGCCACAGGACGTCCGGCTGGGTGAGCAGGGCCGGGGAGCCGTCGTAGGTGCAGGTGGTGGCGCCGGTCAGGAGGGTGGAGACGACGAGGTTCCACATCATCCAGTGGGTGGTGGTGTACCAGAGGAGCCGGTCGCCGGGGCCGAGGTCGCAGTGCAGGCCCAGGGTCTTGAGGTGTTCGAGCAGCACGCCGCCGTGGCCGTGGACGATGCCCTTGGGCAGTCCGGTGGTGCCGGAGGAGAAGACGACCCACAGTGGGTGGTCGAACGGCACCGGCGTGCAGCGCAGTTCCTCGGTCCGGTTGGCCGCGTCCTCCCAGGGGACGACGAGCGACGGGTGCGCCTCCTCGGGCCAGGGCAGGCCGAGGTGGCCGACGAGGAGCGTGGCCTTCAGGGTCGGCAGGGCGCGTGCCAGTTCGAGGGAGGCGTCGCGGCGGTCGTGGGTGGTGCCGTTGAAGAGGTAGCCGTCCGCGGTGACGAGGACGGTCGGTTCGAGCTGGGCGAAACGGTCGGCGGCCGCCGTGGGGGCGTAGTCCTGGCCGCACACCGACCAGACGGCGCCGAGGCTCGCGGCGGCGAGGAACGCGACGATCGCGTGCGGGGTGTTGGGCAGGTAGCCGACCACCCGGTCGCCCCGGCCGACGCCCAGGTCGCGCAGGGTGGCGGCGACCGAGGCGACCTGCGCGCGCAGCCGGCCCCAGGACACCTCGTGTCCCGCGCCGGTCTCGTCCAGCGCGATGACCGCGATCTCGTCGCCGTCCTGGCTGCGCAGGGCGTGGTGGGTGTAGTTGAGGGTGGCGCCGGGGAACCAGCGGGCGCCCGGCATGGTCTCCTCGGCCAGCACCCCTTCGTAGTCGCTGTCGGCGTCGATCTCGAAGTACTCCCACACCGCGCTCCAGAAGCCCTCCAGGTCGGTCACCGACCAGCGGTGCAGAGCGGCGTAGTCGAGGTGGTCGTCGGCCTCCTCGACGCCCCGGTGGCGGGCGGCCCAGCGGCCGAAGTCCGCGATACGGCTGTGCGCGGCGTCCTCGGGCGCGGGCGACCAGAAGGGGGGCGCGTTCGTCATCGGGCAGCACTCCTCGACGTCGAGGCGGACAGGGGAAGGTGTGCGGGAACGCGGGCCGAGCACAGCAGTGGGGCCCAGGCTGCGGTGTCCGTGAAGCCGTCGGCGCCCACGGGGACCACGTCCAGGACCACGCGGTCGGGGCGCAGCAGGACGGCGTCCGCGCGGCCGGCGCGCAGCCAGTCGGTGAGCGTGTCGTCGGTGCCCACGGCGAGGACGGGCGCGCCGAGGGCTTCGGCGACCGCCGTCAGGGAAGGCGTCGGCGGGACGGCGGTCAGCACGGCGAAGGAGTCCCCGAGCAGGTCGTCGAGGCGTACCCGGCGGCGTCCGGCGGTCACGTCGGGCTGGGGGCACAGGGTGCCGCCCAGTCTGCTCCGCCGGACCAGTGGCCCCGGGGTGAGGGGAGGGCTGAGGTCCCGGCCGAGCGCCGCCGTCAGCCGGGGGACGCGGCAGAGCATGCCCACGGCGGTGCGGCGCAGCGCGGCGGCGCCGTCCTGCCCGCCCGTCATGGCCCAGCCGGTGGCGACGGCCAGCCGGATCAGCCGGCGGACGTGCGGCTTGCGCTCGCTCTCGTAGCTGTCCAGCAGCCGTTCGTCCACGCCGTGCCGCAGGACGAGCGCCAGCTTCCAGCTGAGGTTGTACGCGTCCCGCAGTCCGGCGCACAGGCCCTGCCCTATGAAGGGCGGGGTGAGGTGGGCGGCGTCGCCGAGCAGGAAGACCCGGCCCCGGCGCCAGCGGTCGGCGACCCGGGCCCGGAAGGTGTAGCGCGCCTGCCGTACGACGTCGAAGTCGTCGGCGTGGGAGAGGTCCACCCAGGGAGCCACCAGCTCGCGGAGCCGCTCGCGGCCGTCCGGGCCGTCGAGGTGCTCGCCGTCCCGCAGACGGAACTCCCAGCGGTAGCGGTCCTCGCCGACCCGCATGAAGGTGGCGGGCCGGTTCGGGTCGCAGACCTGGTCGACGCCCTCCCACGATCTGACCCGGGCGGTGGTGCGGACGTCGATGACGGTCCACCGCTCCTCGAAGCGCAGGTCCTCCCAGCGGGCGCCGATGGCGTCGCGGGTCGCGCTGCCCGCGCCGTCGCAGCCGAGGACGGCGTCCGCGAGCAGGAGGTGGTCGCCGTCGCCGGCGCGGAAGGTCACGCGGACGGGCCCCTCGGGGTCCTCCTCCACGGCGGTGACCTCGACGCCGCCCCGCAGTTCGCACTCCGGATGGGCGGCGAGGGCGTCCCGCAGCAGCCGTTCCAGTTCGGGCTGGTCGAACATGCTGGTCTGCGGGTAGCCGTGGCGTCCGCGCGGGGAGCGAGGCACCTCGGCGATCACCCGGTGCCGGGCGTCCAGCAGCCGTAGTCCGTTCGCCGGGCGGGAGACGGCGGTGAAGGCCTCGTCGACGCCGGCGGCCTGGAGGATCCGGCAGACCTCGTCGTCCGTGGCGACGGCCCGGGGCAGCGGGTAGACGTCCGTGTGGCGTTCGAGGAGGACGCTGCGGACTCCGCGCCGGGCGAGCAGCAGGGCGGCCAGGACGCCGACCGGGCCCGCCCCGACGATCGCTACCGGTGTGTGGGGTGCCGATTCCGCGGTGGTGCGCGGCTCGCGGCTCACCTGCTGTCTCATGTCGCGTCGGCCACAGGGGTGCGCTGCTCGCCGAGGTCGATGCGGCCGTCGGGCGTGGCGATGCCGGCGGTGATCAGGTCGCCCGCGTGAAGGTAGCGCGGGTTGCGGGCCTGGCCCCTGAAGAACGCCTTCCACTTCACCTCGGCCGGCAGCAGCGCGCCGATCTTCTCGACCGGCTTGGACGGGGCCTTGAGGGCCGTGCCGCCGCCCACGAACCGTTTCGAGCGCCGTCGCGCCGAGACCCGGCAGGCACTCGTCCGCGCGGCCCGGCAGATCCTGGCCGAGACCGGGGACACCAGCGCGAGCATCCAGACGATCGCCGAGCGCGCGGACGTCGGCATCGGCTCCTTCTACAACCACTTCGAGTCGAAGACGGAGCTGTTCCAGGCGGCGGTCCGGGACGCCCTGGAGGAGTTCGGCCAGGCCTTCGACCTGCTCCTGGAGGAGATCGACGACCCGGCGGAGCTCGTCGCGACCAGCTTCCGGCTCAGCGCGCGGATGGCCGACTCCCACCCCGAGTTGATGCAGGTGCTGCGCCACCGGGGCCTCGGCCACATCCACTCCGACACGGGCCTGGCCCCCCGCGCCCTGCGCGACCTCCAGGCCGGCGCCGCGTCGGGCCGCTTCGCCCTCGCCGACCCGACGGTCGCCCTCTCGGCGCTCGGCGGCACGCTGCTCGCCCTGGTCGAGCTGCGCTTCACCCGCCCGGACCTGGACGGCGACGAGGCGGCGTCGAACCTGGCCGAGATGGTGCTGCGGATGCTGGGCGTGCCGCCGGAGGAGTGCCGGGAGATCGCCCACCGCCCGCTGCCCGATCTCGACGTCCGGTAGGGGGTAGCTGGTAGGCGGTATGCGGTAGCTGCCGGCGCCTGCCCGTCGTTTCCGCGCGGTTTCCGCGCGATCGCTACGGCGTGGTCGTGCCCGTCGTCGGTGCCGGGGACTCGCTCGACGTCCCCTCGTCGTCGGCGGACGGCGTCTCCTCGGTCACGACGATCACGGTGCTGCCCTCCGCGACCCCGCTCCCGACCGTGAGCGCGCTGGACGTGACGACGGCGTCGGACGCCTGCGACGAGCCGGACGCGACGCCGACCCCGAGTCCCAGACCGGCCAGTTCGCTCCGAACGCGACCGGCGCCGGGTGCCACCGGAGAAGGTTCGGTTCGCCTGGTCCACCGAAATTCACTGCACGTCTCCGCCGGGGTGCACCACACAGACAGAACCGGGGCTTCCGTTCGAAGCCCCGGTGAGAACGCCCTGCATGCGAAGAGGAGACTCCCGGTGGGCCGCCGTGCGCCCCGTCCCCGGTTCAGGTCGCCTCGGGCTCCGGGGTCAGCAGAACGAAGTCCGCGTTCGACGGGTCGAGGCAGACGGCCAGACGGCCGACGCCCGGGGCGTCCTCCGGGCCCATCTGCACGCTGCCGCCGTTCCCCGTGACCTTCGCGACCGCGGCGTCGCAGTCCTCGACGGCGAACACCGGGTGCCAGTAGGGCCGCCCGTTCGCGAGGGCGAGGTTCTCCTCGGACATCTGCATGACCCCGCCATGCATGCGCTCCTCGGGCAGCCCGGCAGGGGTGACCAGCGCGTACGTACCTCCGCCGCCCGGGAGTTCCATGTCGCCGAACGTCCAGCCGAAGACCTCGCCGTAGAACTGCTTGGCGGCCGCGGCGTCGGTCGTGTACAGCTCGACCCAGGACAGCGAGCCGGGCGCGTCGACCAGCTCCACGCCCTTGTTCGTGCCCGGCTGCCAGGCGGCGAACTGGCCGCCCAGCGGGTCGCTGAACTGGGCCATCCGGCCCCACTCCTCGAGATCCATCGGCGCCACCCGGACCGTGCCGCCCAGGCGCTCGACGGTCCCGGCCGTGGCGTCCAGATCGGTGACGCTGTAGTAGATCATCCAGGCCGATCGGGCTCCGTCCTCGGTGAGCTTGCCCAGCCCGGCGACGATCTTGCCGTCCTTCCGGAACATGCCGCCCTCCATCTCCTCCCCCTCCCCCATCGACTCGTACTCCCATCCGAGTACGGCGCCGTAGAAGGACGCGGCGGCCCGGACGTCGGGAGCACCGAGGTCGAGCCAGCAGGGGCTGCCCGGGGCGAAGTCAGTGGTGATCATGACGGTTCCCTTTCACGGAGCGTGTGTCCTCAGCCTGGCACCGGGCCTCGCCACCCGCCCGTCAGGTGCGCCTGATCCGGGCAGGCGGGCGAATTGCCGGTACCGGCCGGGTCACGAGAGGTTCTTCTCCAGGGCGGTCAGATAGCTCTTCATGAAGTGGTCGCGCACACCGTCGCCCGCGGGCGCGAGGGCGTCGGCGGTCAGTCCCCTCACCCGGTCGGTGAGGCCGCCGACCAGTGGCATGGACTCGTGGACCTTGCCCCGCGAGTCGATGTACCGCAGTACGTCGACGTGCGTGTAGACGGGCTCCGGGGGCAGGTGCGGCACCACGTCATTGTTGTTGACGAAGCGGTACATGCGGTCCTTGAAGCCCTTGTTGTAGGCGGCGGCGAGCGTCCGGTCGCAGGTGCGGGGCTGACCGAAGGTGTAGACGCCCTCGGCCGCCAGCCGGGGCTCGTCGAGGTACATCCGCGCGCCGGCCAGCATGGCCAGCGCGCCGCCGAGGCTGTGCCCGGTGAACCACACGGTCTGGCCGTCGGTGCGCAGTTCCTCGAGTGCGTCCCTGACGTCCGGGAAGATCGATTCCAGGGCCTCGGCGAAGCCGTGGTGGACGTGGCCCGTGCCGCCGGGCCCCTGGCGCGGCGGGGTGGTCGCGTCCGTCAGCCAGTCCTTGATCCGCATCGGTTCCGTGCCCCGGAACGCGGTGACGATCATGTGCTCGCTGGCCGCGGTGTAGGCCTGGGTGTCCTGGAGCGGAAACGGCGGGGTGAACCGGGTCTCGTGGTGGCGCACCCGCTCGAAGCCCCAGGAGACCGCCGTCCGCTCGATGGTCTCCCGGTCCTTGTAGGCCAGTTCGGCGGCCCGGGCGAGACTGTAGGCGTGCTGGAGGCTGTAGCCCTCGGCACGGTGGTCGATGGCGGTGGGCACGGTCATGGGCGGGTGTCCCTTCACGGCGGCTGAACCGGTCGACGGCGGACCGGCAAGTCGTGGCCGGCCCGCACCACGACCTGTCGTACCGCCGCCCCACCCAGCCGCGGCACCGACACACCCGCCGCTCACCCCAAAGGCGGGCGCGCGACGCGGGCGCGCGGGACGGGCGCGCGACCCGGGTCGCCGGTGGTGCAGTCGGCCTTCCGGCGCATCCCGGGGTGCACGTCGTCACCGACGGCGGGTTCGCCGCGATCGCCCGCCCGTGGCGCCCGGGGCTCGCCACCTGCCGCCACTGAGCGTGTCAGCCGCGGTGTCAGCCGTGGTAGTTGATGTAGCCGTTGCCGTCCGCGTCGTTGGCGCGCTTGGTGTACGAGTGGACGTCGGCGCGGGCCCCGGTGGGCTTGAGCAGGTAGATGGTGTCCTTGTCGTTGTTCCAGATGAAGTTGCAGTTCTGGCGGTAGACGACATTGCCGGCGTCGGAGTCGGTGCCGCGCCCGCCGCGCAGCTTCACGTAGTCGCCGGGCTCGAGCTTGTGACTCCCGGTGAACGTGAACGTGTTGCCCACGGCGTCCTTGACGACGTACCCCTTGAGGTTGACGGTCGCGGTGCGGGAGTAGTTCTTGATCGTCAGGTACTCGTCCTTGGTGTTGCCGCCCGAGCAGCGGTTGGAGTCGCTGCCCGGGGCGTCGTACTGGACGCCCTTGACCTTCAGCGCGGACGAGTACTCGGCAGCCTGGGCCGGCACGGCGGCGACCAGGGCGAGCGTGCCGGCGGCGGTCGCGGCGGCAGTCGCGGCGAAGGCATGGCGTATCGACATGAGGAAATCCCCCCTCAGTGGTGCGAATGGAGCGTGTGGAGCCTACCTGAGGTGATCAAAGCGTGTTCACTATGCGAGGAAAGCGTGAAGAGGGCCACGAGAGTCGCGCTCGCCGCGCTCGCCGCGCGCACTCGGTGCCCCGAGCACCGGCGACTCGCCCTGCGCCACCCCGCGGCCGCCGGGCTCGGTGAACTCCTCGACACCCTCTCCCCCGACACCGCACGCGGCCTCCTGCCCGACCTGGTCGATCTGTCGCGCCGCCGTCCGGACGCGGCGCTCACCCGCCGGTTCGGTGACTGGGGCCTGCGGGACGGGGACGTACTGCGGCTGCTCGACGAGGTCGCCGGCAGCGGCGACGACGAGCTCGCCGGCGCCGCGGTGGTCGCCGCCGCCCGGCTGGGCGCCGACCCGGACCCGGCGCTGCGGCTGCTGGAGCGCCGCCTCGGCGACAACGGCTGGTGCCTGGAGGAGGTGGGCCTGCTGGGCCCGGCGGCCGCACCGCTCCTGCCCCTGGTCGAGGAGTACCTGCACAACGGCTACGAGTGGCACCGCATGCACGCGGCCGAGGCCCACTGGCGCATCACCGGTGACGCGTCCACGGCCCGTCCCGTCCTGACCTCGCTCGCGTCGCCCCTCCCCGTGGGCGTCCGCGCCCTTCAGACCCTCCTGCTGATCGGCCCGCCCTTCGCCACCGACCTGCGGCCGCGTCTGCTGCGCTGGTCGACGTCCGAGCGACGGCTGCTGCCGTCGTACACCCTCGCCTCCGGCAGTGCGCTCCGCTCCCTGGACGACCAACTCCGGGACGCGGCACGGCAGATGCTCGCGTGACACTCGGGCCCGCCCCGGGGAAACACCGCCGTCGTGCACACGACACCGACTCGGCCACCGACTCACCACCGAGGAGAAAGACCCGTGAGAAGGTTTCCCACCGTCACCCGCCGAGACGAGTTCGCCGCCCTGGTCGTCAGGACCGACTACGACGACGACCAGGCGTGGCAGGACGTGACGGCGGCGTTGGCGGAGCCCTGGGGCGACGGACCGTACGACGCGCAGGTCCACTTCGTCGACGATCCGGCCTGGGCGGGGGCGACCGTCGACGAGGTGCTGGCGGCGGTGCGCGCCGACGAGGACCTGGCCGTCGTCTTCCTGGCCGACCGGACGACTCTGCGGGCCGGTGGCCAGGCCCTGCCGGCGGTCACCACGCTGACGCGGGAGGAGTGCGTCGACGAAGAGGACTACGAGCAACTGACCGAGTTCGGGCGCGAGTTCCGCACCACCGTCGCGGGCGTCCACTGCGTCCACGCGAACCTGAGCATCGGCAACCTGGGCTTCGAGGAGTACGCGGCCTGGGCCCACGACGATCCCGAGGGGATCTATCGGTCCGGCTGAGCGGCCCTGGAACGGCGCGGCGGATCACTCCGGTTGGGCCACCGCGTCCCGCTGCAGTTGCACGGCCGCCAGCAGACTCAGCTTCGGCTCCGCCTGGCGCAGCGCCTTCACCGCCGAGACCGAGGCGATGTCACCCTGGAAGCCGACGGCGGCGAGCCGGGAGCGGACCCAGTGGGCGCGCAGCCGGGTCTCGGTGGCGGCGGCGGTGGACTCGACGAGTGCGGCGGCGCGCTCCAGTCCCGGGCGTTCCTCGGGCGAGGCCTCGGCCAGCGCCTGGCGCAGCGCCGTGGCGACCACGTCCGCGTCCCGGATCGTCAGCACGAAGGTGTGCTTCTTGTTCAGCCCCGCGATTCCTGTCATGTGGATCATCCTGGACATCGTCTCCCGCGCCTGCCAAGCGACTTGAGGAGCCTCAGAGGATCGGCGCCGCGTACCCGCCCACCCGGCGACGAACGCGGGCGAGGTGCGTCGTCGTCGCCACCGGGCTCAGGGGAACGGGCCGACGCCTATGACGAGCAGGGCGATGTCGTCGACCGGCTCGGACGTCCGGCCGATCAGGTCGTCGGCCATGGCGTCGAGGTCGCCCGGGTCGGCGCGGGCGACGAGGTCCGCGAGCGCGCTGATGGAGTCGTCCAGGTCGAGGCCGGGTCGTTCGACGAGTCCGTCCGTGTACAGGACGAGGACACAGCCCGGTGGCATCGGGTACTCGACGGCGACGTAGTCGGCCCGGCGTTCAATGCCGAGGAGCAGGCCGGGCGGGACGCGGAGCACCTCGGTGCGGCCGTCGGCGTACCGCAGCACGGCGGGCGGATGGCCGGCGCTGGCCAGGCAGGCCACCCGGTGGACCAGGTCCAGATGGACGTAGAGACAGCTGGCGAACCGGTCGGGGTCCAGGTCGACGAGCAGACGGTTGGTCGTGCCGAGGACGTCGGCCGGGGACGCTCCGGTGGCCGCGTGGCCGTGGACGGCGGTGCGCACCTGTCCCATCAGCGCCGCCGCGTCGATGTCGTGTCCCTGGACGTCGCCGATCGCGGCGGCGGCGGTCGTGTCGTCCAGGCGGATGAGGTCGTAGAAGTCGCCGCCGACCTCCACCCCGTGGCCGGACGGCCGATAGCGGGCGGCGACGCGCAGACCGGGGAGCTCCGGCAGGTGCCGGGGCAGCAGCGCGGCCTGGAGCTGATGGGCCACGGTGTACTGGGTGTCGTAGAGGCGACCTCGTTCGAGGGCCTGGCCGACCAGGCCGACCAGGGCGGTGAGGGCCGCGCGTTCGGTGGGCGGGAAGTGCTGGGGACGGTCGAAGGCGAGGACGAGCGAACCGATGGCGCGGCCGGAGGCGATCAGCGGGAGGAACGCCCAGGACACCTTGTCGTCGAGGTGGACGGCACTGGGGTAGGAGCGCCGCAGTTCGTCGAAGGTCGCGAAGAAGTGCGGGGTGCAGGTGTCCAGCACGCGCGCGGCGGGGGTGTCCGCGGTGAGGGGCAGGTCGTCGAAACGTTCCATCAGCTCGGCGTCGTAGCCGCGGTGGCCGAGGATCCTCAACCGGCCGTCGCGCGGTGCCATCAGGGCCATGGCCTTGGCGCCGAGCGCGGGCATGAGCTGGTCGGCGGCCTGGTTCACCACGTCCTTGACGCCGACGGCCTCGGTGAGCGTGGCGGCCAGGTGCATCAGGTGGTAGAGGAGACCGGCCCGGCCGGGTCCGGCGACAGGTGGTTCCTCCGTCGCGAACGGGTCGGCGGCCGGCCGGGCCGGGGCCGCCGGGTCCTCGTCCTGTGGTGCGCCCGGGGTGATCCGGACGCTGATGCCGGACGGGTCCGGGTAGAGCTCGAAGACCAGGGGGCTGTCCGGCGGGCGCACGGCCCTGAAACGGGTGGGCTCCTCGCTGACCACGGCCGACCGGTAGCGGTCCTCGATCTCGGGGACGTCCATCCAGGGCAGTGCCTCCCAGGGCAGGGCGCCCACCAGGTCGGCGGCGTCGACACCGAGGAGCGTCGCGGCCTCGGGCGTGACGAAGGTCAACCGGCCGGTCATGTCCAATGCGCACGCCCCGCCCGGCAGCCGGGCGATGAACGCGGCCAGCTCGCCCGCCTCGGCCGGAACGGTTCGGGCGCGCACCGGGTGCGGCAGCATCCGCGGCGCGTCCGGCGGGTGCGGTCCGTCGCGCTCGGCCGCCCGGTGCAGCAGGAGGCCCAGGCGGCGGCAGCCGGCCTCGACGGCCTCGCGCTCACCGTCGCTGAGCCGTGGCGGATGGGAGGCCGGCCACAGCAGCACCAGCCCGCCGACGGCCGCGCCCTCGGCGGTGAGGGGAGCGGCGGCCAGCGCGAAGGCGTACGGGAGCACGAGGGAGGTGCGCGGGTAGCGGCGGGCCATCTCCTCCGTGTCGCCGATCCACACCAGCTCATCCCCGCGTACGGCGTCCGCCACGGGAATGGACTCGGACATGCCGACCCGGGTCCACGGGAGGGTCATCTCGCGGGGCGTCCCCGTCATCGCCACCAGCCACAGCGCGTCACCGGACGGGGGCAGGACGTAGAGCAGGCCCCGGGACGCGCCGCACTCCTCGACCGCCGCCAGCAGCCCCGCATCCACCGAATCCACCGACTCCACCGAATCGGGTACGGCGTCGGACTCGGCCACGCGCCCGGTCACTCCGCCTCCCGGGCGCCGTCCGGCACCCGCCGGGGCCACGCCACCGCGACCACGACCGGCGGCCCGGGGACGCACGTCCGGCTCCGGCGGAACCGGGCCCCACCCCGCAGAGCGAAATCCACCCATATATGAACACTAGTCTGTTTCGGGACACCCCACCCCGCGCGGTACGGGGGCTGTCTATCCGCGCGGTACGGGGGCTGTCCGGGGCTCACCTCAGGGACGCGCGGGAGCACTCTCAGGGGCGCGCGGGCACTCTCAGAGGCGCGGGGGCACGTGGATGTCCAGGACACAGATGTCGTCGCGGTGTCGCGGTCGCAGCGCGGCCAGGGCCGGGGCGAGGGGGTCGTCGGGGTCGGCGCGCAGGAACCGGAGCGCGGTGTCCGCGAGCCGCCCGAGGCCCGCTTCGATGTCCTCGCCCGGTTCCTCCACGAGCCCGTCGGTGTACAGCAGGAGGTGGTCCGCGGGCAGCAGGTCGATCACGGCCTCCCGGAACACGGGTGCTCGGGCGGCGCCGAGGAGGATGCCCTCGGGCTGCGGGAGGAACACGGCCTCCTCGCCTCGGAGCAGCAGGGGCGGCAGATGCCCGGCCCGCACCCAGGTCAGCTGGCGGTTCCAGGGGCGGTAGTGGGCCATGACCATGGTGGCGGTGGTCCCGTACGGGTCCCCGGGGGTGTGGAGCAGGAGGGTGTTGAGGCGGCTCAGGACGTCGGGGAGCGGCGATCCCGTGACGGCCATCCCCTTCGCGGTGAACCTGAGCTGGGCCATCGCGCCTACCGCGGCGAGACTGTGGCCTGCGACGTCCCCGACGACGAACAGGGCGCTCTTGTCCGGGAGTTCGATGGCGCTGTACCAGTCGCCTCCGACGTTCACTCCGCTGTCGGCGGGCACGTAGGCGACGTCCACGCACAGACCGGCGAGATCCAGCGACTGTTCGGGGATCGGCAGCAGGGTTTCCTGGAGGCGTGCGGCGAGCGCGCGTTCGGCCTGGAGCATGCCGCGCTGGACGAGGACCGCGCGCTCGCTCTCGCGCAGGGCGATCTCGGCGTCGCGCTGCGCCGTGAGGTCCTGGAAGAAGCCGTGCACCTCGACGGGGGTGCCATCGGCGTCCGTCTGTGCCTCCGCGACGATCCGCAGGTGCCGTACCCCCTGCGCGAGGGTGATCCGGAACGGCTGGTCGATGGGGGCGCCCTCGTCGAGCAGCCGCCGGACGGCCGTACCGAGTCTCGGCAGGTCGTCGGGGACCAGCTGCTCGGGCAGTTCCTCCAGGGGCATGGGCCCCTGGGCGGGGTCGCGGCCGAAGATGGCGTAGACCTGCTCGGACCAGGTGATGGTGTTCGTCGTGAGGTTCCATGTCGCCCAGCCGAGGTTGCCCAGGCGCTGCAGGTCGGCGAGGCGGCGGGCCTCGCGCACGCTCGTGTCGTGACGGATCCAGGACACGACCAGGCGGTCCCCCAGCCGGGAGGACCGTACGGAGTAGGTGGACCGCCGGGGGACACCGGCCAGCACCTCCTCGTAGCCGAACTGTTCGCTCTCGTAGGCCGTTCCCGTCGTCAGCGTGCCCAGGTACCCGTCCCACAGGGCGCTGCCGGCCACGGTCGGGTACGTCTCCAGGATGCTTCGGCCCACCAGCTCCTTGCCCCGGCGGCCGGCCACGTCGACCGATTCCGGTGCCGCCGCCTCGATCCGGAAGTCCTCGACCGTGCCCGTCTCCGTCCGCAGGGGCGTGAGCAGGACCGCGGGTCCGGGCAGGGCGTCGAAGATCCGCTGGATGGTGTCCACGTCGTCCTGGGCCGGGTCGGCGGCGTTCGTGACCCGGCCGACGCGCAGCGGCCCGCCGCACAGGCGGACGGCCCGGCGCAGCAGGGTGCGTGTTCCGGTGTCGAACGCGCCGCGGCGGGTGCGGAGGAAGCCGACGACGGCCGCCGCCGACCGTTCCCCGGACACGGGGATCCAGGCGCGGGACGGCCAGCGTGCGGGCGGGGAGCCGATGAGCAGATGGCGGGCGGCGTCCCGCTCCGGTGCTTCGAGCCAGACGGGCTTGCCCTCGGCGATCGCCTCCAGCGCCGCGACACCCGCGACGGGCGGGATGTGGCTCCATGGCTCGTCGAGGGCGTCGTCGACGCCGGCGTGTCCGGCCAGCTCCAGGCTGCCGGCGGCGCCCACGGTGTAGATCATGACGGCGTCCACGTCCGCAGCGTGGCCGAGCGCCGTCCGCAGCAGACGCGCCACGTCGTGGGGCGTGCGCGCGCCGGCCAGGGCGTCGGCGAGCCCGGCCGGCAGGGTGGGCTCGCCAGTGCCCGCCAGGTTCTGGCCGGTGCTGAACGGGGAGGGGCCGGCCTCCGGGGATGTGCCGATCGCCGGGCCGACGGCGCGCACCGGCGGCGGGGCGCCGTCCCGGCCGGGCTGGCCGGTCCGGCCGAGGGTGATCCAGCACTCCTCCATGAGCGTGCGCCGCCGCCGGCACGCACGTGCGAGCAGCAACTCGTACGCCGCGTCCGCCGACACGCCCGCCTGTGCCATGACGACGCCCTTGGCGCGCTCGACGACAGCCGTCATGGAAGCCACGCCTTCGAGGTCCACGACCTCGGCCCGCAGCCTGGCCACGACCCTCGCCAGGGCGAGCACTCCGGGGGCGGCGCTGTCCTCAGGGAGTGCGGGCTCGCTCTCCATGCTCCGAGCATGCCACGGCGGTGCGCGCGGGGCCCTTGGAAGGGAGCGGGGAGAGGGAGGCGGACGAGGGTTCGCCGTGGCAGCGGACGGGTGTTCGCCATGATCGCGCGCAAGACCACGGCCTCGCGCCGCAAGGAGAGGGAGGAAGACCCACGGCGTGCCGGGGCCGCACCGCCCCGGCACGCTCGTTGTCCTGCGGGGTCGGCGCCGCGGTCATCGGCCGCCGCCGCCGACCAGGGCTTCGGCCAGTTCCTGCGGATTTGTGTAGCGCTCCTTGTCCGGCAGGCGCCGTACGGCTTCCACGAGCCCGTCCGGGGCGTTCCTGCGGCGCAGGGCCCTGGACAGCTCGCCGGGGCCCGCAGGGAAGGGGCCGCGGCCCAGGGTGCGGCCCAGTTCCAGGCGGACTGTCGCCAGCGACGCCCGGGAGCTGCCCGGCACCACCGGGCCGCCCCAGATCTGTGGATCGTCCTCGGCGGACGGCTCCGGGTCGTGCCATTCCTCGGACCGGGTGGGGTGCCCGGACCGGAGCAGGCCCTGAAGCTCGTGCTTCATCTCCTCGTCCCGGTGCACGCTCAGCCGGTCACTGCCTCGCTGCATGTCTCCCTCCAGATGCTCGGGGGCTGACCCACCGCGTACCCGTGGGGAGGGAGGCGACACGGGGTACGCCCGACCCGGGGGCAATCCGCTGGCCCGGATTTCGGCCACCGGTGGAAGATGTCTCGGTCCGGGGATTCCGACCGTGCGGTATCGGTCGTATCGGTCGTGTCGGTCGTGTCGAGGCGGGGAGTGGGCGTGGAGAGCATCACGAAGAACCGGCAGTCGCCGGAGGTTCTGCGGGCCATGGTCGAGCGGGCCTACGGTCCGGCCCGGGTGCCCGAGGGCGAGGGGTGGGTGAGCGAGCTGGGGCACGGCTGGTTCAACGTCTCCTACCGCGTACGGCTGCGCGACGGCCATGAGGCCGTCCTGAAGATCGCGCCTCCGCCCGGGGTGGAGGTGATGACCTACGAGCGGGGCGCGATGGGGATCGAACTGGCGGTGCTGGACCTGATCGGCAAGCACACGGACGTGCCGGTCCCCCGTGTCGACTTCGCCGACCGCAGCCACGAGTTGTGCGACGCGGACTGGTTCCTCATGCCGTTCGTCGACGCCGACAACCTCGGCGTCGTCGGCCCCGGACTGCCGGAGCGGGAGCTGGCCGACTACAAGGAGCAGGTCGGCGCGGCCAACCGTTCGATCAACGCCGTCCGCGGTACGGCGTTCGGACCGCTGGCCGGCCCCGGGGACCCCTGCTGGCGGCGGGTGTTCACGGGCATGGTCGAGGACGTCCTGGCCGACGGCGAACGCCGCCGGGTCGACCTGGGCTGGGACTACGGCACGGTGCGCGAGGTTCTGGCCGAGCATGCCGGAAGCCTGGACGAGGTCAGCGAGCCGCGACTGGTGGAGTGGGATCTGTGGGACGGCAACGTCATGGTCCGCGACGGGGCGATCGCGTGCGTCATCGACCACGAGAGGGCCTTCTACGGTGATCCGCTCATCGAGTTCGGCTTCGCCGGCACCCAGATGCCCACGGCCTTCGGTGACTCCACGGCCTTCATGCGCGGCTACGGACACCCTCCGCTGACCGGGACCGAGACCGTGCGCCGCCGCCTGTACTGCCTGCACCTGGTGCTGATCATGGTGATCGAGACCGTGTACCGCGGCCACACCGACACCGCGCAGTACGACTGGGCCCGCGAGCGGCTGACCGAGGCCATGGCCCTGCTGGGCCGCACCCGCCGCTGAGCACCTCGCCCGGCACCGAGACCTCGCCGTGGGGTAGACCTCGCCGTGGGGTCGACTGCCGGGCGAGACCGGTCAGTCCTCGCCCCTGACGATGTTCCCCTCGACGCTCGTGCGGGCGGCGGGCGGGGCGTTCTCGTCCGCGACGGCGGCGAGGCAGGTACGCACGCCCTCGCCTCGCGGGTGACGGGCCTTCGCCCAGCCGGTCTCGGCCACTCGAACGGCGGCCTTCTCCTCGGTCTGCATGGTCACGGCTCTTCATCCGCCTTCTGCGTCCGGGTTTCGCGAGCCCGGAAGTGGGCCGGACAACCCCGGGACGATGTCTACCTCACGACGAGTTACCACACGTCACGTACGCAAACATCATGACCCTGACTCGGATGTCAGGTCTTCAGCGGGGCCGGCAACAGCAGGGTCAGTCGGTGATGACGGGGCTGCGGTGGATCCACTCGCCGCCGTGCACCGCGCGATGCAGGAAGGCGGCCACGTCCGCCCGGCTGATGGTCGGGTTGCCCTTCATCGGCAGGCGGTCGTCGGCGAGGAAGGAGCCCTTGGCGGACCCGTGGGTCAGCCGGGTCGGGTAGACGACGGTCCAGTCCAGCCCGCTGGAACGAATGCTGTCGTCCGCGATCTCCTTGTCGGCGTAGATCGACCGCAGCAGCGTGCTGTAGATCAGCTTCTGCGGTCCGCTCGACCAGTCGAAGGTGCGGCCGACGCCGAACGACGACAGCCACACCAGCCGGGAGACTCCCGCTTCCCCGGCCGCGCCGATGACGGCCGTCGAGGAGCGCGTGAAGAGGCCGTCGGCGCGCACCGAGTTGCCCCTGCCGAGGGCGGAGACGATCGCGTCGTGCCCCATGGCGGCGGTCGCGACGTCGCGCTGCGCGGTGGCGTCGCCCGTGACCGCTGTGACTTTGTCGGCCAGGTCGCCCAGGCCCGCCGGGTTGCGTACGAGGGCCGTGACCGAGTCGCCGGATCGCACGGCCAGGTCGACGAGATGACGGCCGGTGGGGCCGGTGGCGCCGAGAACGAGGAGTTTCATGGCAGGGGCATCTTCCGGGTCGAGAGGGAAAGGGGTGCGAGGTGCGGGGCGCGGGGGCATGGGGTGCCGATGTCACCGTCCCCCCGTGCCGCAACGACGACACGCTAAGCGGACAGCTGTCCACTACGGGCCGAACGTAGCGGACAGCTGTCCGGTCAGCAAGCGATCCGATCAGTCCCCAACGGCCCGAGCGGTCCCGATCACCGCCCCTCAGCGGCCGGGAGCCCCCGCGCGCAATCCGTCCATGACGAGGTCCAGGAGTCGGGTGGCCTGGGGTCGCCAGTCCCCGTCCGGGTCGATCTGGAAGATGCCGGCGATGGCGAGGACGAAGTCGTCGGCCGTCACGCCCGGCCGGATGGCGCCGGCTTCGCGGTTGGCGTCGAGGAGGAGCTGGATGGCGGCGACCACCAGGGCGTACCCCGGCCTCGCGGGGCCGCCCGTGGCGCTGGTGGCCTGGCGCAGGGCGTCGGCCAGGCCGGTCTTGGCCATCGCGAACTCGGCCAGCCGGTCCATCCACGCGCGCAGGGCCTGAGCGGGATCCCGCGTCCGGAGCAACTCCGCCGCGCTGTCCGTCAGTTGGCGCACCTCGTGACGGTGGACCTCCAGCACGAGCGCCTCACGGCTCGGGAAGTTGCGGTAGAAGGTGCCCTGCCCGACCCCTGCCTTCTTGGCGATCACGCTCAGCGGGACGTCGGGGCTACGCGTCAGCTCGGCCAGCGCCACCTCCAGGATGCGCTCCCGGTTGCGCTGCGCGTCCGAGCGCTGAGGCGCGCCCTTCTTCGGCTCCACTCGCCCTCCTCACGGGCCTGACCGAACCCGGTCGCCGACCGGTCAGCCGGCCGCCGCGTCCCGGGTGACGGACTGCTGTCCTCTTGGCTCCACCCTAGGGGGTGGCTTGTGGATCTTGCCGGGGTCGCGCTCGAAAGGCCCCGCTGAGCCCAGCCCGGCGGGGCCTGCGGCCCGGACCGTCACCCGTCGCGCGTTCCGGCGCGTCCGGCGCCGCTGAGCGCGGGCACGGTCTTCTCCGGGCGGGTGAGGGAGCGGGCGCCGAGGCGGAACTGTTCGAGCTTGTCGACAATGGTCCGGCCGACCGGTGTGTGGCCCCAGACGCTGATGCCCTGGTGGGTGCTGGGCTCCCAGGTGGTCTCGTCGACCACGATCGGGTTCCAGCCGACCTCCCACTCGAAGCCCGAGGGGGTGCGGGCGTAGTAGGAGAGTTCCTTGTCGTTGGTGTGCCGGCCGACGGAGAGGGCCATCTCGAAGCCGAGTTCGTGCACGCGCTCGTAGCTGCGGGCGAGGTCGTCGAGGGTGGCGGCCTGGATGTTGAGGTGCTGGACGCGGGTGCGGACCGGGTCGATGGGCAGCCCGTGTACGGCGGCGATCGCGACGGAGTGGTGGCGTTCGTTGACCCGCAGGAAGCGGATCTTGAGCTTGACGCCGCTGATGGTCTCGTCGATGTGGTCGGTGAGGCGGGCGTCGAAGACGGTGTTGAAGTAGCCGCGCATCAGGGTGGGTCTGGTCGAGGTGATCGCGACATGGCCCATGCCGGAGTCGCCGGTGACCCAGCCGGAGGCCAGCATCCGCAGGGGTTCGGGCGAGGTGACGGGCGTGGTGTAGATCTCCTGGGTGATGCCCTTCGGGCCCGGGAAGCGCAGCAGGCGTTCGACGCCGCGCGTCTTCGCCTCCTCGGCCGTGCCGACGACGACGGGGACGCCATGGGCGCGTACGCGGGCCTCGATCTGTTCGAAGGTGGTGTGGTCGTCGAGGTGCCAGCCGGTGGCGACGACGTCCTCGGCGGGGCCGCGCCGCAGCAGGAAGCGGCACTCCTGGTCGTCCAGCCGGAACCGCATCAGGCCGGTGTCGAGGTCGTCGTGGTGCATGCCGATGGCGTCGGTCCCGAAGCGGCGCCAGTCGGCGAAGCGGTCGGTCTCGATGACGATGTAGCCGAGGTGGACCGCGCCGAAGACCGAGGCGTTCATCGGCGGCCTGCCAGGAAGTCGGCGCAGATCCGGTTGAACAGCCCGGCGCGTTCGAACTGCACCCAGTGCCCGGTGTTGGCGACTTCGTAGAGGTCGCAGTCGGGCATGCGGCCGGCCAGCATCCGGCCGCCGGACGGGCGGTTGACCTTGTCGGCCGCGCCCCACAGCACCAGCGTCGGCACGGGCAGCCGGGACAGGCGCTCGTCGCGGGTGAAGTCCATCCTCCACAGCGTGCGCAGCGCGTTCGGGCCGGACGGCCGGCGCAGCGGCGGGGCCGCGATCACGTCCGGGTCGATGCTCGCCTCGTAGCGGGCATCGATCACGGAGTCGGGCACGTCGGCGGCGTTGAAGACGAGGTGGTTGCGGATGAACTTCTCCAGCTTGGGCCGCGAAGGGCCGTCCCCGGAGTAGTAGTCGAGGAGGCTGTTGAGGCCGGGGGTGGGCAGCGCGCGGGTGGTGCCGATGCCGCCCGGGCCCATCAGCACCATCCGGTCGACCCGGTCGGGCGTGTCCAGGGCCAGACGCAGGGCGCAGGCACCGCCGTAGGAGTTGCCGACCAGGTGGGCCTTGTCCAGGCCCAGCTTGTCGAGCAGCCCGCGGATGCCGTCGGCGAGGTACCCGAACGGGTCGGCGCCGTCCATGCCCTTGGTACTGCGGCCGTAGCCGGGCAGGTCGGGCACGACGACCCGGTACTCCTTGGCCAGTTCGGCGATGTTGCGGGCGTAGTTGGAGACGCCGGAGGCGCCGGGGCCGCCGCCGTGCAGCAGCAGGTCCGGCTCGGCGCACCCGGTGCGGACCTCCTGCCGTAGATCCCTGGATCAGGCCCTCCTGCCACAGAGCCCGGTCCAATTAGAGTGGACGCTTCAGCAGATGGCCGTTCCAGCAGGTCATGAGTCGTGCACGAACGGGAGAGGCGCCCCCATGACGAGTCCGCAGACGTCACGCAGGAAGCGGGCGAACGGGGTGGAGTCGCGGCAGCGCATCCTCGACGCCACCGTGGAGATCGCGGGCGAGCGCGGCTACGACGGCACCTCCATCGCGGCCGTCAGCGCCAAGTGCGGCCTGCCGGCCAGCTCGATCTACTGGCACTTCAAAGACAAGGACGACCTGATCGCGGCGGTCATCGAGCGCAGCTTCGAGACCTGGCTGACGGCCGTCGAACTGCCCGGAGAGGAGACGGGCACCCCTTCGGAACGGGTCACGCGGATGGCCGGCAACGTGGCCAGGTCCCTGGTCGAGGCGCCCGACTTCCTGCGCCTCGGCCTGATGCTCGCCCTGGAGCGCCGCCCCACCGAGCCCCGCGGCCGGACCGTCTTCCTCCAGGTCCGCGACATCTCCCGCCGGAAGATCACCGAAGTGATCACCACCCTGTTCCCGGCCCTGGACGAGACCGCCGTGCGGACCCTCGCCACCTACGCCATCGCCGGCGCCGACGGCCTGTTCATCCAGCGAGAGGTCACCGGCGACGACGTCGACCTGGTGGCATTGTTCGAACTGCACGCCGGGCTGGTCCACGACGCGGCGGTCCGCATGTCGGCGGAAGCCCGGTCACGATGACGGCGAGAGCACCATCGTGACGACGGCGGAAGCACAGTCGCGCGGCTGACCCGGTCCGCTCACGCCGGGGCCGTGGCCGGCCAGGCGTCGCGCGTCACCAGTTCCAGGACGAGCGCGGCGATGTTCCACGCGTCGTCCTCGCCCCGGTGGTGGCGTCCCTCCAGAGGCAGCCCGGCGATCTTGAGGGCCTGGCTCATGCCGGGCTTGCGGCGCAGACCGTAGGCCGTGGTGAAGACGGCCTTGGCGTTGGTGTGGGTGCGCTCGGTGGGGTAGCCGAAGGGGTAGGCCACCGCGTCGGCCCGGCTCTGGCGGGCGAACTGGTGGCGGTCGTAGTCGCCCCAGCTCGCCCAGGGGCGTTCCGCCGCGTCGTAGTCGTCGGCCAGGATCCGGCAGGCCTCGGCGAAGGACACGCCCCGGTCCACCTCGGCCTGTGTCAGGCCGGTCAGCTCGGTGCAGAACGGGCTGACCCTGGACCTCCTCGGGCGGACCAGGATCCGGTGCCGGGACACCCGACGCCGGGCCGCCACGTCGACGACCGTGAGGCCGATCTCGATGATCTCGTGCACCGAGCCGGGCGGCGGCTGCCCGTCCCAGCAGGTGGCTTCCACGTCGATGACGTTCAGGAGGGCGGAATCGTGGGGCATGGGAGGAGGCTATTGAGGTCGTGGGCGGTCGGGCATCCGTATTTCCGTGTGGGCCCCGGTATTCCGTGGGGCCCCTTGCCCTCCGCGGGGCCCGTCAGCGGACGCCGGCCGCGTCCATGAGCGTGACCGCGGTCGGTGTCACCAGGTCCGACAGGTCGTCGGCGCCGATACCGGCGCGCGCGCTCGCTCCGTCGAAGAGGAGAACGAGCTGGCGGGCCAGCAGCTCCGGATCGCTCGCGCCGCCGCGGGCGGCCTCGGCACGGAAGAACTCCGTGAGCCCCTGCTTGACCTCGTGCGCGACCCGGCTGGCGGGGTGCTCGGGGTTCTTCAGCTCGATCTGCACGGCGAGATACGGGCAGCCCCGGAAGTCGGGGGCGGTCGACTGCGACTCCAGCATGCGGAAGACGTGCAGGATGCGCTCGCGCGGCGCACCCGGAGCCTCGCTCTCGGGCAGCAGCACGGCGGCGTAGGCGGCGGCACGACGTTCCAGGCTCGCGGCGAGCAGCTCGTCCTTGCTCTCGAAGAGCTGGTACATCGACCGCTTGGAGACGCCCGCCGCCTTGCACAGCGCCTCGACACCGATGCCGACGCCCTCGCTGTAGGCGAGAGCGGCGGCGGCCTCCAGCAGCCGGTCGCGGGAGCTGGGCTTCGCTTCCATGGTCATGGTGGGAGGCTAACTCCGTTCACCCCCGGAGGAAGACGATCGCTTTGTGTCGCACGGCCGGGCCGCTACTGGGCGAGCTGCTGGTAGAGCGATGTCACGTCCCCCGACAGGGCACCCTTGACCCAGCGGGTGATGTCGTCGGCGAGGACCTCGTGGGCTCCCGCCTCGACGCCGTCGAGCGCGGCCACGGCGATGTCGCGGGGGCTGGACTTGGGGGCGTCCAGGCCGGCCGTCATGTCGGTGTCGACGTACCCCATGTGCAGGCCGGTGACGCCGATGCCGCGCGGGTGCAGCTCCAGTCGCAGGGCATTGGTCTGCGCCCACATCGCGGCCTTGGAGGCGCTGTAGGTGCTGCCGTCGGCGAACCAGGACAGCACGGAGTGGACGTTGAGGATGTGGCCGCCGCCATTGCCCTCGATGACGGGGGTGAAGGCGCGGGTGAGCAGGAGCGGCCCGTAGAAGTTGATGTCGAACTCGCGGTGGATGTCCTCGACCGGGGCGGTCAGGAAGCGCGCGCCGGTGGCCACGCCGGCGTTGTTGACCAGGACGGTGACGTCCTGCGCCTGCTGCGCGGCGGCGGCCACGGAGGCGGGGTCCGTCACTTCCAGCGCCAGCGAAACCGCGTCCGGGTGGGTCACGGCGCGCGGGTCACGGGCCGTGGCGTAGACCTTGCCGGCGCCGCGTGCGTACAGCTCCTCGACCAGCGCCTTGCCCACGCCGCGGCTGCCGCCGGTCACGAGGACGACGGAGTTCTTGATGGCAGTCGTGATCATCTCCAGAGGGGGAGCGGCTCCCGACAGCGGGAAGCCGATCGGTTTCCACCCATCGTAAACCGATCGGTTCCATATTCGATCCCCCTTCGATCCGCCCCGTGCGCGCCGGATCCGGCGCGGCGGCCGTACGGGCGGTCGTACCAGCGGTCGTACCGGCACAAGTCCGGCAGAATTGGAGGTGTGAGTCAGGGGGGATCACCGGGGCGCCGCCGGACGTTTCCTTCTACGACGGTGGTCTGAGAAAGGGAGCCCCCATGAACCACCAGCAGGTACGCGACCTCATGAGCGATGTGGTCGTGCGAGTCCAGGGCGGTACGCCGTTCAAGGAGATCGCCCATCTGCTCCAGGAGTACGACATCACCGCGGTGCCCGTGGTGGACGACGACGACCGCCCGGTGGGCGTGGTGTCGGAGGCGGACCTGCTGCACAAGATGTGGGGGCGCTCGGAGCACGACTCGGCGGAGCACGACTCGGCGGAGGACGGCGTCGCGCCACGGCCCGCCAAGGCCTGGGCGACCGACGCGGCGGGGCTGATGACATCGCCCGCCCTCTGCGCGCGTGAGGACTGGAGCGTCGTCGACGCCGCCCGGGTGATGGCCCGGCACGGCATCAAACGGCTCCTGGTGGTCGACGACGACCAGCGGCTGGTCGGCGTCGTCAGCCGGGGTGACCTGCTGCGCGTCTTTCTCCGCAAGGACCAGGCCATCCGCACGGAGATCGTCGAGGAGGTCCTGGTCAAGACGCTGGGCGAGTCGCCCTCGGCGGTGCAGGTGGACGTGGCGCACGGCCATGTCGTCCTCAGCGGCCTGCTCTCCTCCCGGGTCGCGGTACCCGTCCTGGAGGAGCTGTGCCGGAACGTCGACGGTGTGGTGGCGGTCGAGTTCAGGGCGGTGCGGGAGGCGGACGCGGAGGTGGACGAACCGGCGCGGGCGACTCCCTGAGGACGTCAGTCCCGTGCCGGGAGGCCGGCCAGGCCCGTGTCCGTCATGATGCGGGCGATCGTTTCCATGAGCGTGCTGTGGGCGGGGACGATCGTCTCGTGGCCGTCCGGGAGCAGGTCGAGCTCCCGGTACCAGTCACGGAGTTGGGTCTCCTGAACCTCGTGGGCGATCGGTTTGGTGGCGTGCCGGGTGAGGGTCTCCTCCCAGGGCACGTGGAGGTAGTAGGCGTGGGTGCGGCCACGGTGGTCGGCGCTCAGGCGCGCGAGCATCTCGCCGTAGCGGTCGGCGTAGAGGATGCCTTCGAGCACGACGTGGTACCCGGCGTCGAGCGCGTAGCGGGCGACGGTGTCGATGAGGCCGATGTTGGCCGCGCCGGGCACGTCCCGTTCCCTCAGGACCGTTCGGCGGAGGTTGTCCTGGCCGACGAGCGCCAGCCCTCGTCCGAAGCTGTCCCGCAGGCCGGCCGCGACCGACGATTTCCCCGAGGCCGAGTTGCCGCGCAGCACGACGAGCCGGGTCTCCGTGGTGCCCACCCTCACGCGTGTGTCACCGTACCCACCGCCATCGCCACAGCCCTCCCCTCCCTCGCGCCGACCGGCGCGACCGCCCCGCCGCCGGTGACACCCGCTCCCGCTCGTACGCGGTGTGCGTGAGGAACGCCTCGATCACCTCCGCCGCCGGCCGGTGCGGCTCCACGGCCATCAGCACCGCGTCATGGCCGTCCGGCAACGGCGGTGCCACCAGAGCGACCTCGTCACCCGACCGCAGCCGCAGCACCACACCCCGCAGCCCGTCCGGATCTCCGGGCACGGTGCGCAGCCGGGCGTGCAGCCGGTCCTGCGACAGGGCGTACAGCCGTACGTGGGCCAGCCGCGTCCCGTGCTTGTACTGCTCCCAGCGGTCGAACCCGAGGGCGCGCAGCGGAGGTTCCCGCCACGGGCGCTCCGCGTCCAGTCGTACCAGCACCTGCCGTAGGAACTCGCGGACCGCCGGTTCGTCGTGCGGCTGCCAGGACAGGTCCTGTTCCCAGACGTCCGCGGCCAGGGCGGCCTTGACCGCCGCGTACTGCTCCTCGGCGGTGAGGTCGTACAGCGGCCGCTCCAGGACCATGTCGGCGATCCGCCCGACCTCCTCGTCCCCCAACTCACGGCTGAACTGCACGCAGTAGAGGATCCCCATGACCACGCCGAGATGCATGCGGGCAGTATCCACGGCGTCGACGGCATCAGCCACGACTCGGCCACGACATCAACCACCGCGTCAGCCACGACACCGTGCCCGGGGGCTCGGCCCCGGCCCGGCAAGCCGGTTCACGTGCCGGTTCACGTGCGCGCCCGGTCCTGACCCACCGGAAAAGTGAACTGGTTTACGCAGTAGGGTCGTTGCCGCATATGTTGTGCGCTGAACCCTCCATGACTCGGCTGAAAGACGGACACTGCTCATGACCGATCACGCCCCCACGCCCGGCTCAGCGGCGCAGCAGAAGATCGACACGTCGGTGCCGCATTCGGCCCGGATCTGGAACTACTGGCTGGGCGGGAAGGACAACTACCCCGTCGACGAGGAGGCCGGTGACGCGTACACGGCAGTCTTCCCCGGCATTGTGACCATCGCCCGCAGCAGCCGCGCCTTCCTCCAGCGCAACATCAGGTACCTGGTGTCCGAGGCGGGCATACGGCAGTTCCTGGACGTCGGCACCGGCCTGCCCACCGCCGACAACACGCACGAGGTCGCCCAGCGGATCGCCCCGGAGACCCGGATCGTCTACGTCGACAACGACCCGATGGTCCTCGCGCACGCCCGCGCGCTGCTCTACTCCACGCCGCAGGGCAAGACGGCTTACGTGGACTCCGACGTGCTCGACCCCGAGCGCATCCTGGCGGCCGCCGCCGAGACGCTGGACTTCACGCGACCCACGGCCCTGATCCTCAGCAACATCCTGGGCCACATCGCCGACTACGACCAGGCCCGTGCCATCGCCACCCGCCTGATGGACGCGCTGCCCTCCGGCAGCTACCTCTCCATCAACGACGGCTCGCGCGGCATCGACCCGGTCTTCGAGCAGGCCCAGGACGGCTACAACAAGAGCGGCGCGGTCCCGTACAACCTCCGTACGGTCGACGAGATCACGTCCTTCTTCGACGGGCTGGAGCTGCTCGACCCCGGCGTCGTCTCCGTCCCCCTGTGGCGCCCCGAGGCGGCCTCCCCCGCGCCCAAGGTCATCGCCGAACACGGCGGCCTCGCCCGCAAGCCCTGACGGGGCGACCGTGGAGGTCTCCGCACGAAGGGCGCGGAGACCTTCCGGACCGGCCAAGAGGCTCATCCCTCCCGGCATGTCTCCTTGTGCAGTCGTTGCCGCCGGTGCGGACCCGCATGGTCGAGCCGCCCCGCCATGCCGTCGGCGAAGAACTGCTCGACCGACGTGATGGTGGTGGGGGTGAGCCGGCAGCAGGTGTTGGCGTCCCAGTCCCAGATCCGTCCCTCCGGCGTACGGAAGTCCACGAGGGTCCACATACAGCAGCCGCGGTCGATGACCGGGACGAGTCCGGTCGGCACCTCCTCGTCGTCTGGGTCGTCGGTCGGTCCGGTGAAGCTCCGGTGCGCGTCCAGGACGTCCTCGAATTCGCAGAACCAGTTGTCCACCGGGGTCAGAGACACCACCGCCCTGCCGTCGACGCAGAAGCCGCCGTTGGACACCTCCGTGTAGAGCCTGCGCAGGAAGCGCGGTACCCGGAAGCCGAGTTCCGCCTCGACGGCCGCCACCTCCTCCAGCGTCGCCACCGGCGTCAGGTTGTCCAGGGGCGTTGCCGCGCGGATCGCCTCGACCAGCTCGTCCTGCGTCGTGCCCGAGTTCCTCGGCGGGTGCGCGGTGGTCACTGTCCGGCAGCCTCCCCGCTGCCCGCCGTGTCGAGGCAGTCGGCGACGAGGGCGGCGAACTCGTCCGCGGTGACGAGGCGGATGCCGAGGGTCTCGGCCTTGGTGCGCTTGGATCCGGCTCCCTCTCCGGCGACGACCAGGCTGGTCTTCTTGGAGACGCTGGAGGAGGCACGGCCGCCGGCTCGTTCGATCAGTTCGTTCATCTCGTTGCGGCTGAGCTTCTCCAGGGGGCCGGTCATCGCGCCCGTGACCACCACCGCCAGTCCGGCCAGCGGACCGGCGGGCGGCGCGGCAGCCGTGCCGTCCTCGCCGCTGGCGGCATCGGCGTCGGTGCCGGGGGCCGGCGGCGGGGTGGCGCCGGGCTCGGTCATGTTGACGCCGACCGCGGCGAGCTTGTCGATGAGCGGGGCGAGTTCGGCGAGTTCGGCCACGATCGACGGGGCCTTCTCCGTACCGATGCCCTCGACCCGCTGGATCGCCTCGGCGTCGGCGGCGCGCAGATGGTCCATCGTGGCGAAGTGGCGGGCGATGCGCCGGGACATCGAGCGGCCGGTGCCGCGGACGCCGAGCGCGCACAGCACCCGGGACAGCGGCTGGTCTCTCGCGGTGGCGAGGGCGGCCAGGAGGTTGTCGGTGCTGGTCTCCCCCATCCGCTCCAGGCCGAGGAGCTGGTCACGGGTGAGGGTGAACAGGTCGGCGAGATCGGCGACCAGACCGGCCTCGACGAGCTGGACGACACGGGTGTGGCCGAGTCCCTCGATGTCGAGCTGGTCGCGGCCGGCGGCGTAGGAGAGGGAGGCCACCAGGTGGCAGTTGCGGCCGTTGGCGCAGCGCCAGCGCTGCTCGCTGCTGTCGATGTCGGCACCGCAGCGGGGGCAGGACTCGGGGAAGGCGATGGGCTGCTCGTCACCGGTGCGCAGGTGGGCGACGGGGGCTTCGACGCGCGGGATGACGTCCCCGGCCCGGTGCACCATGACCTGGTCGCCCAGGCGCAGGTCGCGGCGGGTGATGTCGGCCGGGTTGTGCAGGGTGGCGTACGTGATGGTCGAGCCGTCGATCTCGACGGGCTCCAGGACCGCGCGGGGGGCGATGATGCCGGTGCGGCCGACGTTCCACTCGACCCCGAGCAGTCGGGTGATCTTCTCCACGGCCGGCAGCTTGTAGGCGATCGCCCAGCGCGGTGCGCGCGAGCCCGACCCGGCGGCCTGCTGGTCGGCGGCCAGGTCGGCCTTGACGACGATCCCGTCGATCCCGAACGGCAGCTCCGCGCGCAGGGCGGCGATCTCCTGCACCCGGGCCAGCACCTCCTCGCCCGTGTCGGCGGTCATGCCGGGCACGGCGGTGGTGGCCGTCGTGTTCACGCCGAGCCCGGCCACCTGGGCCATCAGGTCGCTGTGCGCGCCCTCGGCGAGGGTCTCGGCGAGCGCCGCCTCGGTGGCGGGAAGGGGCAGCAGGCCGTAGCCGAAGAAGGTCATCGGCACCGTGTAGGCACGCTCCTTGGCGCGCAGGGTGCCCGCCGCGGCGTTGCGGGGGTTGGCGAAGGGCTGGCCGCCGTGCGCGGTGCGCACCTCGTTGGCGTGCTCGAACTGGGCCGTGGTCATCAGGACCTCACCGCGCACCTCCACCGTGAACGGCTCGGTCAGCCTCTCCGGCAGGCCCTCGACGGTGCCGATCGCGTGCGAGACGTCCTCCCCGGCCGTCCCGTCGCCGCGGGTGATCAGCCGCGTCAGGCGGCCCTCCGTGTAGCGCGCCGCGATCGCCAGGCCGTCCAGCTTCGGCTCCACGCTGAACCGGGTCACGTCGTGGCCGACGCGCCGGGCGAGCGAGGCCGTCCACGCGGTGAACTCCTGCGGCGAGAACACGTTGTCCAGGCTCAGCATCGCCACCGTGTGCGGTACGTCGCCTTCCACGGCGCCACCGGCTACCTTCCCGGTGGGCGACTCCGGCAGCACCTGGCCGGGGTGTCCGGCCTCCCACGCCGCGATGGAGCGCACCAGCCTGTCGTAGGCGTCGTCGTCCAGCACCGACGTACCGCCCTCGTAGTAGGCGGCAGCCGCCTTCACCGCGTCCTCGACCGCCTGCGCGTAGGCGGCGGCATCCTCGATCACTGCACCAGGTGTTGTCATGCCTCTCATCCTGCCTCCCACCACTGACAATGGGTCCGGACGCGGGCGCCGGGCCGGGTCCGGGGCCGCCCGCTACCCGAGGTGCACGAGGGCCACGGACGCGGGCACGGACGTGCCGTCGTCGAGTTCCGCCGTGAACGTCAGGCGCGCGTCCACCCTGCGGCCCACCGGACGCCCCGCGTCGATCCGGAAGCCGACACTCACCCTGCCCCCGGCCGCCACCCGTACCTGCCCCGTGCCGCGCGGGCGGACCGTCCAGCCGCCACCGGGCTGCCGGGCGGTGACCGTCACCCGCCGGGGTACCGGGGAGAAGTTGTAGACGTCGACGGCCACGCGCGTACGGCGGCCGAGGCGGTAGCCGTACGGCGGCGGGGCGTCCCCGTCCTGCTTGCCGGGGGCGGCGTTGCGGGCGGGGTACCGCTGGCCCAGGACGATGTGCTCGGCCGGGGTGAGGGGGCGACGCCCCTGCTCGGCAGCGGTTTCCGGTATGCCGCCAGGGTCGGCGCGTGCGACGACGTACAGGGGGTCCGGCGAGGCGGTCACGGGCCCGTGCATCCGGCGCCCCATGAGGTCGTACGCCACGCCGGGCAGGTGCACGCGCGTGTGCCGCCCCGCCGTCCACACGACCGTGACCCGCTCGCCGTCACGCCCGCTGTCGAACACCGACCCCCGCACGCCGTCGGGCAGTCGGGGTGCGGGTCCGACGAAGTCTGCCGCGCCGAGCAGCGAGGTGAGGGCGGCGAAGGCGCTGTAGGCGGGCAGGGGACGGAAGTCGCGGTCCAGGAGCCCGAAGTACACGCCGTCGTCGTGCAGCGGCGGTCCCGCGAACCAGAACTGCCGCGCGTTCCCGGTGGCCAGCCCCTCCACGGTCGAGCGCACCAGGTACCGTGCCTGCACGATCTGCTGAGCCTCGGTCAGATCGCGGTCGGTGTTCAGGAAGGCGCCGCACTCCGTCATCCACAGCGGTACGTCCGCGCCCAGGCGGCAGGCCAGCGCGTGCTGTTCGGCCGAGGCGCCCGGTACCTGCGGGTCGGTCTGCTCGGCGGGGTCGGAGTAACCGTGGAAGGCCCACGCGTCGGCGTACCGCACGACGTCGTTGGCCAGCAGGAGATCCTGGAAGGGGCCGGACTGCGCGAGGCCGGGCAGGACGACGAGCGGGGGCCTCGCCGAGGAGCCCTTGATGCCGAGCGCGGCCGCCTTCACGAACGCCGCGTGCGCGTCGGCGGTACCGAAGGTGGTGTCGACGTCGGGTTCGTTGGACCGGTGCGGCAGCGGCAGCTCCCTCGCTTGCGGCCCCCGTCCCCACCGCGACCGTGGCGCCGAGCCCCGCCGCCATCGCCGTACGCCTGCTGAAGTCCATGCCTCCCAGCAGACCCGGCCGGGGTACCGCCGGGCGTCGTACGGGAGGACGGCGCGCCCCGGAAACACGGTGGGGCGTTCCCCCTGGGGGGTGGCCGCAGGTGGTGTAGGAGGTGCAGGTGGTGCAGGTGCCGGTCCAGCACCTCAGCAGGTCCTGGAGGGCGTCAGGGCCCTGGTGCTTCCACGTCGACGACTCCCACATCCGCACCCGCACTCGGCGCTTCTGCTCCAACGCCTGCGCCGGCCGGGTCCCGTCCCCGCTCGGCCTCGGGCCTCCCCCTTCCGTCCCCCGGAGGCGCGAGGCCGCGGCCAGGCACAATGGGCCGGGTGGACAACTATCGACCGCTGGACCGGACGCCCGCTCCCGAACACTACGGGCGCCTGCGGGTGGAGCACGCCGATCTCGGGCCGGCCCGCTGGCTGACCGAACGTGCGCCGGGGTACGGCGACTTCGGGACGGTCGCGGGTGTCGCCGCGCCCGGCTTCGACGCGTACGTACGGGTGCTGCATCCGGCGTCGCTGGACGAGCGGCCGGTTACGTGGTCGGCGGTGGCCGCCGCCTACGGACGGGCGGTGGAGCCGGGAGCGGAGTGGCACCGGCTGATCGGGATGGAGCGGTTCTACCAGAACGCGTCCGAGTACGGCCTGGCCGGCGTCTGGGACGAGCATCCGGCGGAGGGGCCGACGCCGCCCGGCGTTGCCGAGGACCTCATCCCTGTCTTGGCGCGGCACACCCGGACCGCCGAGCGCTGCTGGTTCGGTCTGTGGGCCGGATACGGCCGCTGGGACTTCGACGGGGTGCCGTGCTTCGAGACACCCGGCCGGGAGGAGGTGCTGCTCTCCGGGTCCCTCGGCGACGCCGGCTCCCCCGTCACCCTGGACGAGTTCGCGGAACTGCCGGACCTGTGGTGGCCCGAGGACCGCGCCTGGTGCCTGGGCGGTGACGTGGACCTGGTCAGCACCTACGTCGGTGGGTCCCGGGCGCTGATCGAGGAGCTGCTGGCCTCTCCGCTGCTGGAGACCCTCCCCGTCGCCCCCGGCGACACCCTCTACTGACCTCCTCAGGCGGCTCGGCCCCGGCCGCGGCCGGGGTCCTGGACGGCCCGTACGGGGACGGGCGCGGGCGCGGCGGCGACCGGGAGTCGGAGCGGCGCGGCCGCCGTACGGACCGCGCTGACCCGGTAGGTCGTCTTGGCGGGGTCGGTGACCGGTTCGCCGAGGGATATCCGGCCGGCGGCGTGCAGCCGGTCGCACTCCTCCGTGGGCAGGGCCACATAGCAGCCTCCCTTGGCGGCGCCGGAGTCCAACGGGCGCCAATAGCTGTACCTGCGGCGCCCGTTCGTGTGCACGGTGACGAACACGGGGCGTCGTGCATCGGAGACGATGCGCAGCACATCGGCCTCGGCTGCGGTCAGCTGAGCGCGGAAGCGGGCGTCGGGCAAGGGAGGTGACCTCTTTCAGGGGTAGCGACTCAAGATCACCTACCCCGAATCGGCGAAGTTGATCTCGCTTCCGCACATTCTTCAACACGGCACTGACAATCCCCCGTCGGCCGACGGCATCTGACCCTGACTCAGCCCGCACACGGCCCTCCGAGCGGCCGACGCTCCCCGCGCCCTGCAACCGCGCCGGCCGAAATCGTGTCTCAGCTGCCGTGGCCCGCACTGTCCGGGACCACGGCGACACAACACGCACAACACGCTAGACAGGCACAACAGGCACGACACGCACAACGGCAGGGGGAGGGGCGATGACCACATGGGCCGTACCCGGATACTCCGAGTCGCTCGAACTCGGTTCCGGAGCCAGTGGACGGGTGGTTCTCGCCGTGCACGAGCCGACCGGCCTGCCGGTGGCCGTGAAGTACCTCAGTGAGTCGCTGCGCACCCGCCCGGGCTTCGTGCACGGCTTCCGCGCCGAGGCGGAACTGCTCGGCGGGCTGGAGAGCCCGTACGTGGCCGGATTCTACGAGTACGTGGAGGCCCCGGAGGGCGCCGCCATCGTGATGGAGCTGGTGGACGGCGTCTCCCTGCGGGCCGTGCTCGCCCGGCAGAGCCCGCTGTCGCCGGAGTCCGCGCTGGTCGTGCTCAAGGGCTCGTTGCTCGGCCTGGCCGACGCGCACCGGGCCGGTGTGGTCCACCGTGACTACAAGCCGGAGAACGTCCTGGTCACCCCGGAGGGGGTGTCCAAGCTCGTCGACTTCGGCATCGCCGTGGACGCCGGCATCCGGGCCGGGGTGGCGGGCACGCCGGCCTACATGGCGCCGGAGCAGTGGACGGGCGCGCCGGCCTCGCCCGCCGGGGACGTGTACGCGGCCACCGCCACGTTCTTCGAGTGCCTGACGGGCCGTAAGCCGTACTCGGGGGAGAACCTCGCACAGCTGGCGCTCCAGCATGTGGAGGGCGCCGTGCCGGCCGAGGAGGTGCCCGAGGCGGTGCGGGCACTGGTGCGCCGGGGGCTGGCGAAGACGGCGGCGGAGCGGCCCGTGGACGCTGCGGCGTTCGTCGAGGACCTGGAGCGGGCCGCCGTGGCGGGGTACGGGCAGGACTGGGAGGAACGCGGCCGCGGCCGGCTGGCGGCGCTCGTGGCGCTGCTGCTCTTCCTGATGCCGCCCGTCCCCCGGCCGCCGTCCGGCACGACCTCCGACACGGCCCGCACCGTGCTCCACCGCGATCCGGGGGCGGGCGGGCCGCATCCGTGGCGGCCCACCTGGCCGGGCGTGGTCGTGGCGACGGCCGCCGTGCTGGTCGCGCTCCTCCTCGGCCAGGGCATCGGCCAGGGCGCGGGGGCGGAGGCGGAGGCGGGCTCCGGGCGGCCCACGCAGGCCGTCGCCACGACCAGCGCCTCGCCCGTGTCCGAGGCGAGCGCGCTCCCCTCGGCATCGCCGTCGTCGTCCGCCCCGACGCTCTCCCCCTCGCCCAGCGCGTCGGCGTCCGACGGCTCGCCGTCACCGTCGGCCACCACCAGCGCCCCGGTCTCACCACCGGTCACCTCGGCCGACCCGGGCACCCCCTCCGGTTCACCGAGCCCGTCGGCCTCCCCCAGCCCCTCGACGAGCACCTCCCAGCCGCCGGTCTCCCCCGGCGTCAAGGACGTCACGGTGTCCGGCTTCCGGCAGACGGGCGCCACCACGGCCACCACCACGATCACGGTCACCACGGACGGCCCCGGCCCTCTCACCGTCACCGTCGGCTGGTTCACGGGCGACGCCGCCGGACAGCCCGGGTCCGCGGACGGCGCCCCCGTCTCGTTCCGGCGCAGCGGCGCCACGCAGTACACGCTGGCGGTCGACCACACCTTCCAGGGCCTCGGCTGCTACTGGACCGTGCGGGCCACCACGACCCCCGCGTCCGCCGACGGCGGCGCGTCCCAGCAGCTCCTGACCCGGCGGTGCGACATCCGATGACCACACCCCACGACCGTCCGCCGGCCCCCGGCGACACGACGAGTCCTCCGCCCCTGGCGAAGACCCGGGTCGAGGACGACGACGACTACAGCGCGACGATGCTGGAGAGCCACTGGGTCCAGCGCCCTGACGACGACGGTACGACCGTGCTGGACACCTCCGGGCCCACGGCGCCGGACGCCCCCGGCTCGACCGTGCCGCACGGTCGGGTGGACGGCACGGTGCTGCGCTTCGGACCGGGCGTCACCGCGGCTCTGTCGCACGGTGTGCACACGACGCTCGCCCCTGTGCCGCCACCGGTCCGCCGGCACCGCCGACTGCGCCGGCACACCCTGCCCGCGCTGGTCCTCGTGGCCGCCGTGGTGTTCCTGTTCTGGCGGGGGCACTCCACGCCCACCCTGTCGGTGCGGGACGTCTCGGTGACGACCGCCGAGCCGGGCACGGGATGCGATGACACGGCGGACGTCGTCGGAGTCGTCCGGACCGACGGCCGCGCGGGCGAGTTCACCTACCGCTGGGTACGCAACGACGGCACCACCTCCGACGTCCTGCACGCGAGCGTCGCCCGTGGCCGTCACGAGGTGCGGCTGCATCTTCTCTGGACGTTCCAGGGGCGCGGCCACTACGCGGCAGAAGCCGAGTTGCACGTACTGTCGCCGTCCCGGCGGACGGCGGCGGTGCGCTTCACGTACGACTGTCCGTGACCGGCGTACAGGACCGGCGCGGCCCGCCCCTCGCCCCTCAGCCGAAGAACGACCGCTGCGCGGGAAGCCCCGGGTTGAGCGAGGGCGCGTTGGACATGACGCGGTCCAGGTCGCGCTTGATGCGTTCGGCCTCACCGCGCACCTGGGCGGGCACGTCGCCGCGTTCGGTGACCAGGCGGTGGTAGATCGGCGTGTCGTCGAAGACGGAGAACACGGAAGAGGCTCTGCTTTCGTGGTCGGTCGGCGTGGCCGAACGCGGTGGACGGCTTCGGGTACACGGGCCGATCCGCCGAGGCGGATCCGCTGTGCCATGACGTCGCCCGACGGTCATACGGAAGAAACCGGTGTCGACGACATCATCGCATTGTGCCCGCTGCGTTCGGGTACCGATGACCATGTCCACGATGTCGGACCGGGGAGGGGAGTGGATCCCACCCCCGCGACGATGCGCTAAGCTTTGGTCAGAGCTGAAGCCGGAACTCCCGGTTCTCGGTCATGCGTTGGTGGTCCAAGGAAAGACGCTCCGCTTCCTGCGGGGAAATGCAGGTGCAAGGCCTGCCCGGCGCTCGGATGAAGATCCCGTACCACTTCGCTGGTGCGGGGTCTTCGCGTTCTCGGACCTCTGAGTCGCTCGCCCTCGCTCGCCGGCGGCCGTGCACCGCTCGGCCCGCCGGTCAGCGTTCGTCGCCGTCTTCGGCCGCCGCGTCACCCCCCTCGTCGTCGAGCAGCTCCAGGACCCTGGCCGGACGCCGCACCACCAGGTCCCGAACCTCGTAGGACATCTCGGTGGTCTTGGGAGCCGGCGGCGGATGGTAACGCCCGCCGCACACCGAGAGGTTGACGATGAGGTACGCGTGCCACGTCCGGCCGACGCCCTGCCGGTCGGCGAACACCCGGGCGCCGTTCACCCACCAGACCACGGACCGCACGCCGAACTCGACCCACAGGTCGATCCACGCGCCGGGCCGGATCGCGGCGTCCCGGTAGTAGAAGTTGCCACCGCGGACATGGTTGGTGAGTTCCAGCAGGTCGGGGTTGTCGGGATGGTACTCGAAGACGTCGATCTCCTGATCGCCGTCCCGCCAGGTCCAGATGGCCGGCCAGGCCCCGGCCTCGTACGGCAGCCGGACCCGTGCCTCGAGCACGTCGCCCGCCCGGACCATGAACTCCTCCTCGCTTCCCTCCGTGGTGAGGAGCCCCGTGTTCCACCGTCCGTCCCGGCGGCGGGTGGCCCGAAACGTTCCCGAGCGGCTGTAGGCGGGGTCCTCGACCAGGTGATCCAGTTTGTCGTCGCCCGGATTGACCGGGCCTCCCTGCGGATACGCCCACGAACGTCCCGCCACCCATTGGCTGGTGGACGTGAAGTCCGCCGTGAAGACGACGGGGGCGTCGGGCGTGGGGCCCCTCGCGGAGAGCGGGCCTTCGCTTGCGGGATTCTCCATGCGGCGATGCTGCTCCGCATATGACCAAGGCATGCGGGCACCCCGGGAAACCGACCCGAGAACCAGCCGTCCGAGTGAACCGTCCACGGATACGGGCCGGTTCAGGCGGTGCACGCCCGGCGGAACCTTGCCCTCCCCATCCGCGCCGCCCATGACCGTGTCGGAACCGGCCGGCGCCTGGGTAGGGTCGTGATCATGCGTCTCGCCCTCTTCGACCTGGACGGCAGCCTCGTCGACCGCACCGCCGCGTTCGCCGATGCCATAGCCGGCCTCTGTCGGGACCACCGGTACGGGCCCGAGGTCGAGGCGTGGCTGCTGACCCGGCTCGCCGACCACGCGGACCGGAGCGACTTCGCCCGGCTGCGCGCGGAGTTCGGCCTGGGCGAGTCCGCCGATCATCTGTGGCGGGTGTATGTCGACCGCTTGGCGGCGGCCGTCACCTGCCGTCCCGCCGTGCTGAACAGCCTCGGCCTGCTCAAGGAATGCGGCTGGAGCATCGGGGTCGCCACGAACGGGTCGTCCGACATCCAGCGCGCCAAGGTGCGGGCCACCGGGCTCGCCGAATTGGTGGACGGCATCGCCGCCTCCGGTGACATCGACGTCCGCAAGCCCGACCCTCGACTGTTCGAACTCGCGGCGGCGCGCTGCGGCACCCAGCTCACCGCCGGCGACTGGATGACCGGCGACAACCCGGAGACCGACATCGCCGGCGGGTACCGCACGGGGCTGAGAACCATCTGGGTCGAGGGCAGGCTGCCCTGGCCCGAGGGTCTCACCGTGCCCCACCACCGCGCCACGGACGTCGTGGACGCCGTCGACCATCTGCTCACGCACTCCCCCGGATAGGGCGACGCGCAGGCGGCGGTCCAGGGTCAGCAGACGTCGGCGAACGCCGCCTCCGGCCGCACTGTCTTCGCTATGCCACCCTCCGGCGCGGGCCCCTTGCCGACGTTCACCCAGACGATGGCGCCGAGGAGCGGCGCGTGGAGGATGAAGAGCAGCCAGACCACCTTCGGTACGTGCCGAACGCGCTCCGACGGGGTGCGGACGCAGTCGACCACGGCCCGTACCCACAGCGCGATCACCAGCAGGACCAGGCCACCAACCAGCAGACCCATCATGTGACTTCACTCCCATTCCGTCCGACTCGAACCGCCCGTCACTCCCTCATCGGACGACGGCGTCCGAACGGTTCACGAATCGGCGGAGGAATTTCCGGAAGTCCACAGAACCGCTTCCGGCGCACGGCCCAGCCGCAGGCTCCGGCGTTCACCGGCCGTCATGGCACCCCACACCCCGTGCTTCTCGCCGTGGCGCACGGCCCAGGCACCGCAGGCTCTCATCACGGGACACCGGAGGCAGACGGCCCGAGCCTGCTCGATCTGCCGACGGGACAGGCCTTCGTCGCCGATCGGGAAGAAGAGGTCTGGGTCCTCGGAGCGGCAGGCCGCCGTCTCACGCCAGTTCATACGCCGGTCCCCTTTCCTGTCCGGTGCGCGAGGGAAGAACCGAGGGACGTCGGAGTCAGGTGGTAAGAAATATAGGCACTTACGGCCGTTTGAGCCATGCTCGGGGCGAATTCAAGCCACATCGGAACAGAAGTGCGCGCCTCCCCTCACCTCCCCGAACGCATGCCGTCACAACTCTGGCCCCTCCCTCCTACTGGGCGGTATACAAGCCCAGTCGAACATCAGGACGGTGGCGTCAGCGGCATCGTCACGGGCGGGGTGGGTTCAGGGGAGGACCGCGATGCAACGCGACGCACGCAGGAGAGCAGGAGCCGGACGTCGCCGCAGGGGGGTCGCGTTCCTGACCGCCCTCGGCGGCTGCGCCCTCGTCGCCACGTCCGCGGCGCCCGTCGCGGCACACGGCGCCGGGCAGAGCACCGGACACGGCACCGGCACCGGCACCGGCACGGGACACGGCACAGGTGCCGCGCGGGCGTACGTGGCGCTCGGGGACTCCTACACCTCCGGCCCCTTCATCCCCCAGCAGGTCGACGCCAACTGTGCGCGCTCCGACCACAACTACCCGTCGCTCGTGTCCGGGCGCCTTGGGACGTCCACGTTCAAGGACGTCAGTTGCAGCGGGGCGACGACCGAGAACATGTGGAAGTCGCAGGGCACCAACGGCCCCCAGCTCGACGCGCTGGGCAGGAACACCGGCCTGGTGACCGTCCAGATCGGCGGCAACGACATCGGCTTCGGTTCGATCATCGGCACCTGCGCCGGGCTGTACGCCCAGGATCCGTCCGGCGATCCCTGCCGGCGCCACTACGGCGCCTCCGGCGTCGACCAGCTGGCCGTCACGATCGCCCGGACCGCGCCCAAGATCGCGCAGGTGCTGCGGGCCGTGCACGACCGGGCCCCACGCGCGCGTGTCCTCGTCGTCGGCTATCCGGACCTCCTGCCCGACGACGGCACCGGCTGCGCGCCCCAGGTGCCGTTCGCGGCAGGGGACTTCCCCTACCTCCGCGACACCGGCAAGCGACTCAACCTGATGCTTCGCCTGGTGGCCCTGGTGAACCGCGCGGAGTACGTGGACACCTACGGTCCGACCATCGGCCACGACATGTGCAAGGCGCCGGAGGTCCGCTGGATCGAGCCGTTGCGCCCCACCTCCCCGGCGGCTCCCGCGCACCCCAACGCCAAGGGTGAGGCGGCCATGGCGGAGGCCGTCCTGAACCGCGTGACCCGGGGGCGGGGCGGGCACTGACCCCCGCCCCGCGGCACGGCCACACCCACACCCACACCCCACGGCCCGACCATCGGCGGGGCACACCCCTACACCCCGGCGAGCCGCCGCCCGCCTACCCCCCGACCACCCTCCGGTACCAGTCCTCGACCTCGCGAAAGCCGGACCGCCAAGCCCCGCCCTCGCCCGAGGTCAAGAGGTCGTCAGCCGGCCGTCTCCCCTGAGAGGTCCCCAGGCTGCTCCTCGGACAGATCCGCGATCAGCCGCGCGCCGGTCACCGTCCGATCGTCCTTGTGGGCCTCCCAGCGCGCGAACGTCTCCGCCGCCGCCTCGGCGAACGCGGGCGCCACCCCGACCGCCCGGCAGGCCTCGGCGATCTCCCGCATCTCCGGTTCCCAGCGCCAGGCCCGCTGCCCGGCCGAGGCCAGCCGGTCCGTCCCGACGAGCGGTGTGCCGGGCAACAGATGCTGCGCCAGGTCGAGCAGGTCGTCCAGGACTCCATGGCCGTCGGCCAGGGCGCAGGCATGGGCCGCGAGGGCGTACGTGATCTTGTTGTACGCGGCGAAGGACAGCTTGAGGGCCGACGCCCGCCCGACCGGGCCGGACAGGACGACCGGGGTGAGCGCGGTGCCCTCGAAGAGGGCGGCGACGCGGGCGACGGCCGTGTCCTCGCCCGACAGGTACAGCCGGGTCGAGCCCGGCTCACGGGGCGGCGGTCCGGTGATCCCGCCGTCCACGACGGTCGCGCCGCCGCCCTCCAGCACCGCGGTGACATCGGCCGTCCGCTCGGGACTGATCGCGTTGGCGTCGACGTAGACACCCCGGAAACCGGCCGCCGCGACCTCCTCGGCGACATCGAGTGCGTTCGCGGGCGGGCACACGCTCAGGACGAGGCCGCAGGTCCCGGCGAGTTCGCCGATGCTCCCGGCGGGCCGCAGCCCCAGCCGCTCGGCCCGTCGCCGGGTCGCCGCCGAGCGGCCCCGCGGCAGCCACCACACCGTGGCTCCCGCCGCCACCGCCTGCGCCGCCACGCCCGCCCCCATGGCACCCGGATGCAGGACTCCCACGTCTCCATGAACCATGCACGGACCCTGACCCGGAGTCCGTACGGCGCCTGCGGCGCGCCCTGATACGTCCTCGTGCGCCATGATGCCGGGGTGGAGTCCCGATTCGCCGGTGTCGCCGGCCTGGGCGAAATCCCTTCCGCCGTCGTCGTGATCGACGTGCTGCGGGCCTTCGCCACGGCCGCCGTGGCCTTCGACCGCGGCGCCGAGAGGATCGTCCTGGCCGAGTCGCCGGAGGCGGCCCGTGCGCTCCGGGCCCGTCACCCCGACTGGATCGCGCTCACGGACGGGCCGCCCGCCCCCGGCTTCGACACCGTCAACTCACCCGCCCTCGTGGGGTCCCTCGACCTCGCCGGACGCAGCCTCGTGCAGCGGACCACGAACGGGACGGCCGGGGCGATGGCCGCCAGGAACGCCCCGCTGCTGCTGTGCGCCGGGTTCGGCGTGGCCGCGGCGACCGCCCGCCTCCTCGTGCGCCGCAATCCGGCGTCCGTCACCTACCTCGTCACCGGCGACGACGGACACGCCGAGGAGGACCTCGCCTGCGCCCGGTACATCGCCGGCCTGGCCTCGGGGCGGACGGTGGACCCGGCGCCGTACGTGCGGCGCGCGGCCGGGTCGAGGGCGGCCGCGGAACTCGCCGAAGGCGTACGCCGGGGGTATCGCGGTATCCACCCCGACGACGTCCGGCTCAGCCTGGAGGCGGATCGCTTCGCGTTCGCGATGGTCGCGGCCGTCGAGGACTCCCTGACGGTGCTGCGCCCCGTCCCGGCGCCCCCGGGCGATCACTCATACCTCAGACCGGCCCCGGGCCCGCGCCTCCCTTGAGGCGTTCCAGGTCCGACGGGCGGACCTGGATGACCACGAGGGCGATGATCGCGGCGACGACCGTGAAGATCGCGGCCATGACGAAGGCGGCCGAGATCCCGGCGGTGAGGACCTCGTCCGACCAGGGCGCGGGAAGTTCGCCGGTGCGCTGGAAGCGCAGGCGTTCGGCCGGACTCGCCTGTGCCAGAAAGTCGGCGACCTGGTCGTCCGCCTCGTTGCGGCTGGCCGTGCCGAACATCGTGACCAGGATGGACAGGCCGAGGGACCCGCCGACCTGCTGGGTGGCGTTCAGGAGGCCGGAGGCCGCGCCGGTCTCCGCGGTCTCGACGTTGGAGAGCGCCATCAAGGTGAGGGACACGAACTCCATGCCCATGCCGAGGCTGAACACCAGCATCGGCCCCAGGATGCTGCCCGCGTACGTGGAGTGAACGTCCGTCAGCGTCAGCCAGGACAGGCCCGCCGCCGCGAGGATCGCGCCGACCACCATGAAGGGTTTCGGCCCGTACGTCGGCAGGAAGCGTGAGGCGAGGCCCGCTCCCACGGCGATCACCACGCTGACGGGGAGGAAGGCCAGACCCGCCGCCAAGGGGCTGAAGTCCAACACGTCCTGGACGAAGAGCGTCAGGAAGAAGAACATCCCGAAGATCGCGGCCGCGAGGCACAGCATGATGCCGTACGTGCCCGCCCGGTTGCGGTCGGCGAACATGTGCAGCGGGGTGATGGGCTGCCGGGAGCGCCGCTCCACCAGCACGAACAGCGTCAGGACGACCACCGCGGCAACGAAGGAGGCCACGGTCAGCGCATCGCTCCAGCCGTCCTGGGCGGCCCGGATGAAGCCGTAGACCAGGAAGACCATCCCCAGGGTCGAGGTGAGCGCGCCGGTGAAGTCGAAGCGGCCGGGGTGGCGTTCGGACTCCTTGATCCAGCGGGGGGTGGCGAGGACGATCAGCAGGCCGATGGGCACGTTGACGAAGAACACCCAGCGCCAGTTGAGCCACTCGACGAGAATGCCGCCCGCGAGCAGGCCGATCGCGCCGCCGCCGGCCGAGACCGCGGCGAAGACCCCGAAGGCCCGGTTGCGCTCCGGCCCTTCGCGGAACGTCGTACTGATCAGGGCGAGAGAGGTCGGCGAGGCGATGGCGCCGCCGACGCCCTGGAGGGCGCGTGCGGCGAGGAGCTGGCCGGAGCTCTGGGCGAGGCCGCCGAGCAGGGAGGCGAGCACGAACAGCAGGACGCCCACGACGAACACCCGACGTCTGCCGAGGATGTCACCGGCCCGGCCGCCGAGCAGGAGCAGGCCGCCGAAGGTGAGGGTGTAGGCGTTGACGACCCACGACAGGCTGGTGGTCGAGAAGTCCAGGGACTGCTGGATGTCCGGCAGCGCGATGTTCACGATCGTGATGTCGAGAACCACCATCAGCTGACAGGAGGCGATGACCAGCAGCGCCATCGCGTTTCCGCCTCCGCCGTTCTTTCGGGCGGAGGCCTCGGCTGCGGAGGTGGGCTGCGGAAGGCTGCTCATGGTGTGTCGCGCGCTCGGGGGCGGGCTGTTGGGAGGAGACGGGGCGCGGTCGCGCCGGCCGTCAGTCCACCCGTCCGACGGTACGCCCGTGCCGGAGGGGTCACCACTCGATCATTCGCCTGCGGGCCGGTGCCGGACGGCGGTCGCGCCCCCGCGGTCACGCCCTCGGCGCCGACGGCGGGCCGGACGCGTGCCGTCGCTCCCCGCGCCGGCGGGTCGGGGCGGACGCCAGGACTCCCCCGTGGTCCTGGCACCGCCCCGGCCGGCCGCGGGAGGGGCCCGCGGTGATCACCAGGATGCGGCAGGGGCCACCGGTGTGTCGTTGGCGTGCCGTCCACGGATGATTGGCGGAGCGTCCACGTCCGGTGGCGGGTGCGGCGGCGGGCCGGTGCCGGTTTCGGGTTCGGAGCCGGTTGCGGTGAGGGTGCCAGTGGTGGCGCCGACTTCGGAGCCGGTTGCGGTGAAGGTGCCGGGGGTGGCGCTGGTGGTCGTGGCCCCGGGGGTGGTGCCGGGGGTGTCGTCGTACGTCGCGGTCAGGGCCTGTTCGCGTACGGCGGTGGGCGGGAGGCCGTAGGCGGTACGGAAGGCCCGGGTGAACTCGGCGGCGCGGGGAAAGCCCCAGCGGGCGGCGACGGCGTGGACCGGCAGGGCGCGCAGCCGGGGGTCGACGAGGTCGCGGCGGGCGTGCTCCAGCCGCTGGTCGCGGATGTACGAGGCGACGCCGAGCCCTTCGGCCTGGAAGAGACGGTAGAGGTAGCTGCGGGAGACGTGGTTGGCGGCGGCGATGGTGGCGGGGGTCAGGTCCGGGTCGGCGAGATGGCGGCGGACGAAGGACTTGATCTCGAGGGTGAGGGTCCGGCCGTGGAGCTCCGGGGGCAGCCGGAGGTCGCTGTCCAGGGCGTGTGCGAGGACCGCCGTGACCAGGTCCGTGGCCACCGCGCCCAGCCGGGGCGCGTCCGAGGGGTGGTACGGGGAGGTGTCCGCCACCAGTTGGAGGAGGAACTGGGCGAGCAGCGCCCCCATGCCCTCGCGGCCCGAGACCATGCGCCCTATGACCCGGTCGAAGCGGTGTCCGGGGACGGCCACGAGGGACCGGGGTATCTCGAGGCCGACGATGGTGACCGGGTCGGCGCCGGTGACGACATCCCAGCAGCGCGAGGAGGAGTTGGTGTGGAACTCGTTGATCCGGTAGGCCGCGCGCTCCCGGCCCCAGTCGGCCGCTCCCTCCCCCTTCAGGAGGAGGGACAGGTGGTAGACCTCGGGATCGGACTGGCGGACCAGTTTCGCCGTACGGCGGAAGACCAGGGGGTCGAAGGTCGCGGGCCACACCGTCACGTCGCCCAGCTCGATGACGCGCTGGTGGCCGTGGTAGTCCGCGATGTGGCTACTGCTGAGCTGCATGGGCGCGTGGGTGCCGCCCATGCGCTGCACCCATGCCTCGAACCGGTCGCCCGCCGGCAGGTCCGTGGTCCGGAAGACCGACTCGTGCAGCACGTCCGTAGTCAACCACACCGGTGGTACGGACGTGTTGGGGCCGGTCGGTCAGCGCAGGTGGGCGGTGTCGACGGTGACGGAGTCGACGTCGGAGGCGGTGACCGAGATGTAGCCGGGGTCGCCGTTGCGGTCCACGTAGCACACCAGGGACGAGACGTTGATGTAGATCTGGCGCTTCGGGCTCTGGGTGACGGCGTCGCGGCACCCCTCCGCCGTGGGGGCCTCGGACGAGGCCATCAGGGTCATCTTGCCGCTGGTGGAGTAGAGGGAGTTGCCCTGGACGTACAGGGCGTCGGTGCCGGCGTCGGCCACCTGCGGCGGGGTGTGTGTGAAGTCGTAGCCCGTGGGCGCCTTCTCACTGTCCGCCTTCATGACGAAGCCGCGGACCAGTTCGGTCGACGGCGAGGACGTGGAGTCGGGGAGGGCCGCGATCGCCGCCCCGCCGCCCCCGACGAGCGCCACGGCCACGGCGCCGGCGAGCAGCGGGTGGGCCCAGGCCAGGGTCAGCAGGGGGCCGACGACGGGGATGGAGAACTTCACCTGGGTGTTCTTCTGGGTGATCCGGGCGTTGTCGCCCGCGGTCACCGACTGGGACGTGGAGTCGTGGCTGCCGGGCGGGGGCGGCAGGTGGGTGTTGTTCTGCGCGGTGTGGTCGCCGGCTCGGGCGGCGCGCGTGCGGTCGATGTGCATGACGGAACTGCCTTCTGTGGCCGACGGGGCTGTGCGACAGGAGGAGCACGCTAGTGGCGGCGAAACGCCGTGATCTCGTCTTGTCGGAAATCTTCGCCAATGGGCCGTTTGCAGCCGCCTGTTGCTCCGGAGTGATCGCCGGGGCGGGGGCGCGCGTGACGGGGAGCGCGGCACCGGCGCCCCGCGCGCTCCTTGGTGCCACCGCCTCACACACCCCTTCGCGGCGCCACCTCGCGCACCCCTTCGCGGCGCCACCTCGCGCACCCCTTGGCGGCGCCTCCGCCTCCGCCTCCCCCGACCGCGGCCCCGCGCGTCCGCCCACCCGCCCGCATATTACTGAACCGTAACCTTCCCGGCGCTACCCGAGGTAACCCAGTGCTCGCTACCGTCCTGACAGTTCGTCTAAGAGCGGTACGGGGCAGCGGTGGGCGACTGCGGCCCCGTCCCGCTCGCACCCCACCCGAGCCGCAGACGAAGGCTCGGCCTCCCCCTTCTCCGGAGGTCCGCCATGCCCGCCCCCACCCGCCTGCTGGCCGCAGCCGTCACCGCGGCCGCCTGCCTCGGAACCGCCGCCGTCCCCGCCGACGCGGCCCCGCAGACGGACGCCGTGGTCTCCCGCGGCGTCACCATCCCCACGTTCTACAACCCGCCGGCCACGCTCCCGGCGGCCGACGGTGCCCTGGTCCGCAGCGAACCGCTCCCCCTCGCGCTGAGCCTGCCCGGTATCGACGGCCCGCTCCCCGGCAGAGCGACCCGCCTGATGTACAAGTCCACGGACTCCACCGGCCGGCCCATGGCGGTCACCGGCGCCTACCTCGAACCCACGGCCGCCTGGAAGGGCGCCGGGGCACGGCCGCTGATCGCCGTGGCGCCCGGCACCATGGGCCAGGGCGACCAGTGCGCGGCGTCCCTCGGCCTGGAACACCCGCTCATCGTCAACGGCCAGACGCTGTCCGTCGGTTACGATACCCTGGCGATCTACCGCATGCTCGCCCGGGGCATCGCCGTCGTCGTCACCGACTACGCCGGACTGGGCGCGACGGACCGGCTGCACACCTACGTCAACCGGGTCGACGAGGCCCACGCCGTGCTGGACGCCGTACGCGCCGCCCGCTCCCTGGCAGGCACGTCGCTGACGGCGGCCTCCCGGGTGGCGCTGTTCGGCTACAGCCAGGGCGGCGGGGCCACGGCCGCCGCGGCTGAACTCCAGCCGTCCTACGCCCCCGACCTCACCCTCGCGGGGACCTACGCCGGGGCGCCGCCCGCCGACCTGTCCGCCGTCACCCGGGCCATCGACGGAAGCGACCTGGCCGGGGCGCTGGGCTGGTCGGTCAACGGCTTCCTCCAGTCCGACCCGGCGCTGGAACCGATCGCCGACGCGCACCTCAACGCGGCCGGCAAGGCGGCGCTCAAGGATCTGTCCACGACGTGCGTGGGCGACGCGCTGCTCGCCTACAACTCGGCGCGCAGCACGTCTTGGACCAAGGACGGGCGGTCCATCAGCGACATCGTCGCGTCGGAACCTGCGCTGAAGGCGTTCCTGGACGACCAGCTCATCGGGACGATCGCGCCCGCGTCGCCGGTGCGGCTGGCGACCGGCACCGCCGACGACCTCGTGCCCCACGCGCAGGCACGGGCGCTGGCGGTCGCCTGGTGCGCGAAGGGCGCGGCCGTGACGTACAAGCCGGTGATCCTGCCGAGTGTCGGCCGTGCGCTGATCAACCACTTCGTGCCACTGCTCACCGACCAGGGCGACGCGATCTCCTGGCTGACCGACCGGCTCTCCGGCAAGCCGGCCGGCTCCACGTGCGCCACCCTGCCCCTGCGGCCCTGAGGCCTTGATGCTTTGAGGCGACCGGAAGCGCGCGGCGGCGGCCGTACCGTGGACACCATGACCGACGTGGAAGTGGTGCAGCTGCTGGTGTCGCCGTCGCACCGGTTCGCCGGACGGCCCGCGGACGGCCCGTCGGCGGGTCCGGACGACGAACTGGTGCGACAGGTGGAGGTGCGGGCCGGTCTGGGGCTGGTCGGTGACCGCTACTTCGGCCGCCCGGCGCACCGGAACGCCGCCGTGACCCTCATGTCCGAGGAGAACCTGCCCCGGCACGTCAACGCCTCGGCCGGACTGGGGCAGACCCGCCGGAACATCCTGCTGCGGGGCGTCGACGTCGACTCCCTGGTCGGCTCGACGATCGTGCTGGACAGCGGGTCCGGTCCGGTCGCGTTCGCGGTGAACCGCCCGGCGCGGCCCTGCGCATGGATGGACGTCACCGTCGGACCGGGGGCGCAGCGTGCCCTGCGCGGGAAGGGCGGCGTACGGTGCACCCCGCTGTCGGACGGAGTCCTCTCCGTGGGGCGGGCGACGTTCGCCGTCGTCGAGGCGCCGGAGGCCCCGGCGCGGGAGACCTCGTAGCGAGCGCGGAAGGTCTCGTAGAGAGCACCGGAGATCTCGTCGAGAGCACCGGAGACGTCACAGGCCGAGGCGGGCGACGACCCGTTTGCCGACGGCTTCCCGTACGGCGTCGAACTCGTCCGCCACGGCCCTCACGATCTCCAGGCCGTGCCGACCCACCCGCGTCGGATCCGGCGCGCAGGGCAGTGGCAGGACCGGGTCCCTGTCCCACACCACGATCTCCACGGGGGGGCCGGCGACGCGCAGCCGGAGCAGGACCGGGCCGGGGGCGTGCTGGAGGGCGTTGGTCACCAGTTCGCTCACCACCAGCCGGGAGAGGTCCACGGTCCGGGCCGGTACCGACCGTCCGTCCCCTCGTCGGACGCCGGTGAGGAAGTCCCTCGTGAGACTTCGCGCGCGGGCTGTGCAGCCGTCCTCGCCGTCCAGGGCCACCGTCGTCTCGACGGTCGCTCCCGTGACCGGAACCGGTTCTCTTCGAACCGTCCTCATTTCCCCGCTCCTCTGGGCGTTCACTTCCCCGTTCATATCGGTGCGACTACCCACGAACCGGACCACTACGCCCCGGGCGCGCCGCTCACGGGCTCGTCGCTCGGACGGCGGTCCGGGGCCTGCCCCGACCGCGGGTGGGCCCGCACGTACCAGGCCGCGATCGCCGTCACGGCGGCAACGACGGCGAACCCGACGGTGAGCTGGTTCCACCATGCGTAGCCGCCGCTGCTCGGGTATGTGGTGCCGTCGTCGCGTACGCAGTCGAAGCGCGGCGGCAGATAGGAGGCCTGGTGGCCGACGAGGCCCTCGACGGTGTCCCGCGCGAAGCCGTCACGGCAGGCGGGAGCCGGAGAGGAGTTCGCGCCGGACTGGGACTCGTGGACGGAGAGCTGCACCGCCCCGGCTGCGACGAGGTAGAGGCCGAGCGCCCCAGCGGCGAGCATCCACGCGAACCAGCGCAGGGTGTGCGCCGCCCGGTCGGGGCGTCGGCCCGGCAGAGCGAGGAAGACCAACTTGACGAAGATCGCGACGCACCACACGGGGCTCGCGAGCAGCGTCACCATCGCCAGGAGAACCAACACGGCTGGGGCTCGCCTTCTGTCGTGGACCGGACGGTAATCGTCGATCTTGGACGGAAGGGGGCACCCCAGCCGTGACGGAGGTCACAATCGGCGTCACAGGCGCGTCACAGTGACCCGCCCGGCCGCTCGACCGAGGGGGACCGGCCGCTCAGTCCAGGTGATAGCTGTCGCCGTAGACCTTCCAGTCCAGCGGTGGGTCGAGGTCGAGGTTGCCGTTGCGGAGGAAGACGCGCTGGGCGGTGTCGACCCGGCTGGTGTCGCTGTGGGCCTCCTCCTGCTTCATCGCCCAGACGCGCGCGTCCAGGAAGGCGTTCAGGTACGTCGTCTCATTGCCGCCCTGGGCCGGTGGCTTCGCCCTGTTCAGGGCGCGCTTGCGGATGTTGCGGAAGCTGGTGGGGTCGGTGCCGTCGCCGTGCATGACGATGGCGTCGTAGTAGATGAACTGGCCCAGGGTGCGCAGTCCGTCGGTCTTGCCCTGACGGACGGCCGGGTTGAAGTAGACGCGGTCGCGTTCGTCGTTCTGCGCCTGCTTGAACGCGGTGTCCTGGGCGGCCCTGCGCCAGTCCCTGGGGAAGTTCGGGTCGAGTCCGGCGTGGGAGTCGGTGCCGTCGACGGCCCGGAGGGCGGGCAGGTACCTGGCGAGGACGTTGCCGGGCTTGCGGTCGGCGTAGAGCTCGACGAGGTCGAGCATGTCGCCGGTGCCGGAACAGAAGCCGATGATGCCGGCGGTGTAGCCGCGGCCGTCGCCGATGTCCTCGATGTACTGGTACTGGGCCTTCCAGTCGAGCGAGGAGTTCTCCGCGCTCGACACCAGCTTCATGGCGATCTCCTTCTTCGCCGGGTCGTCGAGCCCGCGGACGGCGGCGGGGGCGGCCGTCGCGTGGGAGGCGTCGAGGAGCGGGACGACCGCCAGGGCGCCGGTGAGGGTGAGGAACGTACGGCGGGAGGTACGGGCGAGACCGTCCGCCGACCGGAATACGTGCACCACAGTGGCTCCAGGTGAGGAGTGGGGGGTGGGGTGTCTCTGTGCCGCGGAACTGAGCTGCGGAACCGAGTTACGGAACCGAACTACGACTGACAGGAAAGTTTCCTATCAAGTACGCGACGCAGAAGTAACCCATCGACGACAGGTTCGTACGATCGAACGAACGTCCCCGCGCTCCCGCCAGGCCAGGGCGCGTCAGGGCGCGCCCGGTGTGTCCCCCCGCCAGTCGAACCGGCGGCCGTCGGCATCGCGCCGGACGTACACCGAGCGCCCGCCGGGGCCGTAGCGGCCTATCTCCGTCGTCAGCGCCACCTCGCGCAGGTCGTGCTCGGCCAGGCCCGTGACGTCCAGGAGCAGACCGTCCAGCGGGCCGCCCACCAGTTCGGCGTACGCGCGGTCCGGGCGGGGTCCCGCGTCGTCGTGATCGGCGCCGTAGACCCGGCCCCGCAAGAACTCAGCCTCGTCCATGACCAGCAGCTTCGCATCCACCACTGACAACGGCGCCCGGCGCGGGAGCGGCGGGCCGTGCCCACGAGGGGGCGCGCGGAGGCGTTTGCCGAATTCCGCGCGCCGCAGCGGGTATTCCGTTCCTACACGCACATCACGTGTACGGGGGTGGGGGGCCGACCCGGATGGCAGACATACGCAAGCGGGCGCGGGCACGGGAGGGCGAGTCGGCGCGGGCCCGCCGGAAGCGGACCGTGGGCGCATTACGGGCGGCGGGACGGGACGGGCCCCGGCTGTTCGAGGTGCTGCCCGCGCTCGTCCTGCTGGTGGTGGCCGGGTGCGGCGCGGTCGTGGGGCTGGTATTCGTCGCCCGTGCTTTCGGTGGCCGGGCGTGTGCCCTGGTCGTCGTGGCGCTCGCCGTCGTCGCCGTCGTGGCGGGCCGGCGGTCCCGGTCGCCCGCCCGGCGGCGCGGCGGGCACTACACGCACGAGGAACTGGCGGAGCTGGACATGGCGGAGCTGGTGGTCGCGGTGGCCCGGATGCTGCGGCGGGACGGCTGGCGGGTGCTGCCGCCGCCCCGGCACGACACCTTCCATCTCTTCGCCCGGGACGGCCGGGGGCGGCTGCTCGACGTGGCGTTCCGGCCGGTGGCCGAGCCGCTGCCGGACGAGGAGGCGGCCTGTTCCTGCCGGCGGCCGCGGGTGCGGGCGCGGTCCGGTCCCCCGCTGCGGCTCGTCGTCCACCGGGGCACGTTCACCCACCGCGACGAGGTGTGGGCCGCGCGCGAGGGCCGGACGTTCCTGATCGACGGGCCCCGGCTGCGGCTGTGGGCGCGGGGGACGTCGCTGGCGCAGCTCGTGGCCGGCGCGGCTCCCGAGCCCCGGCGGAGCTGAGTCTCAGCCGGACCGCGGCACGGTCCGCAGGTAGGCGGCGAGGCGGGCGATCGCCGCCGGGTTGCGGGGGCTCTCGACCAGGTCGACGTAGTCGAGGACGAAGATCCTGCGGTGCTTGACGGCGGACACGTTGCGCAGGGGGGCGTAGGAGAGCAGGAAGTCCTTCTTCCGCTCGGCGCTCACGTCCCCGTAGTCGCAGATCACGATGACGTCCGGGTCGCGTTCGACGACGCTCTCCCAGCCGACGGTCGTCCAGGAGTCCCGCACGTCGTGCATGACGTTGGTACCGCCGGCCTCGCCGATGATCTGGTCGGGGGCGGCGAAGCGGCCGGAGGTGAAGGGCTGGTCCTGGCCGCTGTCGTAGAGGAAGACCTTGGGCCGGTCCGCGGCGGCGGGGTTCTCGGCCCGGACGTCGGCCACCTGCTTCTTGAAGTCGGCGACGAGCGCGGCCGCCCGCCGCTCGACGCCGAACAGCTTGCCGAGGTTGGTGAGGTCGGCGTAGAGGGCGTCGAGGGGCGGCATGATGCCGCGCGAGGTGTCGGTGCGGCCGTTGTGGCAGGACTCGGTGAGGACGTACGACGGGATGCCGAGCTTCTCCAGGGCGTCGGGGGTGAAACCGCTGTCCTCGCGGAAGCCGTAGTTCCAGCCGGCGAAGACCAGGTCGGCACGGGCGTCGAGGACGTTCTCCTTGGTGAGCTGGTCCTTCGACAGCCAGGTCACCTTGTCGTAGCCGTCCTTCCAGGGGACGCCGGTCAGGTCGCCCTTGTCGTCGGGCATGGCGAAGCCGGCCATGCGGTCCTCCAGGCCGAGCGCGAACATCAGCTCGGTGATGCCGACGTCGTTGGTGACCACGCGCTCGGGGACCTTGTCGTAGGTGACCTTCCGGCCGCAGTTGGTGAGGGTGACGGGCTTCGCGTCGGCGGTCGGGGACGTCTCGACGGTGGCGCCACAGCCGGTGGCCGTGAAGGCGAGGGCGAGGGCGGCGGCCGGGACGAGGGGACGCAGGGTGGGCACGGGGGATCCTTACGGGAGCAGGTCGAAGAGGAGCTGGACGGTGCCGGTGACGGGATGGCGTACGGGATGGGCCCGGACGCCGAACACCTCGGCGAGCAGGTCCGGACGGAGCACGTCGTACGGGGTGCCGGTGGCGACGATCCGGCCGTCGGCGATGACGTACAGCAGATCGCAGTGGGCGGCGGCGAGGTTGAGGTCGTGCAGCGCGGCGAGCGCGGTCGGTCCGCTGCGCCGGACCAGGGAGAGGATCTCCAACTGGTGGGAGATGTCGAGGTGGTTGGTGGGTTCGTCGAGGACGAGCACGCGCGGCCGCTGGGCCAACGCGCGGGCGATGAGCACCCGTTGCCGCTCGCCGCCGGACAGGGCGAGGTAGCCGCGGTCGGCGAGGTGGGTGACGCCGGTGCTGTCCATGGCCCGGGCGCAGATCTCGTCGTCGGACCGGGCGGTGCGGTCGCGGTGGGGCAGCCGTCCCATGGCGACGACCTCGGCGACGGTGAAGTCGAACTCGGCGGAGGACTCCTGCGGGAGGGCCGCGAGAACGCGCGCGGCGGCCAGGGGCGGCAGGGCGTGCAGGTCGTCGCCGTCGAGCCGGATCGTGCCCGCGGCGGGGCGCAGGGCGCGGTAGACGCAGCGCAGGAGGGTGGACTTGCCGCTGCCGTTGGGGCCGACGAGTCCGACGAACCGCCCGTCGGGCACGGTCAGCCGGATGTCGTCGACGATCCGGGCACCGGCCGCTTCGACCGTCACACCGTCGAGGTCAAGACGCATGGTGTCCTCCGGGACGGGTCATCGTCAGCGGCCTCCGAGCGGCCGGTTGGCGCGCCGCATGAGCAGCAGGAAGGCCGGGACGCCCACCACGGCGGTGATCACCCCGACGGGCAGCTCGGCCGGGGCGAGCAGGAGCCGGGAGAGCAGGTCGGCCCAGACCAGCAAAACGGCCCCGGCGAGCGGGGCCAGGACCAGCACCCGGCGGTGGTCGGCGCCGGCCACCATGCGCACCAGGTGGGGCACCATCAGCCCGACGAACCCGATGGCTCCGCTGACCGCGACGACGGTGCCCGTCACGGCGGCGGTGACGAGGAACAGCTCCCGGCGCAGCACGGCCGGTGGGACGCCGAGGGCGGCAGCGGTCTCGTCGCCCATGGCGAGCGCGTTGAGCGCCTCCGCCCGCCGACGCAGCCAGGCCCAGCCGAGGGCGACGGTGACGGCAGCGATCGGCACCTGGGCCCAGGTGGCCCCGCCGAGGCTGCCCAGCAGCCACATCATCGCGGAGCGGGCCGCCTCGCCCCGGGCCGCGCCGAACACCATCACGGTGGTCACGGCCTCGAAGCCGTACGCCAGGGCCGTGCCCGTCAGGATCAGCCGCAGCGGGGTGAGGCCCTGCGGCGAGCGGGCGGCGGCGTAGACCAGGGCCATGGCGGCGAGGGCCGAGCCGAACGCGGACACCGACAGGGCCCACACGCCGAGGCCGGCGAACGCGCCCATCAGGATGACGGCGTTGGCGCCGACCGCCGCGCCCGAGGAGATGCCGAGGACGAACGGGTCGGCGAGCGCGTTGCGGACCATGGCCTGCACGGCCACCCCGACCGAGGCGAGCCCCGCGCCGACCACGGCCCCGAGCACGACGCGCGGCAGCCGGATCTCCCAGACGATGGTGTACGCGGCGCCGTCCGCGGCGGACACGGTGCCGCCGGTGAGTCCGGCCCACAGGAAGCGGAACACGTCGGCCGCGCCGACGCCCGCGGCCCCGAGGGCCACGCCGCACAGCAGGGAGACGAGCAGGAGCAGGCCGAGTCCGGCGGCGACGGGGGCGAGAGGCGTACGGCTGGGGCTCGCCGTCGGTGGTCGGCGCACGGGCGGGGCGGTCCTTCGGCTGGGGCCGCCTGAGGAGCACGGAGACGGCCCGGACGGCCCGCCGGCCGTGCGGTCCCCCTTCTCGCAGTCCACGGCGAGCGGTCAACGGGTCGCGTACCCACCGTGGGCGATCGGGCTCACGCGGCGGACCCTGGGGTCGCCGCGCACACCGTTGCGGGTCAGCGCCGGACTCTCACCGGACTTCCCCCGCGGGGGGCCCGGGGAGCCTAACAAACCCGGATACCGGCTCTCGGCGCGGGGGGCACACCGCCGCCCGGACCCTCGGGGCCCGGGCGGCGGTGGTACGGCGCTCTCCTGACAGGGACTCAGAAGGTCAGGGAGCCGGAAGGACAAGCGGTCGGCGGATCAGGGAGTCAGCTGCCAGCGCTGGATGTAGCCCACGTCGATGGACGCGCGGTCCTGGACGCGGAGCTTCCAGGTGCCGTTGAGCGGCTGGGCCGAGGCGTCGACCGTGAAGGTCTGGTCGACGTTGTCGGCGGAGCCGCCGCTGCGGTTGAGCAGGGAGTAGACGGTGCCGTTCGGGCCGACGAGGTCGACGGTCAGGTCACCGCGGTAGGTGTGGACGATGTTGACGTAGACCGAGGCGGTGGCGGAGGCGTTGCCGTCGCGGCCCTCGATGGTGACCGGGGACTCCACGGCGGCCCCGTTGTCGGGGATGTCGACGCGGGCGGAGTTGGCGTAGACGTACGCGATCCGCCAGCCGAAGGTGTCCGAGACGGACGCCCCGGTGCTGTCGGTGACCTTGATCGTGACGTCGCCGGTGCCGAGGGTGGTCGGTGTGCCGGTGATCAGACCGCTCGGGCTGATGCTCAGACCGTCGGGCAGTCCGGTCGCCTCGTAGGTGAGGCCGGCGCCGGTGTTGGTGGTGTACGCGTCCACCTGGAGGCTGACCGCCTGGCCGATGCCGCTGATCTGGTCGGCGATCGGGGCGAGGTTGACGCCGAGGGCTATCCGGTTGCCGACGTTGATGCCGGCCCAGGCGTCGGCGACGGCCAGGTAGGTGGGGCTGTAGGCGCCGAAGAGGTCGGCGGCGGCCGACAGGGTGGCGGTGCGGGCACCGGCGTAGTTCGTCGACGAGGTCATGTACGTCGTCAGCGCCCGGTACCAGATCGCGGCGGCGTTCTGGATGCCGATGCCGGTGACGGCCTGGCCGTCGGAGGTCGGGCTGTCGTAGGCGACGCCGTTGACGGTCTTGGCTCCGCTGCCCTCGGAGAGCAGGTAGAAGAAGTGGTTCGCCGGGCCCGAGGAGTAGTGGACGTCGATGCTGCCCAGGGTGGAGCTCCAGTAGTCGCGCGAGGAGCCGTCCTTGGAGGGCTTGTCCATGTAGCGCAGCGGCGTGCCGTTGCCGTTGATGTCGATCTTCTCGCCGACGAGGTAGTCCGGGACGTCGGCGGTGAGGCCGGAGTCGAACTCGACGGCCGCGGCGAAGATGTCGGAGGTCGCCTCGTTGAGACCGCCGGACTCACCCGAGTAGGTCAGGTTGGCGGTGGCGCTGGTGACGCCGTGGCTCATCTCGTGGGCGGCCACGTCGAGCGAGGTCAGCGGGTGGGTGTTGGCCGAGCCGTCGCCGTACGTCATGCAGAAGCAGCTGTCCTGCCAGAAGGCGTTGACGTAGTTGTTGCCGTAGTGGGCGCGGCTGTAGGCGGCGACGCCGTCGTTGCGGATGCCGTTGCGGCCGTGTACGTCCTTGAAGTAGTCCCAGGTGGCCGCGGCGCCGAAGGCCACGTCGACACCGGCGGTCTGCCGGTTGCCCGGGGTGCCGTCGCCCCAGACATCGTTGTCGTCCGTGAAGAGGGTCCCGGTGCCCGAGGTGCCCTGGTTCAGGTCGTAGGTGCGCTGGTTCGCGCGGTCCGGGTCTGCGAGCTGGTACGTCGATCCCGACAGCGTGGAGCCCAGCGGGACCGTGCCGCTGTACTGGCCGGTGCCGCTGCCGGTGTGGACCTTCTCGGCGGCGAGGATCTGCTTGCCGCTGGTCGCGTCGGTGACGACCTGGAGTTCGCTCGGGGTGCCGTCCTCCTGGACGCCCTCGACGACCGTCTCCCAGGCGAGGACCGGCTTGCCCGTGCCGGCCCAGACGACGAGGCGCGGCGCGCGCTCGGTCTCGGTGTCGGCGACCTCGGCGTTCCTCGCGGCCGCGAGCGCCTTGCCGCCGGCGGTCGACGCGGAGAGCTTCGGGGTGAGCGACGGTACGCCGAGGCGCGCGTCACTGGCCCTGGACACGGTGGTCCGGCCGTTCTTGAGGTGGACGACCAGGTCGCCGCCGAGGACGGGCAGCCCGGCGTAGGTGCGCTCGTAACGGGTGTGGGTGGTGCCGTCGGCGTCCTGGACGACGTCCTTGACGACGAGTTTCTCCTGGCCGCCGAGGCCGAGCCGCTGGGCGGTGGCACCGGACGCGGCCTGGGCGCTCTTGAGGAGCGAGGTGCGGCGCGAGGGCGTGAGGGCCACCGGGGCGGATCCGGCCCGGGGCGTGGCGCTGATCGTGGCGGGGCCGGGGTCGGCGGGTGCCGCCGAGGCGAGGCCGGTGGGAGCCCCGAAGGCCAGCAGGGTGCCGACGGTGGTGAGGGCGAGGGCGGTGGCGCGTCTGCGCCGGTGGGCGGGGCGGGGTCGCCGGGACAACGTGATCTCCTTCTGCGACGGTCGGCCCGGGATACGGGCCGAGGTGGGGCGGACCGACGGGGTGCGGCCGGTCCGGACACGGCACGGCAGGCGGGTGGAAGGAGGTGGACGGAGGTGGGGGGTGAGCGACTGAAGTGAAGCCACGTGAAGGAACGGTGAACTTCGGGGAGCAGCCTGACACCGCGCCCACAGGTTTGTCATGGGAATGCCAAGACAACGGCTGGAAATGACCTTGGGCGGCTGGGGATTCGGGACACCGGGCGCAGCTTTTCGGCCTCGGGGTGGAAGGGGAGGGCGCGGGGTCTTGAGCGTGGGGCGTGGCCGGGCCGTGGGCGTGGCTGAGGCTGCCGGCGCGGCCGGAGCCGTCGGCGTAGCCGGGCTGCGGGCCCGGCCAGGCGGACGGCCCGGCCGCGAGCCTGGCCGTCCGCCGTTCGAGTGGTCCGTTTCCGCCCGCCGTCGTAGCGTCGATACAGCACCTCCCCGGGCGATCCGAGGCAGACGGGTCCCGGGACGGGCGGGCGGGAGCGGACATGCGACACACGACGAGAACAGCGGTCATGGTCTGTGCGGCACTGGGTCTCACCGCGACGATCGGCACGGCCTCGGCGGCCCCCGCCGCCTCGCCGCCGGCGGAGCGGACGGTGGCGCGAAAGGCCCCGGATCCCGTCCTCGTCGACTGCTTCTGGCATCCGGAGGTCCGGCCGAAGGACTTCATCCTGGCCTGCGGCGACGGCAACAGCCGGCTGGTCTCGCTGCACTGGGACAGCTGGGGTGCGCGGTCGGCGCGCGCCACCGGGGTCAACGTGGTCAACGACTGCGATCCGTACTGCGCGGTCGGCACGTTCCACCCGTACGCCGTCGAGGTGCGGCTGGACCGGCCGGAGCCGTGGAAGAAGAACCCGCGGGTGGAGCACTACAGCCGGATCACGCTCACCTACTTCGGCGAGCGGCCGGAGCAGTTCGAGCGGGTCGAGTCGTACCCCCTGTGGAACTGACGTACGCCGCTGACGTGCCCCCTGGGGGGCGTGTCGTGCCCCTGGGGGCGGGGGGTCCGGGGCCGCCGGGCGCCCGGCGGCGGTCACTCCATCAGGCCCGCGGCCAGGGTCGCGCCGAGTTCCCAGCAGGCCTCCACATCCGCCTTGGCCGGTTCCCCGGTGACGGTGACGGGATCGGGGGGGCGCCGCCAGCCCAGGCCCGTCGTGACGGTCTCGACGGCGCGCACCGCGCCGGTGACGTCGTTGCCACCGTGCACCCAGTAGCCGAACGGGCGGCCTCGGGTGGTGTCGAGGCACGGGTAGTAGATCTGGTCGAAGAAATGCTTGAGCGCGCCGGACATGTAGCCGAGGTTGGCCGGGGTGCCGAGCAGGAAGCCGTCGGCGTCCAGGACGTCGGAGGCGGTGGCTGCGAGTGCGGCCCGCCGTACGACGCGGACGCCCTCGATCTCCGGCGCCGTCGCGCCCGAGACGACCGCCTCGAACAGCGCCTGGCAGTTCGGCGAGGGGGTGTGATGGACGATCAGCAAGGTGGCCACGGAACCGAACCCTGCCCGCTCCCCCGCCCCGCCGCAAGCGGCGCCGCCGTCCGGAACCCGGCACCACCCGGTGATTTGCTCAACTCCCGTACGACAGCGGTCAATTGACGGCAGAGATCTTCGTATTCCGAACCCTTCTGGGCCAGTCCCGGAGCGTACCGCCCCCTGGCGGGACGCCCTCCGTACGGTCGGGGCACGAGCGGGGCGGGAGGAACCCGGGCCCGTACGACCGACAGGAGGAGCGCCATGGCGAATGTCGAAATCTCCCTCAAGGAGATCATGACCACGGTGGAGGGGGCGGTGGGCGCCGCCGTCGTGGACTACACCAGCGGGATGGCCCTGGGCACCATGGGCGGCGGCAAGGACCTCGATCTGGGGGTCGCCGCGGCGGGCAACACCGACGTGATCCGCGCCAAGGTCCGCACCATGGAACACCTGGGCCTGAAGGGCGAGATCGAGGACATCCTGATCACCCTGGGCAGCCAGTACCACCTCATCCGGCTCGTCCAGGGCCGCCAGGGGACGGGGCTGTTCCTCTACCTCGTCCTGGAGCGGGGCCGTTCCAATCTGGCCATGGCCCGCCACCAGCTCAAGCGGATCGAGGCCGACCTCGAGGTGTAGACATCCGGACGATCCTCGGCTTCGCACACCCGTGACTTGCAGATTTCTTCATCTCGACACATCCAGATCAACGCATGACCGGGGTGTGCGGAGCCCGCAGCCACGAGGATCGTGACGCAGGACCTCGCGCGCGGCGGCGTACGGAGGCGGGCCGCCGCGCAGCCGAGCACCACTCACCGAACGCGGCAGGGAGCGAGCGATTGACCATGCAGGTCCCCCTCTACCAGGCCAAGGCCGAATTCTTCCGCATGCTCGGGCACCCGGTCCGTATCAGGGTCCTCGAACTGCTCCAGAGCGGCCCCGTCGCCGTGCGGGACCTGCTCACCGAGATCGAGATCGAACCGTCCAGCCTCTCCCAGCAGCTGGCGGTGCTGCGCCGGTCGGGGATCGTGGTGTCGATCCGGGAGGGCTCGACGGTCAGCTACGCGCTGGCCGGCGGTGATGTCGCCCAGCTGCTGCGGGCGGCCCGCCGCATCCTGACCGAACTCCTCGCGGGGCAGAACGAGTTGCTCGCCGAGCTGCGCCAGGCCGATCCGCAGTCGCCCGATCGACCGTCGCCCGATCCGCAACTGCCCGTGCCACAGGGCGGCGGGGCCAGGACCTGAGGACGCCCTCCTGACGGCGGCCCCCGGCGGGGCACCCGGCCTCGCCGCCGCCGTCTTCAGGTTCGCTTCAGGTCCGTCGTGGACGTTGATCCGTATGCACGGACACCGACCACGCACCCCCGAAACCGAGCGCAGCCGCCGCTGGTTCATGAACAAGGCGCTGCTCGCCGGCGAGTCGCCGCGATGGCGACCATGACCGGCTGCTCGTCGAACCCCTCCGGCACCGCCGCCACCGCCGCGTCCTCCGGCGCACCGGGAGGCATGCCGTCCGGCATGCCCTCCGGAGGACCCGGCGGCGGGGCCGGAGGGATGGGCCCCGGAGCGAACGAGGTCAAGTACGCCGACTTCGTCGGGGTCACCACCGACGGCAAGGTCGTCGACGACCTGTACTCGATCCACTCCACGGACGTCTCCACCGACAAGGTCGTCAAGGCCGCGCAGGCCTTCCTGGACGGGCTGACGTCGAAGGAGCGCAAGGCCTCCGTCTTCGAAGTGGACGACGACGAGCGCCGACGGCCGGGACGCTGGCGGTGAAGCTGTAGCGGCCGAGCAGGCTCCGGATCCTGCCCCCGACCAGCGGTGGAGGCAGGGGCGGGAGGCCTCTCAGGGCGCGTTGACCCGGAAGTTCTGGCTGTTGGTGTTGCTGGCGCCGGGGCTGTTGATGTTGTTGTTCGTGTTGATGTTGTTGTACATCGGGATCAGGCCGCTGAGGCTGATGGGGGGGATGGACGGTCCGCCCCCGTTCCCGCCGTTCCCGCCGTTGCAGTTGGGGCCGGGGATGTTGACGGTGTCACTCGCTGAGGCGCTGAGGCCGCCTCGGATATCGATCACGGTGGCGGTGTTGGTGACCGTGCAAGGAGCGTCCGTGGCCACGCTCATGAGCACTTCGATCGTGTAGCCGCCTCCAGCGGCGATGGAGCTGTCGGTTTCGCACTCAACCCTGGTGCGTGCGTTGTTGAGAAAACACGAAACCCCGCCGCCGGTGGTGTTCTGGGTGATCGCGATCGATGTGCCGGTGAGCCCTGCGGGGAACGTGTCCGTCATCCGCGTCCCGTCAGGGTGGGTCCCCTGGTCGCCGGGGTTGGTCACCGTGATGGTGAAGATCCCCTGCCCGCCCCGGGGGAAGTCCCCCGAGTGGGTCTTCGTGATTGCCAGCTGGGCCTGCGCGTAGGCGGGGGTGACCCCTACGGCGAGCAGGGCGACGCCCAGCCCCAGGACGGTGCCGAGGGCGGCGAAGCGCCGCCTCAAGGTGTGGATGGCCATGGTGGGGTTTCTCCTTGTGGTGTGGAGGTCTGCCGTGATGCGGCTCCGGCCGTGACGGACGGGGAGCTCCGCTCAGGCGGGACATCTGCACACACAAGAACGCGATGGGGGACGGCTTAATTACGGCTGCGAAGCCGGTGTCACTCGATCGCCGCGGGGTGGTACGGCATACCTGCGTGTGGGGCCTTCGCCCCCTCAGCAGGACGGCGCCTACGTCCGCCAGGAGTGTGCGGCCTGGCACGTCCCGATCCCCCGGGCGCGCCGATCTCCACCAGGGACTGCTCGAACTGGCCTGCAGCCTCATATGCCTCCGCTGCCTGCGAACCTCATTCTGAAACGATCAGTTAGAGGTCGTTTTCATCTTGAATGCTGTGCTTTGAGTTGGTTCATTCTGTCTCTCGGAGTGTTGCTGGTGGGTCTGTGGAGGCGGCTCTGCTTGGT